>NZ_JBLVPZ010000029.1:0-1101 GCF_048286555.1 Flavobacterium cryophilum | reverse complement strand
AGCTCCACAATTGTATAAATGGAGAAAAGAGTACGAAGAGTTTGGACAAGGAAGTTTTCCAGGTAATGGCAATTTAAAGCAAACGCCAGAACAGGAGCTAATTTCTGAGCTTGAAAGAAAACTCAAAGATGCGGAACTAGAGCGTGATATATTAAAAAAAGCAATTGGCATCTTTTCCAAAAACGGTCGATGATTTATGCTTTCATCAGAAACAATGAAAAGATATTTCCGATTGAAAAGATGTGTAAAGTATTGCAAGTTGGTCAAAGAAGTTATTATCAATGGAAAAGTCGGTCTGTTTCAGATAGAAAACAAAGAGTTGAGCTTGTTAAAGAAAAAATAACATCCATTTATTTTAATTCAAAACAAAGATATGGAAGTCCAAGAATGACTGCCGAGTTGGCTTCTTTAGGCAATAAATTATCAAGGATTACAGTTGCTAAATATATGAATCAACTGGGTTTACGAAGTAAATTAAGCAAGAAATTCAAGGTTACCACAAATTCTAAGCATAAGTATTTAATTGTACCCAATGTTTTAAATAGGGAATTTTCGGTTACAGAACCTTCAAAAGTTTGGGTATCGGACATTACTTATATTCGAGTAAAAGAAGGGTTTTTATATTTAACAACCGTTTTAGACCTCTATGACAGAAAAATTATAGGTTGGAGTCTAAGTAACGGGATGAGTGTAGAGGAAACTTCTTTGGCGGCTTGGAGAATGGCTATTAAAAACCGAAGCATTGAAAAAGGATTGGTATTTCATTCTGACCGAGGCATTCAATACGCCAGCAAGAAGTTTACTAATGTGATTGATTCCTATAAAATGGTTACAAGGAGTATGAGTAGAAAAGGGAATTGTTGGGATAATGCAGTAGCTGAGAGCTTTTTTAAGACTTTGAAAACCGAACAAATTTATGGTAATAAACTTATATCAAAAGAGCAAATGGAACTCGATATATTTGAATTTATTGAAATCTGGTACAACAGAAAAAGAAGGCATTCCGCCTTAGATTACAAAACAATAGAAGAATTCTGGAAACAGAAAAATAATTTTAAAAATGTTGCTTAACTAATACTGCGGGTTTTATTTGCATATCCA
>NZ_JBLVPZ010000028.1:0-1394 GCF_048286555.1 Flavobacterium cryophilum | reverse complement strand
CTCGGCTGCGCTGGAGATGACGATGAATGGTGGGAAGTATCTCTCGACTGCGCTCGAGATGACGGGGAAATGATAATTAGATTGCTCCACTCCTTGCAATGACTTTACTTGAAAAGGGTAGGGAGGGCATTCACTTTGTTTCCATTCAAAAGTTTTTCAATATCCGTTTGGTCATAATACATAATACCACCGATTTTGGTGTAGGCGAGTGTGCCGTTGACACGGAGGTTTTGAAGTGTTCCACGAGAAATGTTGAGTAATTTCCTGACGTCTGTTGATTTTAGCCATTTTTTGGATTGCTCGTTTGTGCCCTTAAGTATCTTTGTAATATCTTCTAAAAGAGATTTACGGAATTCATCGAGGTCTGCTTTGGTGACGATTTCGATTGCCATAACTTTCGTTTTTAATTGTTATGGTGCAAAAATGGTGGTATTGGTTGTTTTTATACCACAAGTGGTTCACAAGTTGTGATAGAAAAAATGGTTTTTATTTTGAGATGGTTGAGGTTATTGACTTTATTAAATTTTTTCTTTTGCCTTGATGCAAAAAAAAACAAAAAATATTCATGGGTTATTATTGTTTTTTGGTATTCATGAATCTTCGATTTCAAGCCTGAAAATAAAAAGCTTGAAAACTACCTCGAAGTTGCATTCCGCACCCCGAGCCGTTCGTCCTGCGGACTCAACTCGCGGAGTGCTGCCACTTCACTTCTTCGTTGTTTTCTATGCTTTTTATTTAAGGGCGAGTTAGAAGTACACATTAGTTCGATGATGCTTTATCAGTCAGCTTAGGGTCACTCCCTGCGGCCGGCGCTGAAATCTTTACCGTGATTTTCTGGTATCGCAACTATGAGGGCGATCTGAAGAGGGTGTATAGGAACGTTTGCTGTTGTAAGTACTATTTTATATCTTGAATGTGATCTTTTTCTTTTGCCTTGATGCAAAAGAAACAAAAAATCAAGCCTGAAAATAAAAAGCTTGAAAACTACCTTAAAGTTCCATTCCGCACCCCGAGCCGTTTCGTCCTTCGTCCTCAACTCGCGGAGTGCTGCCACTTCACTTCTTCGTTGTTTTCTATGCTTTTTATTTAAGGGCGAGTTAGAAGTACACATTAGTTCGATGATGCTTTATCAGTCAGCTTAGGGTCACTCCCTTCGGCCGGCGCTGAAATCCTTATCGTGATTTTCTGGTTTAAAAATATAAGGGCGGGGAGAGGCGGTTGATGAGTAAAATCAAGCTTGTACTGTCGTTACATATTTTTTGTTTATTAAGAGATTTTTTTCTTTTGTCTTGATTACTTACGAGTTAATAATTTATTGGAGTTCGTGAATCTTTGATTTCAAAAGAAACAAAAATCAAGCTTGTACTGTCGTTACATGTTTTTTGTTTATTAAG
>NZ_JBLVPZ010000026.1:0-1514 GCF_048286555.1 Flavobacterium cryophilum | reverse complement strand
TCCTATGTAAAGCATCATTAAGTTATTAACAACTTTTAAGATGGTTATATGTAGGGTGTTTTTCGATTACGAATTCCGTTCCAGCGGCTTGTTGGAAAAGTTGGAAACAACTTTTTGTCCGCTGAAAGCTTTGGACTGAAAAAGTTATTCTAACTTTTTCAATGATGCCAAGAACTCATTTCTCTTTTATTTCATAATATTTCTTTTTATAATCTTAAAGCTCACGCTCCTATATGTGGTCTGCTTATTGCAGCCACCAGCATCGGTATGATTGTAAGAATAAATAAAATAGCTACCTGCTTTGAGATGTGGATTCATTTTACAGAACCACCACAGCTGTTTTGTAGTCTATTTTTCTTGTATGGTTGAGTTTATTAAGAAGGTTATTTTTATTGTATTATTGGTACTAAGTTTCTGTTGATTTGATAGGGTGTTTCTGTTTTGATGACCGAAAGAATTCTTCTGGCCATTTTATGGGCCACTTTTATAATGACACTCTTGACGTTTTTACCTTGATGTTTTCGATAATAATTTTGCATTTCGGTATCTTTTCTAATGGCTATCCATGCCGCTTCGACTAAATAACTGCGTAATTGTGAGCGACTCCTCGGTGTGATTCCTAAACATTTTTCTGATCCTCCGCTATTATAGATTCCAGGGACTAATCCGATGAAGGAACTAAATTGACCTTCATTATTAAATCGGCGTAAATCTCCACATTCGGCCAAGATTACACTCGCTAAGTACCCTCCTATTCCAGGAATACTTTTCAAAAGATTGTAATCTTTCTTATTGTTTTTTCTACAATAAGCACGCATTTGATTGGCAATTTCTAAGTATTCTGATTTGATAAACTTGAACATTCGTATTTTTCCTTGCAAGGCTAAATCGCCACAAGAAGTGCTAAATTTTACTTCTTCTAACCATGCAATAAAAGCTATAGTCCAATTTGAATTATCAAACTCCTCGGGAACTTTAATACCATGAAACAGTAACATACTTTTGATATGTGATTTGGTTTGTCGCAGTTTTTTTGTGACTTGGGCTCTATGGCGAGCCAAAGTCATAAATTGTTCGTGTTCTTCAGTTGGAATAAAAATTCCTTTAAGAACACCTGATTTTAATTGATTGGACAAGTTTTTGGAATCTAAGGCATCTGTTTTTTGATATCGCTCTTTATCTCCTGTCTTCACATCTGAGGGATTAACAACTAAAACATTCCAACCCAAGTTTAAAAAATATCGTGCTGCGGAGAATCCGCAACAACCCGCTTCATAAACTAAATCTACAGCATGATTTGGAAATGTTCGCTCCACATATTGGTACAAATCCTCAGCATTAGAAGGCATCGAATAGGTCTTGTGAAAAAATAAATCTGTTTGGATAAAAACTGTCCAGCTTTTTTTGTGAATATCTAAACCAATGAATATCTTTGGAATAGAAAAGGCGTCTTGTAATTGCATAATCTTCGTTTTTAGTACTCTCAAAGTTATGCTTTTACATAGATGCTTTGA
>NZ_JBLVPZ010000025.1:0-2164 GCF_048286555.1 Flavobacterium cryophilum | reverse complement strand
ACAGAAAAAGAAGGCATTCCGCCTTAGATTACAAAACAATAGAAGAATTCTGGAAACAGAAAAATAATTTTAAAAATGTTGCTTAACTAATACTGCGGGTTTTATTTGCATATCCACAATTCTAGAAATACTGAATAAGATGGATCAGTCCTAAAAGTTGTGGGGAAATATTAAAATAAAAATATTTGTATTTCCAAATCAGAAACAAATGCAAGATTCTTATAGCGAACTTATCAAATTATTATACCAGAAATTATTGTTGAATACTTTGAACTTACTTCTTATCAAAAAGCAGAAGAAATACTACATCTTTACTTAAAGGAGATCAATTCGATCCCTAAAGAACACCGACAATATAAATTAAGTTCCAAAGGATTCTTTGACGAGATAACCGTTTCAGGATTTCCCAATTCGTGGACACCAAGTATACCTTCATATCACTCGCAGAAGATGGCTTAATGAAGATACTGGGCAAGTCGTTTTCAGAGATTGGAATTTAGTAGCAGACGGAACTCGGGTAACACAAGAGTTTGCGTCTTTTTTAAAAGAGATCAATAGATTCCAGACCTAATGACTGTAATGCTATTGCTCCTTTTTACGGAGTTACGGGTAAAAAACTGCAACATCAATACAAAGATTTCTTAAGTGATTTCAAAACCTGGAATCAACTATCACACGCCAAACAATGGCTTATTTTCCAGAAAATTTAGGCAACCGTTTATCGATAGACGAAACTTCACTCTCCAATGGTGAACTCTATACTATTTTGACCAATAAAGCAGCAAAAGGAAAGAAAGGAACTATAGTTGCCATGATTGCCGGAACTAAAGCCGACACTGTAATTTCTATTATTGAAAAAATCCCTCTCAAAGCGCGCAATCAAGTCACAGAGATTACGCTGGATATGGCAGCGAATATGGGATTAATTGCTAAGAAATGTTTTCCAAATGCAACAAGGGTAACCGACCGCTTCCATGTTCAAAAACTGGCTACAGAAGCTTTACAAGAAATAAGGATCAAATACAGATGGCAAGCCATAGACCAGGAAAATGAGGGCATAGAAAAAGCCAAGAAAAACAAGAAAAGGTTCGAGTCTGAAGTCTTGGCTAATGGAGATACTCTTAAACAATTACTGGCCAGAAGTCGCTATTTCTTGTACAAAAACAAATCAAAATGGTCGGCAAACCAAATAGAACGCGCAGCATTATTATTTGAATTGTATCCTGAAATTCAAAAAGCATACAATCTAACGCAAGACTTGCGCAACATCTTTGAAAAGACAACAGATAAAATAATCGGATTTGCAAAATTAGCCAAATGGCACGAAAAAGTAAACCAATCCGGGTTCAAATCCTTTAATACAATCTCTAGATTTATAGTGAATCACTATCAAACTATTTTGAACTATTTTGATAACAGATGCACAAATGCTTCGGCAGAATCTTTCAATGCTAAAATAAAGGCATTTAGAGCTCAATTTAGAGGAGTTAGAAATATAAAATTCTTCCTTTTTAGACTAACTAATATTTATGCTTAATTTTTATCGCTCCACAGGTTTTGGGATTAATCCAAATCCTTTAATACAATCTCTCAATCTATAGTGAATCACTATCAAACTATTTTAAACTATTTTGATAACAGAAGCACAAATGCTTCGGCAGAATCTTTCAATGCTAAAATAAAGGCATTTAGAGCTCAATTTAGAGGAGTTAGAAATATAGAATTCTTCCTTTTTAGACTAACTAATATTTATGCTTAATTTTTATCGCTCCACAGGTTTTGGGATTGATCCCTCAATTCAGAGGAGTTAAAAATATAGAATTCTTCCTTTTTAGACTAACTAATATTTGTGCTTAATTTTTATCGCTCCACAGGTTTAGGGACTGATCAAAAAAAACCTTGAAATCATCATAGAAATCAAGGTTTTTTAGTGGTACCTCCAGGGATCGAACCAGGGACACATGGATTTTCAGTCCATTGCTCTACCATCTGAGCTAAGGTACCAATATATTTTTCTACAATAAAAAAATAAGAATAAAAAACCCCATTTCGTAAGAAACGGGGTTTTTCAAAAGAAAGGCGACGACATACTCTCCCACATAACTGCAGTACCATCTGCGCAGGCGGGCTTAACTACTCTGTTCGGGATGGGAAGAGGTGAGCC
>NZ_JBLVPZ010000024.1:0-2445 GCF_048286555.1 Flavobacterium cryophilum | reverse complement strand
ATAAAAAAGTAAAAAAGAAAAGATTCTCTTCAATTACATAATAATAAAACCAGCGAACCGTCATTTAAATCCTTTTCGCACCGCCCTCATAGTTGCGATACCAGAAAATCACGGTAAAGATTTCAGCGCCGACCGCAGGAAGTGACCCCTGGCTGGCGCGAGTGTCTCGCTCGTGAACAAAATCAAATCATTTAAGATCATTATTTCTAAAACAGTCTGATCATTATTCTTGATAAAATAGATTACAACAGATTTTCGATTCTTCCTACTTCTTCGAAGTCTCCCGACCTCGAACTATTACCATTTACGCCTCCAACTGAATGGGAAACGTACAGCTCCTGCAAATACAAAAGTATTCTTATATGAAATCCGATAACAACAGATTTTCAATTCATAGAATAAATATCTTTTATAACTTAAAATTAAGTATACAATTCGCGAATCACAAACTAGACTCTTTGTTACAAATCCCTGCAACTTATAAAAAGGCCATCTGATGATTTGTAAGAATAAAACAATATATTTGATTTTAAATACAGTCTGATTGCTGTCAAACCTATCTACCCCAAAATAGACTGATAGGTCTGATTTTGTCAGACTTATATACAAGTTGGTAGAAATAACACCTCAAACGATGAAAAAGAGACTTCAATTATTGATAATACTGCTTTTAATAATTGGTTGTAAAAAGAAGGAAAGTAATATTGTCATAATTGAAGTATTAAATTTTAAACCTACATATTTGACAAACACAACATCCACTTATACAGTTCTAGATTATACTATAATAGACGGAAATGGAATTGGAAAACGTATCAATAATATGTCTAAAGAAGACCAATTAAAATATGCTGAAATAGAAATTGACAAAGGTATTCTAGACACAATATCTAAAATTGATAAAACATTTGACGAAAAGTATTTTATACAAAAAAACGAGGATTTTAAGCAAAGAGATTACACTGAAGTTTACTCGGGGAAAATAATTAAGGTAACTTATAGAGATGGTGAAATTTTAAATTTAGCATATTCGAAATATAATGAAGGATCACGTTATTCCATCTTTAGAGAACTTCATCAAAATATTATTGAAAATAAGAATGTTAAACAAATAACTAAAAAAGAAAAAATTTCTGAATTAAAATTGAACTTGAAAAATTATTTAAAATATTTAGAAGATAATAAGAACAATAAAATGTACTTGTTTCCCCCTCCTCCACAACCAATTATTAACTAAATAAAAATTACTTCTGCCAATACACGTTTTGCCGTATTTGGGGCTTTAGTGGAATTACCGTTTTAATTCGTATTTTCGTTTAGCCACAAATACTCGTTTTCAAACTCCCAAACACGGCAAAGCGCGAGAACCTTCAAACTGTCTAATAACCTCGATTTTGAGTTTTTGTTCGCGGACTCCTATCTTTGAAAAATCTCAAATATGGAATTCTCAGAGATTTGTTTTAGGCTTTTAGACAAACTGACGTTAGCCGTCAGGTAATACGGACACCGAAACTGCAGACCGTTAAGACAAAAAACAATGAAAAAATAAAAAAAATAAAATGAAACCTTTAATAGTATTACTTTCAGTATTTGCAATTTCACTTTTGACCACAAAAATTTTTCGTAGAAACTTTGAATATGCATTATCAGGCAGAATAGCAATGTCGGCAATGCTTATGTTTACTGCTATTGGACATTTTGCATTTACCAAAGGTATGTCAATGATGTTACCTGAATTTATTTCATTTAAAACCGAAACTGTTTACTTAACAGGTCTTGTAGAAATTGCGGCAGCAATTGGACTTCTTATTCCAAATTTAAGAATTGTTACAGGGTGGTTATTAATCACATTTTTCATACTCATACTTCCTGCAAACATATACTCAGCAATTAAACACATTGATTATCAAAAAGGAACTTTTGAAGGAAAGGGTTTAACATATCTATGGTTCAGAATACCCTTACAATTTTTATTTATTGTTTGGACATATGTATCCACAATTAAGAACTGACAAGTAACGTTTATATTTCAATTACATAAAAATAAAACCAGCGAACCGTCATTTAAATCCTCTTCAGATCGCCCTTATAGTTGCGATACCAGAAAATCACGGTAAGAATTTAACCGCCGGCCGAATGAAGTTACCCGGAACCGACTGCGTACTGAAAACTGTTTTACAATGTAAAGCGAAGTAAAATCAAAGTAAGTTCCAACTTTAACCCGCCCTTATATTTTTATCCCAAAAATCACGGTAAGAATTTCAGCGCCGGCCCAATGAAATGATCCTAAGCTGATTGATAAAGCATCATCGAACTAACGTGTACTTTTAACTCGCCCTTAAATAAAAAGCATAGAAAACAACGAAGAAGTGAAGTGGCAGCACTCCGCGAGTTGAGTCCGCAGGACGAACGGCTCGGGGTGCGGAATGCAACTTCGAGGTAGTT
>NZ_JBLVPZ010000023.1:0-3236 GCF_048286555.1 Flavobacterium cryophilum | reverse complement strand
CTCCAGTTGCTGTAATGGTAAAGCCGGTATTGGCTGTGCCAAAGCAAAGTGGATTATTAGCAACGGCAGATGCAGTAATATCAACAGGGATTGTGATAGTCACTGTTCCTGTTTTGATACAACCGTTAGCATCTCTTACTCTCCAAGTATACGTACCAGCGGTAAGTCCGGTGAATACTCCCGAAGCCACATAAGTAGCCCCATTGTCACTTGAAAACATCCTTGTTCCTGTTCCTCCAGTTGCTGTAATGGTAAAGCCGGTATTGGCAGCACCAAAGCAAAGTGGATTATTGGCAACAGCAGATGCAGTAATATCAACAGGGATTGTGATAGTCACTGTTCCTGTTTTCATACAACCGTTAGCATCTCTTACTCTCCAAGTATAAGTACCAGCGGTAAGACCGGTGAATACTCCCGAAGCCACATAAGTCGCTCCATTGTCACTTGAAAACATCATTGTGCCTGTTCCTCCAGTTGCTGTAATGGTAAAGCCGGTATTGGCAGCACCAAAGCAAAGTGGATTATTAGCAACAGCAGATGCAGTAATATCAACAGGGATTGTGATAGTCACTGTTCCTGTTTTCATACAACCGTTAGCATCTCTTACTCTCCAAGTATAAGTACCCGCGGTAAGACCGGTGAATACTCCTGAAGCCACATAAGTCGCTCCATTGTCACTTGAAAACATCCTTGTTCCTGTTCCTCCAGTTGCTGTAATGGTAAAGCCGGTATTGGCTGTGCCAAAGCAAAGTGGATTATTAGCAACAGCAGATGCAGTAATATCAACAGGGATTGTGATAGTCACTGTTCCTGTTTTCATACAACCGTTAGCATCTCTTACTCTCCAAGTATAGGTACCCGCGGTAAGACCGGTGAATACTCCCGAAGCCACATAAGTCGCTCCATTGTCACTTGAAAACATCATTGTTCCTGTTCCTCCAGTTGCTGTAATGGTAAAGCCGGTATTGGCTGTGCCAAAGCAAAGTGGATTATTGGCAACAGCAGATGCAGTAATATCAACAGGGATTGTGATAGTCACTGTTCCTGTTTTGAAACAACCGTTAGCATCTCTTACTCTCCAAGTATAAGTACCCGCGGTAAGACCGGTGAATACTCCTGAAGCCACATAAGTCGCTCCATTGTCACTTGAAAACATCCTTGTGCCTGTTCCTCCAGTTGCTGTAATGGTAAAGCCGGTATTGGCTGTGCCAAAGCAAAGTGGATTATTAGCAACGGCAGATGCAGTAATATCAACAGGGATTGTGATGGTCACTGTTCCTGTTTTGAAACAACCATTAGCATCTCGTACTCTCCAAGTATACGTACCAGCGGTAAGACCGGTGAATACTCCAGAAGCCACATAAGTAGCCCCATTGTCACTTGAAAACATCCTTGTGCCTGTTCCTCCTGTTGCTGTAATGGTAAAGCCGGTATTGGCTGTGCCAAAGCAAAGTGGATTATTAGCAACGGCAGATGCAGTAATATCAACAGGGATTGTGATAGTCACTGTTCCTGTTTTGAAACAACCATTAGCATCTCGTACTCTCCAAGTATACGTACCCGCGGTAAGTCCGGTGAATACTCCCGAAGCCACATAAGTCGCTCCATTGTCACTTGAAAACATCATTGTTCCTGTTCCTCCAGTTGCTGTAATGGTAAAGCCGGTATTGGCAGCACCAAAGCAAAGTGGATTATTGGCAACAGCAGATGCAGTAATATCAACAGGGATTGTGATAGTCACTGTTCCTGTTTTCATACAACCGTTAGCATCTCTTACTCTCCAAGTATAAGTACCCGCGGTAAGACCGGTGAATACTCCCGAAGCCACATAAGTCGCTCCATTGTCACTTGAAAACATCATTGTTCCTGTTCCTCCAGTTGCTGTAATGGTAAAGCCGGTATTGGCTGTGCCAAAGCAAAGTGGATTATTAGCAACAGCAGATGCAGTAATATCAACAGGGATTGTGATAGTCACTGTTCCTGTTTTCATACAACCGTTAGCATCTCGTACTCTCCAAGTATAAGTACCCGCGGTAAGACCGGTGAATACTCCTGAAGCCACATAAGTCGCTCCATTGTCACTTGAAAACATCATTGTTCCTGTTCCTCCAGTTGCTGTAATGGTAAAGCCGGTATTGGCTGTGCCAAAGCAAAGTGGATTATTGGCAACAGCAGATGCAGTAATATCAACAGGGATTGTGATAGTCACTGTTCCTGTTTTCATACAACCGTTAGCATCTCTTACTCTCCAAGTATAAGTACCCGCGGTAAGACCGGTGAATACTCCCGAAGCCACATAAGTCGCTCCATTGTCACTTGAAAACATCATTGTTCCTGTTCCTCCAGTTGCTGTAATGGTAAAGCCGGTATTGGCTGTGCCAAAGCAAAGTGGATTATTAGCAACAGCAGATGCAGTAATATCAACAGGGATTGTAATAGTCACTGTTCCTGTTTTCATACAACCGTTAGCATCTCGTACTCTCCAAGTATAAGTACCCGCGGTAAGACCGGTGAATACTCCTGAAGCCACATAAGTCGCTCCATTGTCACTTGAAAACATCCTTGTTCCTGTTCCTCCAGTTGCTGTAATGGTAAAGCCGGTATTGGCTGTGCCAAAGCAAAGTGGATTATTAGCAACAGCAGATGCAGTAATATCAACAGGGATTGTGATAGTCACTGTTCCTGTTTTCATACAACCGTTAGCATCTCTTACTCTCCAAGTATAGGTACCCGCGGTAAGACCGGTGAATACTCCTGAAGCCACATAAGTCGCTCCATTGTCACTTGAAAACATCCTTGTTCCTGTTCCTCCAGTTGCTGTAATGGTAAAGCCGGTATTGGCTGTGCCAAAGCAAAGTGGATTATTGGCTGCTGCGGAAGCTGTAATGTCAACAGGAATAGCGATAGTCACTGTTCCTGTTTTCTCACAACCGTTGGCATCTTTCACTCTCCAAGTATAAGTACCCGCGGTAAGTCCGGTGAATACTCCCGAAGCTACATAAGTAGACCCGTTGTTACTTGAATACATCAATGTGCCTGTTCCTCCTGTTGCAGTAAGAGTAAAGCCAGTATTGGCTGTTCCAAAGCAAAGTGGATTATTGGCAACGGCAGATGCAGTGATATCAACAGGGATTGTGATAGTCACTGTTCCTGTTTTGAAACAACCGTTAGCATCTCTTACTCTCCAAGTATAAGTACCCGCGGTAAGTCCGGTGAATACTCCTGAAGCCACATAA
>NZ_JBLVPZ010000022.1:0-4652 GCF_048286555.1 Flavobacterium cryophilum | reverse complement strand
TTTTCTTTTGCCTTGATGCAAAAGAAACAAAAGATCAAGCCTGAATATTTTTATCCCAAAAATCATCGGACAAATTTTCCTATCGCGACCCCAGCCGCTCGTGTTTCACACTCGACTCGGGGGTCACTCCCCTGCGGCCAGCGCTGAAATCCTTACCTTGATTTTCTGGTTTAAAAATATAAGGGCGGGGAGAGGAGGTTGATGAGTAAAATCAAGCTTGTACTGTCGTTACATGTTTTTTGTGTATTAAGAGATTCTTACTTTTTTCCTTGATGAAAAAAGTAACAAAAAAATCAAGCCTGAAAATAAAAAGTTTGAAAACTACTTCGAAGTTCCATTTCGCACCCCGAGCCGTTCGTCCTGCGCACTCAACTCGCGGAGTGCTGCCACTTCACTTCTTCGTTGTTTTCTATGCTTTTTATTTAAGGGCGAGTTAAAAGTACACGTTAGTTCGATGATGCTTTATCAATCAGCTTAGGATCAATTAATTGGGCCGGCGCTGAAATTCTTACCGTGATTTTTGGGATAAAAATATAAGGGCGGGGAGAGGCGGTTGATGAGTAAAATCAAGCTTGTACTGTCGTTACATATTTTTTGTTTATTAAGATATTTTTTTCTTTTGTCTTGATACAAAAGAAACAAAAAATCAAGCCTGAACATTTTTATCCCTAAAATCATCGGACAAATTTCCCTATCGCGACCCCAGCCGCTCGTGTTTCACACTCGACTCGGGGGTCACTCCCTTCGGCCAACGCTTAAATTCTTACCGTGATTTTTTGGTATAAAAAGATAAGGGCGGTCTGAAGAGGGTATAATTGTACGTTTACTGATCTACTGCTATTTTTATCTATAAAGAGGATTTTTTCTTTTGTCTTGATTACTCACGAGTTAATAATTTATTGGAGTTCGTGAATCTTTGATTTCAAAAGAAACAAAAAATATTCATGGGTTATTATTGTTTTTTGGTATTCATGAATCTTCGATTTCAATCCTGAATATTTTTACACCAAAAATCATCGGACAAATTTTCCTATCGCGACCCCAGCCGCTCGTGTTTCACACTCGGCTCCGGGGTCACTTCCTGCGGCCAACGCTGAAATCCTTACCGTGATTTTCTGGTTTAAAAATATAAGGGCGAGTAAAAGCGGAAGTTTAGTTGTATTTTGCTCTGTTTTAAGTTCTCAGAGCAGAAGAGCTCGAAGAGCAGGGTTTTTTTAGCTATCCGCGCTTTATACGCTCTGTTTTATCTTTCTAATATAAGCGGTACTTGATGCAATCGAGCACCAGCGGGGTGTAGGAAGTTGGGAATATTGTTTCACAGTAAATTCCCTATTAAAATCATTGTTTTAAAGAAATACTACTATATTTACTACATATTTATAATAAATAGTATGGTTGACATTCTCAAGGTTAAAACAGAACTTTTATTAGAAGAGACAAAAACAAGCGATCATGCACCTTTGAAGTTTATTTGCAACGATAGCCATCTGTATTACTGCAAATATTTAGTCGATTTTGATCCAAATGAAATTAATTGCCTTGCTTATGAAATAGTCTCCCATTATCTATTGAAAGCCTTGAATATCCCTACTCCAGATATTGCTTTGGTTCAAGTTTCCGAAGGAACTTTGGATAAAAGTAAAATCATAAAAAACAGACGACTTCGTGTAAATCATATTTGCTTTGGCTCTAAAGGAATAGATCCTTCAGAAGAAATTAACGAATTTGAAACCTGTAGTAGCAAAGGAGATTATAATCGAATTCTAAATCCAGAGGACGTTGTTAAAATAGCCCTTTTTGATTTATGGATTAATAATGTAGACCGAGGACGATTTATCAATCCAGGATTTAATTACAATCTTTTGGCTGTTAGATATGGCAACAAACGTAAAAATAATGGCATTTGACCATGCTTTCGTTTTTGGTGGAGTTCAACAAATAGGAGTTTTTAATTCGAAAATTCCCTTCGGAAATCAGGATAAATTCCATCAATCGGATTTTTACAAGAGCTTTATTAGCTTTATGGATGAAGAAGAAATAATTAAAATTGTTGATGATTTCATACCTTTGTTGAAAATTTCGCATAAAGAGGTTATTGATACTATTGTTTTTCAATTAACTGATGTATGGAAATTAACGCCTAATTTAGCGGACCGAATTCATGAATATTTGTTTTGTGAAGAACGAATTGAAAAAGTAAAAGCGGTTATATTGAACAGTAAATCCATTTATTAAAATGAAAACATTTTTTAGCATCGTCAGCATTCAAACCAACCCTATTTCTTCGGAAAAAGTGGTGATGGGCGTATTGGCTATTACCGAAAATGAGATTTATTTTGATTATTCAAAAAGCAAATTAGGATTATTGGATAAATTGGCTCCTACCAAAATTGGGATTGGAAGTATGGCTAAAAATGCGTTGCAACAAATAAAGCAAAAAGTTACTGACGCTAACAAGGCACTGACCAAAGATCAAAAGAAATTAGTGTTTGAAAAATCGATTTTCTCTAAAGACTATATTTCTTATTTGAATAAATACAATAATGGTATTTTGCATTTTTCAGAACCTGCTTCTTTACCTTTTGATTTTACTGCTGAGAAATTCATGCAGTATTATTACAACTTTGTAGGTGAAATTGTAGCCATTGAAACCAAAAAAGAAATCGTAACTTTTGCCAAAAAGATAAAACCTGCTTTTGAAAAAGAAGGTCTTGAAGAAAAAGCTGATTTAAAATTTACTTTTGAACCTATTACTTTCAATGGTATCTTAAAAGAAACACACATACCGTTGATTACTAAAAATGGAGCTATTAGCGCCATTCAAACCGTTGATTTTAGTTTAGGAGAACAAACAGTGGTGCACCATTTGTATGAAACGTTAATTATACAACAGTCTTTGAATGTCTTTGCCAAAAAGGCAAATACTACAGTCAAAAAAATTAAAATTGCATTTGAAGAACCTAGCCAAGGTACATTACAGCATGATTTGTTTGATTTGAGTATTAAAAACTACAAAGATGATTTTGATTTTATAACACCAGATACATTAGAAAAAGAAACGGAAGTGATTTGTAACTCCAACAATATCAAATTCTCTGAATTTCTTTTGACTTTAGAATCTTAAAGAGGGCTTTTCAGCCCTTTCTTTTATACAATACGTTTTACGATTATTATTCTTTAAAATATTTTAACTTCACTTCACATTGCAGTCACGGAATGCAATTCCGCGCCATCGGGGTTTTCTGGTTTAAAAATATGAGGGCGGGTTGAAGTCGGAACTTAGTTTGATTTTGCTTCGCTTTACATTGTAAAACAGTTTTCAGTACGCAGTCGGTTCCGGGTCACTTCATTCGGCCGGCGCTGAAATTATTACCGTGATTTTGTGGCGTAAAATTATAGTAGCGTTCCGAAGAGGGTTTAAAAGGAACATTTGCTGTTGTAAGTACTATTTTATATCTTGAATGTGATCTTTTTCTTTTGCCTTGATGCAAAAGAAACAAAAGATCAAGCCTGAATATTTTTACACCAAAAATCATCGGACAAATTTTCCTATCGCGACCCCAGCCGCTCGTGTTTCACACTCGACTCGGGGGTCACTCCCTTCGGCCAACGCTTAAATTCTTATCGTGATTTTCTGGTTTAAAAATAAAAGGGCGGGGAGAGGAGGTTGATAATGATGATTTTTATTTTGCATTGATATATAACAAGTTAATAATTTATTGGAGTTTGTGAATCTCTAATTTCAAAAGAAACAAAAAATCAAGCCTGTAATGTCCTTACACGTTTTTTTCATGAAATTCTTTTCTTTTGTCTTGATTACTTACGAGTTAATAATTTATTGGAGTTCGTGAATCTTTGATTTCAAAAGAAACAAAAATCAAGCTTGTACTGTCGTTACATGTTTTTTGTTTATTAAGAGATTCTTTTCTTTTGTCTTGATTACTCACGAGTTAATAATTTGTTGGAGTTCGTGAATCTTTGATTTCAAAAGAAACAAAAAATCAAGCCTCAATATTTTTACACCAAAAATCATCGGACGCATTTCCCTATCGCGACCCCAGCCGCTCGTGCTGCACACTCGACTCGGTGGTCACTCCCTGCTGCCAGCGCTGAAATTCTTACCGTGGTTTTTTGATGTAAAATTATAAGGGCGAGTAGAGGATATTAGTTCACTGTTTTACGATTTTCGTTTTATACTCCCGCATCAGCCGGGTACGGCTTATCTAATAACTTAAGCGACAAGGCACAATTTAAAAACTCAATTTGAAAATCAATGTTCCCTCAAAGAGAAACCGCTTGCGTATTCCCCTCTCGAGAGGGGTTAGGGGTGTGTTTTTTTGGTTGTAAATTCCTAAAAGTGGCATAATATCAGCAATGTGGTTCTTAAAAATATAAGGGAGGATATAGAAAATAGGTCTAATGTCAAATGTTGTTTTCTATGCTTTTTATTTAAGGGCGAGTTAAAAGTACACGTTAGTTCGATGATGCTTTATCAGTCAGCTTAGGGTCACTTCATTCGGCCGGCGCTGAAATTCTTACCGTGATTTTCTGGTATCGCAACTATGAGGGCGGTGCGAAAAGGATTTAAATGACGGTTCGCTGGTTTTATTATTATGTAATTGAAGAGAATCTTTTCTTTTTTACTTTTTTAT
>NZ_JBLVPZ010000021.1:0-4961 GCF_048286555.1 Flavobacterium cryophilum | reverse complement strand
ACTACCTCGAAGTTCCATTCCGCACCCCGAGCCGTTCGTCCTGCGGACTCAACTCGCGGAGTGCTGCCACTTCACTTCTTCGTTGTTTTCTATGCTTTTTATTTAAGGGCGAGTTAATAGTATACGCTAGTTCGGCGATGCTTTATCAATCAGCTTAGGGTCACTTCCTTTTGTCAATGCTGGAAGTCATCCTTGATTTTTTTATATGGCGACTGTAAAGGTGAGTAAAAGTACAGGTTAATTGGGTGATGCTTTATTAGTCGATTATTTTTTCTTTTCCTCGTCGACAATTAGTTTTAAAGAATTGATATAGTCCGTATCAAATTCTATAACTCTTATTTTGTTTTGCTTAAAACTCATCTCACCGTCAAACTCCCCTTCGGTTCCCAAAAAATCTATTACCAGTTCTTCCTCATTTAATTCTATGAGTTTACCAAGATAAACTGCTTTATCAGACTTTTTTGTAATCTGAAAAATCTCATATTTAGTCGCTAGAAAATTTATAATTGAATACAAATCTTTCAGTGGAATAATTTCCTCTGCGCTTGTTTTTAGACCTTTAAGTTTGATTACTCTTTCGGTAAATTCATGATCCTTGTCTTGAATAATTGACTTTACATTTTTGTTCTTTAATATAGTATAGCCATCGATTATAAAATCTACAGGATTGTTTTTCAGTAAAATCCAATCTTCAGTCCAATCAATAAGAAAACCACTAAAGACGTCTTTTTTGTCTTCAAATTCTATTGAAATTAATTGTCGTAAATATTTCTCCATCATGTTTTTTAAATTTCGATAGCAGTTTACTACAAGCCTCAGTTCTCTCGAAGTGACGGGATTATAGCTTCATACAAACTTTATATTTGTTTAATCAGTACGTAAATATATTGGATTTAAACTACAATTGAAATTCTTTCTGTAAAAAGTTGCTTTAGTGGTTGTCAAGAAAAAATAATTTGTGAAAAGCCTTAAAAATCGCTGGTAGCACCCAAAAATAGAAGGATATGAATCAGCGACATTCGCGCAGTATTTGCGATACATTATCTATACAAATAGCGAGCAGCTTCTTTAACTAAATTCACACTTTACTTGATATCATCAGAATCTCCCGACCTCGAAGGCAGGGAAAATCTAAACTGCGTTTTTCAGTGTTCGGCGTATAAGATGCAATTACCGTAGCTGTATTGTATTTTCGATGCAAGAATATTTGTTTCTTTCGATTTTGTTTTAGAAATCCTATGAAAAGGAATGTCAGATGGAGTTGATTTCCTAAAAGCTTTTCGGTGGTGATCTTTATAGTCTGTTTTTCAGCTTCTTTATTCAGTATCAATGCAGTACTATAAAAAGTTTGGAAGGTGTCGTTTTCAAAATCCCAATTGGTTGTTGCGGTTTCTAAATGAACATGTGTTGCTTCTTCCGGCCAATCCAAATTCTCCTTAGCGAAGAAATTATTGAATGTTAGGGTTTGATTTTCTGTGTTATAGCGTTCTTTTATTTTAAGTACCTTTCTCAAAGGTCTTAGTTTGTTGCTTTCAAATAGCAATAAACATTCCCTACCCTCGCTAGTTTTTAATCCTTCAGTTAGTGTTCTTTTTCCTTGCGGATTGGTCGCGTCTTCCTGAAGTATTTCAAGCAAGAGTTTATTAGTCCTACCTGCAACACTTCCGTCTTTGGCTAGGCTATTAAAACGTTCGGCAAGTTGTCTAAAAACGGCAGCTTTTTTTACGCATTGTCCGAATTCTATCCCCTGATTGCGTATTCTGTCGAAGATGGGATTGTTTTTAAACTCTTCAGCTGTTATTCCCGTTTTTCCTCGCATACGTGCATAATTTTTTCCATCTGCGGTCACTACAAAGTTTATGTCATCTATAGTTCCTTTGATCAGAAATGGTGCTGTTACTTTTGCCATGTTTTTTTTGTTAGTGAGTAGTGAGTGGTGAGCAGTGAGTAGTGAGTGGTGAATATAAAGTAGACAATCTGTATTGGAATTTTGGTGGTTGTATTATTATTTGAACAGCTTATTGAACATGTATTGCTGTTTTAGAGAAGTACCTCAGCCCCCATTAATCGCTTTGTGAATCCTATCCGATTATACAACGCAAAACATGTTCCATCTGAAGCCCTGAATAGTCACAAAATTCCTCTATTGAAAGTAGTTGATGTGGCTCTTTATTCAAGTTGGTTTTGATCTTGTGCAGATATAACCTTGCTTGTCGGTATGTTTTACCAGTAATACGTTGTACATCTTTTGGATAAATACATACCCTGATGTTACTTGCAATCACATTTTTATTTTTTAATACATTGTTGCAGTCAAATGACTTTTCTTGTTATCTGTCCCTTTTCAGGGTCTTTTTTATTTTTTGTAAAGTTATGAAATTTACTTACGTATGACTTGACTAAAATAGGTAATTGTAGGCTTTTTAATACCATTATTGACATCTGCTTTTTGAAATGTTGTTTAAATGATTCAATCTTTGCTGAAATCATTCCAGATTTAGTTGCAACGAATATTCAGGATGACAGTGTAGTTCAATTATTTTAAACTTAAATTTTAACAATTATGGCAAGACAGAAAGGCATAATTAAATTGAAAGGTACTATCGGAGATATTACTTTTTACAAAACGCAGGACGGGCATCTGGCACGCGAAAAAGGCGGAATTGAAGCCAGTAGAATTGCGAGCGATCCGGCGTTTCAAAGAACACGTGAAAATGGTTCTGAATTTGGTAGAGCCGGGAAAGCCGGAAAAATATTGAGAACCGCATTAAGAGCTTTGCTCTTAAATTCTGCCGATGGCAGAATGGTTAGCCGACTCACTCAATCAATGGTGAAAGTTATTCAAGCTGATAGTACCAGTGTCAGAGGATTGCGCAATGTCATTGATGGCGAGGCTGAACTGCTTACGGGTTTTGAGTTCAATATCAGAGGGAAATTGGGCACCAGCTTGTTTGCACCCTTTCTAGCCACCATTGACCGTTTAACAGGAGAGATCAAAGTTGATTTGGCTTCTTTTATCCCGTCAAATATGATTGCTGCAGCCTCGGGGACTACACATTTTAAAATTATTTCAGCTGGAGCTGAAGTTGATTTTGAAGCGGAAAGTTTTGTAGCTTCTAATTCAGAAACCGCTATTCTTCCATGGGATGTTGCGCCAACAATTGCTATCAGCCAAACCAACATGATTACGCCTAATAGTACAAAACCCTTATTCCTAGCTTTAGGAGTGGAGTTTTATCAAGAGGTAAATGGAAGAATGTATCCATTGAAAAATGGTTCATACAACCCTTTGGCTTTGGTACAAGTCAGTGGATTGTAAGATGGTTTTGGTATTGTCCAGAACTTATTTCCCTGAAGGAACGAATGGAAAACTTACTTGTGATGGTCGGTTCATTTGTAGTACCATTGAATTGCCCTGGAGGAAAAATCAAAAGCGTGTTTCCTGTATTCCAGAAGGATACTATTTATTGCGAAAGCGGTACAGTCGGAAATTTCACTGGCATATTGAAGTGGTTGCCGTAAAAAACAGAAGCTTTATTTTGTTGCATCCTGCTAATAACGCCTTGAAAGAATTGAATGGGTGTATTGCTCCTGTTACGCAACTTTCAGGATATGGTTTAGGTTTGCAATCCCGACAGGCATTTGTTAAAGTGAAAAAATTGGTTTATGGCGCTTTAAAACAGTCTGCAATAGTTTCATTAATTATTCAATCTTAAAATTTATACTTATGAATTTAGTAAAAAGAATAAAAGGTCCAACGCCGAAATTTTTTAGAGTACTTCGGAATATTGGATTGGCATTGGCAGCAGTTGGCGGAACTATTTTGACTGCCCCGGTTGCTTTGCCTGTTATCATCGGCTCTATTGGCGGGTATATGGCCGTTGTTGGAGGAGTGTTGTCTGCCGTAAGTCAGCTTACGACTTCCGATGAGGAAAGCCCTTATCACGTTCAGGATGACGACGAGTAATCCTATCCTTATGGGTACAGCAGGCGGTACATTTTTGAGTATTGCACCGAATTTGCATTCAGATGATGTTTTGAAAACTGTTTTATTGGCCAGTATTGGAGCGATAGTCAGTTTCATTATATCGATGCTACTCAAATTTTTTATTAAGAAGTACCGAAAATAGTTTGATTCCAATTGGATTAACCGGAGTTAAATTGAATGAAAGCCCAAACCGTAATGGAATGGGTTTTTTTTTGGTCGATGAAGAGTGTTTGTACTTTTTTAGCTCACTTAACTTTTATTATAAGTGGTGTTTGCTTCGCCTGTTCGCTTCGCTCGGGTGTCTGAATCTTCGATTTGTCTTGTTGAAAAAGAAACAAAAAATATTCATGGGCTATTATTGTTTTTGGTATTCCTGAATTTTTGATTGCAAGCCTGAATATTTTTACACCAAAAATCATCGGACAAATTTTCCTATCGCGATCCTATCCGTTCGTGTTTCACACTCGACTCAGGGGGCGCTTCCTGCGGCCGGCGCTGAAATCTTTACCGTGATTTTCTAGTATCGCAACTATGAGGGCGATCTGAAGAGGGTGTATAGGAACGTTTGCTGTTGTAGGTACTATTTTATATCTTGAATGTGATCTTTTTCTTTTGCCTTGATGCAAAAGAAACAAAAGATCAAGCCTGAATATTTTTATCCCAAAAATCATCGGACAAATTTTCCTATCGCGACCCCAGCCGCTCGTGTTTCACACTCGACTCGGGGGTCACTCCCCTGCGGCCAGCGCTGAAATCCTTACCTTGATTTTCTGGTTTAAAAATATAAGGGCGGGGAGAGGAGGTGATGAGTAAAATCAAGCCTGTAATGTCCTTACTCGTTTTTTTTATGAAATTCTTTTCTTTTGCCTTGATGCAAAAGAAACAAAAGATCAAGCCTGAATATTTTTATCCCAAAAATCATCGGACAAATTTTCCTATCGCGACCCCAGCCGCTCGTGTTTCACACTCGACT
>NZ_JBLVPZ010000020.1:2500-5207 GCF_048286555.1 Flavobacterium cryophilum | reverse complement strand
ACAATATACGATGAAGAGTTTGATCCTGGCTCAGGATGAACGCTAGCGGCAGGCTTAACACATGCAAGTCGAGGGGTATAGTAGCAATACTAGAGACCGGCGCACGGGTGCGTAACGCGTATGCAATCTACCTTTCACAAAGGGATAGCCCAGAGAAATTTGGATTAATACCTTATAGTATATATGAATGGCATCATTTATATATTAAAGATTTATCGGTGAAAGATGAGCATGCGTCCCATTAGCTAGTTGGTAAGGTAACGGCTTACCAAGGCAACGATGGGTAGGGGTCCTGAGAGGGAGATCCCCCACACTGGTACTGAGACACGGACCAGACTCCTACGGGAGGCAGCAGTGAGGAATATTGGACAATGGGCGCAAGCCTGATCCAGCCATGCCGCGTGCAGGATGACGGTCCTATGGATTGTAAACTGCTTTTATACGAGAAGAAACCCTCCGACGTGTCGGAGCTTGACGGTATCGTAAGAATAAGGATCGGCTAACTCCGTGCCAGCAGCCGCGGTAATACGGAGGATCCAAGCGTTATCCGGAATCATTGGGTTTAAAGGGTCCGTAGGCGGTCAGATAAGTCAGTGGTGAAAGCCCATCGCTCAACGGTGGAACGGCCATTGATACTGTCTGACTTGAATTATTAGGAAGTAACTAGAATATGTAGTGTAGCGGTGAAATGCTTAGAGATTACATGGAATACCAATTGCGAAGGCAGGTTACTACTAATATATTGACGCTGATGGACGAAAGCGTGGGTAGCGAACAGGATTAGATACCCTGGTAGTCCACGCCGTAAACGATGGATACTAGCTGTTGGGAGCAATCTCAGTGGCTAAGCGAAAGTGATAAGTATCCCACCTGGGGAGTACGTTCGCAAGAATGAAACTCAAAGGAATTGACGGGGGCCCGCACAAGCGGTGGAGCATGTGGTTTAATTCGATGATACGCGAGGAACCTTACCAAGGCTTAAATGTAGATTGACCGGTTTGGAAACAGACTTTTCGCAAGACAATTTACAAGGTGCTGCATGGTTGTCGTCAGCTCGTGCCGTGAGGTGTCAGGTTAAGTCCTATAACGAGCGCAACCCCTGTCGTTAGTTGCCAGCGAGTCATGTCGGGAACTCTAACGAGACTGCCAGTGCAAACTGAGAGGAAGGTGGGGATGACGTCAAATCATCACGGCCCTTACGCCTTGGGCTACACACGTGCTACAATGGCCGGTACAGAGAGCAGCCACTGGGCGACCAGGAGCGAATCTATAAAACCGGTCACAGTTCGGATCGGAGTCTGCAACTCGACTCCGTGAAGCTGGAATCGCTAGTAATCGGATATCAGCCATGATCCGGTGAATACGTTCCCGGGCCTTGTACACACCGCCCGTCAAGCCATGGAAGCTGGGGGTGCCTGAAGTCGGTGACCGCAAGGAGCTGCCTAGGGTAAAACTGGTAACTAGGGCTAAGTCGTAACAAGGTAGCCGTACCGGAAGGTGCGGCTGGAACACCTCCTTTCTAGAGCCTAAATGTTAGTTGTGCAAACAACACTTTTAGGAAAGAAGACGAAAGTTCGAATGGAAACAAATGTTAAAATTATATTACTCTTGCTGTTAGTTCAAATAATATTACAGTCGTAAAGTTGTAAAGTCCAATGTCAAAAGTCCAGTACTTTCGACTTTAAGACCTTCGGCTTTAGACATAAGTATAAAGAGTGTCTCGTAGCTCAGCTGGTTAGAGTACTACACTGATAATGTAGGGGTCGACAGTTCGAGTCTGTCCGAGACAACAATTTTACTTAAATAAAAAGAAGAAATTCTAGAGTTGAAAAATCACGATATAGATCGTAATTCGTAATTCACAATTCATAATTAAAAAAGATTGGGGGATTAGCTCAGCTGGCTAGAGCGCCTGCCTTGCACGCAGGAGGTCAACGGTTCGACTCCGTTATTCTCCACGATTTTAGTCATAAAGTCTAAAGTCATAAAGTTACAAGTCCACGGACATTGGGGCTTTAAGACCTTTGACATTCGACTAAATAAAGTTCATTGACATATTGAGATAAGAAAATAATAAAAAGTAGAAAGCATTTTTTGCTTGTTTATTTATAGACAAGTGAAAGAAACGGCATTCTTAATTGAATGTTGGTACAATAAGCAAAATAAGGGCGTATGGGGGATGCCTTGGCTCTCAGAGGCGATGAAGGGCGTGATAAGCTGCGAAAAGCTACGGGGATTGGCACACACGAATTGATCCGTAGATACCCGAATGGGGCAACCCACTATGTTGAAGACATAGTACACCGATAGGTGGGCAAACCCGCTGAACTGAAACATCTAAGTAGGCGGAGGAGAAGAAAACAAAAGTGATTCCGTAAGTAGTGGCGAGCGAACGCGGATTAGCCCAAACCAATGTTGTTACGGCAATATTGGGGTTGTAGGACCACGTTATTTGTTGCGGATTGAATTAGAATTTACTGGAAAGTAAAGCCAAAGAAGGTGATAGCCCTGTATAAGTAAAAGAAGATAACGATAGTGGTATCCTGAGTAGGGCGGGACACGAGAAATCCTGTCTGAATTTGGCGGGACCATCCGCTAAGGCTAAATACTCCTGAGAGACCGATAGTGAACCAGTACCGTGAGGGAAAGGTGAAAAGAACCGTGAATAACGGAGTGAAATAGATCCTGAAACCATACGCTTACAAGC
>NZ_JBLVPZ010000019.1:0-8500 GCF_048286555.1 Flavobacterium cryophilum | reverse complement strand
AACAGAAAAAGAAGGCATTCCGCCTTAGATTACAAAACAATAGAAGAATTCTGGAAACAGAAAAATAATTTTAAAAATGTTGCTTAACTAATACTGCGGGTTTTATTTGCATATCCACTCAAAGAATATTATGAAAGAAAAAAAGCAGAGGGTAAGAATGCTATGCTGGTTTTAAACAATGTAAAATGCAAAATTATTGGTCGGGTCTTTTCAGTAATTAACAGGCAAACCCCATACATAAATACATATAAATTTGCCTGCTAATTTTTAAAATATCGCTTGTTTTTTATCATAGAATGCGCTATCGAACTCGAAGATATATCCGAGGGATCTGGGTATTCATAATTAAAAAAGTAATGGATTGAAAAGAATACCGATACTCAATATTTGAAAAAAATAAAAAAAAATATTATAAATAATAGTAAAATACACTTAAAAGTGTATTTTTGTTTAAAAAAAGGGAATAAAGTGAATGTATTTATTCTAGAAATATGGGATGATGAAGGAGTAAAGCGCACTTTTTACACCGTTAAATAGATGAAATCATCCTCTAAAAATTCCAAATTATGAGAAGCAAAGTAGCCCAAAGAATTTTAGCAGAAACACCCGAAGAAACAAAAATTTTCACAAGGTTATACGCTGATATTGTAGTACGCGTACATCAGCTATTAAAGGAAAAAGGATTTAGCCAAAAGGATTTAGCTGATAAATTAGCAAAAAGACCTTCGGAAGTGAATAAATGGTTGGTGGGAGAACATAATTTTACTTTGCGTTCCCTTGCAAAATTAGAAGCGGAATTGGGTGATACCATTATCCATGTGCCTCATAGAAAGCCTGTGTCTACTTATATAGGTGGTAAAAGATATATTACTGTATACAAGAATGCACATGTAACTACCAGAGATGTAACGTATACTAATGTGTGGAAAAAATCTAAAACTAAATCAAAAACACCATTAGCAAATGTCAGCTAATATTTTACAACCAGAGAAAATAGAAATTGTAGATTTCAAAATCATTAAAGGACAAATCAACAGCCCATTTGATTTTGAAAATGAAAAAGTAGCCGGTCATACTTTCAATGTTGATTTCGAGTTAGGATTTAATCTTGAAGACAAATTGGTTAAAGCTGATTTTTCTGTACATGTCGAGACTAAAAGTGATGAAGACACCACTGAAGAAGCAGTTGGGAATTTCAGTTTTGTCTATGTTTTTTATGTAGATAATATCGAGGAACTTACCACTCTGAAAAAAGATGAAACCATTACTATTCATCCCGCTTTGGGAAACGCATTGGCTTCTATAACGTATTCAACTTCAAGAGGGATTTTAATGACCCGTTTTCAAGGAACAGTATTAAGCGATTTTATTCTACCCGTTATTAATCCTAATGATTTGTTAGAAAAAGGAAGTAAATAAAATTCAAAATAGAAAGTATAATTTGTCCCATTTATTGTAAATATTTGGGACATTTTTTTTATTAAAAAAGGATCTTAGGGAGTGAAGACAAAGCGACCATAATATGATTACAGAAAGGCTTCTCGATACGATTTTAAATAGTAAAGCTATCGCATTACTGTTTAAAATCACTCGAAGTGACGGTAATGCGTTAACGATAAATCTAGTGTGTTTCCGAGCGATCAGGTACGAGGTCGGGAGATTTCACAGAGCTGGGGTATATCCTTTTAAATAATTTGTTGGGTTTGCTTTTGCTAGTGAGATTGCTTCGTTCCTCGCACGGACTTTGATTGTGGATTTGTATTGCTTGCTCTTCGTTAGGCACAGTTTGCAAAACTATGCTAATGATTGTGTCAATCCGTTGGACGAGTATTGAAGAACAGATATTCTTATACTATTTTTATATTAAAAATATTACAAAAATTACTTATATTTACTAAAAAAATCAAATATGAAAAAAATTATTCTTCTGCTATTGTTATTACCAATGATTGTACTTGCTCAAAAAATTAAGACCAAGAAGGATAAAGTTCTGGTCGATGAAAAGGAAGTAGCGATATTAAACGATAAAATTTCCAGCCAATACGAATTGTCGGATTTGAATAATGTAAAACAGTTTACAGTTGAATATAAAGCCATGGCGGTAGGACAAACAATTATGAATCAATGGTTTACTATTACTTCAGCAGATGGAACTAAAACAACTGAAATTCCCTATGATGTATTAATTACTTCATTCAGTCCAACAAAAATCATTCTGCATTTACTTTCCGTAAAATATGGCTTGTTTGATTCTAATGGATTTAATCAGAATAAAATAACTGAGTTTTTTGCAACACAAAGAGAGAGTATTTCAGATAAAGCTTTTAAATCAAAAGTTGATGTTTTAGAATCAAGAAAAGAAAAACAAGAGAAAATTTCCCGTTATAACCCTTATGTGAAAAATGATGGAACTGTTATGTTTGGTGGTACAGCTGGAACGTCTATAGTGGGTAGAGTAATAGGTTCTGGTTATACACCAATGAGTTCAAGTAATTTTGCAAACGTTTATGATTTAGACAATAATAAAGTTGCAACTGCACAAATAAAAGGAAATCTTGATAATGATATAGAGGTTACTTTATACACTGATAGTAAATTTACCTATCAGTCGACCAGTCATTTTTCAGGGATAGATAATGTGGTTTTTTTTAAAGAATTAATAGGAGAACTAGTTTATCGTGATATTACTTTAGAGCATCAAGCAAAAGTATATAACGCCAATTTATTAAAAGAAAAGATTCGTATCGCAAAAGAAAGAAGTGTGAATGTATATAACGTAAAAGGGTATGCAATTGATGATAAGGGTGTGAAATATGAGGGAACATTGACAGCCCCATTTGAAAAATTAGATATTAATCAAACAGGAAATACCGAAGTTATTGATGCAATTGATAAATATGGAAAATTTGTCACGGTTAAGTATCTCAATGAAAAAGGAAAAGAAAGAATAGTCACTTTAGCTGCAAAAGACAATACTGTTTTTTATGTAAAAAATGCAGATGGCTCCGAAACTTGTTATAGGGGAATGAAAGTTAAAGGTGATGTGATGAAAAAACTTTCAAACGCAATGTCATTAGGTTTTAATAACGCTTATTTTTATAGGGTAGTCTTTTCAGAAAAAGACAATTCACTTTTGGTTGATCCAGTTGAAAAAGAGCGATATGTACTAAAGATTAAAAATCAAGAATCAGGGCAAATGATTGATAAACGAAATAATAAAAATATTTCAATTGAACTGGCAGAGTATCTAAGTTCATGCAAAGATTTATCCAATGAAATTAAGAAAGAAGTATTTGATTTAAAAATTGAGGAAAACCTTATCAATATTGTAAAAGAATATAATGAATGCAAATACTCCAATTAAAGTATAAAAGACAAACCTCGTTTATCAATCTAAACGAGGTTTTTTTTATAGTTTTTAAGACTTTATTTTTAAGAAAGATTGTGCAGTCAATGCTTATTGGCTGGCTTTGAGTTGTAATGCGTTTTATATTTTAAAAACATCCAGTCTTTGTATCCAAAAGATTTCTGATTCTACAAATGTAAGTTTGGTCTTGATTATTCGATCCGTTTTATCTCTGGGATTTTTAGTAACAAATCTCGCCTTGGATTTATCGAAATCCAACGTATATTTTGCATCAAAATCTTCTTGTTTGTTGGAAGAGAAAGTAATAACGTTGTCTTTCGCAGTCCATTTTCCTTTTCCGTATTTATTTACTTCAGGTGGAAACCCGTTTTTAATTTTAGAATACGAATGAAACACGAATGTTCCATCTTGTTGTAAGGTCAATTTATATTCAATTAAATGATCTCCTTCTTTGCTAAAAGTGCGATTGTAATCACCGGCAAATGGATTCGATTGCGCGAAAATTGTAAGGCTGAACAAAAAAAGTAAGGTGGTAAATAGTACTTTCATCGGTTTGGTTTTTAAATGTGTTAATGCTTTTCGAATTTACTGTGCTAGTGAAAACAATCGTATTCCGATAACGCGGCTTTGCAATCTGTGACCACAAAGATTACTGTTTCTCCTAAAAGGGTCAGTTCATATTCGACTTTTAAAGGACGTTCATCGTAAGTGATTTTCGTTAGAATACCATGATTTATTAACTGATTTTGTTGTGTATCCAAAACCCTTCGAGATGCTTTATGCATTTTTCGCTGCAGTTCTACTGAACGCTTTATTCCTGAATAAATACACTAAATTAAGCTAATTTTCCATTTCCCATTACTTATCGCCATAAATAAATGCAGCCCACAAAGAGACTGGTGTCTTTTTTTTGTACATCACAAATTAATTTAAATATCAAATATAGGCTATATAAATGTAATTCTGAATATAGCTAAATTTAGACGTACTTGTATGTTTTAGTAGCTATCGTTAATTTTGCATTATAAAAATTAAAATATTATGAAACATAAGTTATTTGGAACAAGCACAGGTCTATATTCTAGCGAGATTATATTAGGAACAGCCAATTTTGGAACTAGAATGGGTTACGGAACAAATCCCGAAGAAGCCAAGGAAATATTAACTGCTTATGCAGATGCAGGAGGGAATTTTATAGATACATCCGATCAATACCAACTTGGCGAATCCGAAGAGGTGGTAGGTAAATTTATTGAAAATCAACGCAATAACTTTATTATCTGTACCAAATACACACGAAGTAGTGAAGCAGATCCAAAAATCAGTAATTTTGGAAATCATCGAAAAGCTATGCGGCAAGCAATAGAATCAAGCTTGAAACGACTTAAGACAGATTACATTGATATTTACATGCCGCATTTTGATGATGGCGTAACGCCACTTGATGAAATTGTTAGAGGCTTGGAAGATTTGGTAAATAGCGGAAAAGTTTTATATACAGGTTTAGCAAACTTCCCTGCTTGGAAAGCGGCCACTGTCGCCAGTTCAACAAAATTAACTGCGATTCAGATTGAATATAACTTATTACAGCGTACTGCAGATCGTGAATTTATACCTATGGCTGCACAATTTGGTTTAGGTACAATGACCTATTCACCGTTAGCAGGTGGCTTGCTGACAGGAAAGTACAGAAAAGGTGAAACTGGACGCATAACTCTTACTTCAACTTCTGGTTACCAAGAAAATGAAAATACAAAAACAATTCTGGATCAACTTTTTATCATTGCAGAAGAACTTGATGCTACTCCTGGCCAAGTTGCCTTAGCTTGGGTTTTATCGAAAGGGGCCTTTCCAATAGTTGGAGCACGTACAATTCATCATTTTAATGAGGGACTAAAAGCGACATCTATTCAACTAACTGCTGATCATATTATAAAACTAGATGAGCTAAGCGCCGTTTCTTTAGGTTATCCACATGATTTGTTAGCAACCATTAGAGGTTAGCTCTCAGTTGAAAATATAGCTTTCAAGTAAATGAGTATTTATTGTTTTAAGTGCTTTATTCTGCTTTTGTTAAATTTACAAAGTCAATTTTTACAGTGATTTAAGTGTAAATGAGAAGGTTGGATGAAAAGTTGGAGATAACTTTCATGTAATCTCTACAATATGTAAACCCACGGTTATTTATCCGAATTATGTAGCATGACGTTATTTTTACCATTTATAATACTGTGCTAGATTGTGGGCACAAAATGCAATTCTGCGCTAACGATTGTGAATATCCGAGCGATCGGGCGAAGTAATTCTGCGCTGACGACTGTGGATATCCGAGCGATCGGCATCTTTTTTTGCTGTTGACATTCATCTCTATTTTTGCACAACCATTGCTGTGACATTGTAAGTTGTGAAAGTTGTGAAACTTATTTTTTTTGATAAAAAAAATGGGTCCGAAAAATCAAACCCATTTTACATCATAGATTGAAACTATAAACGATTGTTTCAAATCAGTAAACTTTGTATCCGTTACAAATGCTGGATTTGTTAAGAAACTTTTTTTACTATTTGGCTAATTTGATTTTGTTTAAAGTAAAAGTCAAATTTGAAATATCAGCTGTAACCTCATTTATTCTTGAGTTTGTAAAATATAAGTAGTTGTTATATATACTAAATGTATCTGCCCACTTTATCATATCACCTTCTACCAAAGTGTGAATACTGCCATCTGGTTTTCGATACTGGATTTTATTGTTTTCTAAATCGGCAAAATATAAATTGCCGTTGTCATCAAATAACATGCCGTCCGGTGCGGCAGTTTTTGCCTCAAGTCGAACGCTTTCTTCCATGCTTTTTTCATCTTCAGAGTCAAGCATATTTGTTGCAATTGAATAGAGGCTGTATCCTGTAAGGGCATGAAAATAAAGTCGGTCGTTTACAGTGTCCAGTGCTATTCCATCAGAATGTATTGTATTTTGCCATTTTTTGTCTCCAAATGTCAAAAAGCCTTGTTCGGCAGCTGTTGATTTATGGTTGTCTAAAACTCTTCTGAAACGACCGGATTTAATGTCTATGATGACAATACCAGAGTTTCCTGAGTCAGTAAGATAGATTTTTTGAGTTTTTTTATCTATCCTAAGATCGTTGATATAAGAATCAGGGTGGTAGCTGTTTTTATCTAGAACATAGGTTTTAACTAATTTATCAGTTGTTAGATCAAAAACAAAAAGACGAGGCGCATCCAGTACATTTTCGAATAATTGACTTCTGGTGTCTAAAACATACAATTGGTTTTCAAAGGCAACTACTGATTGCACTCCAACAAATTTATTGGCCACAACTGGCTGTCCAATCTCCCAAGAATTCCAATTTTCATCCGGATAGCTTTCTTGAACGGTAGTATTTGTTATTTCCACGACGGAATCATCAACTCCTTTTCTCCATCTCGGAAAGTTTACAAAAATTCGCCCGGCATCAGTAAGTGTAACTCCGGTAACTTGTTGCCCTTTGAACGCAGCAACTTCTGACACTTGATTTGCTGTGCTGTCAACTTGTTGATTTTTAACTTCGGCTGCTTTTTTGCTAGTTGCTTCTTTACAAGAAATAAATAATGTAACTATTGAAAATATTATAAGGATCTTTTTCATTTTAGATGGTTTTATTTGTGGGCGATTGCATTGAGTCATTGCGAGGAACGAAGCAATGCCATTCAGATTATTTGCTGCTCGTTGTGTACACAGTCTGCAAAAATACGGCAATGATTTTAGACATCGAAGTGATCGGGTTTATTTCCGAGCAACTTGTTTAAGTCATTGCGAGGAACGAAGCAATCCCATGCAGTTTGTCTATTATTTTATTTGCTTCCGTTGTGGGCACAGTTTGCAAAACTGCGCTAACCATTATGCATATCAGAGCGATCGGGTTATTTTTTAATTATTTTGTTCGGAAGGTTATATCTTTGGTTTTTCAAAATTGCTATAATCGCATTTGAAATTTCAAAAACTTTTCCATTATAATTATTATCTAATAGAATAACTGTAAACTTTTCATCAATATCTGAAACTAAAATAGCTTCATGATTTCCAGCTCTTCCATCGTGTAAATGCTCTATTAAATTTTCGTTTTTAAATTTTGCTTGCCCCAATGCTGATTGAGTTTCTGGCAAATTAAATTGTTGTCCTATTTCATAAAGTGATTTTTTACTAACTACTTTATCATTGTGAAGACAATTTGCCCATTTTAATAAATCAATAGTTGTCAAGTAAGTTCCTCCTGTTATTGGTAAATCTGTTTTGTCTGGAACTAAATTATTATTAAATCCTTTGGCTATATTTTCTTCGCCTTTTAAAGGAGTCAATTCAGCCGAATCCATTTTACAAGGCTTGAAAATGAATTTTTCTGCATATGCTTTAAAAGGCATTTTGGTTAATCGTTCAACAATAAATTGTCTTAAAAATATATTGTTGTTATTATAATCGTAATCTGTACCAGACTTAAAATCAAGGGTATCAATGAGTATTAAACCATCATAAAGATCTTTGTCATTTTTAATACTTTTCCAATTTACATTAGGTATTCCACTTGTGTATTGTAATAAATCTTTAATTTCAACTTCATTTGCCCATTTTGGTAATTCGGGAATAAATTTAGAAACCTTATCGTTCAGTTGCAGTTTACCTTGTTCTTTTAACTGCATTAAAGCAACCGCACTGAATTCCTTTGTTATTGAGCCAATATTAAATCTGTAGTCAGTGGTTAATTTATTAGTTTTAGTGGCATCTGTAAATCCAAATGATGCGTTATATATTATTTTATTATTTTTTGAAACAAGTACATTTCCGTTAAAAATTCCAATCTGATTTGACCATTTCATTAAAGAGTCAATTTGTTTTATTTGTTTAGTTTGAGCAAAAACAATATTTGTCAAAAGTAATAGAACTATGAAATGTAAGGATAGTAGTTTAATATATTGCATAATTTGATTTGCTATTGTCTGTGTGGTTTTTAGGTTAACTGTCGTCTAACGTCAGTCTGTGAAAAAACTTCCGTTTATTTCTTTCAAATATAACACTTAATGTAAAATAAAAGGAAGAAAAGTTGTATATTTAATGATGCAACACATCACAGGAATACCGCGCA
>NZ_JBLVPZ010000018.1:0-17848 GCF_048286555.1 Flavobacterium cryophilum | reverse complement strand
GTTTCCAACTTTTCCAACAAGCCGCTGGAACGGAATTCGTAATCGAAAAACACCCTACATATAACCATCTTAAAAGTTGTTAATAACTTAATGATGCTTTACATAGGAACAGCTGTTGGCAGTAATATTTTCTATTTACTTGAAATGCTTAGTTTCAATTATTTCCGAATTTTCTCCATAATAAACAATACTGTCTAGGTGATATTTATCATTTGCAGGGTTAGGATATTCTTCTGTGGTTTTATCAACACTTGATAAATATTCTTTTCGGTTTTCGTATGTGATTTCTTTTATGCGATGATTATTTTTATTGTATTCCCAAATTCCTGTAACTTGTTCTTTGGAAGTTGCCGAAAGAAAAATGATAAAAGGAACAGGAGTACAAAATATAAGAATTAAGATGTTCCAATTTTTTATTTTTATTTTGTCTTTCCAAATTATGATCCCCGTTACGATTGTTAAAATAGCCCAAATGATTACAAGTATAAATAAATAACCTAGTGAAGCGCTTTCGTCATTTTTAGACAGCATCCACATAAAAAATGTGGACAGAGAATAAATTGCAGAAATACTTAAAAGCTTTAAATTCGGATTTTCGTTTGTCATATTTTTTCGAATATTATTGCCAACGTCCCCGCGTTACACGCAGTTTGGGACTAAATTAAGCCCTATTTTCGGATTTGCCAAATCTTCCAAATACCAAACCATTTTCAAATTAAGCCTAATACCCAAATTGCTTGTAGCGTGTGTTGAACTAAACCTTCGGTAGCACCATTGTTGATTTTGATTATCTTACGAAGATAACTAAAATAGGATATTATGACTACAAAAAAAAGCATCCTGATGCGTTAAGAGAAAACAAAATCCTCAACCAAGCCAAGCGCGAAGTTCCTGGATTTGAGGAATTACTTCAACGATTTGAGCGTACGGTTTCCATTTTAGGAAGAAGCCAAAGCACGTTCAATAACTATTCCCGCCATGTGGCGGCTATTTCGCTTTATTTTGGTAAAATCCCAACTGAATTAGATTCTGAACAAGTACAGGATTACTTGTTTTACCAACAAAAAAAGTCAAAAACTCCATCTCAAACGTATTTTAAACACTGTGTTTACGGACTTCGGTTTTTGCTAAAATCCGAGGGTTTACCGTATGAATTTTTACGGTTGCCCTCGATAAAACACGAGAAAAAACTCCCTGTTGTTTTGAGCAAGGAAGAAGTTTGGGCGATGCTCCAGTGTGCCAAACTGCTTAAACATAAAATCCTCATTGGCTTGCTTTATGGTTGTGGACTTCGCTGTATGGAAGCTAGAAGTGTGCGTTTACAGGATTTAGATTTTGACCGAAAACAACTCAAAGTCGTGCAAGGCAAAGGCAAAAAAGACCGCTACGTACCGCTTTCAGAACATTTAATTCGTGGGCTGAAAAAATACATCGAAGCCGAAAAACCCCAAGATTATGTTTTTAATGGACAACCTTTGCCTAATGGAGCCGGTGGCGATTTTGACAATCGGTATTCGCAACGAGGCGTGCAATGGGCAGTGAAACAAGTCGCCAAAGCAGCGGGTATTATCAAAGAAGTTCATACCCATACGCTTCGGCACAGTTATGCCACGCATTTGCTCGAAGACGGTATGGATATTATGACTTTGAAAGACCTTTTGGGACACCAGAATGTTGAGACCACAATGGAATATCTACATATTGCCCAACTCGAAAGTCAGCGCATCTTTAGTCCACTTGATACTCTTTTTGCCCAATGCAGCGGGCGGTAAGCTGCACAGGGCGAAGTCGAAGTGAAGTAGCGGATGTACTGCGAAAAATAGGATCAAGAATCGAAAACTATGGATTAAATACGTGGCAACTTCGCACGCTTTACGCCATTAAAAAATGTAGAACAGCCGAGTTGGGTGGTCATATCGATTCTTGCGATAGTTGTGGTACTCTCACTGTAAGCTACAACTCTTGCCGCAATCGGCATTGCCCGAAGTGTCAGGGTAACAAACGAGAAGATTGGATACAAGCTAGAAGCACAGAACTCTTGCCAGTGCCGTACTTCCACGTCGTTTTTACCTTGCCAAGCAGTGTCAATTCTTTGTCGATGCATCAGCCCAAGATGGTGTATGATACCTTATTTGAAGCGACATGGGAAACGCTTCAAAGTTTTGGCAAAGCCAAGCAAATGCAAATGGGAATGATCGCCGTTTTGCACACTTGGGGACAACAATTGAGTTTGCATCCGCACCTGCATTGCATTGTTCCAGGCAGTGGTGTGAATAAAAACGGACAATGGCAAAACAGTAGAACAGACGGTAAATTTCTGTTTCCAGTCAAGGCGTTGTCTAAGGTTTTCAGGGCTAAATTTTGCGAAAAACTCAAGGCGAAATCGCCTACTCAATACGAACAAATCCGGCAGGAATTATGGCAAAAACCATGGGTAGTATTTGTTAAGAAACCTTTTGGAAGTCCCAAATCAGTGGTGGAATATTTGGGTAGATACACCCATAAAATAGCCATCAGCAATAATAGAATCAAGAGTATTGACGAGCAAAAGGTGACTTTTGATTACAAGGATTACCGAGTAGCGGGCGTTAAAAAACAAATGACACTTACTCATCAGGAATTTATCAGGCGTTTTTCGTTGCATATTTTGCCCAAACGGTTTGTGAAAATCCGTCATTATGGTTTTTTGAGCAGCACTTGGAAGCGTCAAAAGCTGAAACTTTTGCAGGAAAAACTTAAGGTAAAAGTTTTAGAAAAAGCAGAAAAGAAGTCCTTTTTACAAAAGTGTCCTTGTTGTAAAACAGGCAATTTACACCGCATAGCGGTTTTTGACCAGCGTGGTCCGCCTGCTTGGTTTCTTGGTCGTAGCCAAAACGCCATTCCCTGTGAAAACTAATTTTACGGGTAAGGGAAATTGTGTTCAAAAGTGAAGGAAAACATCAAAAAAATCAAGCTGAAACAACTCCACAAAAAAAGAGGAACAAAATCCTCTTGAAAATACCTCTACAATCTTTACGATAACTCCATAGTGTTGGCGGCAGGTATTCGGTTCCGTTCAACACGGGCTTCATTGTTCGTGCTACGCACGCAACGAAATCCTAGCTGTTAGCAGCAGTTATTTAGACAATTCTACTTTTAGTTTCATAAATCCTTTCCAATTATTTCCAGCTTCGTGATAATTTAAAACTAAAGTAGAATCGATTGTTTCAGCGGTATACCATTGACCCGCATGATATGGAATTTGTTCTTCTAAACTTTTATTCAGAAGTTCATGCAAATAATCAGAAATAGCTATTTTATGATTTTCATTCAAAGCAACTCTTTTTTTCTCGATAATTTTTCGGCTTGTTAAATTTTTGCAGTCAACGCTATCTTTTGTTATTTCGGCAAAAAGTTTTTTTTCTGCACGAACAATTTTTATCTCTTCGTGATGTCCGCCCCACTCTCCACATTCATCATAATCTGCTGTCAGTTTCAAATAACCTACTCCAACAATATTTTCAAATTCGGCAACTTTGTTGGTGTTTTGGCTTCTGGTGGCTTTCTATTACAACCTAAAATTAAGAATGCAATTACGAAATAATATGCTTTGTTCATATTTACGAAAATGTGGTTTATAATTGCTGCCAACTTGCATATAGGCAAAACAAACCTTCGTATACACACCCAAATAGGGATAGATTGGCGAAGGTTTGTTTCGCTTTATGTCTTTTCAAATATATTAAAATTTTCTTACAAATCTTTAAAAGGACTTTTTATTTGCTGCAGACTTTTCGTAATAACATAGGTATATATTTCGGTAGTTTTTACTACTATTATGTCCCAAAAATTCTTGCGCCTATTGTAAATTAGTGTCGCTGTACAGTAAATGAGTAGAGTAGTTGTGCTTAAAGGAGTGCAAAGTGGCTGGTTTTGTAATTTGTACCGGCATAAAACATAAAAGACACCACTCAGCATCTTTCACCCAATCCTCCTACTCTTTCAGCTATAATTATAGTGCCTATTCCTCCTAAACTCATAGAACTTCCCTCTCAGCTAAAAACATAAAAACCAAACCGCAATAAATCCTATTATTTCATACCATTCCATACCTCAAATATAGAAGGAATAGGTATTCATCTTTTATCTTCAAATCAAGTAATCCGCTTTTGATAAGTAATAATCCCAAATTGATAAATATTACTTACCGCTGTAAAACAGAAAAAGATGCCCTTGCATCTTTTTCTACTAAGTATTATTTCAGTCTTCAAATCCCGCAGCTTAAAAACAGTACTTTTCAAAACTACCTTAAGTTCCGTTCAACACAGGTTTCATTTTTGGCTTTGCAAGCCCAACCAAAGCAGTTGGCAGTAATTTTAATATTTGTAAGCTATTTTATACCACTCCTAAATTTGTCTATGTCTATTTTTTTACAAAAAATGAGAAGTAAATGATAATAAAAACTGTTGCTATTCCAGTAATTATAAATGTAGCATTTGCACCAAATTGATACCAAATTAGGCCAGCTAAAGAACTCGCTAACATTGTACAAATGCTTTGAAAACCTGAATAAGTTCCGATTGCTGTTGCAGTATCTTTTCTATTGGAAATATTACTAATCCAAGCTTTGGAAATCCCCTCAGTTGCTGATGCATAAACTCCATAAATAAAGAATAGCATTGCTATAGTATAAATATTAGTACTAAAAGCCATCCCAAAATATACTATTGCAAACAAAGAAAGCCCAAAAACAAACATTTTCTTTAATCCAATTTTGTCTGCAAAAATTCCTACTGGAAACGCGCAAAGTGCATAAACCAAATTATAAAAAATATAAACCCCAATTACTGCCGTGTCATTTAGACCTGCCTGTTTTGCTTTTAATAACAAGAAAATATCGGAACTGTTGAATAAGGTAAATGCCAGTAACCCGATTAGTAATTTTCGATACTGCAATGGACTTGCTTTCCAATAATTTAGAAAGGAGAAAAAAGGTGTTGGTTTTCTTTCTATTGGATGGGCTTTAGTTTTGTCTTTCAAAAAAAAGGATGCCAATACAGCCAGTAGCCCTGGAATAAATGCGACATAAAAAAGTGTTTTGTAATCCTGTGGATAAAAGTATAGATACAATAATGCCAATGCGGGCCCGATAACTGCTCCAAAAGTATCCATTGATCGATGAAAACCAAAAATTTTTCCTTTTGTTTCCGGAGTTGCCTCATCCGATAAAATAGCATCTCTAGCACCTGTGCGAATGCCTTTCCCAAAGCGGTCAACAGCTCGTGCAAAGAAAATCCAAAGTGGAAAAGTAAAAACTGCCATCATTGGTTTTGAAATAGTGCTAAAAGCATAACCGAGTTGAACAAACGGAACTCGTTTTCCGGAATTGTCTGATAATTTCCCGAAATATCCTTTGCTTAAACCTGCCAAAGCTTCTGCAAAACCTTCCAAAACACCAATCAAAACAATAGAAAATCCGATTGCTCTTAAGTAAATTGGCATAATTGGGTAAAGCATTTCACTTGCTGTATCAGTAAATAAACTGACTAAAGATAGTACCCAAACTGTCCGAGTTATGTAGTTAAATATTTTCATAAAGGATACAATTAAAATCTTAAATATCTTGTTGTATTTACTCGAATTCCAAATCTGAACTCATCGAATTTGTTTAGCGTTGTGGTCAAAATAGTTGGAGATCCATTAAGTAAATGATGTGCATATTCTATGTGAAAGTTTAACAATTTGTTTGTTTGGGCCAAATTATAATTAATACCCATTTTGATTGCCTGTTCTGTTGCTTTTTCATTAGGATTGTTTAATGCAACTAAATCATAGCGTACGAAAGGTACTAAATCGCCAATCTTTTTTTTATCAAATACTTGAAATTGTAGCTGACCGTAGCCACCCTTAACATTTAATTTTTGGTCTGAATAATTAGAATTAATCACTTCATATTCGATGGTATAAAAATGATTTCCAATAGTATTAGTGTAGTCCAAATTATTTTCAAAAGTCAGTTTAGTTCCTGTTGCCAAGGTGCTTCCTAATGACACATTATTTATACCTGAAATTAGAGTAAAATTTTTATCTTTTATGTTTTGAGTATTGTCTATCGCAAAACCAATATTTAACTTTTGATTGCTTTTATCGGTGGCTTGGATAATAGACTGCGTAATTTTAAAAGTCAGCGAATTCCAAAATTGAAAACTAGGATGATTTTGATTAAGCGAACCTCTATTGTCTTGCATTGATGCTTGTAAAAATATTCTTTTTGACACTTGTGATTGAATTTGTAAGCCCCATTGTGTACCAAAACTATTTGTGCTTCCGTGCTGTTCGAGAATTAAACTTCGATTTATTGTTGGCAGATTACCCGAAGATAAATTATCTTCTTTTGACAAAATATTCGTGTTTTCCCCAAACAATATTCGAAATTTATTGGAGTCATTTGCATCTTGAAATGTTATAAACAGATTTTCCCAAATTTTAAATCTTTTACTATCTTGAAAAAAGTTATTATCTGTAAAATCAACTTCATAGAATACGATTGTACGAAATTTATTTCCATTTATTTTGAATGGATAACTTGGTAACTGAAATTCCATTCCTTGTCGCACTCTTCTCCAAGCTGGAAGTTGATTTGACGAAAATAATCTTTCGGCAAACGCCCAAGTTGTCCATTGAAAATCACTTTTTTTATATTGTAAACCTGCGTCAGGATTATAAATAAAATGTTTTTTACTGTCATTTTGTGCAATCGTATTAATTGTACAAAATACAAATAGGAAAAGGTAGATAAATTTCATTATACAATTTTTGTTTTATTATGAAATTTATATCGAGCATAACTTGCCGCTATTAAAACAATTAGGCAAACTTCTGAAACTACTTTTTCGGCATCAAAAATATCAACTGGACGGTTTTTTAATAAAGGGTCCATGACTATTCCGTGAACCACAAAAAGCATTGCTGTAGCGTAAGAAATAAGATGAATGTTTTTCCAAACTCGAAAACTCATTTTATCTCTCACTATTTTTTGTGTTGTTATTAAAACTGTAAATATTGCTAACATTGAAAGGGTTCCAAAAGCAACAAATATTTTTTGTGTTGGTGCATTGATTGGAAAAATGATGTCAATGAATTTGAATTTTGTTGAAGCATCAAATAATAAAAATGTTGGATGTAAGACGACTAAAAATAATGCGAAGTATGCTGTCCAATTATGAAAATTGAACAGATTAATGTTTTTAATTTTTTTGGGCAGCGTTTTCCAATAGGTTTGTCTTTTATAATTTGTACTTATCATCATTCCTAAAAGGAAATTGAAAGTTAGCACTATTGTCGCGACTAATCCTGTTGAAGCGGATAGGTCTAAAAATGATATGTTTAGCATTTTAGTATAATTTGATGAATTAATAAAAGTTTTGTGTAAAGAACATAACACCTTTGTGGAGGTTGAGAGAATTTATTTTGGTAATTATTTGTGAGTTTTTCATATGTAAGTTTATTTTAACTTTAAAAGTATAGCTAATCCAATTTCTTTACCGTTATAAAAAGGGGCTATCATTGATATCGTTTTTCTCTCTTCAGTTGATTTAAATATTTTTGCTTTCATATAAGGATTTAACCAATACGCAATTTTTGTACTCAATATTCCTAAACCAGCGCCTGCGGCAACATCTGTAAGCCAATGTTTATTATTGGTAATTCTAAAAATACCGGTTGCAGTTGCGACTGCATAACCTGAAATTCCGTACCATATAGATTTGTCTTTGTATTCTTGCCAAAGAAACTCGGCACCAGCAAAAGCGGTTGCAGTATGTCCTGATGGAAAAGAATATGAAGAACCATCTGGACGTTCAACTTTTGTAATGCGTTTTAATGCTGTTACGGAAATAAAAACTAATAAAAAAGAGGTCCCTAAAATAACACTTCTATCTTTTAAATTATTTTTTCCGTGTATTCCTAAATTATTTAATACGTAAACAGTTAAAGCAGGAGCATATTGTGAGAAATCATCAAAAGTGGTTCTTCTGTCAATATCGTTTATAACTTCTTCCCTAATCTCAAAATTTAATTCTTTTAGGTAGTCGATTTTTTCAATACCTACAGCTCCGTAACTAATTAAAAGAGTGGGAATAATAAGTTGCTTGTAATTGAACTTTAAATTTTGTTTGATACTATCCTTTTTAAGTACTTCTTGTGCGGTTAAAGAAATTGTACTTAAAAGTATAGTAAGTAAAATTATGTTTTGTTTTAATTTTTTCATTTTTTAGTTTAATAAGAATGTTATATTTACCCGCTGTTGGTTCTAAAATATTTCAATAGTATCATTTTGAGGGAATGTAATAGTTTTCTCTTTTTACTGTAACCAAGAGGATTAAAAACAATGGTTTGCTTTCCGTTGGGAATATTTTCGATTATTACAAATCCTTTTTCATCGGAAATAGAACCTTTCGAGTTCCCACTAAAAATACAGAAACATTCGTAATTGCTTCTTTTGTTTTTTTATTTTGATGATTGATTTAAAAGTATTTTGCGCTGTTGCTAAAAAAAGAAATAGCAAAAGAATGAATACTGTTTTTTTCATTCTTGGATTTAAATAGAATTGTTTGAAACAGTAAAACAGACAACTGCATAGCAATTGCCTAAAAAAGTCAAATCAAAAAATCATTAAATCAAGTAAGAAGAATACAGAATAAAAAGCTTATCCCGTTTTGGAAAGAAAGAGATTTTGTAGAATGAATTGCATTTAGATACAGGTAGAAATGCACTTAAATGGAATTGGATTGGTGTATCACAATTAATATCACAATGCGGAATACTTTGTGTTACACTGTTTGCAAAGGTTTGGTTGCTAAATTGTTGAATGTAGGCATGACTTTCATTTTTAAAATTTGCCTTCTCCTCGGTATCCGAAAATTCAAATACGGTGTTGACATAGCAACACGATATCAAAAGCAGAAGTACTATTTTAATGTATCCTTTCATCGTTGTAAATGTACAAACAATAATTTTGTTTTGTCGGCAAATGACTATAATTCATAAATGGAGGGATTAGGTTAACCGTATTACTTTTAGAAGTAAGTCCATTTCAGCATCTTTCACTCCTTCCTCCTACTCTTCCAGCTACAATTTTTGTTATAATCCCTCCTAAACTCATAAATTTTCCTTCTTAGGTAAAGCCCTAAAAACCAAACCACAATTAGCCATATTATTTCATACCATTCCATACCTCAAATATAGAAGGAATAGGTAAACGTCTTTTATCTTCAAATCAAGTAATCCATTTTTGACAAGTAATAATCCCGAATTGATAAGTATTACTTACCGCTATAAAACTTAAAAAGATGCCTAGGCATCTTTTTAAGTTTTATTTATTATCAATAAAGGTTTGTAAAATTATTCTATAATAGTACAATACTCTTGCTTTTGATCTTTAAAAAGTTGATAATCTATGTCTGAAAGTTTAACTTTAGAAAGTTCTTTTAATCTTTCTGGGACATTTCCTTTAGCATCTACGACTTGATTTCTCGTATTAATATTAAATAAATCAAGTCTTAATTTAACGATATCATTTTTAATGACTTTTTTAGGCATTATTTCACTGTATGAATCTAATCCTAACGCTACTGCAATTCTTGAAACCAACCTGATGTTTGCTTTAGCAGGATTCTTTGGATTTTCAATACCTCCAATATAACCCTCAGACACACCGATCCTGTGAGCAAGTGTAACTTGATCAATACCTGCTTTTATTCTTGCATACCTAATATTTTCCTTGATTCGAAAATCGATTTCTGATATTACTATCTCTACAATCATGACTATAAATTAGTTGACAATGAAGGGATTTTAAAATTTATTATCACATACCTATTGGTATGTGATAATATTTTATATATTTGTTTAAAATTCAGTAATGAATTGTAATTTTGCGTTTCTTCATTTAAAAATATTTGAAGCATTCGCTTTGAATCTCGTTATCGAAAACTGGCGTTTAAATAACCACGAGATGATAAGTACGATGCTCACGTCCCATGGCGTGGGCTCACTTATTCGTGGTAAGGTACCGCCAGTACCCCGATAGCGTTTAAGCTGAGTTCCATGCCATTTTTTATGGCCATTAATTAGGGCAAAACTCACTTCAATTCTTAGCACCGCTTCATCATTTTCATAGTCTCGCAGCAGTTTAACCCGCTAAAATCAGCATGCCTATGAATTTAATAAATTAGATACCTAAAAAACACCTCCCACCCAGCGTTTCGTGTGGTTTCAACCAGTAAACTACATAAAATACCAGTAAAGAAAATGCCCTTTTCTTTGCCGGCACAAGATCCCTATGCCCAAGTGTAAATCAATAACCAAAAACCTATGACCAAAAACCAATAACTAAAAAATACCTGCACCGAAAGGTCCTTTGAACAGAACACCTAGTTAATTTAATTTGAATTTGTTAATAAAAGGTGCAGGTTATTTAATCATACCTAACAACCATAAACTAACTCTTAAAAACCCACATATTTATGATGTAGCAAAAAACACCTTCCCTAAAGACTTTAAGCCATTCGACTTGAGACTTTAAGGCTAAACAAAAAAAGTCCCCTAACTCGTCGGCAAACTAGACTAGAGGACTATTGCAAAACAAAACTCACATTTCATTTAACTAAACCAATAGTATGAATAAATTTTCATTAAACAAAGGGTTGAGAGCCGAACCTGAAAATCAATTATTCTTTTTCATACCGCTCTTACGTCATCTTACCGTAGGAATACAACTAGGTTTATTACATCTAAATTATTATCATGAAATACTACAAGCAAATACAAATAGGAATAATTGTACTTTTTATTGCAACGATGTGCCTGTGGATTTTTGGTTGAGATACAGGTTATTAAACCGCAAGAACATCAACTCATAACTAAAAACCCACATACTTAAGATATAGTAAAAAAAACCTTTCCTAAAGACTTTAAGACATTCGCCTTGAGACTTTAAGACTAAACAAAAAAAGTCCTCTAACTCGTCGGCAAACTAGACTAGAGGACTATAGTAAAAACAAAACTCACATTTCATTTAACTAAACCAATATTATGAAAAAATTTTCATTTTACAAGGGGGATTCGGCTTTTTGGTACTTGATTATTATCGGATTCTTATTATCCTGCACCACAGCTCTGGCAAACAAAAGACTGAGGCAAATGCAGTCTCCACTTCAAGAAATCCAAATAAGCGGTACCATCACTGATGGCACTAGCAAATTGCCCGGCGTAACAGTTTCAATAAAAGGAAAATCGACAACCGTTACGATCTCTGACTTTAATGGTCAATACAGGCTCACATCATCACCTGACGATATTTTAGTGGTTACTTTCATGGGATTTAAAACCGCTACAGCGCCCATAAACGGTCGTAAAATAATCAACATACAATTGCTGGAAGACATAACTTCATTACAAGAAGTCCGTGTCAATGCGGGTTATTATTCCGTAAAGGAAAGCGAACGTACGGGCAGCATCTCAAAAATGTCCGCTAAAGAAATCGAAAAACAACCTGTTGCGAATGTCCTTGCGGCAATGCAAGGTCGTATAGCGGGTGTCAATATTACGCAGACCACAGGTGTTCCCGGGGGTGGTTTTGAAATAGAAATAAGAGGCAGAAACAGTATTCGCACCGATGCAAATAATCCATTGTACATCATTGATGGAATGCCGTTTTCCACACAAAATATGGGCAATGATTTAATTTCAGGATCAATCCTCCCGGCACCGGGTATTAGCCCGCTCAATAGTATAAATCCGTCCGATATAGAAAGCATTGAAATCCTCAAGGATGCTGATGCAACATCAATATATGGCTCAAGAGGTGCCAACGGTGTTGTACTCATCACAACCAAAAAAGGGAAATCAGGGAAAACAGCGTTTTCAATTAATACCTACAGTGGAACTGGCAAAGTAACTCGTATGCTCGATCTTATGAATACGTCACAATATCTTGGAATGAGAGAACAGGCCTTCGCAAATGATGGAATAACCGAATATCCTTCCTGGGCGTATGACGTCAATGGAACTTGGGATAGGAATCGGTATACAGATTGGCAAAAAGAGCTAATTGGCGGAACGGCATATACTCGAAGTATTGATGCTGCTGTCTCCGCAGGGAACAGCAAGACACAGTTTATAATTCGGGCAAGTAATTTTAATCAAACTACGGTGTTTCCAGGTGACTTTGCGTATGGTAAAACAGCTTTACACTTCAACATAAATCATAGTTCAGATAACGATAAATTTAAGATTAGTCTTTCCGGAAATTATACGCTCGATAAAAATAATTTACTGGGAACCGACCTGACTCTTGAAGCTTCACAACTGGCTCCAAATGCTCCCGCATTATATGATGGTAACGGCGAATTAAATTGGGAAAACGCTACTTGGAAGAATCCTTTAAGACTCTTAGAGTCCAAATATCTTGCAAAAACAAATACACTCGTTGCAGGAAGCGTCATAGGCTATAAAATAATGCCTGCACTGGAATTTAAAACAATTCTTGGTTACACAGATACTCGCCTTGACGAGTCTAAAACAGTACCCTCAACAATCTACAACCCAGCCTACGGCTTAGACAGTTCCATTTCATCTTTTTATACGAACAAATCAGGCCAACAGTCTTGGAACGTGGAACCACAGTTGTCGTGGCAAAAGGACTTTGGTTTTGGAACCATTAAAGCATTGGCTGGAACAACTTTTCAAGAAAGTTCATCAGCATCATTAGGAGTAAACGCATCAGGCTTTTCAAGCAATAGTCTTATAACAAATAGTGCCGCAGCGGCTAATGTACAAGTGTTAAACAATACAAATGGTTTGTACCGTTACAGTGCCTTTTTTGGCCGCATTAATTATAGTCTTAACAGTAAATATTTCATAAATATTACTGGTCGTCGCGATGGTTCTAGTCGCTTTGGTTCCGGCAATCGCTTTGCTAATTTTGGAGCTATAGGTGCTGCTTGGCTTTTTGCAAGAGAAAATATAATTGCTGAAAAATATTCATTCATCAGTTTTGGGAAACTTAGGGGAAGTTATGGTACCACCGGAAGTGACCAAATTGGCGACTATCAGTTTATGAATACCTATATATCGTCTGGAGGCAGTTACCAAGGTACCGTTGGTCTTGAACCCGCTCGTTTATACAACCCTGATTTTAGTTGGGAGACCAATAAGAAATTAGAAATGGCTCTAGAACTGGGTTTCCTGAAAGACCGTATTTTTATCACAACTGCACATTACCGCAATAGATCTTCCAATCAGTTGGTCGGAATACCACTACCCGGAACAACTGGATTCCCATCCATACAATCCAATTTAAAGGCAACCGTTGAAAATACAGGTTGGGAATTTGAACTACGTTCGTTAAACCTTCAAAACAAAGAGTTCAAATGGTCAACTTCCATTAATCTCGCTATCGCCACAAATAAACTTTTGGCTTTCCCAAACTTGGCAGGATCAACTTATGCCAGCCAATACGTAATTGGGGAACCGCTTGATATTCATCTGGTCTATCACTTTACCGGTATAAATCCGGAAACAGGTATTTATCAGTTTAAAGACTTTAATGGAGATGGTGCTTTAACACCTTTAGAAGACCGTCAAAGAATAGTTAGTACAAATCCAAATTACTTTGGAGGTCTGAACAATAGCTTTTCTTATAAAAATTGGCAGTTGGATTTCTTGTTTCAGTTTGTAAAACAGCTCGGTTTCAATTACAATGGTTCGGGAGTGGTTCCAGGAACGGGAAACAATCAACCACTGTCAAATCTTAACAGTTGGCAACTAGGACAAACAGACGGGGTGCAGAAATATACCGCTGGCTTTAATGATGAAGCGGTAAATGCATACTATTCTTACTATAGTTACAGTGATGCAGCATTTAGTGATGCGTCGTTTATAAGGCTAAAAAATCTTTCAATCTCGTACAGTTTACCACAGTCATGGCTTAAAGCGGCTAGTTGTCGCCTGTATCTTCAAGGACAAAACCTGCTTACAATAACACGTTTTAATGGTGCGGATCCTGAAAACCAATCATTTGGAAAGCTTCCTCCACTAAGGGTCGTGACTATGGGAATTCAATTAAATTTTTAATCTAAAAAAATAATAACATGAAAAATATAGCAAAAAGAAGAATGGCTTTTTTAATTGCCAGTATTGTCGGACCGATACTGTTTATAAGTTGCGAAAGTTTTGTGGAGATTGAAGTTCCTAACTCGCAATTGACAGCCGAAAATGTTTTTAAAGATAAAGCAACAGCACAGGCAGCTCTAGCTAACATCTACATAAAAATGCAGAATAATGTGCTGGTTACAGGGAACTTTAATGGCATTTCAAATCTTTTAGGAAATTATGCTGATGATTTAAATTACTATGGTATTGATGGACAAAGGGAAGAGGCTTTCTACAAAAATGTCTTACTCCCTTCAAACAGCACCATTTCTGAAGTATGGAATAATACCTATAATTTAATTTACGCCTCAAATGCTGTAATTGAAGGAGTAACAGCATCTACAGGCATTGCACAAAATGATAAAGGACAACTAATTGGCGAAGCACAATTTCTTCGGGCTTATCTTCACTTTTATCTCGTAAACCTGTATGGCAATATTCCGTATGTAACAACTACTGATTACAGACTAAACACAACGATAGAAAAAAAAGCTCCTGCTGAAGTGTACCGTTCAATTATTGAAGATTTAATAAATGCAAAATTAGGAATGCCTGATGAATACTCAAGCGATGAAAGAGTGCGTCCAAATAAGAGTATTGTCGAAGCGCTTTTGGCAAGGATAAATTTATATAATGAAAATTGGAATGCTGCAGAAGCGGAAGCCAATTTGATAATTAATAACACATCATTATATGGGTTAGAAGAAGATATAGATAAAGTATTTCTTAAAGACAGCCCAGGCACGCTATGGCAACTGATGCCTCAATTTGCTGGAAACAATACATTCGAAGCCCAAAGTTTTATCTTTCTTACTGGTCCGCCGCCAGTTAGTGGATTAAGTAATTCTTTAATCGAATCCTTTGAATCAGGAGATTTACGCAGAGATCATTGGGTAGGAACTGTAACGGACGGTTTAGAAACTTGGTATTTTGCCAATAAATACAAAGAAAATAACAATACTGGATCATCGCGAGAATATTCCATACTATTCCGCTTAGAGGAAATCTATTTAATAAGAGCCGAAGCCAGAACACATTTGGGTAATATTTCCGGCGCAAAGGAAGACTTGAATACAATCAGACACAGAGCAGGTCTGACAGATACGCCAGCAGGTACACAATCCGAATTGTTAAAGGCAATTTTAAAAGAAAGACAGGTGGAGTTTTTTACGGAACTGGGACACCGATGGTTTGACCTCAAACGTTTTGGAGTTGCAGATCAGGTACTTGAAACACGTAAAATAGGCTGGAATAGTACCGATATACTTTGGCCTCTGCCACAATCGGAATTACTGTTAAATAGAAATCTTCTCCCTCAAAATCCCGGATACTAAAAAAATTAAAATGGAATCAGAAACCAAAATAATATCCATTCTGCTTATATTCTTCATGAGTTTAGGCATGATGGTGAAGGGCTCAGCACAGGTAAAAAGAAAATTGCAACCTGCAGATTATAAGCTATGGAGCACTATATATCCGGGAACATTATCCAATGACGGGAAATGGGTGTCATACACTTTGAATTATGCAGATAAAAAAGATACTTTATTTCTGAAAAATGGCACAACGAACTATAAGTACATATTTCCAGCTGGCTCTAATGCGACAATTACAAAGGATAATAAATGGTTCGGCTGTAAGATAGCCGACACACTCAAATTATTGAATCTCGAAACTGGACAACGCCAAAGTTTTCCAAAAATAAATAAATATTTTTTTACTGGTTTGGGGTCTTACGTTATTGGAGTACAAAATACAGATGGAAAACAATCCCTTTGGATTAAAGACTTAAAATCGGATAAGAGCTATACCATCCAAAATGTAAATGAATTCAATCTTAGTCCTGACATGCGATTATTGGCAGTGGTTACCGAGATAAAAAATAGTGCGGCTGTAAAAGTATTTACCTTGAAAGATTCCTTGCAAGAGCAGGAAATAATAGCAACCTCAGCAAATACGTTTATGGGTTTAGCTTGGGATAAAACGGGTAAAGGAGTCACTTTTTTTGAGCAGATTCGCAACAATGAAAGTCAGCTGAATGAACATAAAATATACTACTGCACAGGTTTTGAAAAAACAATTATACTAAAAACGCCTCCGTCCCAATATTTCGATTCCTTGACCAAAACAAGCTACATCCCTTTGTCCAGATTATTTATTTCAGCTGATAATGAAAGGATTTTCTTTGACATAAAAAGCAGGAAGACTTGTAATGAGAAAGCAACGAAACAATCTGATGTACAAATCTGGAATACTGATGATACAACGGTTCCGCCACAACATCCTGATGAGGAAGCAACTTGCTCCGTTTGGCTAATTAATTCAGGAGAACTAAAAACGGTAGAAGAGGCTAATTTTACCAATGTAGTTCCAACAGGAGATCAGAAAAATGCGCTTGTGTTCAGGAGGGATGAATATTTGCCGCGCTATAAATATGGTGGTGAATATAGCGATGTTTATATCAAAAATCTTCTTACTGGAGAACAGCAGTTAGTGGTAAAGAAACAATTAATGGATATGGGGGTAACAACAGTTTCACCTAGCGGAAAATTTGTTTGCTATTTCAAAGACAATAATTGGTGGACGTATAATATCGCTACAAAAAAGCATACCTGCCTTACAGTCTCGCTTAACATTTCATTTTATGACGTGCAATACGATGAATCCGGCATACCTCCTGCTTATGGAAATCCGGGCTGGTCTGCAAATGATCAGTACCTGATAATTTACGACGAATATGACATTTGGTTACTGTCGCCAGACGGAACAACGACGAAAAAAATCACAGACGGGCGAAAAACAAAGGTCAGGTACCGTATCGCCGAAGAAGGAAACGTATACAATTACAAGATTGATACTTTCTATTTTCTTACCCAAACCTTTAATCTGGACGATAATCTGCTTTTACATACTGTAAATACGCAAACGCTTGAGGAAGGTTTTAGCGTATGGTCAAATGGAAATGTAAAGACCTTAGTAGAGAAAAATAAGAAAATGATTTTTATCGAAAAGTCTCAAGACAATAAAAATTATTTGTTCCTAGAAAAAAGTTTCGAGGCTTCCCCTACACTGGTGCTGATAAATAGTCGGGCGGAAGAAAAAATTATTGTGAGGACCAATGAACAGCAAAAGAATTTTTATTGGGGGAAATCCGAATTGATAAAATATAAATCCCCAGAGGGAAAAGAACTAAAGGGAGCCTTGTATTACCCGGCAAATTATCAATCCGGAATAAAATATCCTATGATAGTGCACATTTACAGTAGGAGATCTGGAGAATTGCATGAGTATGTCGAGCCATCGTTTCAATCAGGAAACGGTTTAAATATAGCAAATTTTACTGCCGAAGGCTACTTTGTGTTATTACCCGATATAGCGTATACAATAAACGAGCCTGGCGATTCCGCATTGAAATGTGTGAAGGCTGCAGTAGAAAAAGTTATGGATGGAGGTAGTGTCGATAGAGAAAAGATCGGGTTGATGGGTCATTCCTTTGGTGCCTATGAAACCGCATATATCATTACTCAGACCAGTATGTTCAAAGCATCTATGTAAAAGCATAACTTTGAGAGTACTAAAAACGAAGATTATGCAATTACAAGACGCCTTTTCTATTCCAAAGATATTCATTGGTTTAGATATTCACAAAAAAAGC
>NZ_JBLVPZ010000017.1:0-19123 GCF_048286555.1 Flavobacterium cryophilum | reverse complement strand
TGCAGTCTGAGCAATCGTGCTTCCAGCACAGTTGTCAGCAGAAGTTGGAGCAGTCCAAGAAACGGTAGCACCACAAACACCTGCATTATTATTTACAGAAATGTTTCCTGGAAGAGCAACGATTGTCGGTTTCTCATTATCAGTAACTGTAATTGTAAATGAAGCTGCATAAGTATTTAAAGCCGCATCGGTAGCAGTATATGTAATTGTTGAAACTCCGATTGGGAACACAGTACCTGAAGCAGCACCTGCAGTCTGAGCAATCGTACTTCCAGCACAGTTGTCAGCAGAAGTTGGAGCAGTCCAAGAAACGGTAGCACCACAAACACCTGCATTATTATTTACAGAAATGTTTCCTGGAAGAGCGACGATTGTCGGTTTCTCATTATCAGTAACTGTAATTGTAAATGAAGCTGCATAAGTATTTAAAGCCGCATCGGTAGCAGTATATGTAATTGTTGAAACTCCGATTGGGAACACAGTCCCCGAAGCAGCACCTGCAGTCTGAGCAATCGTACTTCCAGCACAGTTGTCAGCAGAAGTTGGAGCAGTCCAAGAAACGGTAGCACCACAAACACCTGCATTATTATTTACAGAAATGTTTCCTGGAAGAGCGACGATTGTCGGTTTCTCATTATCAGTAACCGTAATTGTAAATGAAGCTGCATAAGTATTTAAAGCCGCATCGGTAGCAGTATATGTAATTGTTGAAACTCCAATTGGGAACACAGTCCCTGAAGCAGCACCTGCAGTCTGAGCAATCGTGCTTCCAGCACAGTTGTCAGCAGAAGTTGGAGCAGTCCAAGAAACGGTAGCACCACAAACACCTGTATTATTATTTACAGAAATGTTGCCTGGAAGAGCGACGATTGTCGGTTTCTCATTATCAGTAACTGTAATTGTAAATGAAGCTGCATAAGTATTTAAAGCCGCATCGGTAGCAGTATATGTAATTGTTGAAACTCCAATTGGGAACACAGTACCTGAAGCAGGACCTGCAGTCTGAGCAATCGTGCTTCCAGCACAGTTGTCAGCAGAAGTTGGAGCAGTCCAAGAAACGGTAGCACCACAAACACCTGCATTATTATTTACAGAAATGTTGCCTGGAAGAGCGACGATTGTCGGTTTCTCATTATCAGTAACCGTAATTGTAAATGAAGCTGCATAAGTATTTAAAGCCGCATCGGTAACTGTATAGGTAATTGTTGAAACTCCGATTGGGAATACAGTACCTGAAGCAGCACCTGCAGTCTGAGCAATCGTGCTTCCAGCACAGTTGTCAGCAGAAGTTGGAGCAGTCCAAGAAACGGTAGCACCACAAACACCTGCATTATTATTTACAGAAATGTTTCCTGGAAGAGCAACGATTGTTGGTTTCTCATTATCAGTAACTGTAATTGTAAATGAAGCTGCATAAGTATTTAAAGCCGCATCGGTAGCAGTATATGTAATTGTTGAAACTCCGATTGGGAACACAGTACCTGAAGCAGCACCTGCAGTCTGAGCAATCGTACTTCCAGCACAGTTGTCAGCAGAAGTTGGAGCAGTCCAAGAAACGGTAGCACCACAAACACCTGCATTATTATTTACAGAAATGTTTCCTGGAAGAGCGACGATGGTTGGCTTTATATTATCTGCCACCGTTACTGTAAAAGTGGATGTAGCATTAGAACCACAACCATTACTTGCAGTTATTATTACGTTTGTAACTCCTTTATTAAAAGTAGATCCATTACCAGTACCTGAACCGCTACCGGTTGTGGCGCCAGAAAAAGAATATGATAAAGTAGGGGTTGGTGTTCCCGTTGCTGTTACAGTGTAATTAACAAAAGCAGTGCATAAAGAGGGAGAAGTATTAGCAGACTGTGGGCCAGGATTACTGATCGAAGGTGCAACGCAACTAACATATGTCGCTTCTATTGGAAAATTACCACTACCTGTAACACTTGTAGGTGAAACAGGGTTAGTGTTAGACAAGGTGTATGCTGTACCTGAAACACTAATTGTATAAGGGAATTGAAAACTCAAATTTCCAGAGAGGGCTATCGTAGTACTTGCACCGTTACCACCTCCTCCAGTGGAGAAAGTAATAGAACTATTGACAGAGTTTCCCGACGGTTGTGCAGTCCCTTGATATTGAACTGTAACATTAACATTTGGAGGAAGTCCTGTAGTTGAAAATTTGACATTTGCGTCCGTAAAAACATGCACCGCAGTCCTTAAAGTTTGTTTACCTTCCGCAGTCAATGTAAAAGTCACGCCGAGATGGCGCATTAGAATAGGGAATTCCACTCTAAAAGTACCATCTGGATTAACAGGAATATCATGATATTCATGAATATCGTCGACAAATGGTTCTTCCGCAAAGTGTAGATCTACGAATTGATCCCCTGTCCAACCTGAACCGGTAACAATTGCTATCTCCCCAGGAGAGTAGTCCAACTTATCAGTAGTTACAGTCGCCTGTGCAAAAGCAGCGCTGGCTAAAAACAAATTGACAATTAGAAAGAAAGAACTTAAAAATCTTGATTTGAGTAAAAATGTTTTCATATTGATTGCTTAAAAAATGATAAAATAACGAATACGGTATAGTTGATTATGAAATGTAAACTCGATAGAATGAAGTTTCTATCGCAACTTTTTGATCATTTTAGTAGAACTTATTTTAAAAAACAAAAACTGTTTTTTTATAATAAAAAGGTTTTTCAACCATTTAAATTTCATGTACTTAGACACTAAATTATATTAATTTTATATCTCCATTAACATTTATTTAATATTTTCGATGAAAGGAATAAAAACAACTACCAACTACACAATAGATTGTTTTTCTAGTAAATTAAAAATTGTAAAAAGAAAATTTCAGTGTGATTTGCATTTCAATTTCACATTTTAGCCGCGGCGAATAAATTGAGGAACAAATAAAAAAATGCATTCTATTTACTCAAAGAATCAAATTGCTTTACTGATTGTATTCATGTACAATTTGACAAAGCCCTTATCTTAACCGCATTTTCGATTGATTCTCATCGTATTTTAAGCTACTTGTGTGATAGAGAAATCGTGGAGAGTCGATCCTTTTATGGACTTTGGTTTATTTTAAAGTAGAGAAATAGAAGACAAAAAAAATCCCAATCTAAAAATAGATTGGGATTTTAAAAATCGAAATTTTTTGTTTTTGCTTTGTTACTTCAAAACAGTAAACTCAATTTTTGAATCATTATAAATTCTATGGGTTTGTTTCTTGAAATCTTCTGGTTTAGCATAAAATATATTATCCACAAACGTTTGCGGATTCAAATCAATAAATGGAAACCATGTACTTTGAACCTGAATCTGGATTTTATGTCCTTTTTTGAACGTGTGAAAAACATCTTGTAACTTAATATTTACTGGTGTTTTTTCATTGGCAAAAAAAGGTTCCGGTTTTGAAAAACTGTTTCTGAAACGTCCTCGCATTACCTCACTGCGCACCATCATGTGGTAATTACTCATTTTCAAATAAGGTGCAACTTCTTTTGTTTCCGGTTCATCACTAGGAAAAACATCAATTACTTTAACAATCCAATCCGCATCCGTTCCTGTAGTAGAAACTTGCAATTTTGCCAAAATTTCTCCCGCCAACGTAGTATCATCACTTAATACTTCCGTTTCAAAAACCAGCACATCTGGACGTCTAGCAGCAAAACGCTGATCATCCGTCATGTATTTTCTTGGTGTAAGCCCTTGTTGTTTAATATCCTCTGAATAAGGAACCGGTTTTTTAGGATCACTTACAAATTCCTCAAAAGCAAAATTCTTTTTTGCCATTTTTGACAATCGATTGTCTTGTAAAAAGAAATCTTGTTTTTCAGTATTTTGTGGAGGCCACGAATCATACGTTTTCCATTCTTTAGCACCTGAATCAAAAACATAGGCTTCGGGTAATTTATTTTCTCCTTTCCCATTATTTTTCAAAAAATGGCGGAAAAAATTAGCTTCAATATTTTTCTGATAAAAACCAGAAATACTGTCTCCAAAATTAATATTACCAATCACTTGTTTTGCAGAATTTCTAGCCCAATCGCCATGACTCCATGGTCCCATCACGATGGTATTATAGTTTTTACTACTTTTTTCTATGGTACTATACGTGTTTAAAGGCCCATATAAATCTTCGGCATCAAACCAACCTCCTACTGTCATTACAGCTGGTTTTATGTTTTTCAAATGTTGTAAAATCCCACGTTTTTGCCAAAAATCATCATAACTGGAATGGTCTTTCAGCTGTTGCCAAAACTCATTATCTTTACCGTAATACTTATCTAAATTAGACAATGGTCCTGCATCCAAGAAAAATTGGTAATCATCATTTGTTCCTGTATTCGTAAATTTATACCACGGTTCCGTAGTACGTTTTGTTTTTTGAGGTCCAAATAATGGCGTTACTTTCCAATAACTCAACAAATAAGCTCCATTGTGATGAAAATCATCAAAAAAGAAATCAGCAATACAGGCTTGAGGTGAAACCGCTTTTAATGCAGGATGATTGCTTAACAAAGAATAGGTTGCATAAAATCCAGGGTAAGAAATCCCCCAAGTTCCAACATTTCCGTTATTATTTGCTACATTTTTAACTAGCCAGTCAATCGTGTCATACGTATCCGAGGCTTCATCGGTATCTTTTTTACTTTTTTTGTTAGGTATAAAACCTCGCATGTTGTCATATAAACCATCACTCATAAAGCGACCACGAACATCTTGATAAACTACAATATACCCCTCTTTCATCATGGTTTCACTTGGAGAAATACTTTTTTTAAACTGATTTTCTCCATAAGGCCCTGAATTATAAGGCGTTCTTTGCATTATAATTGGATATTTTTTTGAAACATCTTTTGGGGTGTAAATAGAAGTAAACAACTCTGCACCATCGCGCATTTTAATATGCACTTCTTTTTTGGTGTAATTATCAGCAACATAATTTGGTACTTTATCTTGGGCAAAAAGAATTGCACCAATAAAAAAAAGAGAAATACTTAGTAATTTTTTCATGAATTTTTTAATTAAAATAGTTTTTAAAGATAAAAATTCTGTCCGAATATAGTACTCTTTCACTTGCTTTTTTAAAACATTAATCTCAAATTATTATAAAATTAAAAATTTTAACTTATACTTTTTTAGATAAAATAGAGGCGTTTATTCCTTTTTTTAATTCTATTTCCTATTCCTATATAATCCAAAAACAAAAATTAATTCTTCTTTGAAAACTAATAATTAATCTTGTTTAATGATTAACCGTTTCTTTTTTTTAGCCTACAAAAAGCGTGTTGAAATTATTAATTTAATGATAAAAAATAGAATTCACGACTTTAAATTGGAATTTTTCAATAAAATTAGCCTATATTTGCGAAACACTCATCAATACGTTGCGATTAATTGAAGTTCATTTTACGAACTTTTAATCATAAACTAAGATTCCTTATTTTAGAAATCATTCTAAAAAAAATTATCTTTTTAGCAGTTTACTGCCTCTTGTGCCTTTTGGAAAAATTCCATTTACAGGCTTTTAAATAATCGAAAAAATTAAACTGTTTGATTTTCTATTCAGAAAAACTAATATGCTAATTGCACCTAATATTTAACACTAAAATACTTTGAAATGGAGTTCAAACAAATTAATGCTACTACTGGAGAAGATTCCATTTATACCAATCAAATTGTAGCACTATTCCTTAATACTCATTTAGAACAATATGGAGACACTATTGAAGACATTCAAAAATGCATTGATTATGTCATGAATCCTGCCAAAGGAGGAAACATTGTAGTGGGAATCGAGGAACAAAAAATCGTAGGGGTTGTGATTTTAAACAACACGGGGATGAAAGATTTTATTCCCGAAAATATTTTGGTATACATTGCCGTGGACAACAGCCAACGCGGAAAAGGGTTTGGAAAACAATTGATGCAAAAAGCAATATCGATTGCCGAAGGAAATATTGCACTGCATGTAGAACCCGATAATCCTGCTAAAAAACTATATGAAAAACTAGGCTTTACAAATAAATATTTGGAAATGCGCCTCATAAAATAGTCCAAAATGGAAAATTCAAACCACTTTACCGATTCACTTGTGCAGTTACGAAAGGAATTACACAAACACCCAGAGGTTTCAGGTAAAGAAATTCAAACATCCAAACGCATTATTTCTTTTCTCGAAAATCACCCTCCTGATGAATTGATTACCGGAGTAGGCACAACTGGCGTAGTCGCAATTTACAAAGGTAAAAAAGCCGGAAAAACAGTATTATTTAGATGTGAACTGGATGCTTTGCCAATTGAAGAGAGCAATAATTTTGAACATCGCTCACTAATTAATGGCGTTTCACACAAATGCGGACACGATGGTCACATGGCTATTCTCTGTGGTTTAGCTGCTGCATTACATCAGAACAACCCAGAATCAGGTACTGTCCTTTTATTATTTCAACCGGCTGAGGAAGATGGCAGTGGTGCTCAAAAAGTATTTTCAGATCCCAAATTTACTTCCATTCAGCCCGATTACGTATTTGCGCTGCACAATTTACCAGGATTTCCTTTACATCAAATTGTAGTGAAAAACGAAACTTTTACCTGCGCCGTAAACAGCATTATTATAAAATTAAAAGGCAAAACAGCTCATGCAGGTGAACCCGAAAAAGGAATAAACCCTGCTTTAGCAATAGCCACTATTATAAATCAATTCAATGCAAATATTCAGGCAGATAGTACTAAAGAAAACTATTGCCTGATCACCCCTATTTATACCAAAATAGGCAAAAAAGCCTATGGCGTATCAGCTGGTGCAGGAGAAATTCATTTTACAGTACGAAGCGACAGTAATTTGCAGATGAGAAAAATCGAAGTGGCTTTAGAAAATGTAGCCCAATCAATCGCAAAAGCGCATCATCTGAAGTGTAAAACCAGATGGACTCAAAGTTTTCAAGCCAATGAAAATGACAGAACGGCTGTAGCAATTATCAGAAAGGCGGCAATAGTTACGGATTTTACATTATTCGAAAAAGAAAAACCATTTACGTGGGGTGAAGATTTTGGCTTGTTTACACAACACTATTCTGGTGCCATGTTTGGACTGGGTTCTGGAATAAACACACCCGCTTTACATAATCCTGATTATGATTTCCCCGATGAAATTATAGCAACTGGAGTCGCTATTTTTCATCAAATCAGTAAACAAATTACAAATGCACACTAATTCACTTATAGAGCTTGATCGCACTGCGTATCAAAATAACATCGATTTTCTAAAAAAAACCTTTGGAAAAAAAGTAATTATTTCCAGTGTAGTAAAAGGAAATGCTTATGGTCATGGGGTGCAGGAATTTGTGTCTTTGGCTTTTCAATCTGGCGTAACTCATTTTTCTGTCTTTGATGTTCAGGAAGCTAAAGTTGTAAAAACTACTTTAGATAACAAGGCAACAATTATGGTTATGGGACTCGTCAAGGATGAAGATATGGAATGGGTAATCAAAAATGATATTGAATTCTTTGTTTTTGATAAAAGTCGGCTTACCATAGCTATGAAAACCGCTAAAAAACTAGATAAAAAAGCAATTCTGCATATTGAAGTAGAAACCGGAATGAACCGAACGGGTTTTGACAAAAAGGAACTGAATGCCGTGATTGCTTATTTAAAAAAAGAAGAACAGCATCTTACTTTCAAAGGACTTTGTACTCATTTTGCGGGTGCCGAAAGTATCGCTAATTATTATAGAGTAGATCAACAAATTAAGAAGTTCGAAGAAATATATGCCTTTTTTTGTAAAAATAATCTAAAGCCACAAATCAGACATTCTGCTTGTTCTGCGGCATCGATAATGTTTCCGCAAACGCGAATGGATATGGTGCGCATCGGAATTATGCAATATGGATTGTGGCCCAGTCCAGAAGTATTTGTTACCTACCTTAATTCTAAAAAAAACAAAATAGATCCTCTACAACGGGTTATAACTTGGAAAAGTTCCATTATGAGCATAAAAAAAGTGAACATTGGTGACTTCATAGGATATGGTACCAGTTTTATGGCTAAAAGGAAGATGATAATTGCTATTATCCCCATTGGCTATTGCCACGGATACAGCCGTTCTTTGAGCAACCAAGGCCGCGTGCTTATTCATGGACAGCGCTGCATTGTAGTGGGCTCCATTAACATGAACATGATGACCGTAGATGTTACAGATGTAGACACGCCAAAAAAAGAGGATGAAGTTGTCCTAATTGGCACTCAAAAAGAACTCTCCGTCTCTGTAGCTTCTTTTAGTGATTTCAGCAATCAACTCAATTATGAATTATTAACTCGGATTTCTAAAACAATCCCACGTAAAATTATAAATTAATGGCCTTTATAAAATTATACCGCAAAAAATTACAGGAAAATTATCATTTTTTAGACCACATATTTAAATCCAGAAATATTCAGTGGGGAGTAGTATCAAAACTATTATGTGGAAATAAAATTTATCTCAAAGAAATTATCGCCTTGGGCGTACGGGAAATTCATGATTCCAGAGTAAGTAATTTAAAAAAAATTAAGGCACTGGATCCAGAAATTCAAACCGTTTACATTAAACCTCCGGCAAAACGAAGTATCGAAAGTATTGTGCGTTATGCCGATATTAGTTTTAACACTGAAATCTATACGATTCAATTACTTTCGGACGAAGCCATCAAACAAAATAAAACGCATAAAATCATCATCATGATTGAAATGGGTGATCTTCGTGAGGGCGTCATGGGGGAAGAATTAATTGAGTTTTACGGTTCCATTTTAAAAATGCCCAACATAGAAATATCTGGTATTGGAACTAATCTTAATTGTCTTAGCGGTGTAATGCCAACGCAGGATAAACTAATTCAATTGAGTTTATACAAACAGTTAATTGAAGCTAAATTTAACATTAGTATTCCATTTGTTTCTGGAGGAACTTCCGTTGCGATTCCTTTAATATTGAAAAATGCACGACCAATGGCTGTGAATCATTTTAGAATAGGAGAAGCACTCTTTTTTGGCAAAGATTTGTTTACCGGACTTACCATCGAGGGAATGCATAATGATGTTTTCAAATTATATGCTGAAATCATCGAAATCACTGAAAAACCAAATATACCAACCGGTGAATTAGGCGAGAATGTTGCCGGAAATTCCTTTTCAATGAATCAGGTTAGTGATTTGGGAATTACTTCACTCAGAGCCATTTTAGATATTGGATTATTGGACATGCAACCTCAATACATCGAATCTGACGACGAAGATATTACAATTGTAGACGCCAGTTCTGACATGCTGGTTATCGATATTTCAAATTCTAAAAAAACCTATAAAATTGGAGATTTAGTTGCTTTTAAAATAAGATATATGGGTGCATTGTATCTTTTAAATTCCGATTATATCGAAAAGGTAATCGAATAAAAAGCCTATCTCACCTTTTAAAGCGATCAATTCCCTCTCTTAACCATCCTTTATAAGCATTGATATCTGAGTTATAACTTTCCGGTTTGTCAGATAACATATTTCCTTCAACATCTAAAATGATGTAATACGGTTGTGCATTGGCTTTAAATTTTGTGATTTGAAAATCACTCCATTTATTCCCGGTGCTTACAATTTCTTTACCTGTTTCTTTAGATACATATTGATCACTTTTAGGCAGTTCTCTTTTATCGTCCACATACAAAGAGATTAACACTACTTCCTCCTGTAATATTTGAAGTATCTCAGGATCAGACCAAACGTAATCTTCCATTTTTCTACAATTCACACAAGCATACCCTGTGAAATCAAGTAAAATTGGCTTATTTATTGATTTGGCATAAGCCAATCCTTTTTCATAATCATCAAAAGCTACAAGATCATGTGGTCCTAAATGTGCGCCTTCCGGCAAAATTTGGGCTGCTGCATTCGATCCGCCCTTGGAGTTCCCTACTCCGTATGGACTTTCACTGTAAGTCATTGGTGGTGGAAAACCAGAAATTAATTTTAATGGCGCTCCCCAAATTCCGGGAACCAAATATATCGTAAAGGCCAAAAATACTAATCCCAAGGACAATCTTCCCACTGAAATATGGTTCATCGGACTATCGTGCGGAAGCGTAATTTTTCCGAATAAATACAGTGTCAACGTTCCAAAAATAGCGATCCAAATCACCAAGAAAACTTCTCTTTCCAAGAAATGCAATTGCAATACTAAATCTGCATTCGACAAAAATTTGAACGCTAAAGCCAATTCCAAAAATCCTAAAACTACTTTAACGGTATTCAACCAACCACCAGATTTCGGCAATGAATTCAACCAACCCGGGAACATGGCAAACAACATAAAAGGTAAGGCTAAAGCCAATGAAAATCCGAACATACCTATAATTGGTGCAATTCCGCCTTTGGAAGCTGCTTCAACCAAAAGTGTTCCCACAATAGGGCCTGTACAAGAAAAAGATACAATCGCTAATGCCAAGGCCATGAACAAAATTCCAATTATTCCGCCTCTGTCGGCTTGATTATCTACTTTATTAGCCCATGAATTAGGCAACATAATTTCAAAAGCACCCAAAAATGAGGCAGCAAATGTGACCAATAAAATAAAAAATATAATGTTAAACCAAACATTTGTCGACAATGCATTTAATGCGTCGGCACCAAAAACCCAGGTCACCAAGAAGCCTAAAACTACATAAATAAATATAATGGCAATTCCATAAATAATGGCGTTCCTAATCCCTTTTGCTTTTGTTTTACTTTGTTTCGTAAAAAAACTTACCGTCATCGGAATCATCGGGAAAACACACGGCGTGAGCAACGCGGCAAATCCAGAAAGAAAAGCAATGAAGAAAATTGACCACAATCCTCTTTGATTGGAAGGCTTATTATCTAAAACAGGAACGGTTTCGCGTGTGCTTATTTGTTTTTTATTTAAATCCGTATTGGTAACAACAGTGTCTGTTTCTGCTGAATCGATAGTACTTAAATCAGGAGATATAGCTGCTATTTCGGTTGTTTTTGCAGTTGCAGGAATTGCAAACGTAAAATTCTTCTCGATATTGATACACGCTTCTTTACAAACTTGATAGTTCAAATTGACTTCAATTTTTGTAATCTTTGGATTTGTTATTGTAATTTCTTGTTGAATTTGAGCTTTACTCTCAAAGTACGTTTCATTAACTTCAAAGATATCATTGAAAGCAGTTTTGGTTTTACTTTCTTTGGCTTTGCCAACTAAATTAAAGTTTCCTTTTTGATTTTTGAAAATAATTTCCAAAGGCAAAGATCCACCATCAGCTGTAAATTGGGAATACAGATGCCAATCTTTTTCTATGATGGCATTAAAAGTAAGTATATAATTATTCTCTGATTTTTTTTCAATTTTGCTAGTCCATTTTGCAGGATCAAGAATTTGAGCGTCACCATTGGCAAAAGCCAAAAAAGCAATGAGTATAAATAGTAGTTTCTTCATTATTCTAACTGTATTTTAAGTATATTCTTTGTTGTATTGTCAATTTTAAAGCGTTCATCCTGACGGACATTAATAACCCAAACTATTGCATCATTCGAACATAACAGCCATGCGTTTTCTTTTTCTATCAATGATAATTTTTCATCTTTAAAAAGCTTACTTACTTTCTTGGATTTACCGTTCATCCCAAAAGGTTGAAAATTATCTCCGTGGCTCCAGCGGCGCAAAATTAACGGGTACTCTAGTTTATCAGCGTTAACAAAGATAGTTTTATTTGAAACGATACTAATGTCAGTTACTTTACAAAACGTAAGATTTAAGGGAATATTAACTTGTTTTTGACCTTCGTCGATGTTATATTCCGCCTTTTCATTTACGAAATTTATAGGACTTAGGATTAAGGAATTTCTATCTTTTAACAATCGATATTCGGGAGAAAACACCTGCTTCCCTGATTGACTTTCGACCAAATCACAAATATCATCCCACGCTGAAAATTCAAATTCCTTCAGCCATTGGTACAAATATGACTTGTAATTAGGTAATTTTTTTAATTTTTTTAAATCAAAGTAAATAGCCTCTTCCACTTGCTTAGCTACTTGCTGATAAATCATAATTGAAGCATCTTCAACCATAACTTGCGCTTCCTGCAAATAGGTTTGCGTTTTGTGAAAAGAGGACATGAAATTTGGATTTAAATCCTTTAATAGCGGCACTATATGATGGCGAATTTTATTACGAAGATATTTATCCGAAGCATTGCTGCTGTCTTCGCGCCACTGAATGGTATTTAATTTGGCATATTCTCCCATTTCCTCTTGGCTAAATGCCAAAAGTGGACGAATTACTTTTTCGTTTTGTTCTGGAATTCCTGTCAAACCTTCTAATCCGGTTCCTCGACTGAAGTTGATTAGGAATGTTTCCAGATTATCATCGGCATGATGTGCCGTAAGAATATAGTCGAATTTTTCGGTTTCCAATAACTCATAAAACCAATTATACCGCAACTCGCGGGCTGCAACTTGCGTCGAAATTTTATAATCTTCAGCAAATGCTTTAGTGTCAAATTGTGTTATAAACACAGGGATTTCATGTGCCGTGGCATACTCCTGAACAAAATTTTGATCTTCAAAACTTTCCATTTCACGCAGTTGGAAATTGCAATGTGCGATTCCTATATTATAATCCAATTGCTGAAACAAATGCACCATTACCATACTGTCTTTCCCGCCGCTTGTGGCAAGCAGTATTTTTTTTCCGTTCAAGAACTGAAAATGATGAAGAAGATGATTTTTAAATTTCTGTAGCATGTTCAAATTTAATTAATTCATTTTGATTTCACTTAAAACTTCTCGCATAGCTTTCGCTTTAAGCAAACATTCTTCATACTCGTTTTCAGGAATAGATTGCGAAGTGATGGCACTTCCAACCGAAAAAGAGACATATTTTTTTTCTTGATTGTATAAAATGCTACGGATAACCACGTTGAAATCAAAATCTCCGTTAGGTGTAAAGTATCCCACTGCTCCACTATATAAACCCCGTTTTGTTTCTTCCAGCTGTTCAATGATTTTCATCACCGAAATCTTTGGCGCTCCAGTCATACTTCCCATTGGAAAAGTTGTTTTCAAAACGTCAACAACGGAGTACTGTGAATTTAATTTGGAGGTGACCGTAGATATCATCTGATGCACTTGCAAAAAAGAATAAATTTGACACAACTCTTTTACTTCAACAGATCCTTTTTGTGCAGTTCGCGACAAATCATTGCGCACTAAGTCCGTAATCATAATATTTTCGGCTCGTTCTTTTGGGTCAAATGTCAATTTCGTTTTTGATTGCTCATCGACACTTACATCCAAAAAACGTTTTGCGGTTCCTTTTATCGGTTGCGAAATAATCAACTCTCCTTCTTTCTTTAAATAGCGTTCCGGTGTCGCCGACAGTAAAAAATGAATATTACTTTTAAAAAAAACGGCAAATGGTGGCTGTGAAATTTCGTTGAGTTTTATAAATTTTTCGATTGGATCTATTACGGCATTTTCAGCAAAAAATTCCATACAAAAATTAGCTTCATAAATATTGCCTTGATGAATGTGTTCCAATACTTTTGAAACCTTATCTAAATAATTCACTTTTGAGATCCTCTGTTGAATCGCTATTTGTGAATGCTGCAAACTGAACACTGAACGCTGATCACCAATTTCTTTAAAATCTTCCTCAACTTCTTCATCACACATACTGAGATATTGAATATCCAGTTGGTCTCCTTTCAATAAAAACAACTTCTTAGGCTGAAAGAAATACAAATCCGGAAAATCCAACCCGTCAAAATTCTTAGATTGTAATTGCTCAATATCATTTTTTAAATCATACGATAAATAGCCAAAAAGCCAGTCTTTGGTACTTTGCTGGTATTGCTTTAAATCCTCAAAAGCATTGTGATAATCCGTCTTTATTGAAGTTAATGCATCAACGGCAAGAACACAATCATAACTGGAATAATTGTTTGGATAATCATTACTATCCAAATAAATGATTTCTCTAAATTGTTGCGACCAAAATAAAAGTTGCTGTTTAAACAATTTTGGATCAGAAATAGACTTGTAAATTGAAGTTCTCAAAAAGTATTGGTGTTTAAAATTCAAAATTACAATAAAAAATAAACCTTCAATATCTGATTATACTAAAATTAGTTTATTTTTTTGTAAATTTGATAGTGCATGATAAATTTTGGATTCGTTTAATCATTTAATCATTCTCATTGCGGCATCAAAAATTTTCAAGAATTTAGCTGTTAATGATTTTAAATAATTAATCATTTTTTTAACTGAAATAAAATTTCTTTCAATCCATAATTTACTGCTGAACATTCCACTTGTATGATAGTATTAAAAAATAGTATTGCGACGTTAGTTACTGCCCAATGTTTTAAAGAGTTTATCAAAAAATAAATTTGCGCTGCCTATAAAAATACCGAAGAATTAATAGATTTTGATAGTACAGTAAAAGTAGAGAAGATCGTAAAAAAAACTTTAAATTTTGGTCGAAGTACTCACTTGGAAGCGCAAGATCACGGATGGATAAATGTACATAGTTTTTGCTAATTTAGACAAGTATCAATGGGGAATTATGTATAGGGACGAAATGAAATTCCACAATAATAATGCTCAAATATGTAACCTCTAACACCATATACTATGAAAATTGCAATTATTATTATCCGATCTTTAATTGGACTTTTGCTACTCTATGCATCTGTTAGCTTCTTTTTAAAATTAGCACCAGAACCAGAAGTTACAGGCAATTTCAAAGCTTTTAACGTGGGTTTAGTTGCATCTACTTATTTAATTCCGTTAGCAAAATCAATAGAATTTCTTTGTGGACTATCCTTTATTACTGGACGCTATGTTACCCTTGCCAATATCTTAATCTTACCAATAACCGTAAACATTTTATTTATTAATTTTTTCTTGTCCCCTGAAGGAATACCTGTTGCCGTGTTCTTATTTTTAGGAAATCTGTTTTTAATTTACAGCCATTGGGGAAATTATAGGGGTTTATTTGTAGCAAAAGGTTAAACAAGCGCAGCTCGTAACAAAACAAAAACCCGCTCAATTGAACGGGTTTCACTATTTCCAAAAAAATTATGTAACTAATTATACATGTAAAGCTCTGTTATCAGTAGCCGCTAATGCCGCTTCTTTTATCGCTTCCGCAAATGTTGGATGCGCATGCGAGATTCTCGAAATATCTTCAGCAGATGCTTTGAATTCCATTGCTGTAACTGCTTCAGCAATTAAATCCGCACATCGGGCTCCAATCATGTGAACTCCCAGCACTTCATCTGTTTTTGCATCAGCAAGAATTTTTACAAATCCGTCTAAATCACCTCCAGCACGAGCACGACCTAAAGCTTTAAAAGGAAAACTTCCTGATTTGAATTCGACACCAGCCGCTTTTAATTGTTCCTCCGTTTGTCCTACAGCAGCCACTTCTGGCCAAGTGTAAACAACGCCCGGAATCAAGTTATAATCAATATGAGGTTTTTGACCTGCTAATATTTCAGCAACCATTGCTCCCTCTTCTTCCGCTTTGTGCGCTAACATTGCTCCACGAACAACATCGCCAATGGCATAAATATTAGGAACTGAAGTTTGTAAATGATCGTTTACTTCTACCATTCCTCTATCCGAGATTTTTACTCCTGCTTTATCAGCATTTAATCCGTCAGTATATGGACGACGTCCCACAGAAACTAATGAATAATCACCTTCAAGAGTAATTGTTTCTCCTTTTGCGTTTTCAGCTTGAACAACAACTCCTTCGCCATTTCTTTCCACTGATTTCACTTTGTGTGAAACGTAGAATTTCATGCCTTGTTTTTTTAATACTTTAGTCAATTCTTTAGACAATGAAGCATCCATTCCTGGAATGATTCTGTCTAAATATTCTACTACAGAAACTTGCGCTCCCAATCGTAAATATACTTGACCTAATTCGATTCCGATAACTCCACCACCAATAATTACTAAATGTTTCGGTACTTCTTTAAGTTTCAATGCTTCAGTAGAAGTGATAATTCTTTCTTTGTCAATTTTAATAAATGGTAAAGAAGATGGTTTAGAACCTGTAGCAATAATGATACTTTTACCTTCAATTGTTTCAGAAGTTCCGTCCGCTTTGGCAACCGCAACATGCGTTGCATCTACAAACGAACCCAATCCTTCCATAACTGTAATTTTATTTTTGTCCATTAAAAATTTAACACCACCTGAAGTTTGATCCACAACAGCTTGTTTGCGGGCAATCATTTTTTCAAGATTCACTTTTACTTCGCCGGAAACTTCAATTCCATGATCCGCAAAATGAGCAATTTCACTGTAATGGTGAGAGGAAGCCAACAACGCTTTTGAAGGAATACAACCAACATTCAGACAAGTTCCCCCTAGCGTGGAATATTTTTCGATAATTGCTGTTTTGAAACCTAATTGTGCACAACGAATTGCTGATACATATCCGCCTGGTCCAGAACCTATAATGACTACGTCAAATGAATTCATAGTATATTTATTTATTGTGTTTTTATAAAATGTTGCACAAAATTAAGGAATTAAGTTTTGTTTGAAGTTTAATTCAGAAGGTTTTTTGTTATGAATTTTCAGCACATACCATTTACTTATTCTTGAATACGCTTTAAATTTTCATTTATTTCTAAATAGCAACAATGGTCGTGTTTTTTACTTCGCTAATCATGAAGGTGCTGTGTGTACTTCCTATATGTTGTAGTATAGTAAGTTTTGTAACCAAAAATTCGCGATACGCTTCCATGTCTTTAACTACTATTTTCAGTATATAATCGTAATCGCCGCTCACATGATGGCATTCAATTACTTCCGTGAGTTGTATCACTTCATTTTCGAAAGTTGCAATAAACTCTTTGGTATGTTGTATTAATTTGAGATGACAAAAAACAACAAACCCTTTTCCTACTTTCGAACGATTGACTAATACGACGTATTTATCGATAATTCCTTCTCTCTCTAATTTTTTAATGCGTTCGTAAACGGCAGTAACCGAAAGATTGAGTTTTAAAGAAAGTTCTTTGGTTGTTTTTTTACTGTCGGATTGTAATAAAAACAATAGTTTTTTGTCTACGGTGTCTAATATCATTTAACTGAAAATTAAAATGGATCAATAATCTAAAAAAAACTTATTTGAGCAGCTAATTTAGATAATTAAATTACATATATAACTTTTTATAGTTTTAAAATCCAATATTTAATAATATGGTTGATTATTAATCTATAATGATTTTATTTTGAATTAGATTTCTTAAGCATTCGGGATTTCTAGCCCAGATAGCCGTGAAAATCCTTTTCTTTTTTTGTTTAAAAAAGAAAAGATTGAAACGAATAGCTGGAGATAGCTCCAAAATAAACGATAAAATATAAATTATGAAAAAATTCAATCCCGCAGACCAAATACAGGATTTACAGTACTTTGGAGAATTTGGTGGTGTCAATCCATCGATTTCAGACTCCTCAACCTACACATTCTTATCGGCAAAAACGATGTTCGACACTTTTGAAGGTAATATGGAAGGTTGCTATTTGTATTCTCGCCATTCTTCGCCAAGCAATTTATACTTAGACAAAGCCTTGGCTGCAATGGAAGGAACAGAAGCAGCAAATGTTTCAGCTTCAGGAATGGGAGCGATTACCCCTACACTTTTGCAATTATGCGGCTCAGGTGATCATATTGTCTCCAGCAGAACTATCTATGGCGGAACCTATGCCTTCTTGAAGAATTTCACACCAAGGTTAGGCATCAACACCACATTTGTTGACATTACAAAATTAGACGTTGTAGAAGCAGCTGTTACTGTTAAAACAAAAGTTTTATACTGCGAGACAGTCAGTAATCCTTTACTGGAAGTGGCTGATATTGCGGGTTTAGCAAAAATAGCAAAAAGACACAATTTAAAGTTAGTGGTGGATAATACATTTTCACCATTATCCGTTTCTCCGGCCAAATTAGGAGCTGACATTGTCATTCACAGTTTAACAAAATACATCAATGGAAGCAGTGATACTGTGGCCGGTGTTACCTGTGCGTCACAAGAATTTATCGATAGTTTAAAAAACGTGAATAGTGGCGCGAGTATGCTATTAGGTCCCACAATGGATAGTTTACGTTCGGCCAGTGTGATGAAAAACTTACGTACGTTACATATCCGAATGAAGCAACACAGTCAAAATGCGAGTTATCTTGCAGAACGTTTTGAAAACGACGGAGTAAAAACGGTTTATCCAGGATTAAAAAGCCATCCGAGTCATGAATTATATTCGTCAATGATTAATCACGAATTCGGTTTTGGAGGAATGATGACGATAGATGTAGGTACTTTAGAGAAAGCCAATACGCTAATGGAATTAATGCAGTCACGAAATCTGGGATACCTTGCAGTAAGTTTAGGCTTTTATAAATCTTTATTTAGTGCACCTGGGACTTCCACATCGAGTGAAATACCTATCGAAGAACAAATGGAAATGGGGTTGACTGATGGTTTGATTCGATTTTCTATAGGCTTAGATAATGATATTGAAAAAACGTATCAGATGATGAAAAATTGCATGATAGAACTGAATGTACTTACATCCGAATCCATTTTAACAGAATAGTTTATTTATTTGCAATTTGAAAAAGCGGCAAATATTTTGCTGCTTTTTCAAATTACAAAGTTTTTTTGCATTAAAGCTATAATAAGACAATCAGAATTATAACTTATACCACTCCTAATTATAAGTTAAATCAACCTACTATATGCTTATATTATCTCTAAAGCTAAATCTCCATTCCTCCGTAATCAACTGAAATACAAAACTATAGATTTAAAAAGCAATTTAAATGGGTGCTTTATTTGACGATCAAATCGTTTTTGATTTTTTATTACGCTTCTAACTAAAACTTATTTAACACAAAAAACCCCGTTTCGTAAGAAACGGGGTTTTTCAAAAGAAAGGCGACGACATACTCTCCCACATAACTGCAGTACCATCTGCGCAGGCGGGCTTAACTACTCTGTTCGGGATGGGAAGAGGTGAGCCCCGCCGCAATAACCACCTTAAGAG
>NZ_JBLVPZ010000016.1:0-28638 GCF_048286555.1 Flavobacterium cryophilum | reverse complement strand
TTTAACCTTTTATTGTCTTTTTCTTTAACTCACTGATATCACGTTTTTTGAAGGAAGAAGTTTTTTATACAAAACTACAATCCAGTACCCATTACACTCGTTTTCTTGTCGAAATCCTCTATTCCAGTAACGGAAGAGTGCCTTCACCAGCATTTTTTTGTTTAGTACATTCTTTCGAAATTTAAACACTATTGCATTATTTGTAGTTCATCAGTACGCTTTGCGACTTTAGAACTTACTTCCGGGTCATTAGAGCACAGATTAAACTAACTAAGGTTTTTTGTCCTATACATTATATCATGCTCTTTTCTATTCGCTCCTATATATAAGGTACCAAAATATTCGTCGAAACAATTAAAAACGCTGGCTTACCAAAGTTCGCGTTAGGGATAGCAGCGGAAAGCCCACAGGAAAACGAAATGAAATGGAGTTTTGCGAGGACTTATAGCGCATAGCCCGACTCCTTATATAAAGAGAGGCAACTATATAATTAATAGTTGCCTCTCTTTATATAAGGTGGAACGCACAAATGGTTTTTATTTTTTCAACTTATCGGCTCTGGACTCCCAGGAATCCGTTAAATTATCGTAATCAACTGGTTTTGCCGGGTTTTGATTTTGTAATCTTCCGGAATCAAATGCCCGTACTAATATAGATTCAATCAGATAGTCTTCGTTAACATCAAAAGGCGCATACTTTGTTTTTAAATTGATGTCAAACATACTTGCCGCCGTATTCGACCAAAATGCTTTCCAGCCACTTTTGAGGTTTTTAACCAATTCAAAAGTTGTGGTGCCAGTTTGACGATGGATGAGCTTTACCAATATTTGACCTTGTTTACGGGAAAGCTTTTTGAGTTTAGCTTCAAACTCGTCACTCAGATAACTTTCTACTATCTTAAAATATCTTTTTTTCTCTCTATTTGTTTTAAGGTTTGCCATTCCTTTATTAAGAATCGTCAATCGCTCCGAAGCTAGTTTTGCATAAGGATAGGTTTTATAGACACGACTTTGAAGGATTAAGAATTGCTTTCTTGCTTCGGGATCCATTTTCGCTTTATAAATTAGCACTTCTGGTAATTGAATAGTATCATTAATATTGTATTCGTCATCTTCTAATTCATACCCCATTTTTGTAGTATCTTGAGGTATTTCCTGTGCATTAACAGACAAAGTGATCAATAGAAAAAACAACAAAAATTTAATTAGCTTCATATTAGGAAAGTTTAATTGCCAAAATTATACATTATATACGCAACTGTAATGCCAAATTTATAATTTAGCAAAAAAATAATTTTATGAGCACAAAATCAATATTAAACAAGTCATCACTTGAGTTTTTAGAAAACTATCTTAATAATGCCTCGCCTACAGGATATGAAAGTGGTGGCCAGAAATTATGGATGGATTATTTAAAACCTTATGTTGATACTTTTATAACGGACACCTACGGCACAGCGGTAGGTATTATAAATCCTGATGCTCCTTATAAGGTAGTGATTGAAGGTCATGCAGATGAAATTTCATGGTACGTAAATTACATTACAGATGATGGATTAATTTACGTGATCAGAAATGGTGGTTCGGATCACCAAATAGCCCCTTCAAAACGCGTCAATATTCATACTAAAGCAGGAATTGTAAAAGGAGTCTTTGGCTGGCCTGCTATTCATACACGAGTGAGAGACAAAGAAGAAGTGGCTAAAGTTAACAATCTATTCATTGACATTGGTTGTGAAACCAAAGAGCAAGTAGATAAAATGGGCGTTCATGTAGGTTGTGTGATTACCTATCCTGATGAATTCATGATTTTGAACGAAAACAAATTTGTTTGCCGCGCGATTGATAATCGTATGGGTGGATTTATGATTGCCGAAGTGGCTCGTTTGCTACACGAAAACAAAATAAAACTTCCTTTTGGATTGTATATTACTAATTCGGTTCAGGAAGAAGTGGGACTTCGCGGTGCTGAAATGATTACCAAAACCATCAAACCCAATGTAGCAATTGTAACCGATGTTTGCCATGACTCCACTACTCCAATGATCGATAAGAAAATTGAAGGGGAAACCAAAATTGGTAAAGGCCCAGTCGTTACATATGCGCCGGCTGTTCAAAATAATTTGAGAGAATTGATTTTAGAAACTGCCATGGCTAAAGAAATTCCATTCCAGAGATTGGCTTCTTCTCGTGTTACGGGTACTGATACCGATGCTTTTGCATACAGTAATGGTGGCGTTGCCTCAGCATTAATATCGTTGCCGCTGCGTTACATGCATACCACGGTTGAAATGGTGCATCGTGACGATGTTGAAAATGTGATTAAATTAATTTATGAAACCTTATTGAAGTTAGAAAACGAAGAAACATTCTCTTATTTCAAATAGTTTTAGGAGCTAATCCCGCTATCCGTTTTAATCTTTCTAGTCCTGAACTTGTTTCAGGATCCTGAAACAAGTTCAGGACTAGAAAGGATTTCCACTACTATCGGGGCTAAAAACCGCAATTCAAATTATGAATTGCGGTTTTTTTAGTAACTTTATTCAAATAATTCTTAAAAATGCAATCAACCGCGACATCTATCGAAGCCTACTTAGAAGAAATCCCTGAGGAAAGGAAAGACGCTTTTACAAAACTAAGAGAAATTATTCTAGAAAATATTCCAAATGGATTTGTTGAACAAATGTCATACGGCATGATTGGATATGTGGTGCCACATTCCATTTATCCTAGTGGTTATCATTGTGACCCGAAACTTCCTTTACCTTTTATAGGTATTGCATCACAGAAAAATTTTATTGCGTTATACCACATGGGGATTTATGCCAACCCAGTATTACTAAACTGGTTTATCACTGAATACCCAAAACACAGCTCCCAAAAATTAGACATGGGAAAAAGTTGCATCCGATTTAAAAAGAGGAACCAGATCCCGTTTGACTTAATTGCTAAACTTGTCCAAAAAATGTCGGTTCAAGAATGGATTACATGTTATGAATCACAAATTAAAAAATAAAAAAACCGCAATTCAAAATTATGAATTGCGGTTTTGTATTTACCTTTTCTAAAAATAATTATCTGTTGGCTAAATATTCCAAGACATTTTTCTCGATTCGTTCATCAATACTGGTGATATCTGCTTTTACAAATTTCTCTCCTAGGATATTTTCATATAATTCAATATATCTTTCAGAAACTGTTTGAATGTATTCATCCGTCATATTTGGAATTTGTTGTCCTTCCAACCCTTGAAAACCATTTTCGATTAACCAGCGACGAACAAATTCTTTCGACAATTGTTTTTGCTCTACGCCGTTGTCTTGACGTTCTTGATATCCTTCAGCATAAAAATAACGAGACGAATCCGGCGTGTGAATTTCGTCAATCAAGACAATTACCCCTTCTTTGGTTTTCCCAAATTCATATTTGGTGTCAACCAAAATCAAACCACGACTGGCTGCGATTTCAGTTCCTCTTTGAAATAAATCTCTTGTGAATTTTTCTAAAACGACATAATCTTCTTCAGAAACAATTCCTTTCGATAGTATATCCTCACGAGAAATATCAGCATCGTGTTCTCCATTATCGGCCTTGGTTGTCGGCGTAATAATAGCTTCCGGGAATTTATCGTTTTCTTTCAAATAGTCTGGCATTTTCACGCCGCAAATTTCTCTTTTGCCAAGCGCATATTCACGAGCAGCATGACCTGAAAGATAGCCGCGGATTACCATTTCTACTTTAAAAGGAACACATAAATGACCTACGGCAACATTAGGATCAGGAGTTGCAATTAACCAGTTAGGCACAATATCCTGCGTCAATTCCATGAATTTAGTAGCAATTTGGTTTAGAATTTGACCTTTATATGGAATTCCTTTTGGCAAAACTACATCAAAAGCCGAAAGCCGGTCTGTAGCTACCATAACCAGAAGTTCATCATTGATATTATACACTTCTCTTACTTTACCGCGGTAAACAGATTTTTGGTTTGGAAAATTAAAATCAGTAGTTGTGATGGTGTTGCTCATTATACTAGTTGTGTGTTTATTTTTGTTCTTGCAAATTTAAAACTATTTCATATAATTTCGCAAAGAAAAGAACGGAACTCTTACATTTTATTTTTATCTGTAAAACTATTTTTAAGCAACGTATCGTTGAATAAATTTAAAATGCGGCTGTATTCATCAACCCAAGAATAGGTTTCTTTAAAACCATGAGCTTCAACGGGGAAACTAGACAAACTCCAGTTTTTCTTACCAAATTCTATAAAACGCTGAGATAATCGAACAATATCTTTGTATTCAACATTGTCATCCACCATTCCGTGTAGCATTAATAAATCTCCTTGTAAATTATTTGCAAAATAGATTGGAGAACTTTTTTTATAAGCATCCGGATCCGTTTCTGGAAAATTAAGAATATTTCCAGTATAGCCATGATTGTAATGCGCCCAATCTGTAACAGAACGTAATGCTGCACCCGACGCAAACTCTTTAGGAGTTGTCAACATTCCCATCAACGTGATGAAACCTCCGTAAGAACCTCCATAGATTCCAACTCTTGAGGCATCAATTCCGTAATTTTCGACTAAATATTTTTTACCGTCAATTTGATCTGTTAAGTCCTTCCCGCCCATAAAACGATAAATTCCAGTTCTAAAATCACGCCCATATCCATCGCTGCCTCTGTAGTCAATATCCAAAACGGTATAGCCTAAATCCACCAATAAATTATGAAACATGTATTCTCTGTGGTATGTACTCCAATAATTATGTGCGTTTTGCAAATAACCGGCACCATGAACAAACAAAATAGCGGCTCTATTCGCATTGGCAGTTTGTGGCTTGTATAGTCTGGCATTTACGGGAGTTCCATCCTGCGCTTTGAAAGTAATCACTTCCGGTTCACGCCAAGAATATCCATTAAAACTTTCCGATGTAGAAGACGTTATCTGATTTAAGTTTGTATTCTTTTTATTAGGCGCTACATACAGTTCCCAAGGTTTATTTTTATACGAATAACGAACCAATAATGTACTTTCATCTGGCGACAAACTCACTTCATGAGCACCATCTTTAGTTAAAATTGGCTGTAAAACCATATTTACCACTTCCAATTTATAGAAATTTCTGTTTCCCGGATGCGTAGTCGTTGTGGTTAAATAAAAAGACTTTTTATCTTTTGCCAAACTTACGTTGCGCACTTCCCAATTTCCTTTGGTCAGTTGCATTTTCTTTTTTGACGTTAAATTATACGTATATAAATGGGAATAACCTGTTTCTTCGGATTGAAAATAAATAGTTTCATTGTCTCCTAAAAATCCCAGTGTTCCTCTTCCATAAGAATTAGAAGGAATTCCAGGTCCGCCAATCCAAGCTTCGTCATGTTGATGGTCTAATTCCTGAAAAGTTCCTTTTTCTAAATTTAAACTGACAATCCATCGGTCTTTGTTGTCCTGACTTCTTATTTCGGCAATAGCGTAAGAACCATTTTCATTGTAAATAGGTTCCTGGACTACGATTAATTTGTTCTTTTTTTCTGTCACTTTTGATTTTTCATACAACTCAAAATATTTAGGAACATCCTGAATGTAACTTAATGTTGAAAAATTTACGAAATAAACAGAATCTTTGGCAATGCTATACACTCCGAATTTAGTTGCCAACATATTATCTACAGAAACTTTCTCCTTAGTATTTTCATTTTGATTGTAGCCATCAGCCGTTATGAAAAGTTCCATTTTTTCATTCTTACGTTCTGTATCTTCTACTAATCTGAAAGTGGCGAAGTTTCCTTTTGGATCCACTTTTAAGCTTCCAAAGGTGTTTTTTCCATAATAATAAGGTTTTGGAAAATCAGATTTGGCGGTTTTTGATTTTGCCAAATTCCATTTTGTCAACGCTTCCTGATCTTTAATAAATTGAAACAGTTCTGCTTGCTGACTTTTCAAAAAAGATTCTTTTTCCGTTGCAGCATCTTCTCCTTTTCCTCGTCTGAAATTACTGATTTGAAGAACAGATCCTTCATTAGTATTAAATTGAAAAAGGTTTTCATTTTGTCTAAAATAAAGCACTCCTGGTACAGAACCCATTTGCAAATTAGCAATCGGACTGCTTTGTTGGTATAATTTTTTGGCTACTTTACTTTTCACAGCATACGAAAACAATCTTCCCTTATCGATGTAATAATACAAATCTGGATTGGTTGTTTTTTTTAAATCTAATTTTGAAAAAGCGGCGTCATTTGGAGAAGCTAATTCTGGTTTTGATAATCCATTTTTCCAAAAATAAGTACTCGTGCCCAATTCATTATTTGGATTCCAATCAAAAAAAACTTTTTGTCCATCTAAAGACCATCTTTCATTCTCTGGTTGCACACCTATGAAAGCATTACCTTTCATAATCTCTTCCAGTTTTAGCGTTTGACTTTGAATTGTTAAGGAAAATAAAATACAGAGAATAAAGATTATTTTTTTGTTCATTTTGGTTTTAGTTTTATTGGTAAATTGGGATGTATGGTTAGTTAAAATAAGATTAATTATTCAGTAATTTCTGCGCTATATATTTGGCTACTCCTTCATTATCATTGGTCAAAATTACATCTAAATGAGAAAGTTTATCTTTCAAACTGTCGGGTGCATTACCCATTACTAAGCCTTTCCCCGAAGAGTTTAACATATTTTCATCATTATATCCATCACCAAAAGATAGTGCTTGTTGAAAAACAAAATTTTCTAGTTCCAAAATTTTGGCAATCGCAACACTTTTATCTACAGATTTATCCATAAATTCCAAACAAAGCGGAAGACTAAAAGCATGGCTAAAAACTCCTGTATGATTTTCTAAAATTTGATCTCTCAACTCGATCAATTTCGAATGTCTTTCATGCGTGAAAAATACTTTTATAGCACTCAAATCTTCTACGTTTTCAAAATCCACGAGCTCTGGATGATAATTTACTTCTGGTTGAAAGTCATTTAATTTTTCATTGTTCTTATTGGTTTGCCAAACATTTTCTCTGAATAATACGGTTGTAATTTCAGGATCAATATCTAAAGACAAGACGGATTTAACTGCATCACTTTCCATATTAAAAGAAAAAAGCAGCTCTTTATCAGGGGAATGTATTCGTGCTCCATTTGAGGTAACCAAATAAAGAGGCACATTCAATCCTGCTACAATAGGCATTGCATCCAGGTGATGACGACCAGTTGCTATAATTATTAGGTAATTTTGATTGTGGAGTTCTTGAAAAACAGTTTTGGTGTATTGGGATATTTGGTGATCTGAATTAAGTAAAGTTCCGTCTAAATCGCTTATTACGACTTTTATTTTTTCTTGTAGCATCTTTCGTTTTTCACTTTCATTTTTAATATTTCCAAATTTATTCAATTTTAGAGAGAAACGCAAAAATTTATAAAAAGTTTAGGTTAATCTTTCTTAACTATATTTTGAAAAATAAATTTAATTTATTTGTTGTATTTAAAATGCAACAATATAAAAAATGAATACTATCTTTGTAAAAAAATAAATTGTAATACCATGAATGCAAGTCAAAAAGAATTAATAAAAGCAACTGTGCCAATTTTAAGAACAAATGGAAATGATTTGATATCCTATTTTTACCAAAGAATGTTATCCAATAATCCCGAGTTGAAAAACCTTTTTAACATGGCAAATCAAGCTAGTGGAAAACAACAAAATGCTTTGAGTGGAGCTGTTCTTGCTTATGCTGAAAACATAGAAAACCCTAGTGTTTTGATCAATACGTTAAAATCAATTGGAAATAAACATGTAAGTTTAAATATTCAACCAGAGCAATATGACATTGTTGGAAATCATTTAATCGGATCGATAAAAGAAGTACTAGGTGATCTCGCAACGGTAGAATTAATTGAAGCCTGGACCTGTGCTTACAATGAGTTAGCTCAAATAATGATTAGTATTGAAGCTAAAATGTATCAAAAAACAATCAATAAAAAAGGAGGATGGAAAGGCTGGAGAACCTTCATAATCTCCAAAATTGTAAAAGAAAGCGAGGAAATTAATTCATTTTATCTTAAGCCGGAAGACAACAAAGAAATTGCTGATTTCTATCCGGGTCAATTTATATCAGTGAGTACGTTTATTTCTGAATTAGGTCATAAACAGCCTAGACAATATAGCCTGTCTTCTTATTCCAATAATGAATATTATAGAATTTCAGTAAAAAAAGAAATTAGTCAAAACACATCGCCTGATGGAATTGTTTCCAATGCTTTACATAACAAAAAGGAAGGTGATAGTATTGAAGTTAGTGCACCATCTGGGGTGTTTTTTGCCGATCCAGACGCAAAAAATCCTCTAGTACTGGTTAGTGGAGGTGTTGGACTTACTCCTATGATCAGTATGGTTGAAACCAATAAAAATTCACTTCAAAAAAATCAAACAGTTTGGATTCACAGTTGTCGCAATGAAAATGTTCATGCGTTTAAAGATACTATCGAAGAATTAAACAACGAAAATGAGTGGTTAACCTCTTTCGTTTTTTATGAAACTTTGCCCGAATCAGCAACAAACGCTATCGAGGGAAGAATCGATTTGCATCAAATTAAAGAAGAAATCCTTATTAAGGATGCAAAATATTATATTTGCGGACCGGCAATTTTTATAAAAGTTCAATATCAATCTTTGGTTGCACTTGGCGTAAACAGAGAAAATATTCTATACGAAGAATTTGGACCTCAATTATTAAGCCTTAATTAGTGAATTTTAATATGAAATTGAATCACTTTACCGATTTTAGTATGCGCGTTTTGATGTATTTAAATCAAAAAAATGATACTCCCCAAAGTTCTTTAGATGATTTAGCCAATACTTTTAAAATTTCGCGTAATCATCTTATTAAAGTGGTTCAATTCTTATCGGCAAATCAATTAATTCTCACCAAAAGAGGAAAGAATGGTGGGATATTAATTTCGGAGAAGGCAAGAGAAATTCGATTAGGCGATTTGATTCATTTATTAGAAAAAGACGATACACCTATCGTCAATTGTGATTCAAAACCTTGTCTCTTTAAATCACACGATTGCAAACTAAAATCATTATTCAATACCGCTTATCAAGGTTTTATTGAAAGTTTAAATCAGTACACACTTTCTGATTTAGAATTCAAAACTTGGAGCACTATGTTTCAGGATTAATAAAAAAAATTGCAAAGGAGGCTTTATAAAAAAGCCTCCTTTTGTTTTAATCATTATTCTCAATCATTTTGTAGGCATCAATTACTTTTTTAACTAATCGGTGTCGTACTATGTCTTTATCATCCAGATATATAATTCCAATTCCCTCAACGTCTTTCAAAACCAATAAGGCTTCTTTGAGTCCGGATATGGTTCTTCGGGGTAAATCGACCTGTCCAGGATCACCTGTAATCATGAATTTGGCACTTTTTCCCATACGCGTCAAGAACATTTTCATTTGCGAATGGGTCGTGTTTTGGGCTTCATCCAAAATTACAAAAGCATTATCCAGCGTTCTTCCGCGCATGAATGCCAGTGGTGCTATTTGAATAATTCCCTTTAAAATATAATCTTCCAGCTTTTCATTTGGCAGCATATCGCGTAACGCATCATAAAGAGGTTGCATGTAAGGATCTAATTTTTCCTTCATGTCACCTGGTAAAAAACCAAGGTTCTCCCCTGCTTCTACTGCTGGACGTGTGAGTATAATACGTTTTACTTGCTTTTCTTTCAGCGCTTTAACAGCCATGGCAACTCCAGTATACGTTTTTCCTGTACCTGCAGGTCCTACTGCAAAAACCATATCATTCTTTTCCATGGTATCCACCAACAATTGTTGATTGGGTGTCATGGGTTTAATAATTTTCCCTCCAACTCCGTGTACTAAAATCTTGTTCTGATCGCCCATTCGTTCCACCTGTTGGCCATCACTTAATATAACGCGCTCAATCACATTGTCATCGATAGTATTGTAACGTGTAAAATGAAGCATTAATCGTTGAAAACGTTTTTCGAACTCGTCCAAAACTTCTTTTTCACCAAAAGCTTTTAAAGTTGTTCCCCGAGCGACAATCTTTAATTTTGGGTAGTATTTTTTAATTGTTTCAAGATGAGTGTCTTGAGCGCCCCAAAAGTCTTTTGGAGCGATGTCTATGAGCTCGATTATTCTTTCGTTCAAATGAGGTAGTTTTAAGTTAGAATTAATTTTTTTATAAATCAATTGGTTGTCGGGTAAATTTCTTGTTTTAAAATGGAATTTGTTTTTTGTTGTTCGTTTTTTGAGTTTACTATTATTAGCTTTGCGTTTCTCAAATTTAATGAAAATTAGGTTTACATCACACCAATAGTTTAAACAAATTTATGTCAATAATTACCCTTACTTCCGATTATGGCTTGAAAGACCACTTTGTAGGTGCGCTGAAAGGGAAAATTTTGTCTGAGTTTTCCGAGGCATTAATTATTGATATTTCGCATGAAATAGACCCATTCAACACGTTAGAAGCTAGTTACATTATTGGAGCATCGTATGCGAGCTTTCCAAAAGGGACTGTTCATCTTGTAGGAGTGGATATGGAATCCAATAAAGAGAACCAGCATATTGTCATGCAATGGAACAATCATTACTTTATTGCCGCCGATAATGGGATTTTAAGCATGCTTTCGCAAAAAATTGTTCCACAAAAAATGGTGGCGATTAATATACACGATCGTCTACCGAGTGAAGCTACGGATCTGGATGTTTTTGTAAAAGTAGCCTGTCATTTAGCCAAAGGAGGATTAATGAATGTCATTGGTAAAGAAATAAATACGATTAAGCAGGTTACAAATCTGCAAGCCACGATTTCAGAAGATGGAAATTCACTAAAAGGAAATGTGATTTACATCGATCATTTTGGGAATGTAATTACCAATATCTCTAAAAAATATTTTATTGAAGTTGCCAAAGGAAGGCCGTATGAAATTGTTCTGAAAACTAAAAATATCAAAACAATTTTGCCCAATTATTCCGCAATTGCGAGTTCTGAAAAATATCCGATCAAATCCTATGAAGGAGAAAAATTAGCTATTTTCAATGAAGCCGGTTTTCTTGAAATTGCTATTTTTCGAAGCAATCCTTCTAAAGTGGGTTCTGCCAATAGCTTGCTGGGATTGAATTATAGAGATATTATAAATATAGTATTTAGATAGCAGTGTTTAGTAATCAGTTAAAAAATCTAAAATCATAAATCGTTAATCTAAAATCATAAATCTAATGCTTGTACGAATAGTAAAATTGAGTTTTCACGAGGAACATATTCCTGCTTTTTTAGAAAACTTTGAGGTAATGAAAGATAAAATACGAAATGCGCCCGGAAATCGTTTCTTAGAATTGTATCAAGATAAAAATAACAAAAGCATTTTCTTTACCTACAGTTATTGGGAAACCGAAGCCGATTTAGAAAATTACAGGAATTCTGAACTTTTTTACGATGTTTGGACATTCACCAAGAAATTATTCAACGATAAACCAGAAGCTTGGAGCGTTGATAAAGTGGTCAGTTTGCAGTGATCAGTGTTCAGTTAGCAGTTTCAAATCAACGAATAAACAAATACAACGAATAAACATAAGAATGAAATCAATAGTACTTCGAGAGATAAAATCCTTTTTTGGTTCGCCCATAGGCTACTTAGTCATTGCCATTTTTCTAATTATTAATGGATTGTTTCTTTGGGTTTTCGAAGGCGATTATAATATTTTGAATACCGGTTTTGCTGATTTGACTCCATTTTTCACCTTGTCACCCTGGATTTTGATATTCTTGATTCCCGCGGTTACCATGCGCAGTTTTTCGGATGAAAAGAAACAAGGAACGTTAGAATTATTGCTGACCAAACCGTTGAGTATCTGGCAAATCGTAAATGGAAAATTTGTTGGTGCTTTGCTTTTAATTGTAATGGCAATTATCCCAACATTTATTTATGTAGCCGTTATTTCTAATTTAGGAATGCCTGAAGGCAATGTCGATATGGGTAGCACCATTGGCTCTTATTTTGGATTATTATTCCTGATCGCAGCCTATTCGGCTATTGGGATATTCACTTCAACATTATCTGATAATCAAATTGTGGCTTTTATTATTGCAGTATTTTTATGCTTCTTCTTCTATTTTGGGTTTGAAGGTTTAGCTGCTGTTGTTCCAAATTGGTCTTCCATAATTGCTTCATTAGGAATGCAAAATCATTTTAAAAGCATGAGTCGAGGCGTATTAGATACCAGAGATATTCTATATTTTACAAGCATAACCGTTGTCTTTCTTTCATTGACAGTTTATAATCTAAAATCTTTCAAATCGTAATGACAACTTCAAAGAAAAATAACCTAAAAGTAGTATTGATTATCCTTGCAATTGTACTGCTAATAAATGCAATAGGAAATTCCTTTTTCCATCGTTTTGATTTAACAAAAGACAATAGATACACTCTTTCTCCTACTTCTTTGAATATCGTAAAGCAGGTCCAAAATCCGTTGTCTATAAAAGTATATCTGCAAGGTGATTTACCGGCTGAATTTACACGGTTACAACAAGAAACGAAACAATTGCTGGAAGAATTTCAAGCGTATAATAGCAATATTATTTTTGAATTTGTAGATCCATTGGAGAACAAAGACGCCAGCATGGACAATATTAAAGATTTATATCGAAAAGGGCTTACGCCAATAAACATAACCGTTGACGATAAAGGAAAGCAGTCCCAAGCGATGGTTTTTCCATGGGCAATTGCCGTTTATGACAATAAGGAAGTTAATATCCCCTTGTTGAAAAACATTATGGGTGCGACAACTACCCAGAAAGTTATTGGATCTGTTCAGCACCTGGAATATTCGATTGCCGAAGGCTTGAATAAAATTACCAAAGCAAAACAAAAGAAAATTGCAGTTATTAAAGGAAATGGTGAATTGCAAGATATTTTGATGGCTAAATTTCTTTTGCAAGTACGCGAAAGCTACCATATTGGCCCTTTTACTTTAGATTCGGTTGCCAAAAATCCTATTGGAAGTCTGGAAGCTTTAGAAAAATATGACTTGGCCATTATTGCAAAACCCACTGAAACTTTTACAGATGAGGAGAAACAGGTTTTAGATCAATTTATTATTAACGGTGGAAAAACAGTGTGGCTGATTGATCAAGTTTCGGCAGAAATGGACAGTTTGTATAATGCATCAGGTTCTACTTTGGCATATCCGAGAGATTTGAATTTGAATGATATGTTCTTTAAATACGGTATCCGTATCAACCCTGATTTAGTAAAAGACGAGCAAGGAAGCCCAATAAAACTAGCCACCGGAGAACAAGGAAGTGCGACTCAATTTCAGGAATTCAACTGGAAGTTTGCGCCGCAAGTGTATCCAAATAGTGTACATTCGATTGTTAAAAATTTAGGTGGAATCAAATTTGATTTTGCGAATCCAATCGATACGTTGAAAAACGGAATCAAGAAAACCATTTTGTTGCAATCGTCACAATATTCGAAGAAAATAGGAACTCCTGCGGAGATAAACCTCAATAGTGTTGCCGAAGAAACTTCGCCAAATGATTATTTAAATAAAGGAAATATTCCTTTATCGGTTTTATTGGAAGGTTCGTTTCATTCCATGTTTGAAAATAGAGTGTTGCCATTTGTACAAAAAACATTTCAATCCACGGGAAAAGAGAATAAAATGATTGTAATATCAGATGGGGATTTGATAAAAAACCAATTGGATAAAAACTTTCAACCTGTAGAATTAGGTTATGATCAAAGGTCTGGTAATTTATATGATAATAAAGATTTTTTGATAAATTGTGTCAATTATCTATTGGATGATACGGGACTTATTAACATTCGAAGTAAAGATCTTGATTTACCTTTATTGGATAAAGAAAAAGTTTATGAAAACTACACCCGAACACAAATCCTAACTATCGGGCTTCCAATTCTTATTTTAGTGCTTTTTGGTGTGGTATTTACTTTCCTTCGAAAAAGAAAATACTGTAAGTAGATGTTAATAAAAAAGTTTCCAAACTAGAATAGTTTACGATATATTTGTAAAAAGTATCGTATTTCAGATTTAGAGAAATACCATAAAAAATAAAACAAAACAGATGAAATTTATAGTATCGAGTTCGTACTTATTGAAACAATTACAAGTTTTAGGTAATGTAATCAACAGCAGTAATACTTTGCCTATTTTAGATAACTTTTTATTTAATTTAGACCAAAGTGTGCTGACGGTTTCTGCTTCTGATTTAGAGACAACCATGTCTGCTACTTTAGGAATTGATTCAGAAAGTAAAGGAAGCGTTGCTGTCCCTGCAAAATTGCTTTTGGAAATCCTTAAAACGTTCCCTGAACAACCGTTAACTTTTACAGTTGAAGAAAACAGTACGATAGAAATCAGTTCTAATTCTGGAAAATATGCTTTGGCTTATGCTCCCGGAGACGAATTTCCAAAATCGGTTAATTTAGATGACCCATCTGTAACACTAGTTCCTGCTGATGTTTTGGCAACAGCAATTAGCAAAACTATATTTGCTGCCGGAAACGATGACTTACGTCCCGTAATGTCAGGTGTATTTTTCCAGTTTTCGCCGCAAGGTTTGACTTTTGTAGCAACTGATGCGCACAAATTAGTGAAATATGCGCGTACGGATGTAACGGCTTCTCAAGTGGCTGATTTTATTATGCCAAAGAAACCTTTGAACATCTTAAAAAATATTCTTGGTGCTTCGGATGCTGAAGTTAAGATTGAATACAACGATTCGAATGCTACTTTTTCTTTTGACAATTATGTTTTAATGTGTCGTTTAATTGATGGAAAATATCCAAATTACGAAGCAGTAATTCCAAAAGAAAATCCAAATAAATTAATGATTGACCGTTCTCAATTTTTGAGTTCTGTGCGTCGTGTTGCTATCTTTTCGAATAAAACAACACACCAAATCCGTTTAAAAATTGCGGGCGCTGAGTTGAATGTTTCTGCGGAAGATATTGACTATTCAAACAAAGCCGAAGAAAGATTGACTTGTGATTATCAAGGTGACGATATGCAAATAGGGTACAATTCTCGTTTCTTGACTGAAATGTTGACAAACTTGCAATCGGATATGATTATGCTTGAAATGTCATTGCCAAACAGAGCCGGAATCCTGACACCTGTTGATGGATTAGAAGAAGGTGAAACGGTAACCATGCTTGTAATGCCCGTAATGTTGAACAGCTAATTCAGTTTAAAAATACGCTATTAACCAAACCAATTTATATTTAAAAAACCGCAATTTCTTTTTGAATTTGCGGTTTTTTGCTTTCTTTATGTTCTTCAAATTTTAAACAGATCATCGTTCTAAAGGTTTGCTTCGTTTCTCGCAAAAAAAAACTGAACACAGCAAACGCGTTAAATCACACCCATTTTTTTCATCAGGAAGGTAGCGCTCCTATTTCTACAAATTTCGTCACGCAACTTGTAGTCAAAATGTAATTCATTATTGACAATTTCCACTTCAAAACATTTATTAGTCAGAACATTCGGGAATTCTTTCGTTGTCAGGCAAACCTCAATATCATGTGTAGCAATTGCTCCAATAGCTTTGTTTCCAATTACTTTTTTAACTACTTCAATTGTTCCGTTGCGTTTATCATCTGAATTGGTACCACGTAATATTTCGTCTAGTAGCACAAATGCTGGTCTGTTTTCTAACTCGTCCATAATTTGCTTTAAGCGTTTAATTTCGGCAAAGAAATACGATTCACTATCAGACAACGAATCCGATAATCGCATTGAAACTAAAACCGGTAACGGATGCACATTTGCTTGACTGGCACAAACCGGCGAACCCATTCCTGATAAAACCATATTGATTCCTAAACTTCTTAGAAAAGTACTTTTTCCGGACATATTAGACCCTGTTAAAATCATAAACGATTCAGGATGAAAACGCACCTCATTCCCTATTCTGGTTTTTTCATTTAATAACGGATGGCTTAAATCCGTGAAATCAATTTCAAAATTCGTGTTCAATGTTGGATATACAAATTCCGGATTATTATAAGACATATTCGCCAAACTATTCAGCATTTCAAATTCACCAACCACTTCTAACCAATCTTCCAACGCTGCTGTGTGGTCGATTTTCCATTGAATTAAGGATTTCAAAACATGTAGATTAAAAAGAAAGGTTCCATTAAACACGATTGCCGTTACGAAATTTCCAATAGTATCCATATTTGAAAACAAACCGGCCAATTGTTTCAAATGAATGCTGGCATTTTCTTTTTTGAACGTTAGTTTTCGCTGTAAATCGATTAATTTTTCCGACTGAAAAGATTCATTTTCAATCTTCTGCAACAACAAACTATATTGATGAATGGTTTTATCAATATCGGTAGAATTAGTAATTTCAACATTAATTCGTTTCATAAACCGACCCAAAACGATTAAGTTAAATACAAATAAATACGACAAAATGGAAATAAAAATAGTGTTAGAAGTCACTACATAGGCAATCAAAACTCCAAGAAAAAGTAGTGGTGAAAAGTAAGAAATAAAAACACTAAGTTTAGACAAAGGCGTACTATTAAATGTACTCCACTTGAGCAAAGTCTCATAATTCGATTGGCTGTCATTGCTTATTTTGGCAAAAGCCAAAAACTCCTGACGCCAATCTAATTTTTCGGATAATTCTTTTACCGCTTGATGATTTCTGATAATCTCATCATTTGGCAGCATTGTTAGCAGTTGGTTTGCGAATGTTTTTTTTCCAATATATGTGGCCGTTCTATTCAAGTTTTGGAACAAAGAATGTTCACCAAAAATATCTAAATCGTACGCATAAGGATGGTGAAAATCATTGAATTCCTGTCCGTTTTCGAAAGGGATTTTATTTCTTTCCAGATAGGAAATTTCATTTGCATTAATATCTAATAAGGCTTGATTGACTTGTTTTTGAAAAAGTAATTTGGTGTGAAAACGCATCAATATTACGAATGCGATAAAAAGAGAAACAGAGGCAACAATACAAATAATTTTACCAGTTTTGATGTAATAATACATGGCTACCAAAAAAAATACAATAGCTAGCAATCTTAAGACGCTGATACTATTGTATTTTTTATTTATTCGATTTAATACTGCTGAAAACCCTTCTTTTTTTACTTTGTATATTTCCATAATTCATTTGAATGAAGAACAAATATAACAAATTAGATTTGGGGTAAAGCTCAATTTATACACTAATCAACATGAATGGCTAAAATTGGAATATCATAATTAGTTGCTATTTCTTTCGTCAAGCTCGGTTTAAATATTCCTTCGAAAAATCCTCTTTTATAGGTTAGCATTGTCAAAATATCGATCTCTTTGTACATTATAAAGTCCAAAATAGTTTCTTTCACTTCATTACTGTTGATAATAAAGAACTCAATGGGATCTTGCATAAATTCTTCTTCCCAACTAGCGATTGTCTCTTCGGAAACATCTGATTCATTCGTTTTCACATAGACACATTTCACTTTGGCATTGGTTTTTGTTGCAATCTCCAAAACCATTTTCAAAGCTTTTTTATCTTTAGTTCTAAATCGGGTTGTAAAACCAATACTCTTAATTTTTTTGAATTTTGCTTCAGCAGGTACACATAACATAGGGACTTCAATTCCAGAGATTACAGCTCCCGCATTTGTGCCAACGAAAAACGCATCCCATCCCGTAGCGCCGGAAGTACCCATTATTACAAAATCAATTTTGTCTTCCTTTATAGATTTTTTAATATTATACAGTAAATCACCATCCATAAGTCTGTGAGAAATCTTGATATTACCAAGATTATGTTCTTCGGCTATTGCACGGAGTTTTGGTATTTCATCCTTGAACTTATTAAATTTTGCCAATTGTAAAGAATCATAAATAACGACATAATTTTCAGGAAAAAACTGATTATCATATATTGGCAATTCAAAGGTGTGTAATAAAATGAGTTCACCTTCAACAATATTTGCAAATTCTAAAGCATGGACAAAAGCATTTGAGGCCACCTCAGAAAAATCTGTTGGAAATAGAATTTTTTTCATTTTAGTAGTATTAAAATAGTTCAATAACCAAAGTTAATGATAAATACTTATCTAAATGTGATTAATATTGACAATTATAAACTATTAATTCCATTCGTAACTGAATTATTCATGAATAGCAAGAATAGGCACATTCACGTGAAAGGCCAATTTTTTTGAAAGACTGATTTGAAATAATTTTTCGAAGAAGTTTTTATGATACACATGCATTGCAATCATATTTATTTTGTAGGAATCCATGAAATTTAATATTATACCTTCAACATCATCGCCAGAAATGGAATGTAAGGCTATGTTATGGCTTTTAATTAATTCATTCCATTCCTGCATATCGGTATTCTTATTTTCATGATGTGGCGACTGAACACGCAAACAATCAATATGCGCTTGTAATATTTTGGTTAAAGCCATCACTCTTGTAAAACATTCAATATCCGCGAATTTGTATTCAGTAATAAAAAGTAAATTTTTTATAGGCTGATATTTACAGCGTTCGGGAATGGCTAAAATCACTGCTTTTACGTTATTCATCACTTTTGTCGCAACAGTTCCTAAAAAAGTCTCTTTTAAACTGGTTGCGCCTTTAGTTCCCATAACAATAAAATCAACATTTTCATGTTTTATTATTTTTTGTATTTCATCAATCAAATTCCCTAAAACTAAAACATGGCTTATTTTTACTTTATCCAAATTGTTTTCTTCGGCAATCCGTCTTAAAATGGGAACTTCATCTTTGTAGTTTTCAAAATTACTTAACTCCGTTACATCGTAAATTTCATGAAGGTATTTGGAAACATTAATATAACCGACCTGTTGTAAATGATACACGTGAATGGTAATAATCTCAGCATCTATGGAATCTGCCAATTTTAATGCGTAGATAAATGCATTTTTGGACACATCAGAAAAGTCGGTTGGGAATAGAATTTTCTTCATGATACTAATTAATTAATTGTTTGTCAGTTATTTACATAAAATTACAACAAAAAAATATATTAATACGGATAAATATTTCATACTCAAATTATTAACTAAAAATACAGGTAACGGTTTAATAAGCAAGTCTTGTCGCGTGGTCAATTTTACTTACTTTTGCATAAAATTGAATAAAAGTATGATACCTAAAGATTCCATCGTGGCACTAGCAACTCCTTCGGGAGCCGGAGCAATAGCCGTAATTCGGATTTCCGGTGAAGATGCCATTACTATTGGTAATTCAGTTTTTCGATCTATCAAAAACAAAAATTTAACAACGCAAAAAACACATACCCTTCACTTGGGCCATATTGTGGATAATACCAAAACTCTCGATGAAGTTCTGGTGTCAATTTTCAAAGAACCAAATTCTTATACAGGCGAAAATACTATTGAAATTTCATGCCACGGATCCATTTATATCCAGCAACAAATCATTCAGTTGTTGCTTAGAAGCGGTTGTCGTATGGCTGATCCGGGCGAATTTACGTTGCGAGCATTTTTAAACGGAAAACTTGATTTATCACAAGCCGAAGCTGTTGCTGATTTAATTTCATCTGATAACGAAGCCTCACACCAAATTGCTATGCAGCAAATGCGTGGTGGTTTTTCTAACGAAATCGCTAAACTGAGAGAAGAACTCTTAAACTTTGCATCTTTGATTGAACTCGAATTAGACTTTGCAGAAGAAGATGTTGAATTTGCTGACAGGACACAATTTCATGAATTAGTAAACAGAATTGAATTTGTTTTAAAACGATTAATAGACTCATTTGCCATAGGAAATGTTATTAAAAACGGAATTCCTGTAGCGATTGTAGGCGAACCTAATGTAGGAAAATCGACTCTTTTAAATGCTTTATTGAATGAAGAACGCGCCATTGTTTCAGAGATCGCGGGCACAACACGTGATACAATTGAAGATGAATTGGTCATTGGCGGAATTGGCTTCCGATTTATCGATACGGCAGGTATTCGAGAAACGGAAGATGTGGTGGAAAGCATTGGAATTAAAAAAACATTCGAAAAAATAGAACAGGCACAAGTTGTCGTATTTCTTTTTGACAGTTCTGAGTTTAAAGTTTCAGGTATAAAGCTAAAAGTAGAAATGGAGAAAATAAAAAGTCAGTTTCCACTGAAACCTCTTGTTATTATTGGCAACAAAGCCGACAAGTTAGAAGAAAATGAAATCGTAAATCTAAAATCTGAAATTCCTGAAATCTTGCTTATTTCTGCAAAAGAAAAATTGGGTGTTGACGATTTAAAGAATCATTTACTATCGTTTGTCAACACTGGAGCTTTACGCAATAATGAAACAATCGTAACTAATTCAAGACATTACGATTCTTTACTAAAAGCTTTAGACGAAATCCAAAAAGTAAAATACGGTTTGGAAACCAACTTATCCAGCGACTTAATGGCATTAGATATTAAAGAAGCGCTGTATCAGTTTGGGATGATCACTGGTCAGGTTACGAATGATGAATTGTTAGGTAATATTTTTGCTAATTTCTGCATCGGGAAATAAACACACTTTCTTTAAGTCACTTTTACTTTCTATTAGTTGACTCCCATTGATTTAGCAGTATTTTTACTTTCTTATATTATCTTTAATTTATACATTTGTTACACTTCAAGTACACCTTATTAAAAATAAGGTGTAAAAATGTACACCTTATGATAATTAGTTTAAAGAAGAAGAAATTGCAAAATGGTAGATATAGTTTATATCTTGAATACTACAAAGGATCAACTGTTAATGCAGCTGGCAAACGTATTCATTTGAGAGACTTTGAGTATCTAAAATTATATCCACATCAGGATCCGAAAATTGCCGGTGAAAAAAAAGAGAATAAAGAAATTGATACTTTAAGCGAACAGATATTATCAATCAGAAAAGCCGAATACTTTCAAGGCAAATTTGATATCAAAAACAATACAAAATCTAAAACCTTATTTTTAGAATATTATAGTAATCAAGCGGAAGAACGTGTTGATTCTCCAAAAAATTATGGGAATTGGACAGCTTCCTTTCTTCATCTTAAACGATTCTGCAATCCAAATGTAACTTTTGATGAAGTTGATGAAGAATTCGTAAAAGCATACCGAAATTATTTGGACAAAGACGCTAGAACTAAAAGCGATCTCCCATTAGCTCAAAACTCAAAATATTCTTATTACAATAAATTCAAAGCTGCAATAAGAACTGCTTTTGAAGATGGCTATCTTACAATGAACCCCATCAAAAAAGTAAAAGGATTCGAGCAAGGAGAAAGTCAAAGAGAGTATCTAACTTACAATGAGTTAGTAGCCCTGAATAAAGCCACTTGTAAATATGATGTTTTAAAACGAGCTTTTATCTTTTCATGTTTGGTTGGTTTAAGATGGTCTGATATAAACACACTTGTTTGGAAAGAAGTAAGAGACGAAGGAGATATTAGCCGAGTAAATTTTAGACAAGAAAAAACAGATGGTGTAGAATATTTATATATTTCAGAAGAAGCGAGGAAACTCCTCGGAGAAAGAGAAAGTCCGTCCGAGAGGGTTTTTAAAGGCTTAAAATATGGAGCTGGTTTTAATACTGAAATATTAAAATGGTGCATGAGAGCCGGAATCACAAAACACATTACATTTCATAGTGCGAGACATACTAATGCGGTCTTACTTTTAGAAAATGGAGCTGACATCTACACCGTTTCAAAAAGGCTTGGCCACAGAGAATTAAAAACAACCGAAATTTATGCTAAAATCATTGATTCTAAGATGAAAGAAGCTGCTAATTTAATCCCTAACATTAATAATTAATTGTATGCTACATTCATATTTCAAAATTAAAAACAAACATCATAAGGCTTTAAATTATATTAAAGACAATGTATACTCTAAAAAAGATATGCTATCAGTTACAAAGAAAATAAAGAAGCTTAATGATTATCAGTTCTACTTTTTACTTTGTGATCTCATGGATCATCTTCCAAATGATCTATTTATTGAAAATACACTAGAATTATTTTTTACAAAGAGTGACGTAATTTTAAATACACATGAATATTTATCTCTTCAAAGGGATGACAAGCTTGATGACTTTGTACCCGTTACTGCGAACTGGGTTAATTTTAATAATAAAAATAACCTTGAATCATTAATTGATTATTTTTTGAAAACAAAAGAATATCCAAAAGCAACACTGATAACAAAACTATTAGTTTTATCAGATAACATCTTTACATACATGTTTCATCCCGTGTTAACTTTAAGAATTTATATTGACGAATATTTGGAACAAACAATAGATGTTGCAAAAAATGAAAAATATGAATTTTTTAAGGTTATTTCAAGTGCATTAGATAATGAACTACAACATGTTCTGATATTGTCTGAGAGAATTCAAGAAAAAATAGATTCTTTATCTATAACTAATATTCAAAATGAAAATTACCTAATTGATATTGATAATGAAATTTTAAAAAAACTCTATTTTGGTTTAGAAAAACATATGTTTATTGACCAACACAAAACTACATTAGAGCAATTTATTGATGTTTTAAAACTAGATTGGCAAGATCATAACTCTGTTATACATCTTGAAATGGATAACATCCAACTTAATTTTTTTATTGAATCAATGAATAATTTTCTACATACTAAAATCCCATTAACATTTATTGAGAGGGCAAAAAACATTCAAAATAAAAATGGATTAATAAAATCAAGATCAGTATATACTTCTGTTTCTAAAAGCAAAATGTTTCCAAAAAATGCCGAAGTCATAAAATCAATCTTTAATGCATTATAAATTAGGTTAAGGTAATTAACCTATTAACCTTGACATCGTTTACTTTAAGTGACATTTGGCCCCATAACGATAAAAAAATATCACTTATGGAAAGCAATGCTATCATTCAGAAATTAACCCAATTAGAAAAACTTATAATTGGGACTAACAAACAAATCTTTACAGTAGATGATGTTGTAAACTACACGGGGTTCTCAAAAAGTTATGTGTACAAGCTTGTACATCATAATATATTACCCTATTCTAAACCCAATAATCGTACACTGTTTTTTACCAGAACAGAAATTGACGAATGGTTATTACAAAACAAGTCAAAATCGGTTTCTCAAATCGAAAAAGAAGCAGCAAATTATGTAAACTCAAAAAAATAGTAATTGAGTTATGATCGATCTAAAAAACAAAACCCTTCTTACTAAGGAAAGTAAAAAGGGTAAAATCTTTGATTCGCAAAACAAAGATACAGAAAAAGAAGGACGAATTGATATCGTTGATCTGGAAATTGATTTTTTGAAACATAAAGAAACCCAAGGAAACTTATTCCCAATCGGAATTTATCCAAAACCCATACAAGAGATAATTATAGAGATACATAATAAGCATCTATTTCCCATAGATTATCTTGGCGCAGGAATTCTTTCGGCTGCTTCGGCTTCAATTGGTAAATCACATAAACTTGAAGTAAAACATGGATGGCAAGAAAAAGTAAACCTATTTATGGTAATTGTTGGGCAACCAGGAGATGCAAAGACGCAAGCTTTAAAATTTTGCTTCAACCCTATTCAAATCAAAGAGAGTCAGCTATTTGCAGATTATGAAAATCAATTAGTTGAATACGAAAAAAGTAATTCTGAAAATTCAGAACATAAAAACAAGGAAAAAAAACCAATCTTAAAGAGGTATTTATTAAGTGATTTTACTCCCGAAGCATTAATTCTAAATCACAGTTCTAACAAGAGAGGTATTTGCATTTATGTAGATGAATTAAATGGATGGCTAAAGAATTTTAACCGTTACAATAGTTCCGGAGAAGCCGAAACCTATTTAAGTTTATGGAGCGGAACACAGATTACAACCGATAGAGCTTCAGGGAAATCGCTGAGATTAGAAGATCCTTGCTTAAGCGTTATTGGTAGCACTCAAATTTCGGTTTTAAAGGATTTTGGAAAAGATGGAAGATCAACTAATGGCTTTATGGATCGATTACTGTTTGTTTATCCAAACGAGGAGAAAATATTACGTTGGAATATAGAACAAGTAAATAAAGTGCTTTTCAATAATTACACTACACTTATTCATAATTTAATTGATTTAGGGGACGATGATCCTAATATATCTAATGTTTTCACAATGGAAACTGATGCAAAAGAGTACTTATTCCGATGGCAAAATAATAGACCCGACAAGTTTTTCTTTGATTATGAACGAAGCGTAGAAATAAAACTGCAACAATATGTGCTGCGTTTTGCATTAATTCTTCAATTAATTCATTCAACAGTACAAAGCGAATCAAAAAACCATGTAGATGTATCTTCTATTAAAGGTGCCATCCAATTATTTGACTATTTCTACCACAATGCTATTCAAGTACGAGCAGAGATTTTAAAAAAGAATTATTTCGAAACCCTTACTGAACTTCAAAAAAATATTTTAAACGAACTCCCCAAAACTTTTACAACTGCAGAAGGAATAAAAATAGCTTGTAAATTAATTGAAGGCAAATCTCGAGTGTCTGATAGGCAATTTAAAACCTACTTAAAAGACCCAAAATTATTCAAAAGACTAGCTCACGGAAATTATGAGAAAATAGTATAGACTTCACTTTCTTCACTTTCTTCACTTTGATAATTAAAATATTGATTTACAATGTTTTAAATTCAAATGAAAGTGCAAAATTAGTGAAGAAAGTGAAATTTAGTATTTCATTATTGCTTTTCAAAGTGAAGTCAAAATGAAGCCAAAGTGAAGCTATGTAGCATTGTTAAGCCCTTGCTATTACTGGAAAGTGAAGAAAGTGAAGAAAGTGAAACCATAGTAAATTATGCATAAATATTCATTACATAAAAAATCAACAAAACATCCATGTCCAAACTGTAATAAAAAAACAATGGTGCTCTATATTGATGTAGAATCAAACGAATATGTTTCTCTAATAGTTGGAAGATGTGACAGAGAAATAAATTGTGGGTATCACTATACTCCTAAATTTTATTTTATGGATAATAACATAGAATATAAAATTCATGTTCCCTACGAAAGCAAATCAGTAAAACAAGAGCAAATTTCATATCATAATGAAAAGGACTTACTGGAAACCTTTAAATACCATTCAGAAAATAATTTCATATCCTTCCTGTTTTCAAAATTTGATATTCAAGAGGTAGAAAAAATAGTTGATGAATATAAAATAGGAACTGCAAATTTCTGGCATTTCGGAACTGTATTTTGGCAGATCGATGAAAAAAATCTTATCAGAGGAGGAAAAATAATTATTTACAATAAATCCGGAAAAAGGACTAAATACATTAATTGGGTACACTCGTTAAAAATAAAATGGGATGAAATAAAAGGTTTTAAACTCAGCCAATGCTTTTTCGGCGAACATTTAATAAACGGTAACGAAAATAGCATTGCAATAGTTGAATCCGAAAAAACCGCTTGTATAATGAGCATTTTATTCAAAAAATATATCTGGTTGGCTGCAGGTAGTCTAAATGGCATAAATGAAACAAAAATGGAAGTTCTAAAAAAACGAAAAATTATATTATATCCAGATTTGGGTGTATGTGGTCCTAATGGAAGTCCGTTCAGTATTTGGAAATCTAAGTGTGAGTATTTTAAAAGTAAAGGATTTGATATTCAAATTTCAAATTTATTAGAATTAAAAGGCAATGTTGAGGATAGAAACAATGGTTTCGATATTGCTGACTATTTTTTAGAAAACATCAATTACACTCCAAAAAAACTTGATTCAAATGAACATAAATTAATAAACTTACTATATCAAAAAAACAAAAATTTAAAGCTTCTGATTGATGTCTTTGACCTTAGAGATAATTATGGAAACACAATCTCACTGTCTCTAAAAGAGTAGCAAGTAGGACAGGGGCGGAAAAACCCCTATCCTACTTGCTCTGCGAGGCCAAAGCCTTGAAAATAAGGCTTTCTTTAAGAATGAAATTTATAAGATTTTATAATCTAAATACAATAAAAATATAACTAACTGATTAACAGTTTTAAAAATTATAATTATGACTAAAAAAAGTATCATTATAGATGAAAAAGCACATACAGAACTTGGAAAATTATCTGAAAGTTTGCGAATGAACTTGGGTTCACTTGTTAAAGAAATGATTTATTATTTCAAAAAAACAGGTATTGATCCTAAAGATGCTGTAAACAAAAATCCTTCTGAAATGATTTCTACTTTAGACAAAAGAATTGTCTCTTTCCTAAAAGTACAGGAACGAGATATTTTGAAACCATTGAGGCAAGATATTTTCAATTATCAAAATTCCCATAAAGAGGAAGTTCTTAAATTAATAAATGCAATAAATAAACTCTTAAATCAGCATTCAGAAAGGATGAATGAAATTAAAAAAAATGATGCTGATAGAAACAAACTTATAGCAATTGAATTAGAAAAAAATAGACAAGCAATTTTTGCTATTTGTCTATTATTAGATGAGAAAAACAAGTCCGGTACCATTGATAAACTTAAATCTATCTTTTCATAATGCCAATATCTAAACCTCATAGTTCACTCGGTTCAGACAATAAAGGGAGTTGTTCTAAATTAGCTACTTACTTAGAAAAAGAAAACGAAGATTTAGATAAAATCATTAAAAAAACTTCTTCGACGAGTGATGTTTATCAACTAGAGAGCAGGAAACAAAGTTTTTTTAACGATTCAGAAATAAATATTAGTACAATAGAAGCTATTAGTACCATTGATAATAATAGAAGAAAACTAGGTGCAAATGATGCGAAATATTTTGCCCCAACGATTAGCTTTAGCGAGAATGAATTGGAACATATTGCTTTTTTGGCATCGGGAAAAAGAGAGATTACAAGTGTCTGGGATTTTAACTTGAGAGAATTCGAAAAATTTAATGAGCTTATTAGAGAATATGGCAAAAAAATAATGGAAAATTATGCTTTAAATTTCAACCGGCAAGATAAAGGGATTAAAACGGGAGATGATTTAGTCTATTTTGCAAAAATTGAGCATTTTAGAAAATTTAAAGGAACAGACAAAGAAGTTCTTGATAGAAAAACAATTTCAGGCACATATAAAATAGGCTTACAATCTCACATACACATTATCGTTTCCAGAAAAGATAAAACGCAAAGATTGAAATTAAGCCCTACCTGTAACGAAAAATCAACTAGTAGAACAATTGGTGACAATGAGTATCAAGTTGGATTTGATAGGGTTAAATGGATTAATATGAATGAAAAAACATTCGACGAACATTTCAAGTATAACCGGAAAGAACTTGAAAAATTTAAAAATCAAATCATTCTAAAAAATGGAAGCCCTCAAGAAAAACTTGAACTTCTTAATCAAATAGATGCAACACAAAAAACGAAATCTATCAGAAGTATTAATTTTAATCAATCTCAAAAAAAATAAAAATATGGAATACAAAGATGTTACAGGCGATTTTCTGCGAAACTATTGGAGAGCAGAAAAAAAATATATGGACATTATAACTTATGATCTAAACGAAATAGTAAAATGTTTAGAATTATTTCCAAAGGAATACGGTATGGACATTAACGAACTATTAAAAGAAATCGTAAAAAACTATTTAGAAAAAGAGGTAGCATGCATTGAGGAATATGAATCTAAAAAATTTGCAAACCATGTTTTTCAGGAATTAGAAAAAAGAGAAGTCAAAAAATTGAGAATCAAATAGCTATTCAATTTTGGTGATAGGCATTACTCTATACACATCATTAAAAAACTTAATTTAAAATAAAAAACATCACACACCAAACTTATGTTAATTCTAATATTCGTTTAAATGAACTCATAGACATTATTACTGACGAAATGGAAAGTAACGAGCCTATTGCAATTGAATTTTGGAAATAACTTTTATTATTGAAATTAGTGAAGAAAATACATTTTCCTGTATTCTAAGTTTATCTGTGTAATTTAAAATTATGATAAAAAAAAATATGAATCCATATACTAAAATAAGAGTTATTGCTGTTACTGAAGCCGAATTTGAATCTGATAGTAATAAATATTTAGATTTACTATGCAAACATCAAAATACAATAGTTCTTCAAAAAGACGGAAGTTTCTCAGGTTTGTTTTATAATACTGAAGCAAAATTTGGAGAAAAACGAACTTACAGAATTTCGGGTAAAATAGAAGAATAAGATAGTCTAACAAAAGGGTAATATATTTAAATATGTATATATGTATATAAATATATATGTATAAAAGTATAAATGTTTTTTATTTAAAATGTATTGCCTTTATTTTCAGGAAACTGGACTTGCTAACTTTACCTGCATAAAAAGTTAAGAATAAAACCTTAATTTTAACCTATGAAACAAGTGCGTAAAATTTATGACCGAGCTTTTAAAGAGAAAGCCGTTCAATTGAGTTATGAGAGACATAACATCTCAGAACTGGCCAGAGAATTAGGAGTTATAGCTCCACAATTGTATAAATGGAGAAAAGAGTACGAAGAGTTTGGACAAGGAAGTTTTCCAGGTAATGGCAATTTAAAGCAAACGCCAGAACAGGAGCTAATTTCTGAGCTTGAAAG
>NZ_JBLVPZ010000015.1:0-72282 GCF_048286555.1 Flavobacterium cryophilum | reverse complement strand
AAACTATAAATCATCGACCGCTCTTGGAAAAAATGCCAATTGCTTTTTTTAATATATCGCGCTCTAACTCGGCATCTTTGAGTCTTTTCTCCAATTCGTGAATTTTTTCTTGTTCAGGACTTAATTTTAAATTCCCTTTTCCAGAAAAACTTCCCTCTCCAAACTCCTCGAACTCTTTGCGCCATTTATACAACTGTGGTGCTGTTACTCCCAGCTCTCTGGCCAGTTCTGATACGTTTGTTCTCTCATAACTCAATTGGACGGCTTTTTCTTTGAAAGCTTTGTCATAAACTTTGCGGACTTGTTTCATAGGTTAAAATTAAGATTATTTCTTAACTTTCTGTGATGGCTAAGTTAGCATCTCCACAATTAATACATTGGACTTGCTAACTTTACCTGCATAAAAAGTTAAGCATAAAAACCTTAATTTTAATTTATGAAACAAGTGCGTAAAATTTATGACCGAGCTTTTAAAGAGAAAGCCGTTCAATTGAGTTATGAGAGAGATAACATCTCCGAACTGGCCAGAGAATTAGGTATAACTGCTCCCCAGTTATATAAGTGGCGAAAAGAGTATGAAGAGTTTGGACAAGGAAGTTTTCCAGGTAACGGCAATTTAAAGCAAACACCAGAACAGGAACGAATTTCTGGGCTTGAAAGAAAATTAAAAGATGCGGAACTAGAGCGTGATATATTAAAAAAAGCAATTGGCATCTTTTCCAAAAACGGTCGGTGATTTATACTTTCATCAGAAACAATGAAAAGATATTTCCGATTGAAAAGATGTGTAAAGTATTGCAAGTTGGTCAAAGAAGTTATTATCAATGGAAAAGCCAGTCTGTTTCGGACAGAAAGCAAAAAGTTGTACTTGTTAAAGAAAAAATAACATCCATTTATTTTGATTCAAAACAAAGATATGGAAGTCCAAGAATGACGGCAGAGTTGGCTTCGTTAGGCAATAAATTATCAAGGATTACAGTTGCTAAATACATGAATCAAATGGGTTTGCGAAGTAAATTAAGCAAAAAATTTAAGGTTACCACAAATTCTAAGCATAAGTATTTAATTGTTCCCAATGTTTTAAATAGGGAATTTTCGATTACAGAACCTTCAAAACCTTGGGTGTCGGACATTACTTATATTCGAGTAAAAGAAGGGTTTTTATATTTAACAACCGTTTTTAGATCTCTATGACAGAAAAATTATAGGTTGGAGTCTAAGTAACGGGATGAGTGTAGAGGAAACTTCTTTGGCAGCATGGAGAATGGCTATTAAAAACCGAAGCATTGAAAAAGGATTGGTGTTTCATTCAGACAGGGGCGTCCAATATGCCAGTAAGAAATTTACCAATGTGATTGATTCCTATAAAATGATTACAAGAAGTATGAGCAGAAAAGGGAATTGTTGGGATAATGCAGTAGCTGAGAGCTTTTTTAAGACATTGAAAACGGAACAGATATATGGAAATAAGATTATATCAAAAGAGCAAATGGAACTCGATATATTTGAATTTATTGAAATCTGGTACAACAGAAAAAGAAGGCATTCTGCTTTAGATTACAAAACAATTGAAGAATTCTGGAAACAGAAAAATAATTTTAAAAATGTTGCCTAACTAATAGTGCGGGTTTTATTTGCATATCCACATACAATGAAAAGCGTCCGCATTATTCAAATTATATGCTGACTTCTGATCAAATGCATTTGCAAAACAAAATTAAAATGAGAACTTATAAAACAAAAAACAGTAGTAAACCTGTGTTTACTACTGTCTAAAAATTGTACTTTTATTTTTTATTAATCTTGTATCGGTTTTTAAGGACTAGACAAAACTAAAATATTATATTCCAAAGCTAGCTCTTGATCCACCCGAAACAAATAAAGCAGCCATTCTTGATTTTTGACCGTTAGAGAACATATACATTCCTCTGTCGTCTGTGTAATCCATATAGTTCATTGTCATTTCTACAGGAGTTCCAGAACAGGTACTATAATGTGGGTAGGCTGGAACACCATAGTTAGCCGTGTTGTGTGTAGGAGTGTCAGAAACTAAATCACTTCCGCAAGTTGCATCTCCCCAAATGTGACGTAAGTTCATCCAGTGACCAACTTCGTGTGTAGCAGTTCTTCCTAAGTTATAAGGGTAGGTAGCACTTCCAGTGGTTCCTACATATTTAGAATCAATAGCAACACCATCCGTTGAAGATGATCCCCCAGGAAACTGAGCATATCCTAAAATTCCACCACCAATTGTACAAATCCAAAGATTTAATTTTGTAGTTGGAGATGTTGGAGCTAAACCACCCGAAGTAGTTTTTTTCATTGCATCTGTTGTTCCCCAAGATGTTGTAGTAGTTGATTTTCTGATTACTTGATCTAAAACAAAAGAAATACCCACATTGGCTTTAACTCCAGAAAATAATGAAGGAACATTATTGTAATCAGAGTTAGCTGCATTAAAATCTTTGTTTAATACATCGATTTGTGATTGAATTTGTGTTAAAGAAATATTTTCAGCAGTAGTTCTGTAAAGAACATTTACAACTACAGGAATTTCAACTTTTCCGTTTACCAAACGAGCTGATAACATTGCTTTTTCTGTAAAGGCTTCAATTTCATTCATTCTTAAGGCTAAAGTTGGATCAGCCTTCATTTGGGCGGCTAGCACCTCTTGAGATGCACAACCACGTTTTGTAATAGCATCCGTTGATGAAGTAATTTCTGTTGTTTCATTTTGACAAGAAAAAAGCATCAATAATGCTACAGTAGATAAAATAATTTTTTTCATAATAAATTTGTTATAAATTAATGGTTTTGGTTAATTATGTCACAATTTTATAACAAATTTTCTTAAAAACAAATTTTATGATCACTTATTTATTAAATAATTTAAAAAAGAGCGTAATTATGCTTTTTGGATAAGAACAGTAAAGACCATTAAAAAAAATTGATGGGGTTAATAGGTTACTTATCGTAATGAAGAAAAATAAAGACGTAGTGCTTATAAATAAAAATAGGCGACTTTTTAGGTCGCCTATTTTATAAATTTATTTAGGAATTATACTCCAAAACTCGCTCTTGCTCCACCTGCAACAAAAATTGCAGCCATTCTTGATTTTTGGCCGTTAGAGAACATATACATACCTCTATCATCTGTATAATCCATGTAGTTCATAGTCATTTCTACTGGAGTTCCAGTACAAGTGCTGTAATGTGGGTACGCTGGAACACCATAGTTAGCAGTATTGTGTGTAGGTGTGTCAGAAACTAAATCACTTCCACAAGTTGCATCACCCCAGATATGACGTAAATTCATCCAGTGACCAACTTCATGAGTAGCTGTTCTTCCTAAGTTATAAGGATAAGCTCCTGATCCAGATAATCCAAAATATTTTGAATCAACTACAACACCATCAGTAGTTGTTGATCCGCCAGGAAATTGCGCATAACCTAAGATTCCGCCACCAATAGTACAAGCCCACATGTTAAGTGTAGTTGTTGGTGAAGTAGGGTCTAAACCGCCTTGTTTTGTTTTTTTCATAGCATCTCTTGTGCCCCATGAAGTTTTAGTAGTAGATTTTCTATTTACTGCTTCTAAAACGAAAGTAATTCCAACATTTGCAGCAACTGGGGAGAATGCATCAGGTGTACTGGTGAAATCTGAATTAGTAGCATTAAAATCTTGGTTTAATACATCAATTTGAGATAGAATTTGAGCATCAGTTATGTTTTCTGCCGCAGTTCTGTACAGTACATTTACCACAACAGGAATTTCGACTTTGCCATTTACTATACGACCGGTTAGCATTGCTTTTTGAGTAAAGGCTTCTATTTCGTTCATTTTTAAAGCTAAAGTAGGGTCAGCTTTCATTTGTGCTACAAGAACGTCTTGAGAGGCACAACCACGTTGAGTTAAAGCATTGGTTTCGGGTGCTGTTTCTGTTGTGTCATTTTGACAAGAAAAAAGCATTAATAATGCGGCAGCAGATAAAAGAATTTTTTTCATAAAAGTTTTGTTATAAATTAATAGATTTGGTTAATTATTTCACAATTCTATAACAATTTTTTCAAAAAAAAAATTTATATTAGAAAAAAAATCCAAAAAATAATCATTTTATTGATTTTACTGCTTTTTATTAATTTTAAGCATTTTTAATTTACACGTACTTTCATACAAAAAATTTAAGGCAAATCCTTTTATAAAATTATAGTTATAACAAAGCCAATTAAGATATATTTATCATAAAATAAATACTTGTCATAAATAGCTATAAAATTAATATTTTTGATTTTGCTGGACATACACTTTAGTACGTAGTTGTTTCTTTTTTAAGTATTTATAGCTGTAATATCTGCTTATTGGAGTGTTTTAATTTTCACCTAAATTCTTGTTTTTTTTAAATTATTTATATCGAACAAATACGAAAATATTTAAATGGAAACGGCCTATTCAAATTTAAATTGAATAGACCGTTTTAAAATGGAACCCTGAAAATGGAACTCTTTAATTATTAAAAATATAATTAAGAATATTGGCACCCATTTTTAGTGCTTTTTCCCGAACTTCAATTGGATCATTGTTGACTTCTGGATCTTCCCAGCCGTCACCTAAATCGCATTCGTACGTGTAAAGCAAGACTAATTTGTTTTCTATAAAAATTCCGAAAGCTTGTGGTCGTTTTCCATCATGCTCATGTATTTTTGGTAATCCGTTTGGAAAAGAATACGGTTTTTGAAAAATGGGATGATTGGCTGGTATTTCAATCAAATCATTATTGGGGAATATTTTTTTTATTTCTTTTCGAATATATTGATCCATTCCGTAGTTGTCATCGATGTGGAGAAACCCTCCAGCGATTAAATAATTTCTGAGATTACTGCTGTCAGCGTCATTAAAAACTACATTTCCATGTCCAGTCATGTGAACAAATGGATATGAAAATAAATCGGGACTGCTAGGTTCAACCGTTGATGGTTTTGATTTTATTCGGGTATTGATATTAGCATTACAATATTTTATCAAGTTAGGTAAAGAAGTAGGATTTGCATACCAATCACCACCACCGCTATATTTAACCAAAGCAATTTCTTGTGAAAATGTTGATATTGAAAACAATAACAGGAGGTAAAATATTTTTCTCATAATTACTTAAATCAGGTCTTATTATTCTTCATTGACAAAAACTACGCTATGACAGGCAACAATTGCGGCGGTTTCAGTTCTTAATCTAGTATTGCCCAATGAAACTGGAATATAACTATTTTCAAGAGCTAAAGCAATTTCTTTTTCAGAAAAATCACCCTCTGGACCTATTAGCAATGTTACATCTACATTAGGTTTCAAAACTGATTTTAATGTTTTTTTATCTGCTTCTTCGCAATGTGCAATTAGTTTTAAACCTGTTCTTTCATGTTTTAAAAATTCTTTTAAGGTCACTGCGTCATTCAATTTCGGTAAATATAATTCATTTGATTGCTTCATGGCTACCAACAAAATTTTATCAAAACGTTCGTTATTAATAACTTTTCGCTCCGAATGATCACAAATGATAGGTGTGATTTCGTGTATCCCTATTTCGGTTGCTTTCTCTAAAAACCATTCGTACCGATCGTTCATTTTAGTTGGTGCTACCGCCAAATGTAAATGAAATTTTGAAGGTGGCTGTTTTTCGAATGAAAGGATTTTAACAGTGCACTTGCTGTCCGAAGCCAATGTGATTTCAGTTTTGAATAATAAACCTAAGCCATTGGTTACGAATAATATATCCGTATCTTTCTTACGTAATACTTTAATAATGTGTTTACTTTCTTCTTTGTCAAAAGAAAAAACTTCAGTGAGTTCCGTAACAGTTGGATTGTAAAATAATTGCATAATTTATAATTGTATTCTTGCTTTAGAAACGACAGAAGACGTTTCAAATTTTTGGGATAAAAATTTTTGATAACCTACAATTCCAATCATTGCAGCATTGTCGGTTGTGTATTCAAATTTAGGAATAAAGGTTTTCCAGCCGTATTTATTCTCTGTTTCTTTCAAGGTATTTCGGATTCCAGAATTTGCAGAAACTCCGCCACCAATTGCTATTTTTTTAATTCCAGTTTCCTTTACTGCCAATTTTAATTTGTCCATTAAAATTTCAATAATCGTATGTTGAATGGAAGCACAAATGTCATTTAGGTTTTCATCCACGAAATTTGGGTTTTCTAATTTTTTCTTTTGAATAAAATATAAAATAGCGGTTTTCAAACCTGAAAAGCTGAAATCTAATCCGGCGACTTTTGGTTTAGTAAATGCAAAGGCTTTTGGATTTCCTAATTGCGCATGTTTGTCAATTAATGGACCGCCGGGATAGGGAAGCCCCAATATTTTTGCGCTTTTGTCAAAAGCTTCTCCAACAGCGTCGTCAGTAGTTTCTCCAATTATAGTCATGTCAAAAAAATTGTCCACTTTTAAAATTTGAGTATGTCCGCCGCTTATGGTCAAGGCCAAAAAGGGGAATGTAGGTTTCTCATATCCTTCTTCGTCAATAAAATGGGCTAATACATGCGCTTGCATATGGTTTACAGCGATCAGAGGAATTTGCAAGGCTAAAGCAATTGATTTTGCAAATGAACTTCCTACCAAAAGTGAACCCATTAGTCCTGGACCTTGTGTAAAGGCAATTGCTGATAGCTGTTCTTTATGTATATTTGCACTACGCAACGCGGCATCGATTACGGGGACTATGTTTTGTTGGTGAGCACGAGAGGCCAGTTCAGGAACCACGCCACCGTACTGATTATGAATATGCTGATTTGCAACAACATTTGACAACACTTTATCGTTTTGTAAAATGGCAGCAGCCGTATCGTCACAGGAACTTTCGATAGCAAGAATAAAAACCTCGGAATTTAGCATAAAAAGGCACAGATTTTGAATTACATTTGACAAGTCGATTGTAAAAATCGTTTTGTAAGAGCCAAAATTAAAGAATTTTTATTTAAAGTGCTCCCGTTTCCAAAGGCAAAATGAAATATTAGAAAATTTAAACTGTATATACGTATCAAAAAGATTAAAAAAATAGTATTTCGTTCTCTACTTGGACTAATCCTACTTTTGTTGGTACTTGGTATTTCCCTTACCATGCCATTTGTACAAACAAAAATTGCTCAATATTTTACAAATAGCATCAATAAAGATTTTGGGACTAATATTAATATTGATGAAGTTGCTATATCAATTTTTGGCGGTGTAAAATTTAAAAAAGTATTGATTCGTGATCATCATAAAGATACTTTGATTTATTCCAACAGGATTTCAACGACTATTTTAGAAGGTAAAAAAATGCTCGATGGCGATTTAATCTTTGGCGATTTAGATTTGCATGGGTTACTTTTTAATTTACGAACCTATAAAAACGAAAAACAATCAAATCTTGATAAGTTTATTGCCGCTTTTGAAAAAGGAAAATCATCAAGTAAAAAATTTTTATTAAAAGCGAATACGTTAAAAATTTATGATGGCCATTTTATTTTGACTGATGAAAATCGTGAGAATCCTAAAAACTTAGATTTTACTAAATTGAATGCTTCCGTAACTGATTTTCAAATATACGGCCCGGTAGTTACTACAATAATTAATAAAATGTCATTTTTAGATTTTCGTGGCTTGTATGTTAAAAATTTAAGTTCAAAATTCAGTTATTCAAAAAAGAATATAAAACTGGAAAATCTTGATTTGTTGACCAAAGAATCCACACTGAAAGGAACCGTCTTGTTAAAATATAAAATTGAAGATTTTTCTAATTTTACCGATAAAGTTCAGTTTGACATAAAATTAGCTGCAACATCAATTGCATCTAATGATATTCGTTATTTTTATAAAGAATTAGGGCGGAACCAACATTTTTACACGAAAGCGAGTATTAAAGGGACTCTTAATGATTTAAAGTTTAAAAATTTAGAATTAGTAGATGACCGTAAAACACAAATCAATGGTGATATCAATTTTAAAAATTTGTTTGCTAAAAAAGGACAAAAATTTTCGATGTACGCTAAGTTTGACAAGTTAACTTCCAGCTACGATAATTTAATCGTAATACTTCCCAATATTTTAGGAAACAAATTACCTACTTCTTTAAAAAAGTTAGGAAGATTTACCGCCAGAGGAACTTCGAATGTTTCAACCACTGCTGTTGAAGCTGATTTTTCAATGATTACCGCATTAGGAAAAGTAACTTCTAGTTTACAAATACAAAATATTGATGTGATTGACAAGGCTTCCTATATAGGGAATGTAATTTTAGAAAACTTTGATATTGGGACATTGTTTGATCAGAAAGAGTTGGGAAGGATAAGTTTGAATATTGATGTAGATGGGAAAGGCTTTAAACGAGAATATCTCAATACCGCACTCAAAGGAGATATTAGTCAAATCGATTATAAAAACTACAATTATACTAATATAGTGGTCAATGGAACGCTTAAAAGTCCTAATTATAAAGGTCAAATAACTGTAAATGATCCTAATTTGAGCATGACTTTCGATGGTTTGTTGGATTTAAGTAAAAAAGACAGCCGCTACGATTTTCATATCAATGTTGAAAATGCCGATTTAACTAAACTGAAATTAGTAAAAGATTCTGTTTCTATTTTTAAAGGAGATGTGATCGTTGAAGCATCCGGAAACAATATAGAAAATTTTCAAGGAAATGTTTATATCAATAAAACGTCTTATCAAAACACAAAGGGAATTTACAACTTTGATGATTTTACAATAATTTCCAGTTTCGACCAAAGTAGAATTAGAACCATTACAGTAAACTCTCCGGATATTGTTGAGGGAGAAATTGTAGGTAAATATGAATTCAACCAGTTGGAAAATTTAGTAAAAAATTCTTTGGGAAGTCTCTATACAAATTTCAAACCAAGTAAGGTAAAAAAAGGGCAATTTCTTAAATTTAATTTCTCGATTTATAATAAAATCATCGAAATATTTTATCCTGATATTTCAATCGGTTCTAATACAATAATTAAAGGAAACATAAACTCTGACAATCAAGAGTTTATGTTTAATTTTAATTCACCTCAAATTATAGCTTCTAATAATACCTTTGATAATATCAGAGTTTCGGTAGATAATAAAAACCCACTTTATAATGCTTACATTGAACTGGATAGTATAAAAACAAAATATTATAAAATTCGTGATTTTAGTGTGATAAATGTGACCATGAAAGATACTTTGTTCTTTCGTTCTGAATTTAAAGGCGGACCAAAAGGGCAAGATTACTATAATCTGAATTTATACCACACGATCAATAAAGACAATAATAACGTCGTTGGTATCAGTAAATCGGAAGTTAAATTTAAGGACTATCTTTGGTTTTTGAATGAAAATGAAACGCCAAATAATCAAATAGTTTTTGATAAATCATTTAAAAACTTCAATATTGATAACATCATATTATCTCATGAAGATCAGTCCATTTCATTAATGGGTGCACTTAAAGGCACGAACATAAAGGATTTGAAATTAAGTTTTAAAGACGTTGATTTAAATCAAATTACACCCGCCAATAAGAAGTTTGTTGTGCAGGGAAATATAAATGGCGAGGTAAATTTCAAGCAAAATGACAATGTTTTTCAGCCTACATCGTCAATAGTCATCGATAATTTGAATGTAAATAAAACAGATTTAGGTACTTTGAATTTTGAAATTGAAGGAGATGAAAGCCTTAGAAAGTTCACCATAAATTCTAATTTAGAGAATGAAAATTTTGAATCCTTCAATGCTAATGGAAGCTTTCAAATAGTCAACAAAGAAACTATTCTTGATTTAAAACTAAAATTCGAAAAGTTTAATATCGCCACACTTAACTCGCTTGGTGGGGAAGTTTTATCGAATATTAGAGGTTCTATATCCGGTAATTCCACTATTGACGGCAATCTTAAAAAACCAAATATTAATGGGCGCTTATTCTTGGATGATGCCGGTATAACTATTCCCTATTTGAATGTTGATTATGCATTAAGCAACAATACTATTATTGATCTTACTGATGAAAAATTTCTGTTCAGGAACAATACGCTTACCGACACTAAATACGGAACGATTGGGAAATTGAACGGAAGCATTGAGCATAATAATTTTGCAGATTGGAAATTAGATTTAGCCATTAGTTCCAAAAGACTTTTAGCCTTAGATACTCAAGATAGGGAAGATACAGCTTATTTCGGAACTGCTTTTATTGATGGTGTCGCTACAATCAAAGGGCCAACGAATTCGTTGTTTATAAAAGTTGCCGCAAAATCCGAAAAAGGAACAGCTATTAAAATCCCGATCAATAATGCCGAAAGTGTAAGTGATAATGTTTTTCTACATTTTGTGACCGCTCAAGAAAAATATAATTTAAAAAATGGAATTACTGATAACACCAGAAATTATAATGGACTGGAATTAGAGTTTGATTTTGATATTACTCCAGACGCTGAAGTAGAGGTGATTTTAGACCGAAATACAGGTCATGGAATGAAAGGAAAAGGTTTTGGATCTTTATTGTTTAAAATAAATACTTTGGGGAAATTTAATATGTGGGGAGATTTCCAGGCCTATGAAGGAACTTATAATTTTAAATATGGAGGTCTTATTGACAAAAAATTTGCAGTTAAAAAAGGAGGTTCTATAACTTGGGAAGGGAATCCAATGAGAGCGCAATTAAACTTAGAAGCAGTGTATAAAACAACAGCAAATCCAGCAGTTTTATTAGATAATTCATCCTTTAATACTAAAGTACCTGTTGAAGTAGTTATTGGCATTCGAGGGGATTTGACCAGTCCAGAACCTGATTTTAATATTGAATTTCCAACAGTCAGTAATGTTTTGAAATCAGAAATTCAATATAAATTAAATGATAAAGATGTAAGACAAACGCAGGCCTTGTATTTGTTGTCCTCTGGTGGGTTTTTAAGTCCCGAAGGAGTAAGCCAAGCTGATTTTTCAGGAAGTTTATTCGAGACAGCCTCCAGTATATTAGGTGGAATCATACAATCGAATGATGAGAAATTTAAAGTGGGTCTTAATTTTATTGGTGCTGATCGAAGAATAGGAAAGGAAACAGATGGTCGATTTGTAGCAACAATTTCATCAAAAATAAATGAAAGAATTACTATTAATGGAAAGCTAGGTGTTCCTTTTGGAGGAATTAATGAATCAGCAATCGTAGGAGATGTGGAAATTCTGTATAGAGTTAATGAAGACGGAACACTTAATTTACGTATTTTTAATAAAGAAAATGACATTAATTACATAGGTCAAGGAATTGGCTATACACAAGGTTTAGGACTTTCATACGAGGTCGATTTTAATACTTTTAAAGAGTTTGTCAATAAAATTTTTAAAAATTTAAAAATTGATAGAGCCGTTGCACCGGTTGCACAAGATCAGGATTCGGAGATGTCTCCGGATTATATTAATTTTTATAAACCAAAGAAATCCTCTACAAAGAAAATCAAGAAAAATCAAGAAGGCCTTCTCCCTGAGGAAAACTAATAGACCGTTCAATTAAGAAAAAAAAGTTTGTAATTTAATTAACAAAGCAGTTTAATATTTCCTGCGCTGCATAATTCTAGTACACACCTAGGAAATAATAATTGAGTTTATAAGTTAACAGAAGACAATTCTTTTTTTATATCATGCTCACAAATAGTTAGTATATTGTCATGGTTTTTAATAAAAAAACCAAACTAATTGTTAATTATCAAATAAAAATAGATTATTTTTTGATTTTGTTAAATTAAATCCTTTTTGTTTTGTTTTTGCAAAAACTTATCAACGAAAACGTTTGAATTTAAAGTGCTTTTCTAATTTATTGAAAATGCGGCTTTAAAAGTGCTGAATGTTTGCTAATTTTACACTTTAATACTTAAATAATGCCAAAAACAATAAAAAAAGTTGGCGTTCTAACTTCGGGAGGTGACTCGCCAGGAATGAATGCAGCTATTCGATCAGTAGTTCGAACATGTGCTTATCATAATATAGAATGCATTGGAATATATAGAGGGTATCAGGGAATGATTGAAGGCGACTTTAAAGAAATGGGGCCTCGAAGTGTAAACAACATTGTAAATAAAGGAGGGACAATTCTTAAATCGGCTCGCTCTTTAGAATTTAAAACTCCAGAAGGACGACAAAAAGCACATGAAAACCTTACTAAAGCAGGAATTGATGGTTTAGTCGTAATAGGAGGGGACGGTACTTTTACAGGAGGTCTACTATTCAATACTGAATTTAATTTTCCAGTAATGGGAATTCCGGGAACTATTGATAATGATATTTTTGGTACTAGTCATACTTTAGGTTACGATACAGCTTTAAATACTGTAGTTGATGTAATTGATAAAATTAGAGATACTGCAAGTTCTCATAACCGATTATTTTTTGTAGAAGTAATGGGAAGAGATGCGGGGCACATTGCTTTGAATGCAGGTATTGGTGCAGGAGCAGAAGAAATTTTAATTCCTGAAGAAAATTTAGGTTTAGACAGATTATTAGAGTCACTGCAAAAAAGTAAAGCGTCAGGCAAATCATCTAGTATAGTTGTTATTGCTGAAGGGGATAAAATAGGTAAAAATGTATTCGAACTGAAAGATTATGTTGAAGCTAATTTACCGGAATATGATGTTCGAGTTTCGGTTTTAGGTCACATGCAACGAGGTGGTTCCCCATCCTGTTTTGATAGAGTCTTAGCTAGTAGATTAGGTGTAAAAGCCGTTGAATCTTTATTAGAAGGAAAGTCAAATTATATGGTTGGATTGCAAAATGATAAAGTAGCGTTAACTCCTTTAGAACAAGCGATAAAAGGAAAAACAATGATTGATAGAGAATTATTGAGAGTTTCAGACATTATGTCTACATAAGTGGTTAAAGTTTATTGTGAGGAAAATTAGACTTTAGGTTGAGTGAATAAAAATAAACAAAAAAATTAAAGTAAAATGTCAAAAGTAAAATTAGGAATAAACGGATTTGGAAGAATAGGAAGAATTGTTTTCAGAGAATCTTACAATAGAGATAATGTTGAAGTTGTAGCTATCAACGATTTATTAGACGTAGATCACTTAGCTTACTTATTAAAATATGATTCAGTTCACGGACGTTTCAATGGAACCGTAGAAGTGAAAGAAGGACAACTTTTTGTAAACGGAAAAAACATTCGTATTACTGCTGAAAGAAATCCAGCAGATTTAAAATGGAATGAAGTCGATGTTGATGTAGTTGCAGAATGTACTGGTTTCTTTACAACTATCGAAACTGCAAGCGAGCACATTAAAGGTGGTGCTAAAAAAGTAATTATTTCTGCTCCTTCAGCTGATGCGCCAATGTTTGTAATGGGAGTAAACCATGAATCAGCAAAAGCTTCGGATATTGTAGTTTCTAATGCTTCTTGTACCACAAACTGTTTAGCTCCATTAGCTAAAGTAATTAATGATAACTTCGGAATTGTAGAAGCTTTGATGACTACTGTTCACGCAACAACTTCAACGCAAATGACTACTGATGGCCCTTCTAAAAAGGACTGGAGAGGTGGACGTGCGGCAAACTTAAATATTATTCCATCATCAACTGGTGCTGCAAAAGCAGTAGGAAAAGTTATTCCAGAATTGAACGGAAAATTAACAGGTATGTCAATGCGTGTTCCTACAGCTGATGTTTCTGTAGTCGATTTAACTGTAAAAGTGGCGAAAGAAACTTCTTATGAAGAAATCATGGCGGTTTTGAAAAATGCTTCTGAAACTACAATGAAAGGTATTTTAGGGTATACTGAAGATTTAGTTGTATCGCAAGACTTTATTTCTGATTCAAGAACATCTATCATCGATGCTAATGCTGGAATTGGATTGAACTCTACTTTTTTCAAAATCATCTCTTGGTATGATAATGAATATGGTTATTCAAGCAAATTAATTGATTTATCTGTACATATTGCAGGTTTAAAATAATTCTTTATATTTACCAATCCCGTTATATATTCTATATTAACGGGATTTTATTTTTTGTTCCATTTTTTAAATGCAAATTTTTTCTGCCCGTATTTTAAATTAGAAAAACGAAATACAAAAAACCAAAAAAACCAAAAAAAAATGAGATTATTAGTTGATAGTGGCTCTACTAAGGCCGATTGGATTGCGATAGATGATGCCGGAAAAGTATTGTTTACCACACAAACATTAGGATTAAACCCTGAAATTCTAGAGGAACATGAGATTATTGAACGTCTAAATGATCGTTTTGATATTCTACAAAATAAAAAGAACGCTACCCATTTGTTCTTTTATGGAGCGGGTTGTGGAACAGAAGGAATGAAGATTATGCTTTCACAAATTTTTCAAAATTATTTTCCAAATGCAATTATTGCAGTTCATGAAGATACGTATGCAGCAGTTTACGCTACAACGCCTAAAGGTGAAAAAGCGATTGTTAGCATATTAGGTACGGGATCAAACTGTAGCTACTTTGACGGAAAAGAATTGCATCAAAAAGTACAATCACTCGGATATATTGTTATGGATGATTGTAGCGGTAATGTTTTTGGAAAAGAATTAATCAGAAAGTATTATTTCAATAAAATGCCAAAAGAATTAGCGGTAGAATTTGAGAAATTGTACGATTTAGATCCTGATGCTATTAAAAGTAAATTGTACAAAGAAGCGAATCCGAATGCGTACTTAGCAACATTTGCAAAGTTTTTAATTCAGCATAAAGATACTGAGTTTTGTAAAAAAATAATTTTCAAAGGAATGAAATCGTTTGTAAAAAATTATATCAAACAATATGATAATTGCAAAGAAGTGCCTGTTCACTTTGTAGGATCCATTGCCTTTTATTTGAAAGATGAATTGCAAGAGACATTTGATAAATATGAATTAAAGTTAGGTAATGTACTTAGAAGACCTATTGATGGTCTTATCGCGTATCATATTGCCAACAAATAAAAACAGGAAGAGCAACGTACTCAATTAAAGTACCGCGATCATTGAAATTTCTATATTTACATTTTTTGGCAAACCTGCCACTTGAACCGTTTCACGAGCTGGAGCGGTTTTTTCGTTAAAATAAGAACCATATACCGTATTTATTTTTGCAAAATCATTCATGTCGATAATGAATATCGTTGTCTTTACAACATTTTCAAAGGTCATTCCTGCTGCTTCAAGTACAGCTTTCATGTTTTGCATAACTTGCTCTGTTTCTGCTTCAATACGGTCAGTAATCAATTCTCCTGTTACAGGATTAATTGCAATTTGACCAGAAGTATACAGCGTATTTCCTTTAAGAACGGCTTGGTTGTAAGGTCCTATTGGAGCCGGAGCATTTTCGGTAAGAATTATCTTTTTCATAATACTGTGTTTTTTATATAAGTAAATAAGTTAACAATCTATTATCGGTTTATGGTACTTCGTTTATCCCATTTGATATCACTAAGAACACCAGATTTTATTCCGATAAAGAAGCCCCAATTGGCATTGGTACCAAAAGGTGACCAGTTAAAATCCATTCTCCAACTCAATAAATCCCGCTCAAAACGTAGTTGGGTAAAAGTAACTCCTTTTTGTACAAAATCAAAACCAGTAGACACTCCTGCTTTCCATTTTGGAGTTATGTCAGCATTTGCTGAAACCATTATCGAATTCCCAATAATTTTATTCTCTCTATTGTTATTTCCGTACGTTAAAGAATAGGCAAATGTCATGTCCCAAGGTAATTTTGAATTAAAAAATTCCGAGATTTTATCTTCCCCTTCGTCTTCTTCCTCCTCTTCAAATTGGCTTCTTCGGTTATCCCCTAAATCGGTATTTGTTCCAAATAAATCATCGGGACGACCTCCATTTCGTTGACTTTGGACATTTTTATCTTTTTTGTTATCATCCTGCCCTTTACTCGAAATGGAATAATTTAAGGTCATATTAGAACTGGTCATTCTAAAAAGACTTCCACCATTGTCAATGTTAAAAACATTAATTCGGTTTCCAGAATTATCAATGCCATAAGGATCTAATGTTGCTCCAAAATTGACATTCATTTTGTTATCTAATAATGTTGTTCCGCCGCTAACTCTTATTGGAGACAAAGCAAGTGTAGTTACACCATCGGCATCAAGATTATAACTAGTGGACAAGTTTAAGTTATTAAGAAGCATTATTTTTTTAGGTTCCACTTTAGTACTGTCTTTATCTGTAACTTTTGCTTCAAAAGTATTACTTAAATCAAAGCCTAATGTATTGGAATTATTTAATCCGGGAGCACCAAAAATTCCGCTTTCAAATCTTGAATATTGCTTTATCATGGTTCCGGATGCATCTGAAGCATAAGTATCATAATATCTCTCAAAACTAGGAGTATAACCATAGGAAACAGATGGTCGCATCACGTGCCTTATCGATTTTATTTTTTTGTCATTGCCAAAATTAAAAGTTCCATATATTGTAGTTCCTACGCTAGAGGAGAAGGAGTATGTTCGAAAGGCATCAAACCCATTTAATGTTTTGTCAACAACTTTGCTTTGGTCAGTATCAAAACTTCTTTCAATTGTTTTGGTATACCAAATTTCTTCATAGTTCATAGAGGTTGACGCACTAAAATATTTAAATAGTTTAAAATTAGTACTTAATGGAATGCTGTGTTGAAAACCAACTTTAGCATCTCTAAACATTTGTGGTTTGAAAAATAAGGAATCAGTTGTTACTATACTGTTTCTAGCATTTAAATTGTATTGTAAATTGATGTTTTTGAAAAAGCCTTTTTTAACTCCATCTTTCCCTACAAAAGGATAAACCCTGTCAACACTTAATTGAAGGGTTGGTAAAGTCATATTAATTTCTTCTGTTTGCGTATTTTGTGAATGTGTTGCCGTCAAAGACATTCTGACTTGCGGAACGGTTGTGAAGGTTTTTGAATACGATATAGAAGAACTTAATGTATTATTAAGATTCGATCCTATATTAACCTGATTGATGGATTGCTTAAAATACTTACTGCTTCCAAGATTTACAGAGGCTGAAAAACTGGAATTGGGATTTGATTTAGAGTCTTTGGAATGAGACCATTGGATGTTATAAATATTTTGTTTCAAATAATCAGGATATCCTCTTTCACTTGTTATCAAATTTTCGAATCGAACGTTTAGGTTTCCCCTGTAACTGTATCGTTTAGCATAACTGGACTCAAAACGCAACCCGTAACTTCCATTGGTGTAATAATCTCCTAAAACAGTTAAATCATAATTATCGCTTAGGGCAAAATAATATCCTAAATTCTGAAGCGAAAATCCTCTGTTATTGGAGTCATTATAACTGGGCAAAATCAACCCTGAAATACTGGTTTCTTTACTCATGGGAAAAAAAGCAAACGGTAAAGCTATAGGAGTTGGCACGTTTGCGATAACCATATTAGTCAATCCGGTAACTACTTTTTTACCCGGAATAAATTTTACTTTATTAGTTTGAAAATAATATTCGGGATTGTCTACGTCTTTCGAAGTCGTGAAACGAGCCCCTTTTAAAAAATAAACAGAATCATTTTCTTTTTTAGTAACAGCGGCTTTAATTTTAAATTCTCCTTGATCTGATCTGGAATTCCAGATTAAAGCTTTTTTTGTTTTAAAATTAAAACGAATAGAATCGGGCTCTATTACATTTGCACCCTGTTTAAAATTAGGGTATTGTGTGTAAGCACCGGTTGAATCTTTGATACGTCCAGCATAGACTTCATTTTTTTCATAATCCATTACGATTATCCCCGACTTCAATTCGATATCCTGATAGTACAATTCAGCTTTGTCGTAAAGAGTAATAATTTTTTTCTTCTGATCGATTTTAGCATACTGTTCTGCTTTGTATCTTACCTTGCCGTCCAGAAATGCTTTTGCAGGTTTGATACTGTCTATTTTAATCGTATCAGTTTCTTTTTCAACAGTTAAAATGGGGGTTTTATTCTGGTTAACACTTTTTTTTGTGCTATCTATTTGTCTGTTAGTGGGTATAGCGCTCTTTTTTTTTGATATATCTTGAGAATATAATTTACCAGACCCTAATGACAGGAAAATTGATAATAAAACGATATTAAATAAGTTTGTATACAAAGGTTTTAATGCTATTTTTGTAAAATTATGGCCTGTTTTTTGACATGTCAAACTTACATATTATTTTTTGTCAAAAATAGTCAAATAAATAAATTTATAACAGTAGTGTTTTAATTAAATTAACTTACAGCTTTATGCACAACACACATAAAATTAAAATAATAATACCTTTTATTTTGATATTATTTTCGCTAATGGGGTATAGCCAATCCAATAAATTTAAAGTAACATTAGATGCGGGTCACGGAGCACATGATTTTGGCGCTGTTTATGAAGGTCGTATCGAAAAAAATATTGCTTTGACAGTGGTTTTAAAAGTTGGAAAAATATTAGAAGCGACCCCACAAATGGATGTTATCTACACTAGAAAAACCGATGTGTTTATTGATTTAATTGAAAGAGCTAATATTGCCAATAGGTTCAATGCTAATATTTTTGTTTCAATCCATTGTAATGCCAATAGAAATACGGCGGCCGATGGTACTGAAACGTATGTGATGGGTTTGAGTAAAGTGGCATCAAATCTTGAGGCTGCAAAAAAAGAGAACTCTGTAATAACATTAGAAAAAGATTACAAACAAAAATACGAAGGGTTTGACCCCAATTCTCCCGAGACTATGATAGGAATGACCTTAATGCAAGAGGAATATTTAGACAACAGTATTTCATTGGCTAGTAAGGTTGAAGATGCTTTTGCTGATTTAGGAAAAAAAATACGAGGAGGAGGAGTAAAACAGGCCCCTTTTATGGTGCTTCATAAAGCATACATGCCGAGAGTATTGATAGAAATGGGTTTTATTTCAAATACATTTGAAGGAAATAAATTAAATTCAGAGGAAGGTCAAAATGAAATTGCCAAAGCTATCGCAGACGCAATTATCAGTTATAAAAAAGAATATTTTGGCAGTGGTGAAACTGAAATTTTTGAGGAAAGACCTTCGCAAAAAATTAATGAAAAACCAATAAAAGATACGGTCACTCCTGCGAAACCAAAAATGATTTCACAAGCTGCATCAGAGTCACAGCAAGTAAAAAAAACAGTTGATAATTCTAAACCTTTATTTAAAGTGCAATTGATGGCTACTAGTAAAAGATTAGAATTAGCACCAAAAAATTTTAATGGGCTAAAAAATATTTCTGTTGCGTATGAAAAAAGGGTTTATAAATATATGTACGGAGAAACCTCCGATTATGATGAAGCAAAGAAGCAATTAAACGAGGCAAGAACAAAAGGATATGATTCTGCATTTTTGATTGCATTTATAAACGGAGAAAAAGTGAATATTCAAGACGTAATTAAATAATTATCGCTTATCTTTTTTTATATTAAATTTGTAAAAAAATACTTATATTTTGAAAATAATCAAAGGATTCAAAATCGTAATTGTAGCCCTATTTCTATTTTTTTGGTCAATTGCTTTTTCTCAATCCAATCAAAAGTTTATTGTAATTTTAGATGCGGGTCACGGTGGTAAAGATCCTGGCAATTCCTATCATGGTTTTGTTGAAAAAGAAATTGCACTGAAAACGACTTTAATATTAGAAAAATACCTTAAAAAAGATCCCAATATTCAAATTGTACATACCAGAAAGTCAGATGTTTTTATAGAATTAAAGGATAGACCTAAAAAAGCAAATAGTATTGATGCTAATCTATTTGTTTCTATACATTGTAATTCTGTTTCTAGTCCAATTCCCTTTGGCACAGAGACTTTTGTAATGGGTTTAGCAAGAAGTAAAGGTAACTTAGAAATTGCAAAACAAGAAAATTCAGTAATATTATTGGAGAAAGATTACAAGCAAACCTATAAGGGTTTTGATCCTAAGAATCCTGAAACTTTGATTGGATTAAAAATTCTGCAAGAGGATTATTTAGATCGAAGTATAAATCTAGCTTCAAAAATTGAGCGTAATTTTAAAAATAAATTGCACCGAAAATCAAGAGGTATAAAGCAGACTCCGTTATGGGTTTTGGATGCCGCCTACATGCCAAGTGTATTGATTGAACTGGGTTTTTTATCTAATAGCGACGAAGGACGTTATTTAAATTCAGTGGAAGGGCAAAATAATATGGCAGAAGCAATTGCATCAGCTATTATCGCGTACAAGAAAGAATATTTTGAAACTCAGTCCAGTGATAATTATGATGAGCTTACGGCTAATAAAGTAATTAAAAATGGAATAAAAGATACGTCGAAGAATTCTAAATCAAAAGGAATTACAGAAAAACGAGACCTAAAAACACAAAATTCTGATGTGGTTTTTAAAGTTCAATTTGCCGCCGGAAATACAAATATTAAACTGAATCCATCAAATTTTAAAGGATTAAAAAATGTTTCGATGACTACAAGCAATGGGTCTTTCTTTAAGTATACATATGGCTTAACAGCAAACTATATTACTGCAAAAGAGGATTTGAAAGTTGTTAAAACCAAAGGATATACTTCAGCGTATATAATTGCAATTAAAGAGGGAAAGAATATAAGTATTCAAGAAGCGCTTAAATAATTACAACAAGTCAAATATTTTATATTAAATTTGTAAAAAATACTTAAATTTTGAAAATAACACGAGAAATTAAAACTGCTATCTTAGTAATTGCATCGATTTTATTATTTATCTGGGGCTACAGTTTCTTGAAAGGAAGAGACCTTTTTACTAATTACAAAACATTTTTTGTAGAATATAAAAGCGTAGAAGGTTTAGCCACATCTGCACCGGTAACACTAAATGGATTAGTTATTGGTAAAGTTAACAGTATAATAATTGATGAAAGCACAGGTGTATTATTGGTGGAATTACAATTAAAAACGGATTTCCCAATTTCTAAATCAAGTACCGCATCGATTTATGAGCCTGGATTTATTGGAGGAAAACAAATTGCAATAATTCCTAATTTTGATGATAAAACATTAGCTGTTGATGGTCAAAAATTGCAAGGTGGCATTAAATTAGGGTTGACTGATAAAGTGGGCGATCAATTAGCACCCCTTCAAGAAAAACTAGAAAAGTTATTGGGAAGTACTGAAAAATTGATTTCAGGATTGAATAATGTTTTGGACCCAAAAGGGCAGCAGGATTTAAAACTGACGTTAGCGGAACTGAGTAAAACCATTGAACAATTTCATAAAGTTTCATTAAGCGTTAATACTTTATTAGACGCAAACAAAACGCAAATTAATGGCGTTGTTACAAATTTTAATAAAATTTCCGGAAATTTTTCTAAAATATCTGATTCGCTGGAAAAAGCTGATTTAGGCAAATCGGTAAAAAATCTAAATGCAACTTTAGCTAGAGTCGACGGTATTATGAGCGGTTTAGAATCCGGTAAAGGTTCTATGGGCAAATTATTGAACGATGAAGCTTTTTACCAAAACATTAAAAGTTCTACTAAAGAATTAGAATTATTATTGCAAGATGTTAGACTTTACCCTACAAGATATATAAATGTTTCTTTGTTTGGAAAGAAAAACAAGCCTTATGTTGGTGCTGTAAACGATTCTATCCCTAAGTAAAAAATTAGCAATTATGAGCTATTTAGACAATATTTTATTTGCCATTCTTTTAGTAATTGGTTTCGGTTACTTTTATATTAATGTTAAAAAAATAATTAGAAATATAAATCTCGGAACAGATGTAAATCGTTCCGATAATCCAAAAGCACGATGGACTAATATGACCATGATTGCTCTTGGCCAATCTAAAATGGTCAAAAGACCTATTGCCGGAGCATTGCATATTATAGTCTATGTAGGTTTTGTAATTATAAACATAGAATTACTAGAAATTATTATTGATGGACTTTTTGGAACTCATCGTGTTTTTGCTTTTTTAGGAACTACCTATGATGTCCTGATCGCTTCTTTCGAAATTTTGGCTCTTTTAGTTTTAGTTGCAGTAGTTGCTTTCTGGAGCAGAAGAAACATTATTAAACTGAAGAGATTTGTAAGTTCTGACCTAAAAGCGTGGCCTGAAAGCGACGCGAACTATATCTTATATTTTGAGGTAGTTCTAATGACATTGTTTTTATTAATGAATGCTTCTGATTTACATTTACAGCAAGTTCCTGGAGGATTTTCACATTTTATTAAAGCAGGTATATTCCCAATAAGTCAATTTATTGAACCATTATTTAATGGAATGTCTAATGAACTAGTGATGCTTCTTTCCGAAATATTCTGGTGGTTGCACATTACTGGAATTTTGATTTTCATGAATTACTTGTATTTTTCTAAGCATCTGCACATATTATTGGCGTTTCCAAATACGTATTTTGCAAATTTAAAACCTCAAGGACAGTTTGATAATTTAGAATCCGTTACCAAGGAAGTAAAACTAATGATGGATCCCAACGCTGATCCGTTTGCGGCAGCGCCAGTGGATGAAAATGCAGTTCCAAGTAAATTTGGAGTCAGTGATGTTCAAGATTTAAATTGGATTCAGCTATTGAATGCGTACACCTGTACGGAATGTGGTCGTTGTACTTCATCTTGTCCTGCGAACATAACAGGAAAAAAATTGTCTCCTCGAAAAATTATGATGGACACCAGAGATAGGCTGGAAGAAGTAGGGAGAAATATTGATGCTAATAAAGGGGTCTTTATTCCGGATAACAAAACATTATTGAACGATTATATTACACCAGAAGAGCTTTGGGCCTGTACATCGTGTAATGCTTGTGTAGAGGAATGTCCGGTAAACATTAATCCGCTTTCAATTATTATAGATATGAGACGCTATTTAGTAATGGAACAAAGTGCAGCACCAATGCCAATAAACGCGATGATGGCTAATATAGAAAATAACGGAGCACCTTGGCAATACAATCAGCAAGATCGATTGAACTGGAAAAATGAATAGTTCCCCACCCCAGCCCTCCCCGAAGGGGATGGAGTTAAAACTGGAAAGCAGGAGTAAATAATAACAATGCAATAATAATTTTAAATCATACAAAAACAATCTAGTAACACATTCCAATCTCGGCTCCCTCCCCTTCGGAGAGGGCTGGGGTGGGGAAAATAACCGAATTAACAAGATAGTATGTCAGAGAATTTAATAGTGCCAACTATGGCCGAAATGTTAGCTCAAGGGAAACAACCAGAAGTTTTATTTTGGGTAGGTTGTGCAGGAAGTTTTGACGATAGAGCAAAGAAAATAACGAAGGCATTTGTTCGAATTTTAAATCGTGCCAATGTTTCTTTTGCCGTTTTAGGTACAGAGGAAAGTTGTACCGGTGATCCTGCAAAAAGAGCGGGTAATGAGTTTTTGTTTCAAATGCAAGCCATGATGAACATCGAGGTTTTGAATGGATACGAAGCAAAAAAAATTGTTACAGCTTGTCCGCATTGTTTTAATACACTAAAAAATGAATATCCGGAATTAGGCGGAAAATATGAAGTGATTCATCATACTGAATTTTTGAAATCGTTGTTAGATGATGGAAGATTAACCATTGAAGGAGGACAATTCAAAGGAAAACGAATTACTTTTCATGATCCTTGCTACTTAGGAAGAGCCAATAATGTGTACGAAGCGCCAAGAGAGTTAATTCTTAAATTGGATGCTGAACTAGTAGAAATGAAGCGTTCTAAAGCAAACGGTTTATGTTGTGGTGCCGGTGGTGCCCAAATGTTTAAAGATGCTGAACCTGGAAATAAGGAAATCAATGTTGAAAGAACCGAAGACGCATTAGAAACAAATCCAGAAATTATTGCTGCGGGCTGTCCTTTTTGCAATACGATGATGACAGATGGTATTAAAAATAAAGAAAAGGAAAGCCAAGTAAAAGTCATGGATATTGCGGAATTGATTGCTAATGCACAAGACTTATAAATCAATAAAAAATTACGAATTTTGATTTTCTAGATCAAAATTCATAACTCATAACTCATAATAAAGATGTTTGTTCCATTTGAAAATTTACCCGAAGAATCTAGAATTTGGATTTATCAGTCAAACAGAAAATTTTCGGATGCCGAGTTTTCTGAAATAGAAACTGCCTTGCAATCCTTTCTTGAAGGTTGGGCAGCACATGGCACCAGTTTAGAATCAGCGTATCAGTTAAAATACAATCGATTTATCATTATTGCCGTAAATCAGGATGTACAACCAGCAACAGGTTGTTCCATCGATTCCTCTGTGGAATTTATCCAAAGCTTAGAACAAAAATATACGGTTGATTTATTGGATAAAATGAATGTTACATTCAAACTTGGAGAGCATATTGCCCACAAGCCTTTGATTGATTTCAAGAAAATGGTAAAAGATAAAGCGGTTACTGAGAACACAATCGTTTTCAATAATTTAGTTAATAATATAGAAGAATATAATGAATCTTGGGAAGTTCCTGCCATCGACAGCTGGCACAGTCGCTTTTTTTAAACAAAATAGTTCAATGAAAAAAATAGACGTCAAAATTGTTTTATTTTATGTCTTATTTCTTTTTGTTGCTGCGAGTTGTGTTGGTACAAAAACGAATAAGAATAAAGTAATTGTAAGCAACATTCCGTCCAAAACTGCCAATTTAGACAGTATCAAATCTAGCAATACCCCCAGACTTTTTGAATTATTGCCCCAAGGTACTAAATGGGTCGATAGTGTTTATAATGCAATGACTTTGGAGGAAAGACTAGGACAATTGTTTATGGTTGCTGCTTATTCTAATAAAGATACCGTACACTCCAACGCGATAGATAAACTGATTCAGGAAAGCAAAATTGGAGGATTGATTTTCTTTCAAGGTGGTCCAGTTCGCCAAGTTAAATTAACCAACCGTTTTCAATCATTGTCAAAAACACCCTTATTTATAGGTATTGATGCCGAATGGGGTTTGGGTATGAGACTGGATTCTACTTACAGTTATCCTTGGAACATGACGCTTGGAGCCATTCAAGACATGAGATTATTGGAGAAAGTTGGTGTGCAAATGGGCACACAAAGCAAACGATTGGGTTTGCATTTTAACTTTGCGCCAGTTTTAGATATAAATACAAATTCCAGAAATCCCATAATAGGTTTTCGCTCTTTTGGCGAAGATAAATTCAAAGTTACGGAACGGGCAATTGCTATAATGAAAGGTGTTCAGAGTCAAGGAGTATTTTCTACCGGAAAGCACTTTCCTGGTCATGGCGACACTGAAATAGATTCTCACAAAGGATTACCTACCATTAATTTTTCTAAAGAAAGGTTGATGGAGGTAGAGCTTTATCCGTATAAAAAAATGTTTCATGAAGGACTTTCATCTGTTATGGTGGCGCACTTAAACGTTCCCAGTTTAAAGTCAAGACCTAATTTTCCCTCTTCGATTTCTTATCCTATTGTAACCGATATTCTTCAAAAAGAATTGGGATTCAAAGGACTTATCTTTACCGATGCTTTGAACATGCAAAGTGTAAATACCTTTAAATTGCCAGGCGAAATTAATTTTGAAGCTTTTATGGCTGGAAATGATGTGTTATTATTTCCTCAAGATGTACCACTGGCAATTGAAAAATTTAAACTTGCCTATTCAGCTAATTTATTTTCTGAGGAAAGATTGGCTTTTTCGGTAAAAAAAATATTGAAATTCAAATACAAAGCAGGCTTAAACTCTTATAAACCAATTGTTACAGAAAATTTATATAACGATTTAAATTCATCTGAAAATGATGCTTTACAGTATGAATTGTATGAAAATGCAGTTACTGTTTTGAAAAATACTGCGGCAGTTTTACCAATTAAAAATTTAGACAAAGAAAAAATAGCCTATGTAAAAATAGGAGATGATAGCAATGATGCTTTTATCTCAACTTTAAAAAAATACGCTGAAGTTACAGTAGTTGAAGATGCAGATATCGACAGTTTACAAGTGAAATTGCAACCGTTTACAACCGTTATCATTGGATATCACAAATCAGATGTGGCTTTTCGAAATGATGATTTAAAATCAAATGAAATATTTAAGATCAAATTTTTAGCCAAAAATAATAATGTAATTCTAGATATTTTCGCAAAACCTTACGCGTTATTACCCATTACAAATTTTCTTGATATTGAAGGATTGGTAGTTTCTTATCAAAATAGTGCGATTGCACAAATTGTGTCAGCAGAACTAATTTTTGGAGCGATTGAAGCAAAAGGGAAATTACCGGTTGCTATCAATACTAGTTTTAAGGTCAATCATGGATTGTCAACCGAGAAATTAAATCGCTTGGGATTCACTACTCCTGAAAATGTGGGAATGAACGCTGCTATTTTATCAAAAATTGATGCCATTGCAAATAAAGCGATTGATGGTAAAATGACGCCTGGAATTCAGGTTTTGGTAGCCAGAAAAGGAAAAGTTATTTATCAAAAATCATATGGACATCATACCTATGATCAAACGATTGCAGTTCAAGATTCAGATATTTATGATGTTGCATCGTTGACAAAAATTCTGGCTACGTTGCCCAATGTTATGTTGCAGTACGATCAACAAAAAATAAATATGGAGAGTACATTAGGGTCGATGTCTCCCATTTTTAAAGATTCTAATAAAGCGAATATTAATTTCAAGGATTTATTGTCACATTATGCAGGACTTGCCGCAGGAATTCCATTTTACAAAGCGACAATGGATAAATCGAAATTTCCATCGGAAGTTTATTTTAGGAAAGTAGCAGAAGAACAGTTTTCTAAACAATTGGCAGACAGTCTTTTTATAAGAAATGATTTTAGCGAAACAATCATGAAAATGATTGTTAAGAGTAAAATTTCATCTGAGAAGGAATACAAGTACAGCGATCTTACTTTCATGATTTTGAAGGATTATTTAGAAAAAACAACGGGTAAAACATTAGATGTTTTGATTCAAGAGAATTTTTACCGTTCACTAGGAATGAATAATTCAAGTTTTAATCCATTGACTAAATTTGATAAAAATAGAATTCCTCCAACAGAATCAGATACGTATTTCCGCCATCAACTTCTGCAGGGATATGTCAATGATTTGTCAGCTGCGCTAGAAGGCGGTGTTTCTGGTCACGCAGGTGTTTTTTCGAATGCTATGGATGTGGCTAAAATAATGGAACTTTATCTGCAAAAAGGAAATTATGGGAATCAGCAATATTTTTCTGAAAAAACATTTGATGATTTCAATACCTGCTATTTTTGTGACGCCGGAAATAGGAGAGGTGTTGGTTTTGACAAACCACAATTGGGCACTAAAGGACCTACATGCGGCTGTGCTTCAATGACGAGTTTTGGTCATACTGGTTATACCGGAACAATGGCTTGGGCTGATCCTGAAACGCAAATCGTTTATGTGTTTTTATCTAATAGAACTTTTCCAATTGCAGGTGAAAATAGATTATCGAAAGAAAATATTCGGGAAGATATCCAAAGGATAATTTATGAAGCGATTATAAACTAAGCAAAATGTTACGGAATAATAAAATAGTCCAAATGAAATTATAGCCAATTTCATTTGGACTATTTTTTTTAACGTGATTTTGTTAGAAGTATTTAGTTACAAATTTCACCTGTATTATAGTATATTTGAGATAAAAACAATTGGATGAAAAATATGAATACTGTGATTGCAAAAGTCAATTTAATTGTATGGTTTTTTTGCATGACTTTTGTAAATGCTCAAAATAGTGATATAAATATTCTACTAGATATCAATGTTGATCGAAATAAGAATTTGGACCCTACTTTTAAATTAATAACGAATAGTGCGGTTCCCATCAGTGTTGTCACTCCTATTATTATATATTCGGTTGGTTTATTAAAGAATGATAGTGTCGTCAAGAAACAGGCAATTTTTATTGGAAAAGCATTCTTAGTAAATGTATTTATTACCACTGCTTTGAAACATACTATAAAAAGAGACCGACCATTTAAAACCTATCCTGATATTGATCAAGCAGCGTCGACCTTGGGTTATTCATTTCCTTCGGGACATACTTCGTCAGCTTTTGCAACGGCAACGTCACTTAGTTTAGCGTATCAGAAATGGTATGTTATTGCACCGTCTTTTATATGGGCAAGCGCAGTGGGATATTCTCGAATGCATTTAGGCGTTCATTATCCAAGCGATGTAGTGGCAGGAGCAATTATCGGAAGCGGTTCAGCATATTTAAGTTATAAAATGAATAAATGGATTAATAAAAAAAGATCTAAAAAGGACAAGTATTTTAAGTAACAGTGTAATTATTGTTTAAGAACGAAACCAATTCAATTTTTAAATATATAATTTTCAAACTGTAATGGCTGTGATTTTATGTTCTTTATCACAAGATAAAACACTAAATTCAACTAACTTTATGGTAATAGTAGCGCTTTTGATTATTATTACCTTCTTTTTATTGAATAAGGTATCTAAAATGACACACATGATATGGATGATAAACAACCTTGCTGTTCTTTAGAAGAAAAAAAAGTTAATAACGTTGATCAAGATTTAGAATGTTGTTCTTCTCACAATGAGTCAGAAAATCATGATGAGGAAGATCACGATCATGCTAACGGAAGCGAAAGTACGTTCAAAATGTTTTTACCTTCCATAATTAGTTTTATAGTTTTGCTGATTGCATTACTGTTCGACAATTATTTTCCTCAAGCTTGGTTTAATGGTTGGATTCGAATCGTTTGGTATGTTATAGCTTACATTCCGGTAGGGCTCCCAGTTTTGAAAGAAGCTTACGTAAGTGGTGCCAAAGGAGCTATTTTTTCTGAATTTTTTTTAATGGGAATAGCTACATTAGGTGCCTTTGGAATTGGTCAATATGCCGAAGGTGTGGCTGTAATGTTATTTTACTCCATTGGTGAATTATTCCAGATGCTCGCCGTTAAAAGAACAAAATTAAATATAAAATCATTACTAGATCAAAGACCTGATGTTGCAAATGTAGTTGAAGGCGTAAGAATTGTTTCCAAAAAAGCTTCAGAGGTAACTATTGGAGAAATCATCGAATTGAAACCAGGTGAAAAACTAGCATTAGATGGAAAATTACTTTCTGATCACGCCACTTTCAATACTGCGGCATTAACGGGAGAAAGCAGACCTGACACCAAATCAAAGGGAGAAACAATTCTTGCAGGAATGATTAATCTCAATACAATTTCTCAAGTAGAAGTTACCACAGCATTCACGGATAGTAAATTATCAAAAATTTTGGAGATGGTTCAGGAAGCCAGTGCAAAAAAAGCACCCACCGAATTATTTATCCGGAAATTCGCCAAAATTTATACGCCAATTGTGGTCTATCTGGCGATAGCAATTTGTGTACTTCCAATCGTATTTGTTGATAATTATATTTTTAAGGATTGGTTGTATCGAGCATTAGTTTTCTTGGTAATTTCTTGTCCTTGTGCATTAGTAATTTCTATTCCGTTAGGTTATTTTGGAGGAATTGGCGCCGCAAGTAAAAATGGAATTTTATTCAAAGGATCTACTTTTCTAGAGACAATTGCATCAATTGAAGTAGTCGTTTTTGATAAAACAGGAACATTGACAAAAGGGGTTTTTAAAGTTCAAAAAGTAGTAGCTATTGGGATTTCGGAAACTGATTTAATAAAATATACAGCTGCAATTGAAACTAAATCGACTCATCCTGTGGGTGCAGCAATTGTAGAATTTGCCAAAGAACAACATGCACAAGATTACAGGGTAACTGATGTATTGGAAATTGCAGGATTAGGATTAAAAGGTTTTGTGGATGGTATGGAGATTTTGGTAGGAAATGCTACATTGATGAAAAAATACAACATCGCATATGACGCTGCAATTGAAACTATTCCATTTACAATTATACTTGTTGCTATCAATCAAAAATATGCAGGTTATTTTATTATTGCCGATGAGCTCAAAGAAGATGCAAAAGAAGCAATTGCGAGTTTACACAAACTAAATGTACAAACCATTATGCTTTCTGGCGATAATCAATCCATAGTTTCTGTTGTTGCCAAAGAGTTGCATATCGATCAGGCGTTCGGAAATTTATTGCCGGAAAACAAAGTTGAAAAAGTAGAAGCTTTATTGAAGCACAATCTAAGCGTTGCATTTGTTGGTGACGGAGTAAATGATGCGCCGGTTATTGCTTTGGCAAATGTAGGAATCGCAATGGGAGGATTAGGAAGTGACGCAACCATTGAAACTGCTGACGTAGTTATTCAAAACGATCAACCCACAAAGATTTTTACAGCGATTAATATTGGGAAAAAGACAAAACAAATCGTTTGGCAAAACATTTTTTTAGCCTTTACAGTTAAATTGATTGTATTAGTAATGGGAGCGGGAGGATTAGCTACTATGTGGGAAGCAGTTTTTGCTGATGTTGGGGTGGCTTTATTAGCTATTTTAAATGCGGTAAGAATTCAACGTATTAAGTTTTAGACTTGAGTGATTTAACATAAATTTCCATAGAACACATTCCTATTTCTTATATCAGAGCGTTTCCAATAAATCTTAAATTAAAAAACCCATCAATATTTAATATATTGATGGGTTTATTTAAATTCTAATATTTATTTCAAGGAGTGATATCAGTTGCTTGTAAATAAAATCTCAACTGCAATAGTTTTAATCCATCGTTATCATATTTCCAGAAATAATCTTCTAGAGCAGGATCGAAAATTGTATATCTCCCAGCTTTCAATGTAGATCCATCAGGAAGGATTATGTCACTAGTAACAAGGATTGTAAGTAGTTCTGTACTTACATTAATGAATTTTGGGGCTCCTCCTTTAGTTCGTGTAACTGTTAAAGACTCAGCGGAACATACTTCATAATATCCATCGTCTGTTAAATCAGCATCGGCGCATGTTGTTATTGTTGCACTACCTCCTGGCGTTCCAAGTGCACGAGCATAAATAGAGTAGGATGATACGCCATCTCCATCAGGATCAGGGTTTGGTAATTGGAAACTAGCGGAACCATCAGTACCGTTGGCATCTAGTACAGAAAAATCAGAACCTTCTATCAACATTATCTTTGTTCTTCCAAATAAAGGAACGAAAATACGACCGCCATTATTTCCGGTCATATCAGTAGTTTTTGGATTTTTGACTCCAATAATGTTTAGATTGTAATGTGCTCCACTTGGAGCGCCATTTCTTTGTGTAGCAATGCGCGAAGTATTACTTTTTGCATTTGCACCTTCAACTACACTATTTGCAGTTGCGACTTGATTTTCTGCTTCTAAAGATTGTAAATCCTCTTTAGAGCAGCTTACTCCTAATAAAATTGTTAAAGACAACACCGACAATAATTTAAAATTTTTCATAATATTTAAAAATTTAGTTAATAAAAATTCAGATTAAAATTTTATATACAAGGGTAATAAAATACTACAGGGATATAGTTGTTCTCAATATAAAAGACCCCTAAAAGATGTAAATAAACTAAATGATAGCAATGCAATAAAAAGATGTTTTTTATTACATAATCACTTGATTTAAATTCTAAAATAAATGTACTTATACTTTTTCTCTCACTCACTCTCTTATCGATACATAGCTTAAAAATCCGTTTATCAACTCATTTTCAACTATTTGAAATATAAACAAATGTTAAAAATGTTAAAAAAAAATCAATAAATCTTTATTTACAAAAATAAATTTTTTTTAAAACTTGATTTTAGTAAAGAAAAAAAGATTAGAGCCATCAAGAATTTTAACCTTTGAACAGCACTTTTTATACTGTATATTTACAAATCTAATGTGCTAACAATTAATTCTGAATTATCCATGATTTTTACGTTAAACTCTGCTGACAAAAACATCTTTTGGGCTTGAGTACGTTTCTAACTTTAAGTATTAATTATGTTAAATTTTTAAATAGACTCTGAATTAAAAAAAATTATGCTACGGAAAAATTCACTGAACGAAATTAAGTTGCTGTGGTATTTAACTTAAATTTCCATAGAACACATTCCTATTTTTATTAATTTCGTGTCATTAAAATATATAGATGAAAATTGCAATAGTTTGTTATCCTACCTTTGGAGGAAGTGGTGTTGTCGCTACAGAATTGGGTCTTGAATTGGCAAGACGTGGTCATGAAATCCATTTTATAACGTACAGTCAGCCCGTTCGTTTAGCACTTTTGAATCCAAATGTGCATTACCATGAAGTGAATGTTCCTGAATACCCATTGTTCCATTATCAACCCTACGAGCTGGCTTTGTCGAGCAAATTAGTTGACATGGTAAAGTTATATAAAATCGAATTATTGCACGTACATTATGCAATTCCTCATGCTTATGCGGGTTATATGGCAAAACAAATGCTGAAAGACGAGGGGATTAATATCCCAATGGTAACTACACTTCACGGAACTGATATTACATTGGTTGGAAATCATCCCTTTTATAAACCAGCCGTAACTTTCAGTATCAATAAATCTGATTTTGTTACTTCGGTTTCCCAAAGTTTAAAAGATGATACCCTTAAATTATTTAATATAAAAAACGAAATCGAGGTAATTCCTAATTTTATAGAATTAAATAAAAATCTGAATGATCCAAGAACTCCTTGTAATCGTTCAGTAATGGCTAATAAAAATGAAAGAATCATTACGCATATCAGTAATTTCAGAAAAGTAAAACGAATTCCGGATATAATCAAAATTTTCTATAATATTCAAAAACAGATTCCTGCTAAATTGATGATGGTAGGAGATGGACCTGAAAAAGAAAAAGCAGAATGTTTATGTAAGGATTTAGGAATCCAGGATAAAGTCATTTTTTTTGGAAACAGCAATGAGATTGATAAAATTTTGAGCTATACTGATTTGTTCTTGTTGCCATCTGAAACCGAAAGTTTTGGACTTGCCGCTCTTGAAGCTATGGCTTGGAGTGTCCCTGTAATTTCAAGTAAATCGGGAGGTTTGCCCGAAGTAAATTTTGATGGTATCTCCGGCTATTTAAGTGATGTGGGGAATACGGAAGAAATGGCACAAAATGCGTTAAAAATTTTAAAAGACGATGCCACACTTAATAAATTTAAAGAAAATGCACTGTCCGTTGCAAAACAGTTTGACATCAAAAATATCTTACCACTGTATGAAGAATTATATAAAAAGGCCATAAAAAAATACGTATAGATTTTACATTTTTTTGATATAGGAGTTTAAAACTTCCATATTTAATTTAGTAACCAATAAAATTCTGCAATGAAAAAAACAGTAATGTCACTGGTGGCCGCAGCCTTAATTTCCTGTGGTGCAACAACTACAAAAAGTTCTGAGAAAAACGCTTTATATGAAGTTATGACACAACAAATGAACGGTGGCGCAAGTATCCGTTTTTTTGAAATTCTGTCGGAGCCAAATGAAATTGTAATGTTACAGAACGATGAAAATCTAAAAAATAAAATTAGTTCAAACGACAGTCAGACTTCTAATTTTGTAATTTTGAATATGGGTGAAAAAACGTCCGGAGGTTATAGTATAGGAATTGATTCCGTAATTGAAACTGATAAAAACATTGTAATCACCATAAAAGAAACTAGCCCTGAACCTGGAAGTATGGTTACACAAGCTTTTACAAACCCTTTTTGTGTAGTCAAAATAAATTCTAAGAAAGCGATTATTTTTAAATAAAAAAAATGCCACTATTTCTAGTGGCATTTTTAATATGTTTTCTAATACTATTAGAATTGGAATCTAAGACCTAATGCAATATCAGAACCGTAATTGTTTTCGTAGTATCCATTTCCTCCAAACTCAGGTCTGAAATCTAATGAAATCAACAAGGGAATGTCAAAATTGTATTCAATACCAATATCTCCAGCAGCAAATACAAACGTTTCATTAAAAGAATTGTTGTCATTGTCATCATAATTGTAGCTTCCTACACCACCACCTACACCAGCATACCAGTTAAAACCACCATCAATGTTCCAAACCCATTGGTACAAAGCTGCTAATTTTACTGCATTGTCATCGTAACCATTATTATTATAGTTGCTTCTGTTTCTCCAACCTAAATCAAGTTCAAGTCTATTATTGCTTCCTAATGCTCTTTGGTAAGAAAGTTCTCCACCAAAACCATTATTACCACCTAAACGTAATCCCAATGCGTTTTTCGAAATGTCTTGTGCTTGTGCGGTAAATGCTAATCCAATTAACATTATTGCCGATAAAATAATTTTTTTCATAAGTAAGTTTTTATGGTTACAAATGTATGATTTTGTAGGACATGATTTTTATAAAATTTTACAGAAAAGTTATATAATTTACGTTTTTATAATTATAATTCTTTTTTACATGGCATTACAGTACAATATTTTGTTTTGAGAAAAGCGCAGAAGCTACTTTTTGATCGCTTAAAATATCTTCCATTTCAAATAGGTCCTCTTCTTCAACATAGTTTGATTCGGAATAGTTATATAATTTCCATCGTTTTTTATTGTATTCCAATGCAGTTAAATTCTCCACCCAATCTCCTGAATTCAAATATAAAGTTGACCCATTTTTGGTTTCTTTATAAATCATTTTTGGTTCATGAATGTGTCCACAAATGACATAATCATATTTCTTTTCAATGGCTAATTCCGTTGCGGTTTTTTCAAAATCAGAAATGTGTTTTACCGCTTTTTTTACGCTGGCCTTTATTTTTTTAGAAAAGGAATATGGTTCTCTTCCTATTTTGGACAAACACCAATTTACAAAACGATTTGAAAGTATTAAATAGTCATATCCTAAGCCACCAAGTTTGGCAATCCATTTTGCATGTTGCACAGAGCTATCAAAAACATCACCGTGAAATATCCAAGCTTTTTTGTCGTCGAGATCTAAAACTAACTTGTCTACTAATGCTAAATTACCCAGATTGATGTCGCTAAATTTCCGGAGCATTTCGTCGTGATTTCCTGTAATGTAGTACACCTTTGTTCCTTTGGATGCAAAACTTATTATTTTTTGTATGACTTTTAAATGCGCTTTTGGGAAATAGGATTTTCTAAATTGCCATACATCTATAATATCGCCATTTAATACCAGTGTTTTAGGTTTTATAGAAGATAAATAATTATAAAGTTCTTTAGCATGACTGCCAAAAGTACCTAAGTGTACATCAGAAATAATCACTAATTCAACTTTTCTTTTTTTCACTGGATTTCAATTTGAAGTTTACCAAATTAATTGAATTATTAGCAATAGAACTGAATTTAAAGGTTAAGAAATCTAAGACAAGATTAAATTATTATCAATTAATGTGAAATGTTTCTTAAAATTTTATCCCGAAATCTCGGGATAAGCTTTTAAACTTTAAACTAAAATGGTACTTTTGTTCAAAATTATTTATAATGGCAGGAAATAGCTACGGAACACTATTTAGAATAACAACTTTTGGAGAATCACATGGTGAAGCATTAGGCGGTATAATAGATGGTTGCCCTCCTGGAATAACGATAGATTTTGATGCAATTCAATTTGAAATGTCAAGAAGAAAGCCAGGTCAGTCGGCAATAGTTACCCAACGTAAAGAGCCGGATGATGTACAATTTTTATCCGGAATTTTTGAAGGTAAAACAACCGGAACACCCATAGGTTTCATTATTCCAAATACCAATCAAAAATCAGACGATTACTCTCATATAAAAGATAATTACAGACCCAGTCATGCGGATTATGTGTATGAAAAAAAATATGGTGTTCGTGATTACCGTGGTGGCGGACGTAGTTCTGCACGTGAAACCGCCAGCAGAGTAGTGGCTGGAGCCGTAGCAAAACAAATGCTTTCAGAAATTAAAATCAATGCTTACGTTTCTTCTGTAGGTCCTATTGTTTTAGAAAAGCCATACCAAGAATTAGATTTTTCAAAAACTGAAAATAATCCTGTTCGTTGTCCTGATGAAGAATCAGCTGTAGTTATGGAGGAATACATTCGTGAAATTCGCAAACAAGGGGACACGGTAGGTGGAACCGTAACGTGTGTGATTCAAAATGTGCCTATTGGTTTAGGAGAACCTGTCTTTGACAAACTTCATGCTGAGCTCGGCAAAGCCATGCTTTCTATTAATGCCGTAAAGGGATTTGAGTTTGGAAGTGGTTTTGATGGAGCGAGGATGAAAGGTAGCGAACACAATGATTTATACAATCCAGACGGCACTACTAAAACCAATCGTTCGGGAGGGATCCAAGGCGGAATTAGCAATGGAATGGATATTTATTTCCGCGTCGCCTTCAAGCCTGTGGCTACCATTATGCAAAAACAAGAATCATTGGACAATAAAGGGAATATTACCGAGATGACGGGAAAAGGACGACACGATCCTTGTGTCGTGCCACGTGCAGTACCTATAGTTGAAGCAATGGCTGCTATTGTATTAGCTGATTTTTATTTGATAAACAAAACCTATTAGTAATAATTTTGAAGCTTTTCCTGCTTAATACTTTATCTTCCCATGGCTTTCAGCAACCTGAAAACCCTGTAAAAGTTGAGTGGAAGTAACAGGATAAGTTCAAAACTTAACAATCAATTTAATGAATACCAAAACAATTAAAAAACCATCTTTTTTTTCAGGATTAACAGGACAAATATTAATAGCGATGGTTTTAGGTGCTATTTTAGGCATTGTAATTCATAATTCCATTTCACCAGAAGCAGCTCAGAGCTTTAGTGCAAAAATTAAAATCCTTGCAACAGTTTTTATTCGATTAGTTCAAATGATTATCTCGCCATTAGTTTTCACAACGCTTGTTGTAGGAATTGCAAAACTTGGAGATATCAGAGCTGTCGGAAGAATTGGAGGTAAAGCAATGGGTTGGTTTTTTACAGCTTCTTTTATTTCCTTATTATTGGGAATGTTCTTTGTAAACATGCTTCAACCGGGAGTTGGTCTTAATTTGTCAAATGTTGATTTAACATCTGTTTCTGAAGTTACTGCAAAAACTCAAAATATATCTTTTGAAAATTTTATTGAACATATTGTTCCTAAAAGTATTTTTGAAGCAATGGCTACGAATGAAATTTTACAAATTGTAATTTTCTCTATTTTCTTTGGTTTAGCCGCAGCATCATTGGGAGATTATGTTAAGCCTGTCACTAATGCTTTAGATAAAATGTCACACATTGTTCTTAAAATGGTGAACTATGTAATGAAATTTGCCCCAATCGGCGTTTTTGGAGCGATTGCCGGCGTATTTGCCGTTAGAGATTTTCAAGAATTAGCAATTACCTATTTCAAATTTTTTGGTTCATTCTTAATTGGAATTTCATCACTTTGGATAGTATTAATTCTGGTAGGTTACATTTTTCTAAAAAGCAGAATGACCGTTTTACTTAAAAGAATTGTCAGCCCTTTAATTATAGCTTTTGGAACAACCAGCAGTGAAGCGGTTTTTCCAAAATTAACAGAGGAATTAGAACGTTTTGGAGTAAAAGACAGAATCGTTTCTTTTATGTTACCATTAGGTTATTCATTTAATTTAGATGGAAGTATGATGTACATGACTTTTGCCAGTATTTTTATTGCTCAAGCCTACGGAATTGATTTAGATTTAGGAACACAACTGACGATGCTTTTAGTTTTGATGCTCACCAGCAAAGGGATTGCAGGAGTTCCACGAGCAAGCTTAGTTGTAGTTGCGGCAACGTGCGGGATGTTTGATATTCCTATTGAAGGAATAGCCTTAATTTTACCAATTGATCATTTTTGTGATATGTTTCGTAGCGCAACAAATGTCTTAGGAAATGCCTTAGCTACATCCGTTGTTGGGCAATGGGAAGGTGACGATGAAGATGGAACTCTGGCGCCAGAACAGATTTAGCAGAGAGGTTTCCACAATAAATAACCTATGGAACCTGTTCAATTCGTTGAGCAGGTTTTTTTTTGATCTAAAAATTTAAATTTTTAATTGTTTCTTATTTTAAAGGAGCAACTCGATTTTTTAAAATGTGGTGATTCAATTTTATTTTAATAGATAACGCATACGTATTCCTCTATTTTTTATTAATAAAATGTATATTTGATAAACTTTGATTGGTTATGTATCATTTACGTATTGTTTTATTGCTATTGATTGGATTAAATTATTTTGGTGATAATTCAATTGCACAGACAAGAACATATTCTAAGAAAGAAATCACTACACTTACTGATGAGGCCACCCACTTCTTAAAGGAGGCCAATTTTGAAAAATCTTTGGATCTGGCTAAAATGGCACTTCGTTCCTCTGTTATTGCCAATGATTTACATTCAACAGCTATTTCTTATATTATAATTGCAGCGAATTATACTGAGATGGCGGAATTTGATAAAGCTATATTCTTTTATAATAAGAGTCTATCTTACGCTAATAAGACGAATAATGACACGTTAAGAAAGCGGATCAATAATAATTTGGGCAATATCTATTGTTTCGAGAAGAAGCAATATAAAAAAGGCATCAATTTTTATGAAAAATCTCTGATGTACAGCTTAAAACTCGCAGATTCCAATCAAGTATTTATGACTAGACTTAATATTGCGTGGGCTTATTTTGATATTGGACTTTTTGAAAAAGGTTTTCCGAGTTTAGAATTCATCAACAAATACAACAAAAAATATGGTGATGAAACAACTGCTACTGCTGCAAACATGCTTAATGGAATGTATTATGGTTACAAAGGCAATCATAATAAAGCAACAACATCCTTTGAAAATGCAATAAAATTTGGAAAGCAAGGGAATGAAAAGTCAGATTTGTCATTTTCATATCTTGAATATTCTAAATATTTAATGAAAAAAGGGGATTATAAAAATGCGTATGAAAACCTTGAACGTTACAATATCATTACGGAGGAACTGTACAACGAGGAAAAAATTAAGAAAGCAAATTTAGTCGGGATAAATTTAGAAATAGATGAATATAAAAGAGAAATAGATAAAATTGAAATGGAGAAAGTAGCCCAACTTCAAAGTTTAAAGAAATCAAAAATCATTGTAGTGCTGTTTGTAGTAGTTTTTTGCTTTCTATTATTATTGCTCTACACATTATTCAAGAATAATAATTTTAAGAAAAAAGCCAATGCTGCGCTTTCTCAAACAAATATAGAACTACTGATCGCTAAAGAAAAAGCGGAGGAAGCTTCACTGTTAAAATCACAATTTGTCTCTACAATTAGTCATGAATTAAGAACGCCTTTATACGGTGTGGTAGGAATTACAAACATATTGCTGGATGAACATAAAGAATTAGCAAACAGTCCGCATTTAAGCTCACTTAAATTTTCAGCCCGATATTTATTATCATTAGTGAATGATATTCTTCAAATTAATAAAATTGAAGACAATAGAATTATTCTTGAAAGTTTATCATTTAATGTTTCTGACGAAATAAATATGATCAAAAGTTCATTGTCTTTTATAGCCAAAACAAATGATAATAAGGTCGTAGTGACTATTGATCCTACCATTCCGGAATATTTAATAGGCGATAAGTTACGGCTTTCTCAAATTATTATGAATTTAGTTAGTAATGCATTAAAGTTTACAAAAAAAGGAGAGGTAAATATTAATGTAAATTTGGTGAGAGTAGAAGGGAAATCCCATTTTTTAGAATTTAAAATTCAAGATAACGGAATAGGAATTGATGCCGCTGACCAAGAAAAGATTTTTGATAAATTTGTTCAAGTTAGTAGAAAAGAAACTGATTATCAAGGAACCGGATTAGGGCTTTCTATCGTAAAGCAACTACTAGGATTGTTTAATAGCGATATTTCTCTCGAAAGTGCAATAGGTGAAGGAACGTCATTCAAATTTGTAATCGCATTTGAATGTAATCCTGAGCGAACAACTGAAATTATCAATAACATTAAAGTAGATATAAGTTCAACCCATACCGTCAATGTTTTGGTCGTTGAAGATAACCACATAAATCAACTCATTACCAGAAAAACGATTGAAAAGAACAACTATAAATGTAGTGTTGTTGACAATGGTTACGCTGCATTAGAAATATTAGAAAAAGAGAATTTTGATGTGATATTAATGGATATTAACATGCCTTTAATCAATGGTTTTGAGACCACAAGAAAGATTCGCCTAAAAGGTATTGACACGCCCATTGTAGCATTAACGGCATTTGATAAAGCGGAAATAATGGAAGAAGCACTTTCAGCCGGAATAAATGATATCATCATAAAACCATTTGATTCAGTTAAATTGTTTGAAATTATAAGTATTCTAACGTCAAAAACTAAAAGCATAGCTAAATTGGTTTAAATGAGTGAATTATAACTTTTACTTAATTGTAATACACTATTTAAAATAGTGAAATCGAGTAAATAAAATTAAGGAGAATGAATCAATAACATCTTTATTCAGGTAAAATAACAGGTAACATTAAAGCAACATAAAGTACAGTTACTGAATATTAAAAATGCCTTTTGCTTTCTTGACAAAAGGCATTTCTTATAAATGAAAATTATGGAGTAGAATCTAATTAGTACCAGCGTTTTTTGTTTTGTTTGGAAACTTCTGATTTTCTCGATTTATGCGCTCCTCCACTACGATTTGAGTTTTTTTGTTGTGATGCCGGAGCCGATTCCGGACTTCCGGAATGCCAATGGTAAGGATGATCATTTACGGTTTTCACATCCACTTTTATTAGTTTCTGGATGTCTTTCCAATAAGTATGTTCGTCTTTACTGCAAAAAGAGATGGCTACACCGCCATTTCCAGCACGACCGGTTCTACCAATACGGTGAACATACGTTTCAGGAATATTAGGTAAATCAAAATTAATTACAACGGGCAATTGGTCAATATCAATTCCTCTGGCTGCAATATCAGTCGCTACGAGAACACCCACTTCTTTGTTTTTGAAAGCGTCCAAAACGCGTTGTCTTGCATTTTGTGATTTGTCACCATGAATAGCTTCTGCAGCAATATTGTTTTTTCGTAATGCTTTTACAACATTGTCAGCACCATGCTTGGTTCTTGAAAAAACCAAAACATCAGATAGATTTTCATTTTTAATTAAATGATATAGTAAATTTCTTTTTTCTGCTTTTTCAACAAAATAAACGCGTTGTTCTACATTTTCAGCAGTTGAAGATACCGGAGAGACCGTTACTGTTGCTGGATCAGTCAAAAACATTTCAGCTAACTCGCGAATAGCAATTGGCATTGTAGCGGAGAAAAATAATGTCTGTCTGTTTTTTGGCGTAAGCTTCACAATTTTTTTTACATCATTTACAAATCCCATATCAAGCATTTGATCCGCTTCGTCAAGAACTAAAGTATGCAGATGATCTAAATCGATATAACCTTGTTTATGTAAATCAAGAAGTCTTCCTGGTGTTGCCACCAAAATATCGACACCATTTTTTAAAGTATCCACTTGAGGATTTTGTGAAACGCCACCAAAAATGGTAAGTTGTGTCAGGTTTGTGTATTTTCCGTACGTATCAAAGCTTTGTCCAATTTGAACCGCTAACTCACGAGTTGGCGTAACTACTAAAGCACGAATTTGTTTGGCTTTTTTTGATGAACCGACAATTCGATGTAACTGATGTATAATTGGAATAGCAAATGCGCCAGTTTTTCCAGTTCCTGTTTGTGCGCAACCGATTAAATCTTTTCCGGATAATACAATTGGAATAGATTGTTCTTGTATTGGAGTAGGGTTAAGATAGCCTTGTTCAAATACGGCTTTTTGTATACTTTTTGAGAGCGATAAATCTTCGAATAACATATTTTTGGTATTAATTATCATGCATTAAGTACATAGATAGTGTCACAAAGATAGTATTATTATTTTTGATGATTGTTTATACGGTGCTTAGGAATAGAATTTCTGGAATTTAAATCCAGAAATTCATCCACAAAACAGATTAAATTGTATTAGATTTAATAAAATCAGTTACTAAATAACCTATAAGTTTACCTATTAAATGATTGTTTTTTTCTTCGCCTAATTCAGGTGCGCCTTCGCAAATGTGTAAGTAGGTTGCGTTTTTATTTTTTGCAAAATAGGATATAAATTGGCGTAGTTGTTCCACTGAGAAACCACTTAAAGTCATGGCACTGCAAGCAATATTAGGAATCGAATCTAAATCTATCTCTATTCCATAAAAGTCATCATTGATAAACTCTAAGGCTTGAGCCATTTCTGGATTAAAATCTTTTTCTTTTCTAATATTTATGCTGTCATAGGTAGTGTAGCGTACGCGGTCTTCTATTTTTTTAATTATATCCAAGACACTTTTGGAAGTATAGTTTTCGTGTAAACCAAAAATAAAATATTTTTTTAAAAAGCCTTCTTCAAAGGCATATGAAAACCCGTTTCCGCTATGACGTCCCTCTAAAATTCGAAAATCAGAATGGGCATCAAAGTTTATAGCATTGATAGGTTTTCCTTTAGCAAGAGCAGATCCTTTGATGTTCCCATAGGAATTATTATGTCCGCCACCAATAACTATAGGAATTTTACCCAACTTTACAATATTGAAGATAATATGAGAAACATCTTTGTCTATTTTCTCTACTAACTGACTTAATTTAGAGCGATCGTCAATATCGTTAAAATCCAAATGCTCAACTTCTTTCATTTCGACACTAACATTCAGTTGGCCTAAAACAAAAATTTGACTTCCTTTACAAAATCGATTATGCTGAATATTAGCGATACTTTTAATGGCACTGTCCCAAGCGGATGCAGCGCCAGGCCTGCCAAAGTTCGCTCGTATGCCTATATCTTCGGGAATGCCAAATAATACATATTTTGCTTCGCAAGTTTTTAGAAACTCAACAGTATCGGTGTCTTTGGGAACCGTTATCATTTTCTCCCCAAATTTTATTTCACCACTTCTATGGTTTGTAATTTTTGCCAGATCTTTGATAGTAAATGGGATAATTTTTTCCATTAAAAAAAATTTTTTTCCCAAAAATAATATAAATACATTAACTTACGTTAATACGTAGTTATATATTGTTAAATTTGTTGATTAAATTAAATTAAATTAAAAAGATGGAAAATCAAAAAAGCAGTTCAAGTCTTAAAGCGGTTATAGCAGTATTAGCTATTTTATTAGTGGGAAGTTTAGTTTATATTTTTAAAATGACTTCAGATACAGAGGTCGTTAAAACAGAATTGAAAACTACATTGACTGAGAAAGAATCAGTTATGAAAGATTTACAAGAATTAAAATCAACGTATGATGCTGCAATTGCAGAAAACACATCGATGTCAGATGAGTTAATTCTAGAAAGAGATAAAGTGGTAAACTTAATGTCTGATTTAAGTAAATCAAAAGGCGATGTAGCTTCATTATCGAAATATAGAAGTCAATTCAATGCTTTGCAAGGGAACATGAAAGTTTTAATTGCGGAGAATGACACCTTAAAAAAGGCAAATACAACTCTTACTACGCAACGTGATAGTACGGTTGTGGTTCTAGGTGAGAGTAAAAAGAATGTTGAAGCATTAACGGGCCAAAATGAAGAATTAACAAAAGCGGTTGAAATTGGTTCAAAACTGACGGTTTTAAACACAAGAGGTTCTGCTTTTAAATTAAGAAGTTCTGGTAAGCAAATTGAAACTGATAAAGCAAGCAAAGCAGATGTACTTAGAGTTAATTTTACAATAGCTGAAAATCAAATTGCGAAATCTGGAGATAAAACGTATCAAGTTCAAGTAATTGATAGTAAAAATAATGTTTTAGGGGACAAAAAAACAGAGACTTTTGGCGATAATACTTTAACATATAGTTTTTTAACTAATGTGAAATATGAAAACAAAACAATCAACGTATCTGAAGATTTGAGAGGTACCGATTTTGCGAAAGGAACGTATTATATCAATATTTTCGATGGAGAAATATTGGTTTCTAAAACAAGTTTTGTTTTAAGATAAAAAAAATATTAGAAATAATAAAAAAGAGGAACGTAACGTTCCTCTTTTTTTATGCAAAAATTTTGCCTTCGATAAATACAGTTTCAATTAGATTGCTGCCAAAAGCGTACGGTAATTGATAGTAGGAGGGAATAGGTTTAGTTAGTATAAGGTTTGCTTTTTTACCAATAGTTATGCTACCGTGGGTTTCTGAAATCCCCATTGCGTAAGCTCCATTTAATGTGGCGGCATTTATAGCTTCTTCGGGAGTCATTTTCATTTTGATACACGCAGTCGCCACTACAAAGTTCATATTTCCAGACGGAGTAGAACCAGGATTGTAATCAGTAGCAAGGGCGAGAGGAAGTCCAGCTGTTATCATTTCTCGTGCTAGTGTATACGGAATACTCAAAAAATAGGAACACGAAGGCAAAGCCACTGGCATTGTTTCGGTATTTTTTAAGGCTTCTATATCTTCTGTTGTCATAACTTCTAGATGGTCTACAGAAAGCGCATTGTATTTAATTCCAGCCTGAATTCCGCCAATGGAGTTGAATTGATTGACATGGATCTTTGGCTTTAAGCCAAATTTAATTCCAGCTTCAATAATTTGTTGAGTTTCTTCAACAGTAAAATAACCGGTTTCACAAAATACATCGATGAAATCTGCTAGTTTATGTTTTGCAATTTCAGGAAGCATTTCGTTGATGATTAAATCAATATAGCCTTTGTGATTTGTTGCGTATTCCAGTGGAAAAGCGTGAGCTCCCAAAAAAGTTGCTTTTATGGTTATTGGATAATTTTGAGCTAATCGCTGTATCACGCGAAGCATTTTTAATTCACCATCTAACGTTAATCCGTATCCCGATTTGATTTCTACAGCTCCAGTTCCTAAACGCAGGACTTCTTCCAGCCTCACTTTGGATTGTTGGTAGATTTCTTCTTCAGAAGTTTCGTTGAGTTTTTTAGCTGAATTTAAAATTCCACCTCCACGATTTGCAATTTCTTCATAGGTCATCCCATTGATTCGATCTACAAATTCCTGTTCACGATTACCGGCATAAACAATGTGAGTATGACTGTCGCACCAAGATGGTAAAACCATTTTTCCAGTTGCATCAATCGTTTTATCAACCTGTATTGGAGATAAATTCTCCATAGCGCCAAAATCAGCAATTAAGTTGTCTTTAATTAGTAAATAGGCATTTTTAATTGTTGGTAGAATTCCCATTTCAACGCCGGAAACTTTAGCGACAGTTGTTTCCCGAATCTGAAGTAATTCCTTTATATTGATGAATAATGTTGTCATTGCGTAAGATAATTACTCTGAAACTTTGATTTCAAACAGTTTATCCCAATTTTTCCCAGTTACAAAAATGGTTTTAGTTTTTGGGTTATAGGCAATTCCGTTTAAAACATCTTCGGGAGTTACATTAATTAATTTTCGTAAACCTGAAAGGTCCAAAATTCCTTCAACTGCTCCATTTGTTGGGTTTACTACAGCAATAGCGTCTTTTTGCCAAACATTAGCATAGATTTTTCCATTAATCCATTCAAGTTCATTGATAGCTTTGATTTTAGAATTCCCAGAATAAACATTGATATAATCAATCATTTTTTGAGTTTTGGGATCCATTTTCCAGATTTTTTCTGTTTTGTCTGTTTGATAGATATGTTCCCCATCATTTGTCATTCCCCAACCTTCAATATCTTTATCATATGTAAAAGTTTTTTCTAATTTCAAGGTGCTGGCATTGTAGATAAAACCTGTTTTTTCTTGCCAAGTCAATTGATACATTTTATTATTCACAAATGTAATTCCTTCTCCAAAATATTTCGAATCAAGATCAACTTGCTGGAATATTTTTCCTGTTTTGTAATCGTATTTTCTAAAATAAGAAGCTCCTTTTTGTCCTGTACTTTCGTATAAAGTATCTTTATAAAATTCCAATCCTTCAGTGAAAGACAGTGTGTCGTGCGGAAAAGTATTGACAACAGTATAATTCAATAATTTAGGTTTGATATTTGAAACTAATTCAATTCTTGTGGTAGCTTCTGAGTTTTGGCCTTCATAATACACTAAGGCTTTCAGGTTTTGATAGCCCAATTTTTGATCTTTCAATTCTAAATTTAATTTGTCAACTCCTTTTTTTGAACCAATTTTTTTATCGTTCACATAGTAAATAATGCTATCGATCGTTTTTGAATTAGAGTTTAAAATTTCCAAAGAAAGCGTTTCTTGAGGTTGGTATTGTTCCTTAAATTTTGAATTATCAAAGGTAAATAAAGAATTTTCACCTTTTTTTGTATCACCACAATTAGCCAGTAAAGTTCCTAATAAAATGATAGATAGTATGTTATAATTTTTCATAGTATAAAATTTGAATGCGCCAATATACAACGTTATTTTATAGGTGCAAAGGACTTGCAAAAATATAAAAAGGTTGTATATTTGCACCGGCAAGTCCTACACGACCAGCTCCTGCAGACTCCCCCAGGATGGGAACATAGCAAGGGTACGTGGTTGAGCGGTGCGATGTAGGTCGCTTGCCATTTTTTTTAAATCTGACTTTATTTCAGATTCTTTTCGAAATTCACACAAATATGTAGTCTTCCTTCGGGAGGATTTTTTTATTTTTGGACCTTTTGTATCATAAACATCAATAATCATGAATAAAGTAGTTCTAATTACAGGAGGTTCTTCGGGAATAGGGAAATCTATTGGGGAGTTTTTGCATCAAAAAGGTTTTGTTGTTTACGGAACCAGCAGAAATCCGGAACGAGTTTTGAATTCTGTTTTTCCACTGGTTGCTTTAGACGTTCGCGATACCAATTCGATTCATGCGGCTGTAGCCAAAGTAATTGCTATTTCTGGAAAATTAGATGTGGTAATTAACAATGCTGGTGTTGGAATTACAGGACCTTTGGAAGAAATTCCAATGCATGAAATCAAGAACAATTTTGAGATAAATTTCTTTGGACCTATTGAAGTAATGAAAGTAGTTTTGCCTCAAATGCGTTTGCAAAAATCAGGATTGATTATCAATATTACTTCTATTGCTGCCTATATGGGATTGCCGTATCGAAGCGTTTATTCCGCCTCTAAAGGTGCGCTTGAATTGATAACAGAAGGGTTGCGAATGGAAGTAAAATCCTTTGGCGTTCATATTACGAATGTGGCACCAGGTGATTTTGCGACTAATATTGCTTCGGGACGTTTTCATGCTCCAGTTATTCCAGGTTCTGTTTACGAAAATCCGTACGGGAATACATTAAAAACAATGGATGAACATGTAAATAGTGGCAGTAATCCAAATGAAATGGCAGAAGCGATATATAAAATTATACAAAATCCGAATCCTAAAATTCATTATAAAGTAGGTGTTTTTATGCAAAAATTTTCGGTTGTCTTGAAAAGAATTTTACCGGATAAAGTATATGAAAAAATGCTTATGAACCATTATAAGTTGTAATTTTGCACGAAATTTTATTGATTTTATGCTTGCATGAAATTTGAGATTAAGAAGAGAACAGCAAAAGGTTGTTCAATATTGTAGAGTGCGTGAGGTATTACTTTACTTATTTATTTTCATCGGAGTTCATTGCATTTGCAGTTGTAACGCAAAGCCCGACGCGAAGTTTTTACGAAGGGTCACGCCCAAATTATAAAACACACAATTAAATTATATAATTATGAAATTTTTTATTGACACGGCTAATTTAGCTCAAATTGAAGAAGCACAAGCATTAGGCGTTTTGGATGGTGTTACAACTAATCCAACATTAATGGCAAAAGAAGGAATTACAGGTAAAAACAGCATTTTGAAACATTATGTTGACATTTGTAATCTTGTTGATGGAGATGTAAGTGCTGAAGTAAATGCATTGGATTTTGACGGAATGGTTAAGGAAGGGGAAGAATTAGCCGATTTGCACGAGCAAATCGTGGTAAAATTACCTATGACTAAGGAAGGCGTTATGGCTGCAAAATACTTTTCGGATAAAGGTATTAAAACGAATGTAACCTTAGTATTCTCGGCTGGTCAGGCTTTAATGGCTGCTAAAGCGGGAGCTACTTATGTTTCTCCGTTTATTGGCCGTTTAGATGATATCTCTACAGACGGTTTGGCTTTGATTGAAGAAATCAGATTGATTTATGATAACTACGGCTATGAAACGCAAATTCTGGCTGCTTCAGTGCGTCACACGATGCATATTGTAAATTGTGCAAAAATCGGAGCTGATGTTATAACTGGACCATTATCTGCCATTTACGGTTTATTGAAACACCCGTTGACTGATATTGGATTGGCACAATTTGTTGCTGATTTTGAGAAAGGAAATAAATAACATTTGTATTCAGTGAGCAGTTTTTAGTCTCAGCGAAGTAAATAAAAAAACCCATTTCAAATTTGAAATGGGTTTTTTGTTGGTTTGGTTTTTTGATTAATATGATAATAAAATTAGTGACCTCCTTCGCTTTCTATATGATTAATTCCTTGTTTTTTTAATATTTTAGGACAATAAAAACCATAGAAACCTAAGTAGGCAAAACCAAGAAGCGGAACAATGTAAGAGAAATGTGTCCACGAAATACCAAATATTCCATTTGGACTAGTAAGGTCTATATCGCAAATACTTCCTTGAATCAGAGGAATTACTCCTCCTCCAAGAATCATCATAATTAAGAAAGAAGATGCTTTTCCAGTATTTTTACCTAAACCGGCAATAGCCAAATCAAAAATAGAAGGCCACATAATAGATAAGAATAATCCGCCCGAAATAATAAAGAATTTAGCTATTTCAGTATCAGTACAAACTAATCCAATTAACATCATTAGTAAGCCAGAAAGACCAAAAAGCATTAATGTTTTGCCTGCATTTTTACCACCGATAAAGCTGACTGCAATAAATATTAATATCCAAATAGGATAAATATAAAACGCAGAAACATCATGACCAGCAAATATATTAGCTCCTATAATAACTCCAAATCCTAAAGCAGGAACGATAAATTTAAGAGCAATATTGGCTATTTTCGAGGTGTTAAAAACATTGACACCACCATTCCAACGACCAATCATTAAACTTCCCCAGTACAATGCTATAAATGGTGAAATGGCATCTTCTAAAATACTGCCAAATTCGGCCGTTTTTAATAATGCAGGTAAATTACTAATTATAGTTACCTCGGTTCCAACATAAATAAAAATGGCTAACATTCCTAAGTATAGCTGTGGATAGTCTAAAATATTAAATTTCTCGTTTACATGCTTAATTGCTGTTTCTTCTTGTTTTACAGGGTTTTCAATTTTAGAAAAGTTCATAAAAATAGCTACTACAATAAAAGCAATCCCTAAAATAATAAAGGGTAATTTAATGTCTTCCAATGAAAGTGTAGTTTTTTTATCATTACCCATTCCGAACAAAGCAATTCCTAATAAGATGGCACCGATAGTTGTCCCAAAAGAATTTACACCTCCTGCCAATGTCAGTCGGTGCGCGCCTGTTGATGGACTTCCCATTTTAATAGCTAGAGGATTAGCTACAATTTGTTGAATTGAAAAACCCAAACCTACAGTAAATAGAGCGGTTAAAAAGAACGGAAAACTTTCCATTGTTGCAGCGGGTACAAATAAAAAGGAACCAATGGCTGAAATAATTAAACCTGCGGAGAGTGTTTTTTTGTATCCAAATTTTTGTAAAACATCAAGTTTTAAGGATATTAAAAAGAAAATTATTGATCCTACAAAATAAGCGGCATAAAATGCCCAGGCAACTAATTGTGATTGTACTTGTGATAAAGTAAATACTTTTTTAAATACTGGTATTAGAATGTCGTTGGCTGATCCAACAAAACCCCAAAAGAAGAAGACGATTATTAAGGAGATAAATTGTCCCCATTTAGTTTGTAAATTTTCTGAAGTCATAGTTGTAGATGGTTTGGTTTTTAATTTAGGTAATTATTTTTTTACAGTATTTGGGTAAATATATTTGTTAAGTAAACTAAAAAAAAATTATTTAGAATAAATATTGTTAGAATTATAGAATTATCACTTTTTGTTATAAAACGATGCTTTTTTTTCGAATTTTTTGCTAATTCCGGCGTCAGAATTAATTTTCCATTTTCTATAGAATACCTTTGAGCAGTAGAAAAGGCATGCTCTTTCTAGGATTAAATAAACTTCAGCATATAATTTCAAAGAATTAGATATCTGCGATTTTAATTTTTTTCCACTCTTTTAAAAAAACCTATCTTTATAAATCAGTATAAAAATATACCATATGAAAAGTGCTTTAGAAATTAAACCTGACATCAGCTATAAAAGTGCCGGTAAATTTGAGGAAACGAGATTTGAAAAAATTCATAACGAAATTTTTAAAAATTCAACGGAAGCTTCTGTAATTGTAGCGCAAGAAATTGCTCAATTGATTAAACTTAAACAAGAGGAAAATAAAACTTGTATTCTTGGTTTAGCAACCGGCTCTTCGCCAATAAAAGTATACGAAGAACTGGTTCGGATGCATAGAGAAGAAAGTCTTAGTTTTAGTAATGTAATCACTTTTAATCTGGATGAATATTATCCAATGACGAAAGAGAATCACCAAAGCTATCATTATTTCATGCACCAGCACCTTTTCAATCATATTGATATCAAACCGGAAAATGTTAATATTCCAGATGGAACAATAGCTATTGAAGAACTGAATCAATGTTGCATTGATTATGAAATGAAAATAAAAAATGCCGGTGGAATTGATTTTCAATTATTAGGAATTGGTCGTACAGGTCACGTTGGATTCAATGAACCGGGATCTCACATCAATTCGGGAAGTCGAATAATTACTTTGGATCACATTACAAGAGTAGATGCTTCATCAGATTTTAATCATATTGACAATGTTCCTAAAAGAGCAATTACCATGGGAGTTTCTACGATTCTCAGATCTAAAAGAATTGTACTGATGGCTTGGGGACAAAATAAAGCCGATATTATAAAGCGAACTATTCAAGGGGATATCAGCTCAGAAGTTCCGGCAACATTTTTGCAAAATCATACCAATGCTACCTTCGTTTTAGACCAATCGGCAGCTTCAGAATTAACCCGATTCAAAACACCCTGGTTAGTAGGAGAATGCATTTGGACACAAGAATTAAAAAGTAAAGCTATCGTTTGGCTGTGCCAAAAAACGGATCAATCCATTTTAAAACTAACTGACAGAGATTACAACAATAACGGAATGTCCGATTTATTGGCTTTAGAAGGCTCCGCTTACGATTTAAATATTAATATGTTTAATGTATTGCAGCATACCATAACGGGATGGCCCGGCGGAAAACCTAACACGGACGATACATACAGACCCGAAAGAGCTAAACCAGCTAAAAAGAGAGTAATCCTTTTCAGCCCGCATCCAGATGATGACGTGATTTCCATGGGAGGCACTTTTTCAAAATTAATAAAACAAGGACATGATGTTCATGTAGTGTATCAAACTTCAGGAAATATAGCTGTTACAGACGACGAAGCATTAAAATTTGCCGAAGTTTGCAACGATTTTGTTACTACCGATGAAACTAAAATTAATTTTAAGGAAGTTGTTGATTTTTTAAATAATAAAAAAGAAAACCAAATTGATTCTCTTGACGTTAGAAAGTTAAAAGGACTTATTAGACGCCGTGAATCCTATGCAGCCACAAGATACATTGGATTGAAAGATGAAAACATTCATTTTTTGGATATGCCTTTTTATGAAACCGGACAAGTAAAGAAAAATCCAATAGGAGAAAAAGATGTAGCTATAGTTGCGGCAATTATTGCCAAAATAAAACCGCATCAAGTTTTTGCCGCAGGAGATTTGGCAGATCCACATGGTACGCATGAAGTTTGTCTGAATGCCATTTTTGCGGCTATGAAACGATTGAAGCCTAAAAAATTTATGGATGATTGTTGGCTGTGGCTCTACAGAGGTGCTTGGCACGAATGGGATATTCATGAAATCGATATGGCAGTTCCTTTAAGTCCTGATGAAGTTTTGTTAAAAAGACATGCTATTTTATATCATCAATCTCAAAAAGACAGGGTGATGTTTCAAGGAAACGATTCTCGAGAATTTTGGGTAAGAGCTGAAGATCGTAATAAAAACACAGCAAAATTGTATGATAATTTAGGTCTAGCAGAATATCAAGCTATTGAAGCTTTCAAGCGTTTTAATTATTAAAAACTATCTTAAAAAAAGGATAAAAACTATGAAATACATCTTAATAGCACTATTGACCGCTTTTGTGGGTAATGCCCAAATACAAAAAGAGCAATTAAATCTTATGCCGTGGCCCCAAAATATAAATTTGACCGCTGGTACTTTTGCTTTAAGCAAAAATTTTAAAGTCAATATTACCGGTAACCCAAATCCTAGAATCTTTATAGGAGCAACCCGCTTTTTACGAAGATTAGACGGCAGAACAGGATTGTTTTTGGAGCAAAGTTTTGTGACAAAAGTCAATGAAAGACCAGATGCAGAATTGCAGATTAATTGTGTTCGCAACGGAAAAATAGAAATAAATGAAGATGAAAGTTATAAACTTATTGTTGCATCTAATAAAATAACAATTAATGCCACGTCTGATTTAGGTGCTTTGCATGGTATGGAGACTTTATTGCAATTACTGCAAAACAACAGTACCACGTATCATTTTCCGACAGTTGAGATTACAGATTCGCCACGATTTACCTGGAGAGGATTGATGATTGACGGGGCAAGACATTTTCAGCCCGTGGATGTAATCAAAAGAAATCTTGATGCAATGGCTTCGATGAAAATGAATGTTTTTCATTGGCACTTAGTAGATGATCAAGGTTGGAGAATAGAAATGAAAAAACATTCAAAGTTGACTGAATTGGCTTCAGATGGGAGTTACTATACGCAGGAAGAAATTAAAAATATTGTAAAATATGCTGATGAAAGAGGCATTTTAGTGATTCCAGAAATAGATATACCCGGCCATGCTTCGGCATTGCTTACCGCTTATCCTGAAGTAGGAAGTAAAGTGAGTGATGGAAAAGTCAGTTATGAAGTGCAAAGAAATTCAGGGATTTTTAATGCGACACTAGATCCTTCCAACCCACAAACATATCAATTGCTAAGCGAAATTTTTGACGAGGTTTGTCCTTTATTTCCGGGAGCATATTTTCACATTGGCGGTGATGAAAATAATGGCAAAGAGTGGAATGCAAATCCTAAAATACAGGAATTTAAGCAGAAGCATAACCTAGTTAATAATCATGATTTGCAAACCTATTTTAACATGCAGTTACTTCCAATGTTGAAAAAGCACAACAAAAAAATGATGGGTTGGGAAGAAATAATGACCGAAAACATGTCTAAAGATGCCATAATTCATGCTTGGAGAGGAACTAACGAAGGTCAAGAAGCCGGTGGTGCGTTGATCAAAGCTGCAAAAAGTGGTTACAATACTGTTTTGTCCAATGGGTATTATATTGACTTGATGCTTGGTATTGAAAGTCATTATTTGAATGATCCCATTCCAAAAAAGATAATTCTTAGTCCGGAAGAAAAAGCAAGGGTTTTAGGTGGAGAAGCGGCAATGTGGAGCGAACTGGTTACGCCATTAACTATAGATTCAAGAATTTGGCCACGAACCGCAGCTATTGCAGAGCGACTATGGTCTAATGAGGAGGTAACGGATATGAAAAGCTTACGCAAAAGGTTGAAAACAATCTCTTTTCGATTAGAAGAACTGGGAATTACGCACATTAGAAACAAAGAAGTGATTCTGAGAAACATCAGTAACAATCAAGATATAAGTGCTTTAAATGATTTTTCAAATGTTTGTGAGCCCCTTAAAAATTATAAACGTAATGGTGGAGGGAAAAAATACCGCATGCATTCTCCGTTGACTTTATTCGCGGATGCGTGTACTGCCGATGCTTTTGATGTTTTTGATTTTGATATCGCCGTAAACAATTATTTAGAAAATAAAAACCAAGAAAATCAAATTGTGGTCACTAACTTTTTAAAAAAATGGATTGATATGAATGCTGATTTAATTGCCTTAAGTGCAAATGCTCCACTGGTGCAACCACTTTTACCATTGTCTAAAAGTTTAAGTGATTTATCCCGGCAGCTTTTATTAATAATTGTCAAAAAACAAACCGTAAATCCAACGGTATTGAATGATTTATTAGAACAATGCAATACCAGAAGTCCTGCTGATGTAGAGCTAGCTGTGTACGGCAGTTTGAAAAAGTTGCTGTAAATAAAAAAATCTAAAATTGATTTTATGAATTAGCAATTTACAAATCACAACAATTTATGTCCAATTTTTTTATGTGACTTAGTATTAAATTCTAGAAATTGAAACTATTGAAAACGGATTTTTTTGGGATTTAGTAAATCGGTATTTTTTTCGTATTTTTGCAAAAATTTTATAAAAAAAAACATTCATGTTAACAGTAAATAATTTATCAGTTCAGTTTGGCAAACGAATTTTGTTTGACGAAGTAAATACTACCTTCACACACGGTAATATCTATGGAGTTATCGGAGCCAATGGCGCTGGGAAATCTACTTTTCTTAAAATAATTGCAGGTGAAATGGATCCAACATCGGGACATATTCATTTGGAACCAGGAAAACGTATGTCGGTTTTGAACCAAAACCATAATATGTTTGATGAAAGTACCGTTCTTGAGACCGTTATAATGGGGAATAAAACCTTGTATGCGATTAAAAAAGAAATGGATGCTTTATATTTAGATTATAATGATTCAAATGCCGACAGAATAGGGGAACTGCAGGTGCAATTTGAAGAAATGAACGGTTGGAATGCTGATTCAGATGCTGCATCAATGTTGTCTAATCTTGGAATTGCCGAAGATCATCATTATACATTAATGGGAGATTTGGAAGGTAAAATAAAAGTTCGGGTCCTTTTGGCGCAAGCACTTTTTGGAAATCCGGATTTACTTATCATGGATGAGCCTACCAATGATTTGGATTTTGAAACCATCGCTTGGTTAGAGAATTTCTTGTCTACCTATGAGAATACAGTAATTGTAGTTTCTCACGACAGACACTTTTTGGATTGCGTTTGTACTCATATTTCTGATATTGATTTTAGTAAAATAAACCATTATTCCGGAAATTATACTTTCTGGTATGAATCCAGCCAATTAGCAGCTAAACAACGTGCACAACAAAATAAAAAAGCAGAAGAAAAGAAACAAGAGCTAGAGGAATTCATACGTCGTTTTAGCGCGAATGTGGCCAAATCAAAACAAGCTACTTCTCGTAAAAAAATGATTAGTAAGTTGAATATTTCAGATATAAAACCATCGAGTCGTCGTTATCCAGCTATTATTTTTGATCAAGAGCGTGAAGCTGGAGATCAAATTTTAAATGTCCAAAATTTAAGTGCTTCAATAGATGGGGATATTTTATTTAAAGGGGTTGATTTAAATATGGCCAAAGGGGATAAAATTGTTCTTTTCTCAAAAGATTCACGTGCAACAACTGCTTTTTACGAAATTTTAAATGGAAACCAAAAAGCAGATTCAGGTGTTTATGATTGGGGAGTTACTACAAACCAAGCGTATTTGCCAGTTGAAAATCATTCGTTTTTCGAGAGTGATTATTCTTTAGTTGACTGGTTACGTCAATGGGTAAAAACAGAAGAAGAGCGTGACGAGGTAAATATTCGTAGTTTTCTTGGGAAAATGATTTTCTCTGGTGAAGAAGCATTGAAAACCTGTCGAGTATTATCCGGAGGAGAGAAAGTACGTTGTATGTTGTCTCGTATGATGATGGAAAGAGCAAATGTTTTAATGCTTGATGAACCTACAAATCACCTAGATTTAGAGTCTATTACAGCTTTTAATAATTCGTTGAAAAATTTTAAAGGTTCTGTTATTTTCACTACTCATGATCATGAGTTTGCTCAAACGGTTGGTAATAGAGTGATCGAATTAACACCTAATGGAGCAATTGACCGTTACATGACGTTTGATGATTATCTTGAGGATGAAAAAGTTCAGGAATTGAGAGTTAAGATGTATTCTTAAAAAAATAAATAGAAAAAGGCGATTGTTTCAAATAAACAATCGCCTTTTTTTTATGACTATAGCGTGGAATCGATTATTTCTAATTACACGTTAAACCTAAAATAGGAGCAGGAGCAACATTAGAATTATTTGTTGATACAGACCAGCTTCCAGTAATAGTACCACCTGTATTTGTAGAATTCCAAGCAACTCTTATTTTTATTTCGGAACATTTCGAAATACCTCCTTCAACTTTTATTATTCTGTTTGAACTTCCACCAGGTGTAGACTGCGTAGTTTTTATATTAGTGCCGCCTGTAACCGTTACCACAGCATCGGCGCCTGTAAAATTAGTCAAACCTCCTTGAATTTTAAAGTAAGATAAATCTGTATCAGAGATAAACGTATACAGTACTTCACGGGATTGACCACACGATATAGCCTCAGCTGTAAAGGAAGTTACACAATCAGTACACAAACCAAAAAGGCTGTAATTTACATTAAAAGAGGCTTGAGGTCCATTTCCTGAAATTTGTAAAGCAAAACTTTTAACGTCACATGCTTTCCATCCTGCACTTAAGGGAATAGTTAAGGCTCCCCATGTATTTTCAGCAACACTACCACCAGTCCATGATGAAATGCCATTGATTACTAAATCACTCCAACCATTAGAACTTTTTACTTTTAAAATAAAATCAGTAGCAGTATTATAATATTCGATGTCTACGGTTTTACTGAACTTATCATTATTGGGACCACCCCATTTAACAATTTGTTGTTCTGTCGTTTTAAAATAAGGACTGTCTGCTTTAATACAATCAATACTACAAGTACCGCTAGATATTTTAGTGGAAACAGGTGTTGTTGTTTTTAATATGCTACTTGTTTTTTTATTAGTTGCAGCTTCAGTTGTTGTTGTCGTCAATTCGTCAGTTTGACAAGAGTACATAAAGGTAAAAAAGATAAGTAGGTAAGAAATTTTCATGAAGACTTGAGATTTTAGGGCAATTTTTTTCATATTTAAATTTTTAAATTGTTAAACTTTTTGTTAAATTATTAAAAATTAGGGTACAAAAAAATGAAAATTAACTTATTCTATGAAGAGACCATTATATTCGATTAAAGACGTTTATTAGAAAAAAAATTATAGGATTTTTAAGACTAAATAATATTTTAAAAACTTGTATATTGCTAAAAGTAAGACAGTAGTGTCTAAAAAAACATGGTACAAAAAAAGCCATCGAAAATGGACTTTCGGGATGGCTTTTATGTTATAAATAGAACGTTTTGGATACTGAACTAGAAATGATAATATTATTTTTTATTTACTTCTTCCAAAAATCTTACTTACAATAAAAATAATGATGGCTATTACTGCGATCACAATAAAAACACCAACACCAACTCCCGCTTTAAATATACCTTCTATAATTGAACAACTTGTAAACGATAGCAATACTACTAAAAGCATTAACAATCTGGTTAGTTTTTTTTGCATGATTTTTATCTTTAATTAGAAGTATAAAATTACTAAAATGAATTGCTTATTTGTTATATAATTTATATTCTTTATTGCGAAATTTTTTAATAGTATCAAAAAAAATTACAAAATGCATTTTTATAGCTATTTTAATGCTCCTTTTTATCACAAGAAACTATTTTTGAATTACCGATTTTCTATGAGATTTAACTAGAGGGACATTACCTTACATTATACCTCTCCCGGAATAGAAGTGGTAAATATTTTTCGCAGTTTGCCATTATGTCTATGATGTTTGCAATGTTACTTACATCATGCAATCTTAATTAGTTCCTTACCGTAGGATCAATAGGGACTGGGATTTTTTGAATCTACGGAAGCAACATATTGTTAGTGAATACGTATCATTTATTATCTAATTTATATTTTGTCTAGATGGCTTAAAACACATAAACCAAGACTTTTATAAAGTATTTGGCATAAAGTTACATGGATTTCTTGGCGCAAATAAAAAATGCCTCTATTTTCTCTCTTTATAATTATAAAATCATAAATGGGAATTCGTATATTTGCAAAACCAAACAACACACTTTACAATGAGTCAAAAAGTATTACTTACTGCAAAAGAAGTTACTATCATATTACATCGTTTGGCCTGTCAATTAATTGAAAAACACTTAGATTTTTCAGATACGATTTTAGTGGGTATTCAACCAAGAGGCGTTTTTTTAGCCGAACGGTTGAAAGAATTATTAGAAAACGAATACCAAACACCTGAAATTCAATTGGGCTATTTGGATATCACATTTTTCAGAGATGATTTTCGAAGAACAGATAAGCCATTAGAAGCAAATAAAACTAAGATTAATTTTATCGTTGAAAACAAGAAAGTTATTTTCATTGATGATGTTTTATTTACCGGACGAAGCATTCGATCGGCTTTGACTGCCATTCAATCTTTTGGGAGACCCTCAGAAATTGAACTTCTGGTTTTGATTGACAGACGTTTTAGCCGCAATTTACCTATTCAACCAGATTACAGAGGAAGACAAGTAGATGCCATAAATAACGAAAAAGTGAAAGTGAGTTGGAAAGAAAATGAAGGTGAAGATGGTGTATATTTAATTACAAGTTAGATCATACTAGTTTAAAAATCTAACATTAAAAACTAATAATCGTAAAAAGAAATGAAAGAATTAAGCGTAAATCATTTATTAGGAATAAAATACATCAACAAGAATGATATTGACCTAATTTTTGAAACAGCCGATCATTTTAAAGAAGTTATCAATCGACCAATTAAAAAAGTACCTTCCTTACGAGATATTACCATTGCTAATATTTTTTTTGAAAATAGCACCAGAACAAAACTTTCTTTTGAATTAGCTCAAAAACGTTTGTCTGCGGATGTAATTAGCTTTTCGGCGGCACAATCTTCAGTTAAAAAAGGTGAAACACTAATAGATACCGTTAATAATATTCTTTCGATGAAAGTAGATATGGTGGTAATGCGACATGCTAATCCTGGAGCTGCTTATTTTCTCTCCAAAAACGTAAAAGCCAGCATTGTAAATGCGGGAGACGGCGCACACGAGCATCCTACTCAAGCCTTATTGGACAGTTATTCAATTAGAGAAAAATTAGGAGAAATAGCCAGAAAAAAAGTAGTTATCGTAGGTGATGTTTTACACTCTAGAGTTGCCCTGTCCAATATATATGCGTTGCAAATGCAGGGAGCAGAGGTAAAAGTTTGCGGACCAAAAACCCTGATTCCTAGGTATATTGAGTCGCTTGGTGTAACGGTAGAGTCTAATTTAAGAAAAGCCCTCGAATGGTGTGATGTGGCGAACATGTTACGCGTGCAAAACGAGAGAATGGATGTGAATTATTTTCCATCAACAAGGGAATACGCTCAACAATATGGAGTAGATAAAACGCTTTTGGATTCCTTGAATAAAGAAATTATAATAATGCATCCCGGACCCATCAACCGTGGTGTCGAAATTACAAGTGAGGTGGCCGATTCACAACAATCAGTGATTTTAAACCAAGTAGAAAATGGGGTGGCAATTAGAATGGCCGTAATTTATCTTTTAGCATCAAAAATTCAGTAATTTAATATAAAACTTTGTAAATTAGCTATTTATAAACTTCTCTGCCTTGAGTAGACTTAGAAATTAAAAAAGATGAAAGTAGATCAAAAAGGACACACAATTAGCATTAGAGATACACAAGGTGATTTCACCTCTTTTTTAATGAAGGTTACGCATCAATATAAGACATTTGAGAAGCATAATTTGATCATAGATCTTTTATTGTATAAAGATTTACAGGCGGGTAATATGAAATTATTTATGCCTTTATCTAATCTTCATAAAAAAGCTAAAAAATCATTTGTTATCGTTACTTCGGATTTTGATTATAATGCAATTCCTGAAAAATTGACTGTTGTCCCTTCTTTATTAGAAGCACATGATATTATTGAAATGGAAGAGATTGAAAGGGATTTAGGTTTTTAAAATATCTTGATGGATTTTTATAGCAATAAAAAAAGCGGATTTATTTTAACAATTACTTTAGAATGCTTTGTGATTTAACTGTTGGGTAATCTATAAAAATGTTTTTAACAACAAACATTTTACTAGCTATTAGGGAATAGTGACCAATTCATTTTTAGCGATCGTTATAGCGTTGCAAATCAAAAAATACAACAAGGAAAAGAGTAGTGATAGTTTAAAATTTACATAAGAATGACAAAATGTAAATGTGCTATTTTAATTCTTTCCTAACTTTTAAATTGAAATTAAAAATTGAAACTAACAATTCTTGGTTGCTATGCAGCCACACCCCGAACGTTTACGAATCCAACTTCCCAAATTTTAGAAATAAAAAATAGAATTTTTCTGATTGATTGTGCTGAAGGAACCCAAGTACAATTGCGAAAAAATAAAATTCGATTTTCTAAAATTAATCACATCTTCATTTCCCATTTACATGGAGATCACTTTTTTGGATTAATAGGAGTGGTGTCTACTTTCACTTTACTGAACAGGACATCTGATTTACATATATATGGTCCAAAAGGAATTCAAGAAATCATCAAATTACAGTTGAGATTATCTAATTCTTGGACTAATTATGGTTTGTTTTTTCATGAATTAGAATCCAATGATAGTGAGATAATTTATGAAGATGATAAAGTTTTGGTAAAAACCATTCCGTTAAAGCATCGTGTTTATACAAATGGGTTTTTATTCCAAGAAAAAACGGGAGAGCGAAAACTTAACTTGGATGCCGTTCAAAATTATGAAATTGAGACCTGTTATTATCAAAAAATAAAAAACGGAAAAGACATTATTTTAGAAAGTGGTCAAGTGATTGAAAATGACAAATTAACATTTGATCCTATTCCCGCAAAAAATTATGCCTTTTGTTCTGATACTGCCTATAGCGAAGCTATAATTCCAATAATTAAAAATATTGATGTTTTATACCACGAATCAACTTTCCTGCAATCAGAAGAACATTTGGCTAAAAAGACATTGCATTGCACTGCAAAAGAAGCGGCTACGATTGCTTTAAAATCTAATGCAAAGCAATTAATTTTAGGGCATTATTCTACTCGTTATAAAAATATTGAACTTTTTAAAGAAGAAGCAGAAACTATTTTTCCCGCAGTACTCTTAGCCGACGATGGAAAAAGCTTTGAGTTTTAAATAAAAATAATTTGTTTACTTCATCTGAACTTACATTTGGATATGTAAATCTTTCTAAATTGAGTCATTCAAATTTCGAATAATCTTAAAATACAAAACATGAACGATTTAAGTGATTACAGAAAATCTTACGAAAAAAGTGAGCTATTAGAATCAAATATTCCTGAAGATCCAATAAACTTGTTTAACAGATGGTTTCATGAAGTAGAGGATTTTGGCGGGGACAGCGAAGTTAATGCTATGACAGTAGCTACAATAGGTTTAGATGGATTCCCAAAAGCCAGAGTTGTTTTGTTGAAAAAATTTAATGAAGAAGGATTTATTTTTTATACCAATTATAATTCTGAAAAGGGTAGGGCGATTACTCAAAATCCTAAAATCTGTCTTTCATTTTTTTGGCACACGATGGAGCGTCAAGTAATTATTAAAGGTATAGCGCATAAAACTACGGAATCGATTTCAGATAATTATTTTGAATCCAGACCTGAAGGAAGTAAATTAGGAGCAATAGTTTCTAACCAAAGTGAAGTGATTCCTTCTCGTGAATATTTAGAAAAAAATCTTAGAAAGCTAGAAAAGGATTTTAATAGTATTGAAATTCCTAGACCTAAACATTGGGGAGGATTTTTGGTAACTCCTTTAGAGGTAGAGTTTTGGCAAGGAAGACCTAACAGGTTGCATGATAGAATTCGATATTCTAGTCAAAAAAATTACTCTTGGAAAATTGAACGACTATCTCCGTAAAGTAAGAAATATCTTTGTAAGTAGTTAATAATGTGTATTTTAACGGTTTTTTGTGTTGTAGTTAGGTATTATGTCATGTAAGTTTGCAGACGACATATTTTAAACTTAAACTACTATTATTTTGAAATTAAATTTTTTTAGAGCACGATTGTTCATTTTTGTGCTATTTACAATGAATTCCTGTTCTACTGAAGCTGTTCCTGTAGAACCAACAACAGTTACTTCTCCAACACCAACACCAACACCGACACCGACACCGACACCACCAGTTTCAAATGTGGTACCGCCTACAACGGATGCTAGCACATATTCCTATAACGCTATCGAAACAGAAACTTTGAATTTGATAAATGCTTATAGAGTTCGTATTGGGTTAAAAATGTTATTAAAAACAGACTATATATCTAATAAAGCGCAAGAGCATGACAACTATATGATTGTCAATAATGTATTAAATCATGATGGTTTTGATGCACGTTCCCAAGATATTATGAATGTTTTAAGAGCTAAAAGTGTAGGAGAGAATGTCGCTTTTAATTACAATACAGCTCAGGCTGTTTTTGATGGCTGGTTGGCTAGTTCTGGTCATAAGGCAAATATTGAAGGTGATTTTACTCATTTTGGAATTTCAATACGAGTGGATTCAGCCGGGAAAAAATATTATACAAATATCTTTGCAAGAATATAATTAGATTTTTTTAGAATTTCGATGCTACTTTGCCTAAAGTAAATTACTTGTATTTTTAGAATAGTTATTAAACTTTTAAAATAATTATCTATATCATGAAAAGCTTAGAGAAACATCCATAAATGACTGTTGCTTTAAGCTTTACATTAATAAAAAGGCAATTGCTGTAAATTATCGAAATCTGTTGAGTTGATATTATTTTTACATTCTAGTCAAGAAAATTTTTCTTGGAAAATTGATCGATTGTCACCATAATGTAAGAAAATTATATGTTTAAGTCATTTTGTGATGTAGTTTGTCGATTATTTTTGGTAGTTTAACGATAAAATAGGTATGTTTGAATAAGAAACAAGAACATATTTTTTATTTATTAAAGAAGTTTGCCCCACAATCTACTTTAAACTTAAACTACTATATTATGAAGATAAAATTACTTCGTGCAGTATTGCTCCTTACTGTGATTTGCACTATGAATTCCTGTTCTTCAGATGATTCTGAAACTCAAACTACTGAAGCATCTGCACTAAAAGTAGTAAGTTATTCTTATAATTCCATAGAATTAGAAACAATGTCTTTAATCAATAAACACAGGGTTAGTATTGGATTAAAACCTTTGGAAAAAATCAATCTTATGTCTTTTAAATCAGAAGAGCATGTTAATTACATGATTGCTAATAATGTGGTTAATCATAATGATTTTGTAGCTCGTTCTGAAAATATCATTAAAACTTTAGGTGCTAAAACGGTAAGCGAAAATGTAGCTTACAATTATAACACTCCAGAGGCAGTTTTAGAAGCATGGTTAGCAAGTCCAAGTCATAAAGCTAATATTGAAGGTAATCACACCCATTTTGGAATTGCAATTAAAGAAAATCCTGTAAATGGTAGAAAGTATTACACCAATATCTTTGCAAAAATATAGTTAGAGTTTGTTTTTTATTATTAAAAGGCTGTCTTATCCCCAAAAGGCTGCCTTTTATATGTATATCAGAATTTGATAAATAACTAAAAAACGTTTAACTGATTCTAATTTAATTGTTTGAGCACAAAAGAGTTTGTTTTTAAGATCGTAGAGAGACAGTATATATAGTTTGTAAAGTAATTTCTTCTTATATAAAAAGTATCGTATATAAATTAGGCTGTCAGAATAAGACAGCCTAATAAATTTTTAAGATAATAATTACAAAGCAGTAATTATAAATTCGCTTCTTCTATTAAGTTGATGTTCATCTTCGTTACAAGTTACATTATCAGTACAGTTGTTTACCAATTGTGTTTCACCATATCCTTTACCTGTCAATCTGTTTGAATCTATTCCATTTTTAACTAACCAACTAATGGTTGATTTGGCTCTTCGTTCCGATAATGCTTCGTTGTATTTGAAAGTTTGTCTGCTGTCAGTATGAGAGCGAATGTCAATTTTCATCGTAGGGTTTTGATTTAAAACATCTAATATTTTTTCTAAATCCAGAGCTGCTTCTTCTCTAATATTCGATTTGTCTAAATCGAAATAAATCATTTTAATCCCAAAACATTTACCCAAATCATCGCCCACAGCAACTTGACATATTTCTTTTTCTAATGCAATTGGTAAATATGTTTTTCCAGTTGTTGTAGGGATTGTAATTTTCTCTTCTTTGGTTGTGTATTCTGGTTTTTCAGCTCTTAAATTGTACATTTTTCCACATTCAACTACAAAACTATACTTTCCTTTATCATCCGAAGTAACGGAATTGACAACCTTAAATTGATTGTCGTGTAAGGTTATTTTTGTGTTAGGAAGTATTTCTCCCGTTTTTACATCGGTGATTTCACCGTATAGGAATTGTTCACATATTAGTTTTCTTGTTTCCAAAAATTTATAGATGTCGTCATACCCTTGACCGCCGTCTCTATTGGAAGTAAAAAAACCTCTCCTCGATTTTGTATCGATTAGATACGCAAAATCATCTTTAGGAGAGTTCACATCGGCACCTACATTTTGAACTTCACTAAAAGAAAGATCTTCCTTTATTTTAGACATAAAGACATCTAATCCTCCTAGTCCAGGATGTCCATCCGATGCGAAATATATTTCATTTTCATCATTAATAAAAGGAAAAGTTTCTCTTCCTTCGGTATTAATTGTATTCCCTAAATTTTCAGGAGTTCCAAAAGTACCATCTTCATTTATCATTACTTTGAATAAATCAGACTGTCCTAATGATCCGGGCATATTAGAGGCAAAATACAATGTTTTTCCATCAGGACTTAGAGCAGGATGTGCCGTACTGTAATTGTCACTGTCAAAAGGCAGTTCGGTCACATTTGTCCATTTCTCATTCTCCAAAGTGGCTTTGTATATTTTTATTAAAGTAATTTTATTTCCATCTTTTCCTTTTTTACCATCTAAATAGTTGTTTCGTGTAAAGTACATGGTTTTTCCATCGCTGCTAAAAGTAGGAGTAGATTCGTGAAACTTGGAATTAACATTTGCATCAAACTTTTCTGGAGTACTAGGGGCCATGTCTTGGCCTAAATCAGCCGTGTATAAGTTTGTAAAATATTGATTAGTCCATTTGTGTTTTCTTTGTCCAAGACTTCCAGTATCTCTCGCTGAAGCAAAAACTAATTTATTGGAATATAGTGCAGTCCCGTAATCAGAATAGATAGAGTTTATTCCAGCATCTTCAATTTTATACCTTCCGGAATTTGCTTTTATAGCTTCTAAATAATTGGTATTTTTTTTAAAGAGTTTCCCTCTACTATCGTTTCCTGATTTTTGATTGAACAGTTCCATCATTTCATTTGCCTTATCATTTTGATCGATTGATCTTAAAGACTGAGCATAACGGTAATAATATTCAGGTTCTAAATTAGAGGTATCCATAGTAAATAATTCACCGTACCATTTCGCAGCTTTATCGAGGTCCGCATTAAAGTAGTAGGCATTACCCAATTTTTTAAACAGATCGGCTGATTTATATCCTTTTTCAGCAACTCTTTCATACGTTTTGATGGCATCTACATAGGCATAGCCGTCATACTTTTTATCGGCTGTAGCCAATTTCGCTTTTTGAGAATAAATGTTAATAGAAAAAACACTTACTATTGTTATGTAAAGAAGTATATTTTTTTTCATAATAATTGTTTTTAAAAGAATCTTGGAGTTATAATTTTACCATTATTTTTAAATATTTCATAACGTAAAAATATTTCATGAGAACCGGAATTATAATTATTCAAGTTAGTAGTTTCATAATCGTAACCATACCCTATATACATTCCATTAGAAACTTGAAATCCAACCATTGCACTTACTGCTGCAGACCATCGATAAGCGATTCCTACAACAAACTTATCGTTGAACATAAAATTACCCGATACATCCACTTGAAGAGGTGCGCCTTCAACTATTTTAGAAAGTACGGCGGGTTTAAATTTAATTGAATTGTTTAAATCAAAAACATAACCCGCAATTAAGTAGTAATTAATTTTCTCTTTAAAAATAGCTACTTCATTATCATCGTAACGCTTGCTTTCAATGAAATTAGGAACTGAAAACCCGATGTAAGCTTTGTCAGAATGTAAATAAACTCCCGCTCCAATGTTTGGAGTAAATTTATTGTTGAAATCATGTAGACTAGGATCATCATCAACAGGGTTTAATCGGTTTACATCTAAATTAAAAAAGTTAGCAGTTGCCTTGATACCAAAAGATAGTTTAAAGATTTTAGATGTAGGAACCGTGTATGATAAATCAGCTGAAATAGTATTCTCAGTTGTAGGACCAATTTTATCATTTATGAGCGATACCCCCAACCCTAAATTACTGCTGTTAAGGGGAGTATTTACAGACACAGCGTTAGTAACTGGGGCACCATCAAGTCCTACCCATTGCGTACGGTGTAATGCAAAAATACTTAAGGCTCCTCTAGATCCTGCATAAGCTGGATTAATATTTATTGTGTTGTACATATATTGAGTAAATTGAGCATCTTGTTGCGCAAAACTTACTATGGCTGTAAACATCAAAACGAAAGAAAATAATTTTGTTTTCATAGTAGATATTTATTATTTAAATTATCTATCGAACTCATTTATAAGAATCCGGGAGGTCAGTTGATAAATTTGATAACTGTTATCAGTTAGTTGAAAAAGGGCAATTATTATTATTATTATTATTATTATTATTATTATTATTATTATTATTTATACCTGGAGACAAAAGTCTTCAGGTATAAATTTCATTATTTAGTAAGGTATAAATACCCGTCTTTTTTATTCGTTAAAATTTTTCCGTCATTATCAACCGAAGTATAGCTCAAGATGTAAAAGTAAGTACCAGTAGGTAACCCGGAAGATCCACTAATTGTTGCTCTACCTTCTGACAGCCCTTTAAATGCTTTGTCAGTATTGTTATATCCCTTTGTTTCAAAAACCAGAACACCCCAACGGTTGTAAATTTCAACAGTGTTCTCTGGATAACAAATGGTATCATCAATATTGTCGATTACAAAGATCTCATTGATTCCATCTCCATTTGGAGAGAAGGCATTGTGAACTAATACAGTTCCACAAGCTAATACAATACCACCACAGCCGGTATCTATAGTCATTATAATTCTTATAGTTTCAGAACAAGCATTGTTAATTTTATATTCAAATGTATAATTTAAACCAGTAAGTCCAGAAGCATTAAAAATGTCACCTTGTAATGCACCAGAATTGTTTACGTCAATCCAAGTTCCATTTGTAGCTGTACCCACTGGCAAAAGCGCTCTAAGATTGGCCGTTGTAATTTCTCCGCTATTGCAAATTGAACCGTTTATAGTGACAATAGTATTAGAAATAGCGACATTGATGATTTGAATAAATTCAGATGCATTTCCACAAGTATCTGCAACCGACCATTTTCTAACAATTGAATAGGAATTGTCAGTTTTGTTAATAATGGTTTCTGTATATATTGCTGTTGTTACACTAGAACAATTGTCTATAAATAAAAGTTCAGGTTTTGCTGGAATTGCATTACAAGTAACATTTACTGTTGGATTGAAGACAGTAGTTGTAGTGGGGCCAGTAGTATCAATTACATTAATTATTTGTGAAGCTGTTGCTTTATTTCCACAAACATCAGTCGCAGTCCATGTACGCGTTAGCGTATAAGAGCCGGCACATAACCCTGCAGTAGTTGTTTGATTGTAAGTTACAGCAGCATTACTGCAATTATCAGTAGCCGTTAGCGTAGCAGCAGTTGGAACAGCACCACATTGAACAGTTACATTTGCGGGTAAAGCTTCAACAAAAACAGGTGCTGTTGTATCTTTAACAGTCACAATTTGTGTATGTATTTTAGTAAGACCACAAGCATCTTTCGCAGTCCATGTGCGCGTTAGCGTATAAGAGCCGGCACATAACCCTGCAGTAGTTGTTTGATTGTAAGTTACAACCGCAGTACTACAATTATCAGTCGCCGTTAGCGTAGCAGCAGTTGGAACAGCACCACATTGAATGGTTACATTTGCTGGCAAAGCTTCAACAAATAAAGGTGCTGTTGTATCTTCAACAGTCACAATTTGTGTATGTGTTGTTGTAAGACCACAAGCATCTTTCGCAGTCCATGTACGCGTTAGTGTATAAGAGCCGGCACATAAGCCTGCAGTAGTTGTTTGATTGTAAGTTACAGCCGCATTACTACAATTATCAGTAGCCGTTAGCGTAGCAGCAGTTGGAACAGCACCACATTGAACAGCTACATTTGCTGGTAAAGCTTCAACAAAAACAGGAGCCGTTGTATCTTCAACGGTCACAATTTGTGTATGTATTGTAGTAAGACCACAAGCATCTTTCGCAGTCCATGTGCGCGTTAGCGTATAAGAGCCGGCACATAAGCCTGCAGTAGTTGTTTGATTGTAAGTTACAGCCGCATTACTACAATTATCAGTAGCCGTTAGCGTAGCAGCTGTTGGAACAGCACCACATTGAACAGTTACATTTGCTGGTAAAGCTTCAACAAAAACAGGAGCCGTTGTATCTTCAACAGTCACAATTTGTGTATGTATTTTAGTAAGACCACAAGCATCTTTCGCAGTCCATGTACGCGTTAGCGTATAAGAGCCGGCACATAAGCCTGCAGTAGTTGTTTGATTGTAAGTTACAGCCGCATTACTACAATTATCAGTAGCCGTTAACGTAGCAGCAGTTGGAACAGCACCACATTGAATGGTTACATTTGCTGGCAAAACTTCAACAAATACAGGTGCTGTTGTATCTTCAATAGTCACAATTTGTGTGTGTATTGTACTAAGACCACAAGCATTTTTCGCAGTCCAGGTGCGTGTAAGCATATAAGAGCCGGCACATAACCCCGCAGTAGTTGCTTGATTGTAAGTTACAGTAACATCATTACAATTATTAGTAGCGGTTAGGGTGGCAGCAGTTGGAATAGTCCCACATTGAACAGTTACATTCGCTGGCAAAGCTTCAACAAATACAGGAGCCATTGTATCTATCGTTCTGATCAAGTTTTGTGTCACATTGATTGTGTTTCCACATGTATCCGTCACGCTATATGTTCTGACTGTAGTTTCGGTGCAACCCACTAAAACAGCAGCACTATCATTTACAAAAGCAACAACCGGAGTTGAACACGCATCGGCTTCATCCATTACCACAGTAATATCAGCAGCGGGGAAAGTTCCGTTGCAACCGGTGAGGGTAATGGCAGCTGGATTAGAAGCTGTAGGAGCCGTTGTATCTATCGTTCTAATCAAGTTTTGTGTCACATTGATTGTGTTTCCGCAAACATCCGTTACGCTATATGTTCTGATTGTAGTTTCGGTACAACCCACTAAAACAGCAGCACTATCATTTACAAAAGCAACAACCGGAGTTGAACATGCATCGGCTTCATCCATTACTACCGTAATATCAGCAGCAGGGAAAGTTCCATTGCAACCGTTAATGGTAATGGCAGCTGGATTAGAAGCTGTAGGAGCAGTTGTGTCTATCGTTCTGATTAAGTTTTGGGTCACATTGATTGTGTTTCCGCAAGCATCCGTTACGCTATATGTTCTGATCGTAGTTTCGGTACAACCCTCTAGAACGGTAGCACTATCATTTAGAAAAGCAACAACCGGAGTTGAGCACGCATCGGCTTCATCCATTACTACCGTAATATCAGCAGCAGGGAAAGTTCCGTTGCAACCGTCAATGGTAATGGCAGTAGGATTAGAAGCTGTAGGAGCCGTTGTATCTATCGTTCTGATTAAGTTTTGGGTCACGTTAATTGTGTTTCCGCAAGCATCCGTTACGCTATATGTTCGGATTGTAGTTTCGGTACAACCCTCTAAAACAGTAGCACTATCATTTACAAAAGCAACAACTGGAGTTGAACACACATCGGCTTCATTCATTACTACAGTAATATCAGCAGCAGGGAAAGTTCCGTTGCAACCGTCAATGGTAATGGCAGCAGGATTAGAAGCTGTAGGAGCCGTTGTATCTATCGTTCTGATTAAGTTTTGGGTCACATTAATGGTGTTTCCGCAAGTATCTGTAACGCTATATGTTCTAATTGTCGTTTCGGTACAACCCACTAAAACAGCAGCACTATCACTTACAAAAGCAACAACCGGAGTTGAACACGCATCGGCTTCATCCATTACTACAGTAATATCAGCAGCAGGGAAAGTTCCATTGCAACCGTCAAGCGAAATGGTAGCAGGGTTGGATGCAGTCGGAGGCGTTTTGTCTTGAATTTTTATCGTTTGAACTGCCGTAGAAAAGTTACCGCAGGCATCTGTAACGGTCCATGTTCTTGTAATAACTTTATTACTGGAACAGGAAAAAGTAGGTGTCAAACATACACTGTTAAAATTTATACTACCATTAACACTGGCTTGTTTTCTTGAATAGATAAACCAAGTACCATTCATTGGTCCAGTAAGATTTTCAAAGCTTGAAACATAAGATGTTAACCCAGTGATTGTATTTGGAGAAGTTGTCCCCCCGTTTGGAGTCATATTTTGATTTATTCCTTCCTGAATAAAATCGGCATTATTCCAACGGGGATAGCCAGAGCTATTTGGATAAAATGTAGGTAAATATAATTCTTTAGTATTTGAGTTTGTATCATCACAATTTCCACCAGAACAATATGGACCAACTAATATTACTCCTTGTCCACTAGGAGAAACTAAAGTGAATTCAGCTCTTCCCTTTCCTTGATTTGTTTCAAAAGATAAAGCTATTTTTTGAATATTACTTGCAGATAAATCATCAAATCCTGAAACTGTAAAGGGAAAATAAGTACCCTTTCCAGCATTTATTGATCCATTAGTTTCTGATGTTCCAAAACATTCTGTATCGATATAAGTTGCTTTTGGACTAGAATCGCAGGTATCATTTATGCTGGTAACATTACCAGTAATAGTTGGGTTCGTATTTGCTAAACAGTTCTCGTTACTATTTAGTGTAATGTTTGCTGGTGGTATAAAAGTAGGAGCAGTATTGTCTACAACAATAATTGTTTGACTTACTGTCGTACTATGATTACCACTTTCATCCGTGGCATCCCAAGTTATTGTTCTACTGTATGAACCTACACAATTACCTAAAGTTTTTACATCAGATATTTCATTCACAGTCGCTGCTGAGCAATAATCAGTCGCTGTTGGAGCGGTGAAGGAAGGCACTTCAGGGCAACTGATGGTTGTACTGGCACCCGCTAAACTAATAACAGGAGCCGTTGAATCTTCAACAGTAACTGCAGAAATTAACGATGTCTGTTCACAAAAAAATGTACTACTAGTTATTTTTACTTTATAATCTCCATTTTCTGTTACAATAAGGGATGATGCTGTTTGTCCACTAATTATTACATTGTTTTTGTACCACACATAAGTTGGAGAAATTGCATTTGTATTGGCATTTAATGTTGTTGTTAAACAAGCTGTCATTATTCCAGTAATATTTGCAGTAGGAGCTGCATTGATAGTCAATGTAACCGGAGTTCTTGTACTACTGGAACAAGTTCCATTAACAGCTTGTGCATAATAGGTTATGGTTCCCACCGCATTAAGTATAGGATTTGTTACCAATGTTCCAGCAGTAGCATCGGTATACCAAGTAATTGTACCACCGGTTGCAGTAGCCGTTAGCGTTTGAATAGGAGATACTTGACAAACAGTTTGATTTCCACCAGAAGTTGGAGCCATCGGAGCCGCATTGATGGTCAATGTAACCGGAGTTCTTGTACTACTGAAACAAGTTCCATTAGCAGTTTGTGCATAATAGGTTACCGTTCCCACTGTACTGAGGGTAGGATTTGTTACCAATGTTCCAGCAGTTGCATCGGTGTACCAAGTAATGGTACCACCTGTTGCAGTAGCCGTTAGTGTTTGAATAGGTGATGTTTGACAAACGGTTTGGTTTCCACCAGAAGTTGGAGCCACCGGAGCCGCATTGATAGTCAATGTAACAGGAGTTCTTGCAAGACAGGAACAAGTTCCATTAGCAGTTTGTGCATAATAGGTTACCGTTCCCACTGCATTAAGGGTAGGATTTGTTACCAATGTTCCAGCAGTTGCATCGGTATACCAAGTAATGGTACCACCTGTTGCAGTAGCCGTTAGCGTTTGAATAGGAGATGCTTGACAAACGGTCTGGTTTCCGCCAGAAGTTGGAGCCACCGGAGCCGCATTGATA
>NZ_JBLVPZ010000014.1:0-89037 GCF_048286555.1 Flavobacterium cryophilum | reverse complement strand
TACCATTACAGCAACTGGAGGAACAGGAACAATGATGTTTTCAAGTGACAATGGAGCGACTTATGTGGCTTCAGGAGTATTCACCGGTCTTACCGCTGGTACGTATACTTGGAGAGTGAAAGATGCCAACGGTTGTGAGAAAACAGGAACAGTGACTATCACTATCCCTACTACTATCACCGCATCTGCCGTTGCCAATAATCCACTTTGCTTTGGCACAGCCAATACTGGCTTTACCATCACTGCAACAGGAGGAACAGGCACATTGATGTATTCAAGTAACAACGGGTCTACTTATGTAGCTTCGGGAGTATTCACCGGACTTACCGCAGGTACGTATACTTGGAGCGTAAAAGATGCTAACGGTTGTATTAAAACAGGAACAGTGACTATCACAATCCCTGTTGATATTACTGCATCTGCCGTTGCCAATAACCCACTTTGCTTTGGTGCTGCCAATACCGGCTTTACCATTACTGCAACAGGAGGAACAGGCGCATTGATGTATTCAAGTAATAACGGTGCTACTTACGTGGCTTCGGGAGTATTCACCGGACTTACCGCTGGTACGTATACTTGGAGCGTAAAAGATGCTAATGGTTGTATTAAAACAGGAACAGTGACTATCACAATCCCTGTTGATATTACTGCATCTGCCGTTGCCAATAATCCACTTTGCTTTGGCACAGCCAATACCGGCTTTACCCTTACAGCAACAGGAGGAACAGGCACATTGATGTATTCAAGTAATAACGGTGCTACTTACGTGGCTTCGGGAGTATTCACCGGACTTACCGCTGGTACGTATACTTGGAGCGTAAAAGATGCTAACGGTTGTATTAAAACAGGAACAGTGACCATCACGATCCCATCAGCGATTGTAGCTTCAGCAACACCAGCAAATCCTAGATGTTGTAATGAACCAGATGGTTCAATTACTCTATCCATTAGCGGCGGAACAAGCCCTTACATGGTGAATTTCAATGGTGGTGGCTTCGTAGCACAAACCTCTCCAAAAGTATATACAGGTCTTACAGCTGGTACATACACTTGGGTGGTAAGAGATGCTAATAATTGTATCTTTACAGGCGGCACGGTTACATTAATCAATCCACCGTTGTTAGTAGCATCAGCAGTTTTAGTTAATCCTATCTGTAATGGTGGAACCGATGGTTCAATCACTATTACTGCTTCAGGAGGAACTGGTACACTGATGTATTCTATCAATCAAGGAGTGACTTATCAAGCTTCCAATGTATTTACAGGACTTGCAGCAGGAGAATATAAATGGAGAGTAAAAGATGCTAATGATTGCTTATTGAAAGGCACGTTTATCTTAACCACTCCGCCAGCTGTAATCGTATCAGCAACTCTTGTGAATCCTAAATGTAATGGTGGAAACGATGGTTCATTCACTTTGAACTCAACAGGAGGTAATGCTCCATTAATGTTCTCAATGAATAATGGAGTTTCTTACCAAACATCTAATGTGTTTAATGCACTGGTTGCTGGACAATACAGTTACGCGGTAAAAGAGGCCAACGGCTGTGTATTAAGAGGAATGGTAAATTTGATCAATCCACTAATGATAGTTGCATCAACCACACAAGTAAATCCTAAATGTAATTTCGGAGCCGATGGTTCTGTCACAATTACAGCAACAGGAGGAACGGGAGTATTGATGTACTCTAAAGATGACGGATTAAATTATCAAACATCTAATGTCTTTAACGGTTTAGCCGCTGGAGAGTTCAAATGGGTAGTAAAAGATGCCAATAACTGTATCTTGAGAGGAACTGTTACTTTACTAAATCCAGCGTTAATCGCGGTATCAGTAGCGACAGTAAGTCCTTCCTGTTGTGATGCATTAAGAGATGGCTCAATTACTTTGAACGCCACTGGCGGAACAGGTAACTTGATGTATTCTATTGATAATGGAATTTCTTACCAAACATCCAATATCTTCGGCAACTTATCCGCTGGAGAATTTAAATGGGTGGTGAAAGATGTTAATAACTGTCAAATCAATGGCACCGTTACTATATATAACCCAAGTGATCCAAATGCTAGAACAGTAAGTACAAAAACCACAACCGCTGATTTTACAGCTTATCCTGTTCCTTTCAAAGATGTTCTTACAATCAGATATGATTTTGATTACACTTCTGATGTAAACATAGAAGTCTTTAATGTACAAGGGGTTATGGTGCTTTCTAAAACTGAGACTAATGCTTATTTAAACAAAGAAATCACGCTACACCTTCATACATACAAAGGACAGGAGCAGGTTTACATTGTGAAACTGACTACTGACAGAGGAAGTAGTATGAAAAAAGTAATGTCGGCTAAATAACATTTAATATTTACACTAGTCCTATAAAATATTGAGAAGGATCCTAGTATTCATTAAGCCTCGAAAGTAAAAACTTTCGAGGTTTTTTTTTATTATCTCGTCAGAAATAACGATTTTCAAAAAAAAGTATGACCTAATAAACCATCGATCATCACTTCATTTACAGACCTAATAGTATGTTTCTTATAAATCACAAAAATAAAATTGTAATCTAATTTTATAAATAATGTCCAGAATACGGCAAAATTAGCGTACAATAAGAAAAAATAGGTCTCTTCTTCTCTACAAAAAAAAAGATAATTCATAAGTTTTGGATGCTCTGTTTATAACTATATTTATTAAATTATTAAAACTTAAATTATTAATCCTCAAAACTAAGCAACGTTTTTAAAAAATTAAAAGCTCTAGGTTACTGATAAATTAACTTTAAGTTTTTAAAATTAAAGTAAAGTGCCGACGGAAATCAAAACTTAAAATTCGATCCTATCGAACGTCAGGTCCATAAAAAAGCATTTATACTGTAAACCAAATATTAACACTTATTTTATTATAATTGTTGTAATTTTGAAATAGTCACTTTACTGTAGTTTCAACTTCTAAAAGTCACAATTACCTAAAGCGGTCCGTCATTAAACCATCAATAAAATGGTTTTAGAATAAAAAATAGATTTTTATTCGTTAAGTATCCAATAAATCTTCTTCATCAACCAATTGGCTTCTGTATCAAAAATAGGTAAGTTAGATATAGAAGTAACTGGGAACAAGAATGGATTTCAAACATATACCCTTGTAAGTTCATCTAAAACATCAGCGAGCTATGGGTAACATACCATAAACGACTTTTTATCATTATATAAAAAAGTGCACTTAATTTTATTATAATTTAAAAATAAAGCTATGCGAGTTCCAGTAATCCGAAAAAATATAACATTTACACCTGATTCCAGAAGAGTTGTTGCCAGATACTTCATAAATGGTGATCAACGCACCCAAAATATGGTGAGTCGTATAATGATTTTGGATGAAAAGCAAGTAATTAACACCTTGGAACATACACTTCGTGAATTTGCCAGAAGGCATCGAAACATTTCTAGTACATTTTTTAAGCATTGCGAAAAAATTAGAAACGTAATTGAAGGGATGCAAATTAACTACGAAGGCCTATCTCAGGAACGAAAAATGCTTATTGGTTCCTATTGTACAATGGAGTACTCGATAGAATCTGCCGCCATTTTTAATCCATCCATTGTGGAAGATTTCGATCAGTCTGATCTCGAAAAGGGAGAGAAGCGTGTGATTATTTCTTTCCGTGCTACCGGCGAAGGTCATATTTCATCCATTGTTTTTAGAAGAGGAATATTGGACAATAATAATAACCTTAAGGTAATGAAAATTGGTAGTAACATTGATAAAGCAGAGGTTGTACATAAAACCTTGTATAACAAAGAACGATTTTTGATGAAATTAGCTGAAATGCACACTTCTGATAAGTATTCAACCCGCATTATGCAAGATCTACCGGCTGAATTTGAATATTCGGTATTAAAAATTCTGGTTAATAACGCATTAAGCGACCCAAAGATTCGGCAAGAAAGGAGAACAGCGCTTGAAGAAGTGATGTGGTTGGCGGATTCATTTTATGATTTGCAATTTAAACACGATTCCGATATTACCGAACGTGTTATATTTCCAATATCAGATTCTGAAAGTCGTGGTATTGAAGATGCCCGCTTTGTGTGTTTTGTGGATGACAATCAATCATGTAAAGTAATGGCTACATATACGGCTTATAATGGTCACGTCATTCTTCCAAAACTGATTTCAACGGAAGACTTTTATACATTTCGGGTCATGCCCTTGTATGGAGCCGGTGCACAAAATAAAAACTTGGCATTATTTCCTAGAAAGATTAAGGGTAAGTATGCTATGTTGTCTAGAATTGATGGCGTTAACAATTACCTAATGTATTCCGATAGGCCTACACAATGGAATAATCCAGTTTTGCTTCAAGAACCTCGTTATACATGGGAATTTACGCAAATTGGAAATTGTGGGTCGCCACTGTGGACCGAAGAAGGCTGGTTAGTTATTACTCATGGTGTCGGTGCCATGAGACGATATTGCATCGGTGCTTCGCTGTTTGATCTTGATGATCCCTCCAAGGAAATTGGACGACTGAAAGAGCCCCTCCTTTCACCCCTAGAAGATGAACGTGAAGGCTATGTACCAAATGTAGTATATTCATGTGGATCCATTATTCACAACAACAGCTTGATATTGCCGTATGCCGTATCAGACTATTCCTCTACTTATGGAGTTGTCGATTTAATAGAATTAATCGAGGCTTTGAAGAAAAGCCGATGATTGTCTAGGTCAATACCGTTTTTACTTATGTAATTGATAGGAATTAAAATGATTTTAAAAATGGTTGTCAAAAACTTGTGTAATTAGATTAGTAATAGCTACAGTCAACAAAGTAAGATAGTTTTTTGCTGATTCTGAAATACGTTTACTTGTTTTTGTATTATGTTGTCCAGATTGGCGGTTTATCTTTAAATCCTAAATCAACTTCTTTATATTTCTGATGTGTTATGTCAAAAGACTTTCGATTTTGGAATCCGATTATCTGAAAGTGATACTACCAAAAGAGAGAATCTCAAAAATAGAAGTTTGTAAATTAAACCATTGAGCATTGTCATATTTTGTATGTGAATACATTTACTTTGGATAAAAAAAAATTAAGTACCTCAACAGATACATTTTTTTTTATACTGTCCGGGCTGGCTATCCACTGCAAGTCCGCAGGGATCAGTCCATAAAACAAGACCTAAAAGGAGCTTCCTGCGGTCGCTATTTTAGGACTTGTTTTATAAAAGGACTTCCTCCTTTGCGGGCTTTTCGTTGCTATCCTTGACAGAGAAACCAACATTTCAAAATGATCAAATTACTACCTAATGCAAAAGCTTAACCAATAAAAAATGGTATCTTTAAAATATGAAAAAGCACCACACTATTATTATTGCCGGAGCTGGGGGAATTGCCGAAGCTGTTGGTTTGTTATTGATGGAATGGAGTACAGTAACTCCTACTATTTTTATTGGTGACAGAACTCATTCAAAGGCAAAAAAAGTCGTTCATTGGATTCAGGAAGGAACAACAAAAAATGGGTCTATCGAAGACTTTCATCTAGCTGAAGAAGGACTATCGGATGAAATGAAGACCATCTTTCTTCAAGGTGATATCATTCTAGACTGTCTACCGGGTAGCCAAGCTCCACGAATAGCACAGTTTGCTAAAGATTATAACCTACATTACGCCAATCTAACAGAGTACGTGACAGAAACCCAAGAAATAATAGCTTTGGCAAAAGATGCCAAAACTGGTTTTGTACTTCAAACTGGTTTGGCTCCTGGTTACATCGATTTACTCGCCAATGGACTCTTTCAACAGTTTTGCAAAGATTTTGGCGTAGATCAAGTTGATAAACTGGAATTTAAAGTTGGAGCCTTGACCAATCATGCTGTTGCCCCACATTATTATGGCTTTACTTGGAGTCCGGTGGGTGTAGCTACGGAATATCTGGAGGATACCATTGTACTTAGAAACTTTATAAAAACGACATTACCATCTTTATCAGAAAGAAAAAACATTATTATTGATGGAATCACGTACGAAGAGGATCTTACTTCAGGGGGCGCTGCTGATTTGCCGGATGCTTTATCGGGAAAAGTGCGATCCCTCGACTATAAAACCTTGCGTCATCAAGGGCATTACACCTGGGTGCAGGAGCAATTGGATAATCTAGGCAATACTCCCAATGCCATCGTAAGCCTGCAAGAAAAAATGGAAGCTGTAATTCCTCATATTGAAGACGACCAAATTATTTTGTACGCGGCAGTTGAAGGTAAAGATGCGACAGGCATATTACGCAGACGAGAGATTGCAAAATGCATACTTCCTCAAAAAGTGGGAAAACATCAATTGCGAGCCATACAAACAACTACTGCAGCTCCTTTGGCGCAAGCAGCACAATTATTACTCGAAACCCCGCATCGCGGAGTTGTATTGCAAAGTCAAATAGATTCAAAATCTTTTTTAAACGGGAACTATATTTTAAACGTTTATGGGAAAATATAAATACGGTACTATTTATGTATACGTTTTGAAAATGATACTGATACTTTTTTGAGTTCAAGATTCTTGTTATACTTCGCAATTTAACCAAAACTTAGAGTTACTAAATTTCTAACCACCAGCCTGAAGTAAATTAAATCTATTGAAAAATACTAGCCAGTTGCGAAACACCTTTTGATTGCAGGTACTCGTTTTACATATATTTTATAATGATTTAGGAAACTCTTATCTTTTGGTTCAACGCACTTTTACATTTTAATTTTTTGCTTTTCGTGATGTGCTTCTTAGTGCTGGCAATTTATTTGGTTTTTAAGTGATCATTAGGCAGTCGAATTGCAGATACGCCTTTTCAGTTTTACATTGCTATAAAAAACACAATTATCTGTGGTTCAGTGTAATAAATATTTAAATACAGGGATAATTATCAAAAAATGTGTAATTTTAAGGTTAATAATACGATCATTTATTAAACTTAAAATCTTATAATTATGAAAAAGAATTCCGCCTTAAAAATTACTGGCTTAAGTGCCGCGTTTTTGTTATTCTTTGCTTCGTGCGAAGACAATCAATCTCTAATAGACACGGATAATAATTCCGGCATCTCTTTAAAAAAGAAAATAGAAATACCAGTTATAGATTTCTATGCTTTAGCAGATGGGTCAAAAATTGACAAAATTTCAACTGCTAATCCTGAAGTGGTTTTAAATTCTGCATTTATTTCAGGATTGCAGGTAGACGAAAAAATTCTTTCCATAGATTTTCGTCCGGCTACAGGTCAGCTCTATGGTTTGGGAAGTACCAGCCGATTGTATGTAATTAATCCTGAAACGGGTATAGCTCGGGCAATAGGCACCGGGCCTTTTTCTCCTGCACTTTCGGGGAGTATAGCCGGCTTTGATTTTAATCCTACTGTTGATCGAATCCGGGTGGTAACAAGCACAGGACAAAATTTGCGCCTCAATCCAGAGACAGGTGCTGTAGCAGCCACCGATGGTAGTATAAACGGCGTAACGGGAGCAATGATTTCTGCAGTTGCTTACACTAACAATGTCGCGGGAGCCGCCACTACTACTTTATATGATATTGATGTGGCCACACAAAAACTTTACAAACAATTACCTCCCAATAATGGAACTCTTGTTTTAGTTGGTGACTTAGGGTTACAAATAGTTGGTGAAGGCGGTTTTGATATATCCTATCAGCAAGAGGTAGCATTAGGGATTTTTGAAGTGAATGGCAAATCTACTTTATTTAGTGTTGACCTTAATACTGGTAATGCCGTCGTACTTGCTAAATACATGAAAAAATTGAACTATACCGGAATTGCTATTCCAACCCAAACGGTTGCATACGCTGTTACTGCCATGAATAACCTTTTAATTTTTAATCCTTATAACACGGCAGTAGTTGTAACTAAAGCAATTACCGGAATGTCTTCAGGCGAGACCGTTTTAGGGATAGATTTCAGACCACTTAACGGGCAGCTATACGCACTTGGAAGCACAAGCCGTTTATATACCATCAATGCCAGTACAGGAGCAGCAACTGCTGTAGGAAGCTCAGTTTTTAGCACTAGTTTGTCAGGGACCGATTTTGGTTTTGATTTTAATCCTTTAGTGGATCGCATTCGTATTATCAGCAATACAGGGCAAAACCTTCGTGTAAATCCTATTACTAGTACCGTAACGGTCGATGGGCTACTAAACCCAAGCTCGACAGGAATCTCTGCAGCCGCGTACACTAATAATTTCACTGGTACCGTTGCAACGATGCTTTTTGATATTGATATCAGCAACGATAAACTATACCTACAGAATCCACCCAACTCAGGAACATTAGTAGAAATAGGCAACCTTGGCATTAACGCTGATGCCGCTACCGGATTTGATATTGGTGGTACTACTGGAACTGCTTTTGCGGTTCTCACCTCCGGCGGGGTTACTAAATTGTATGAAGTAAATACCGCTTCGGGAGCTGCTACTGCAAAAGGGAGTTTCGCAACACCGGTTACCGGCTTTACAATCGGTTTGGGATTCTGACATGAAAATGAGTTAATCGTTTAAGATTAATAGTGATATTCTATATTTCCTATTTTTATATCTTATGCCTATTCTTCATTTCCGGTCAATAAGCGATGACTAGATTAGGTTTATGCAAAATAAAAAAAAGGTGTTTGAAAAGTAATTTTCGGACACTCTTTTTTTTTGCAATAGCGAATGATTACAATCAAAACGATCGCTTTCAAAGCTAAAAAAAACCTGTAAAACTCATTTTAGTAGTAGAAAAAGAGAATAAAAGATATCAAAATAATACAAATCTTAAATTCTTCCTTGTTCTTTCAATTTCCAATATCGCAATAAACCATTGACCGACATCCAGCTCGGATTAGCGAACTCATAAGTTTGAATTTCTGTAGGATCAAGGCTTTTGTCCAAAAACTGTTTCCTGGTATACTCCATAAATTTAGGTACAATAATTTCAGGTGGTGTTTGATTGTCGTAAAAAGGTTCAATAAAATTTGCCCAGTCGTCAAGCACTATTTCTAATGCTGACAATAATTCTTCCGGATTTGTATGTAAATCAAAATGTGTTAAATATAAAGCTCTTGGCTTTAAATCTTTTAATTTTTTCAGGGATTGTTTCCATAATTCAATATTAATATCAGGAGGTGGACAAGGCGGTACAACAGGACCATTACCTATTTTTACTCCAGCCACATCACCGGTAAATATCACGTCATTAATTTGATAGGCATTATGATGCACAGCATGACCGGGTGTATACCATACTTTAATTTGAACATCTCCAACGTTTACAACATCCCCATCCGCTACACCAATCAATTGTTTATCGGATATGGATTCCATTTTTCCCCAAAGAACCTCCATTTTATCTGCATAGATCATTTTGGCTGAATTGTATAATTTCTCCGGATTAGCTAAATGTGGAATTCCAATTGGGTGTAAGTATATTTTAGCTCCATTTTGCGCAAATTTCCATGCTGCGCCAGCGTGATCAAAATGAATGTGAGTAAGGAACACATGTTGAATATCTTTTATTTCATACCCTATTTTCTGAATTCCTTTTTCAAGGTATTCCCAAGTAGATTCAGGTCCAGTTTCGATAAGTATCGGACCTTTTTCAGTTTCAATTAAAAAAGCGCCTATGGAATGTTTTTCTGATTGAAAGTGTAAATCAATAGTATGAATTTTATGCATGGCTGGGTTTATTTATGATTGGACAATATAACATATATTTATTTTAAAATCTCTTTTGAACAGTGTAGATTTTTAAAAGAAAAAAATCAAAAGGCTTCTGTTTTTTTCTTCACAAAAAAAACACAGGTTTTGGAAACATGTGAATATTCTGTTTTAATGCGTACATAAAAACAACTATTAAATTTTAAAATTTTAAAAATTATTCGAAAATTGTAACCTTTACAAAACTATTTTATTTTTGAATTACTCTTTTTCAATCACGATGAAGAAAATATAATCTATAACAAAAATTATTATTAAGCCATCAAGATATCTCCTTCTTTCCGCTACATTTGTAAAATGGATTCTTTTACTCAAATCGCTTTAGGAATTGCCATAGCTGAAGTATGTGCGGGCAAAAAACTTAAAAATAAAACAATTTTATACGGTGCAATTTTAGGCACAATCCCCGATTTAGATGTTGTCGTGGGACTCTTTTTAAATCCTGTAGACGCAATCCTGATTCATCGTGGTGTCAGTCATTCTCTTTTTTTATTTCTTTTTTTATCGCCTTTTTTAGGTTGGATTATTTCAAAAACAGAAAAAGATAAAATTAACTTTTTTCAGGCAACTCTCATGGCTTTTTGGTGTTTGTTTACCCATGTATTATTGGATCTGTTTACTTCTTGGGGTACACAAATTTTGTGGCCTTTAGACGATCGGTTTGCTCTAAAAACAATCTTTGTAATTGACCCGCTCTATACCATTCCACTTGTTATCGCATTAATTATGGTCTGGAAAACAAAAGATATTATACTTCGCAAAAGATACATAATGAGAGGATTATTTATCAGTAGTTCTTATTTGCTTTTGTCTTGTTTTATAAAATTATATGCCTTACAGCAATTTGAAAAAGCATTAATAAAACAAGGAATTCAGTATTATGAGATTATCGTAAAACCTACCGCTTTCAATCTTATTTTGTGGAATGTAAACGTAAATACTTCTGAGAATTACCTTTTAGGGAACTACTCTCTTTTTGACACTCAACCTATCTCATTTACTGCTTACCGCAAAAATAAAACCTTAGAATCGCAATTAAAAGGAAATTCGGATTTTGAAAAACTAAAGAAAGCCAGTGAAGGCTGGTATATTATTGCTCAAAAAAAAGAATCGTTATACTTTAATGATTTGCGCTTTGGACTGTTGAACGACAATCCAAAAAATCCACAGTTTGCCTTCAGTTATCAATTTATTGGAAAAAATAATGAATTAAAAGCAGTTGAAGTCAGAAAAAGCAAAAAAGACGGAAAACAACTGCTTCAAAAAATAGTAAAACGAATAAAGGGAAACTGAGCAACTTTTTATTCCTAAATATCTTTTTTAAAGGTTAATCACTTTTTAACCACCCGGTAATACTCATTCTGGTCTTTTGGGTTACCAAAACTTCATGAACTAACTCGTCACTCTTGAAAAAAACAGTTTTTCCTTGTGTGGGAGCAATTTTCTGATTGTTATTTGTCTGATGGATCAGCAATTCTCCTCCGTCACTTTCGTGCCAATTGCTATTCAGATAACTGATCATAGAGTATTTTCGGCTGGGATTATTTTTAAACTGATCCAGATGTTTTAGATAAAAATCCCCCGATTCATACAACGAATAATGGAATTCATAACCAGTTATTCCGGCATAACAAGTTTGGTTCAAATAAATAATAAATGCTTCAATTTGAGCAAAAAATTCATTTTCGAACTCATTATTATGCTTTTTATCCAACCAATAAATCGAATCACTGCGCACCGAGCTGTCGTACGCTACAGCTTCTGAATTGCCTGTTCCCGCATCCATTAACAAACTCTGCTCGTTTAGCACAATCAAATTTTGTTTTAGATCATTAGCTAAAGTGGCACTTAAAAAATGTTCAGATATGCCTACTTTATTTTCAATATAAGTAGCGATCAAAGTTTCAAAGCTATTTTCCATGTTTAATTTTTGTTGACTGTTTAGACTGCCAGCGATACAAAGTAAACTAATAAAAACCAGTAGAGACTTACTCAGAAATAAAATAATTATTTTATACTCTTTTTTTTTACTCAATACTATGCAAAAAAAAGGGGTTTAGAAATAAATCTAAACCCTTTTTATTATAATTTACTTATAAAACTTCCGTAAATATCCTTGAACTGATAACCTTCGGAAAAGCGGTCTTTACTCAATTTTTTATATTCTACTAATCCCCAAAGAATAAATTCTTTCATAAAAAATTTATCTTCTTTTTCCAATTGTGGTTGGTATTTCTTGATTAAAATTTCAAGCGGAACAATACTTCCTAAAATCCTTTCGTATTCTTCATCAGAACAATCATCTAATAATTCAAAGCCACTTTCGGCAAAAAACCACTCAATAATATCTGTATAGGCATTTTTGACATCTTCTTTTTCTAGTTTTTCAATTTTAGGAAAATAAGCCGGGAAAAAAGTATGGATGGCATCGCCCAATAAATGTTGTGCTACAGCGGCAGCTCCCTCCTGCTCTCCCTCGTAAACCAATTCGACTTTTCCGGTAATAGCTGGAATAATTCCCATAAAATCGGACAGACGTAAAGTAGTTTTATCGGCTCCAGACTTTAATGCTCTCCTTTCGGCAGTACTTAACAAATTTTCTAAGGCCGTTATACTCAACCTGGCGCTAACACCACTTTTGTTGTCAATATATTCGCTTTCACGCGCTTCAAAACTGATTTGCTCCAATAAATCTCTGGCTAGAGCAGGAACATAAACCATATCACTTTGAATACCATCAAGTTTAGCTTCTTGCTCAGTGATCGTTCTAGCAATTTTAATCGTTTCGGGGTAATGTGTTAAGATTTGAGAACCTATCCTGTCTTTTAATGGTGTTACTATACTTCCTCGATTCGTGTAATCTTCTGGATTTGCAGTGAAAACAAATTGCATATCCAGAGGCATTCTCAGTTTGAAACCACGAATCTGTATGTCGCCTTCCTGCAAAATATTAAACAAGGCTACTTGGATTCTGGCCTGTAAATCCGGTAACTCATTGATTACAAAAATACAACGATTTGCTCTAGGAATCATCCCAAAATGTATTACACGATCATCTGCATATGAAAGCTTTAAATTTGCTGCTTTTATAGGATCGACATCTCCTATTAAATCGGCAACGGTAACATCTGGAGTGGCTAATTTTTCAAAAAAACGATCATTTCGGTGCAACCACGAAATAGGGGTTTGATCTCCATTAATTTCAATAACGTCTTTTGCAAAGCGCGAAATAGGTTGCAAAGGATCATCATTAATTTCGGAACCCGTCACAAAAGGAATGTATTCGTCCAGTAATTCAATCATTTTACGCGCCAGTCTCGTTTTGGCTTGACCACGAAGCCCTAATAAATTAATGTTGTGACGTGACAAAATAGCGCGTTCCAGTTCTGGAATAACAGTATTTTCAAATCCATGAACACCTTCAAAAGTCGGTTTTCCTGATTTTATTTTTTCTCTAAGATTAGATCGTAATTCATCTTTAATGCTTTTACTTTCATAACCTGATTTTTTTAATTCTCCGAGTGTATTTATATTTTCTATTTTCATGGGTCTAAATTGTCTTTCTTCTAATTTGTTTTCTGTAGTTTTTTTATTTTATTCTCTTTTTACGATTCGTTTCATAATCTTGAAAAATCATTTCGCCCAGACCTTTTAAGCCGGTGTAAAACGCTTTTCCTTGATTGGCTTGGGTAAATTGATTGACAAATTGTTGTAAGTACGGATCGCTTGCAATCATAAAAGTGGTTATTGGAATGTGTAATTTGCGCGCTTGTTGCGCCTGACTGTAGCATTTATCCACAATATATTCATCGAGTCCATTGCTGTTCATATAATACGAACCGTCTTTTTCGCGAACACAACTTGGCTTTCCATCAGTAATCATGAAAATTTGTTTATTAGTGTTTCGTTTTCGGCGGAGTAAATCCATAGCTAATTGCAAACCAGCAACCGTATTGGTATGGAAGGGTCCTACTTTTAGATACGGTAAATCCTTTATGGCAATAGTCCAAGCGTCATTTCCAAAAACCAAAATGTCCAATGTATCTTTAGGATAACGAGTCGTAATCAATTCAGCAAGAGCCATCGCCACTTTTTTAGCGGGAGTGATTCTGTCTTCACCATACAAAATCATACTGTGACTAATATCAATCATCAAAACAGTACTCATTTGAGATTTGTACTGCGTTTCTTCGACAACCAAATCATTTTCGGTCAACATAAAATCCGCTATTCCATTGTTGATTTGAGCATTACGCAAGCTTTCTGTCAACGAAATTCGTTCCAAACCATCTCCAAAATGAAATTCCCGAAATTCGCCGGTGTGTTCATCTCCGTTGCCGGAATGTTTTGTTTTGTGATTCCCACTTCCCGACCGTTTTAAGTTACCGAAAATGTTGTCCAACGCTTGTTGCCGAATGGCCCGTTCAGTTTTGGCTGTAATGCCAGTTCCAGAACTTCCATCTTCTTTGAGTTCATCGCGGATGTACCCTTTTTTCTTTAAATCTTCTATAAAATCATCGATGGTATAATGCTCATCGGTGAGTTTATATTCTTTGTCTAATTCCCGCAACCAGTCTATGGCTTCATCAAAATCTCCTGAAGTATGTGTAATTAATTCTTTGAAAATACCAAAGAGCTTATCAAACGGAGATTGAAATGGAGCTTCGTATTGCTTGAAATAAAATCCTTTTTTATTGTCATTTTTCATAGACTTTAAAATTACATCATTTTAAAATGTAGTCTAGACAAACGTTTACTAATATTTAGTTAAAACATAAAGACCCGATTATGCTGCATTTTTTAGTCAGGAAATCTAATCAAAAAAATTACCGCCGACATAAAACCAACTTCCGTTTTCGAGTATGAAAGTAGAAAATTCGTGGTGAATTTGTTTCTGTCCTTCAATGTCCAAAAAATACGCTTTGAATTCCACGGTATTCTCAGTGGCCTTTATAATTTCTAATTGAAGCCATTGATTTGAAGTGGCCCATTTTAAAATTTCACACTTTGTATGATATTGTCGCTCTGAAATATGCGTAGTATCCAATAAGTATTCAGCGGCATAAGTTGCATAAGCCGAGTAACGGGAACGCATTAATTCTAAAGCTGTTGTTGCTTTTTCAATTCCACTAATAATAGGTTCACAACATTCATTAAAGTTTTTTTGAGAACTACAATGGCATCTTATTTTTGTCATTTTATATTTAAAATATTAAATGCACAACGTTATGACTGTCCGTTTAGTGCAATAATTTTCTGCTGCAATTGATTCAACAATACTTGATACTTGCTGATTTCGATAAGATCTTCATCTTCTTCTGCAAAGTCTAGCAATTCATCTAAACCTTCGCTGACTTCAACTAATTTATTATTAGCTTCTTTGTTGTTTTTGCTGGCAATCAAATCAATTATTTCCTGAACACCTTTTTTTAGATCCGTAAATTTATTGTTTTCCATCTTTAATTGTTTTCTATATCCTTACCCTCGTTAAACTTTTTGGCAATTTGTTTTAGTTTTTCTTTACGCAGCATTTCTGCTTGTTTTACTTTGTCCTGCGCTTTATGCAACTTGTCGTTGTGTTTTTTTATATTCCTTTCATTATTTCTACCCATATTATTTTTTATTAAATTATCAAATTAACAAAACAGTCCGAAAACTGCGGCAAAGTTCGGATTATTTATTGTAATTCAAATTGTTTTTTTATCGGAGCATGTAACATTTTACAAATTAGAAGCTTTAATTCTCCTTCGGATATATCCTGCTTACTTTCATTAATTTTAACGCTGCATCATACTTTACTTCTCAAATTTTAGTTTTTATATAAATTATGTGGTTACAATAAATATTGATTACCTACATAAAATATTTCAACAGGCTAAAAACTAATTATTTAACTGTAATAATAAAAATTATGCTTTTGTATTATTTTTATTTACATTTATTTAATAAAAAATTGAGCTTTCTCGATGCTTCCAAACATTACAAATGGACAATAAAAAACACCCTAAATTTATCAATTGGTTTTTAAGCAAACCAAAAACAACGGGTTTTATCACTTTCTTATTCCTTAGTTACATTGCAGGATTTATCGTCTCACAGCAATATCAGCTTATAAAGGAAGATGAACAACGAGAAATGAATAATACACTTCGAATTGTCAATCAAAATTTAGAGCAATCGCTTAAAAATTGCTACACAACGACATTAACATTAGCACTAACCATTAACGACAGAGGTGTTCCTGAAAATTTTGATTACGTAGGTGAAAAGCTAATAGAATCAAACACTAGCATCAGTGCCGTACAATTGGTTCCAAATGGAATTATAAAGTATATTTATCCTTTGAAGGGAAATGAAGCAGCGCTCGATTTAAATATTTTAACTTCTCCTTACCTTAAAAAAGAAGCATTAAAGTCCCTCGATTCTCAAAAAATGTATTTTGCCGGTCCTTTAAAACTAAAGCAAGGCGGAATGGGAATTGTGGGACGATTTCCTATTTTTCGAAACAATAAATTTTGGGGATTTTCAGCTGTTATTATTAAATTAGATACTTTATTAAAAGCTTCAGGAATCAATACTGTTGATGATTCAAAATATTATTTTCAGTTTTCAAAAGAAAATACAATTACCAAAAAAGAGATTTTTTACCTGCCCAATAAAAGTGATTTTTCTAAAAAATATTATATTTCAACAACACCTCCTGATGGAGATTGGAAATTATATCTAATATCTAAACATCAAAATTATTTTTACGCACAGATTCTTATTCCTGGAATTATAGGTTTGATTCTGGCCGCACTTTTTGGAGTTTTAATTTATACCTTATTAAAAATTCCCGAGGAACTGCAGTCTTTGGTAAATATTCAAGCTACAAAGCTTTTTAATTCTGAAATAAAGTTTGAGGCAATTTTTGATCAGGCAGCTGTTGGGATAGCACATATTGATTCATTTACAGGAAATTTTATTGAGATCAATAATCAATATTGTAAATTATTAGGGTATTCGCAACAAGAAATGAAAGAGCGAAAATTCCAATCGATAACGCACCCAGAAGATTTAGAAGAAGATCTAATAAATTTAAAAAAACTCCGGAATGGAAAAATCAAAGAGTATTCGATGGAAAAACGATACTTTACGAAATCTGGAGATATTGTTTGGACAAATCTTACGGTTTCACCACTCTTTAAAACAGACAAAAAAGTGACAACCCACATCTCTATTGTTGAAGATATTTCATTAAAAAAAGAAGCGGAGAACTTAATCAAAAAAAGTGAAACCCGATTCAAAAGTATATTTGAAGATTCCCCAATTCCTTTGTGGGAAGAAGATTTTTCTAAAGTTAAAAGTTATCTTCAAAAATTAAATCTCATCAATGAAACACAAGAAACCGTTTCTCTTTATTTAAAAATGCATCCCGATGTGGTTTATCAATGTATTGATTTAGTGAAAATTATTGATGTTAATACGGCGTGCTTACATCTACATAAAGTTGAAACTAAAGCTGAATTAATCTCCACGCTTGCGCAAGTCATCGATATGGGTTCAATTCCAGATTTTACAAAACAATTAATTGCAATAACTCAAGGCGAAAATCAATTAATTGTCGACACTAAAATAAAAAATAAAGCAGGTGAATATCGACATATAAATTTAAGATGGAATGTAATTCAGGGATATGAAAAATCAATGGAAAGAGTCATTGTTTCCACTGAAGACATTACGGACCGAAAATTATCCGAAAACGTAATTCGTAAATCACAACAAAGAATCGAATCTTTAATTAATACTATTGATGGAATCGTTTGGGAATGTGACGCTAAAACCTTTGCTTTTAATTTTATAAGTCAAAAAACAGAAAAAATATTAGGATACACCGCCGACGAATGGCTAAGCAGTAAAACTTTTTGGGCAGATCATATTCACCCCGAAGACAGACAATGGACAATAGATTATTGTATTTTAAAAACTAAAGAAAATTTAAATCATGATTTTGAATATCGAATGATTGCTAAGAATGGAGCAGTTGTTTGGTTAAGAGATATAGTAAATGTAATTTGCGAAGACGACCAAGCGGTAAGTTTACGGGGTATAATGATTGATATTACAACAACTAAAGAAGCCGAGAAAGATTTAAATGATTCCTTCAACTTAGTGACCGAGCAAAACAAAAGACTGCTTAACTTTTCATACATAGTCTCACACAATCTAAGATCTCACACCAGTAACATTGCATCTATTATGGCTTTAATAGAATCTTCTGAATCTGAGGAGGAAAAAAATGAAATGATACAGTTATTAAAATCGGTTTCGAATTCCTTAAATGAAACAATGGTTCACTTAAATGAAGTCATAAATATAAGAAACAATATCGGCCTGGTTTCAGAATCATTAAACCTACAACTGTACTTAGAAACCGTTCAAAAAGTCCTTTCTGAACAAATAAACTCAAAAGAGGTTTCTATTACTACGATCATGCCTGATGATGTGATGGTAAATTATAATCCAGCCTATTTGGAGAGTATTCTTTATAATATAATCTCAAACTCAATTAGATATTGTCATCCTGATCGCAAACCCATTATCATCATTAAATGGATAAATGATGACGAGAACAAAATTCTTCAAATTTCAGACAATGGTGTTGGGATTGACCTTGTTAAGAATGCTGATAAAATTTTTGGTATGTATAAAACATTCACTAACAATGTTGATTCCAAAGGAATTGGATTATTTATTACAAAAAATCAAATTGATGCCATGGGCGGTAATATTACAGTAGAAAGCGAACCCAACGTAGGAACTACCTTCAAAATCTATATTCAATGACAGAAAAAGCAATCTGGGTAATTGATGATGATGCGATTTATCAGATCATCATCAATAAGATTATTGAACGATCTGAAATGTTTTCAACCATTACTTCTTTCAAAAATGGAAAAGAAGCAATCGATACATTACAGGATGCCGTAAATAATACACGGGACGATTCCCAAATACTTCCTGACATAATCCTGTTGGATATTAATATGCCCGTTATGGATGGTTGGGAATTTATGGAAAAGATGAGCTTGATAAAATCTAAATTCAAAAAAGACATCATTGTATATATTGTAAGTTCGTCTATTGCTGCCGAGGATAAAAATAAATCAAAAACGTATTCAGACATCTTGGGTTATTTATCTAAACCTGTCACTGTAAATGATTTAATACTGATTGCTTCGAATGATTAAAAGATAAAGTTTTGAGTAACTCATTCTAAATCTATTTCAATTCTCTTTTTATATCTTCCAATGATTTATTGGTAAAGATTAATTCATTAATGATTTTTTCTCTCAAAATATCCACTTCATCATAATCAAAATACTTAGCCCACGAAGTCAGAGCAAATAAATTACGGATTTGCTTAATTTTTTTTGCGGTTTCAAAACTAGTTCGCAATAAGGCCTTTTTATCATAATTTGGATTCTTTTTATGTTGATAATTAACCGTTTTCTTTGGGTAATTCACCTCTAAATAATACAATTCATCAAGAGCATTATCAGCATAGAAATTAGTCCAAAGTGAAAAACCCAATTTTATTTTAGAATCTACTGCCGGTTCAAGTGGCTCTAAGCGCCATTTACTGTTAGCCAATCGTCCCCAGTGATTTGATAAGCGGTACATCCCTACTTTAGTATAATAATATTTACTTCCTGATTTACTGTCGTATTGCAGTTCTAATCCTTGTATGCTTTCCAAAGACACTTCATGAAAGACACAAAACGTATTTTTGAAGGAATTAGGGTTAGGACGAAATATTTTTTCCATTAAACAAAGGTAATCAGAAAGTCTAAAAAAGAACAAGACAAGTAATATTTGATTAACTTTGCCAACTAGAATTATTTTAAATAAATTGATTATGACCAAAGCTTCTGAAGAAAAAATGTTACAAAAAGGTGTGTACACTGGAATTATGGAAAAAGACGAGAACAACAACTTTTTTTGTGGTGAATATCTTTTAGACTATAAAATGGCCTACAAACATACTGTTGGTGATTGGATAACAATAAAATCAATAATTGAAAACCCAAGCGATATTAGTTATAACAAATATCCAAAAAAATCAAAAAACTTTGACAAAGCCAATAATAAACCACAACAATAATATTTTTTCGATTTACTTTTTTTAAGAAAAAAAAAGAGAATTAAAATTCTTTTTTTTTTGAATATTTTTTTGTCACAAACTAAAAATTTAAAAAAAAGTGTACCTTTGCAAAAAATTTGTCGATTTTGAAATCAAATTATATTGATTTAATAGTAAAAGACAAGTAGTTACCTTATTTATGAAAAAAATAGTTGAATACCGCAAACTGCTAAATGTAGAGAAAACTGCAGAGCTAAAAGATTTGAAAACGATTTATCGCAACGCTATGAAAGAAGCGCATCCTGACAAATTTCAGGGCGATGAAGCTGGATTGAAAGCTGCAGAAGAAAATAGTAAAAAAATCATTGAAGCATATCATTTCTTGGTAAGCATCAATCCTGAAACAATTAAACAAAATCTACCAGAATATACTGAAACGATCTCAACTTCTACTATTACAGATTATAAATTTGTTGAAGGCAGATTGATTATCAATTTTTCGAATGGTAGTGTATATGAATACATCAGTGTGCCCAAAGCAACATATGTAAAAATGGTAAATGCTGATTCTCCTGGAAGATTTGCGAAACGACATATCCTAAATTCTTTTACTTGGAGAAAAACAATCAACCAAGACTAGTTTTTTTACAAAATTAAAAAAATACAAAAGCATCCTTTATGAGGGTGCTTTTATATTTTACAATTATTCAGTAACTACTTTTTAATCAAATAATTACAACACTTAAACTCAAATTAAAAAGCGATTTTTTATTGTTTAAAACCTCCACAAATAAAAAACATCATACATTCTGATTAAGAATGAAAAATTATAACAAAAATTTAGGTTGCAAAATAAATTGTATTTTATATTTTTTAAATACTTTTGCATCCTTAACTTAACTAATTAATAATGAAAAAAATAATTTTATTACTTTCGGCTGCTGTTGTTTTAATTTCTTGTAGCAAAGTTGGCAAAGATGAATACATCATTTCTGGAACTGCAACAGGAATTGACAATGGTAAAACTATTATCTTGGAAACACAAGATGCAACCGGAATGATGTTACCAAAAGATACTGTAAAAGTTGAAAATGGTAAGTTTGAAATGAAAGGAACTATTACAGAGCCTGCTTTCTACACGCTTCAATTAGAAGGAGCACAAGCTAAAATCCCTTTCATATTAGAAAATGGAGAAGTAACCATCGCAATCAACAAAGACAGTATCCAAAAATCTAAAGTTTCTGGAACTTATAATAATGACGAGTATGTAACTTTCAATGAAGAAATCACAAAAGTTCAAAAGAAACTTATGGATTTCCAAAGTAAGAACATGAAAACTATGGAAACTGCTCAACAAACCAAAGACACAGTGGTTATCAATAAGTTGATGCAAGAATTTTCTAAAATTCAAGAAGAAGTTGGTGTAGCTTCAAAAGCTAAATACGTAAGTTACGCTGAAACACATCCTAAAGCATTCATTTCTGCCTTGATTATTCAAGGAATGTTAAATGATCCAACTGCTGATGTTGGAAAATCTGAAAAATTATACAACGGTTTAGAAGAGTCATTAAAGAAAACAAAACCAGGCGTTGCTATTAAAGCTAAACTTGCTGAATTAAAAATGCCAGCTGTAGGAGCAGCTCCTGCACCACCAGCACCAGCTGTTGAAGCAAAATGAAGGACAGATTTTTCAGGTCCTAATCCTCAAGGAAAAACAATTTCTCTTAAAGAAAATTTAGGGAAGGTTACAATTGTTGACTTTTGGGCTTCCTGGTGCGCACCTTGTAGACAAGAAAACCCAAATGTTGTAGCTATATACAAAGAGCTGCACAGCAAAGGTCTTAATATAATTGGCGTATCGTTAGATAAAGATGCTAAGGCTTGGAAAGATGCTATTGCAAAAGATAATCTAACTTGGAATCATGTTTCAAATTTAAAATTTTGGGACGAACCAATAGCTGCACAATATAAAGTACAATCAATACCAGCTACTTTCATTCTGGATGCATCTGGAACTATAGTCGCAAAAGATTTAAGAGGCGATGCGCTTAGAGCAAAAATTATTGAACTTCTAGCAAAATAATTGCATTTACCCTTATAAAATAAAAAATCTCCCTTGTGGAGATTTTTTTATTTTATTCAGTACCAATACATTAAAAATTATAGTAAAATTAAGTACAAATATAGTTTGGAAACTTCAAAACTGTTTCTATATTTGCACCCGGTTAGCACGATAAGCAATGCTTATTGAGTCATGGGGAGATACTCAAGCGGCCAACGAGGGCAGACTGTAAATCTGCTGTGTAAACTTCGCAGGTTCGAATCCTGCTCTCCCCACAAAACTCTTCAAGCGATTGAAGAGTTTTTTTTATTTAGCCCGATTGTTACTTTCTTCATTTTATATTTTAGTTAATTCAAAAAAATATCCCATCTCATTTTTGATTTTGAGATGGGATATTTTAACCATAATTTTAACTTCTTTATTCCAAAATAAAACTTACTGTTACGTTAGCAGTAATATTTATTTCTCCTACCGCCAAAGTTTGTCTTGGAGCACTAGCATCACTCATTTCCATTGTTTTCATTGCTGCATACATAGGCTGTGGATAATACGTTTGTGAATTATCAGTTATGGTCATGGCACCTCCTACTTTTTGTCCGAAAACGGAACTATAATCTTCGGCTTTCAATTTTGCCTCTTTCATCGCTAATTTTCTGGCCTCAGATTGATATTGTGCTAATTTCGAAGACTGGAATGTTACGGCATCAATTCTATTAATTCCTTGATCTACTAAACCTTCCATCAATTCATCATATTTTGATAAATCTCGTACTAGAATTTCGATGGTCTGAGTAGCATTATAACTGTGTTTCTTTTTTTCATAATCGTATTGCGGATTTAATGATACACGCTGCGTTTTATAATCTGCGGGTGCCAAGTTCATCTTTTTAATATACTTTAAAACAGCCTCTATTTTTTCGTCATTTTGTTTTTTTACATCTTTGGCATTATTCCCTTTTGTTTCAACTGTGACTGCCAGGGTTGCCTGATCTGGCACAACCTTTACTTTTCCTTCGCCGCTAACATTTATTTGAGGAACTTGCTTAACTTCTTGTCCATAAGACATAGAAATAAATAGAACAGACAGAATTACTAATGCTTTTTTCATTTTGATATCATTTATTGTTTGTACTAATTACTTTTCAAAAGTTGTGCCATTATAGTTTCCCCATTTTTTCCATTACAAAAAGAATAACTATTGGAATAGCCAATAATACCACCATCAAAGTGTGATCTACTAGCAAAGTTGGCTCTCTTAGTAATGTAATCAAATACCCACCTACAGCGCCTCCAAAATGGGCCGTATGACCAATATTATCATTCTTAGCCTTCATACCGTAAATAGAATACAACAAATAAAGGATTCCAAAAATGTAAGCAGGCATTGGAATGACGAAAAAGATTCCCAACATCATATCCGGCTGTAGTAATATTGCCGAATATAAAACTCCGGTCACTGCGCCAGATGCACCTACAGCTCTATACCCATAATCATTTTTATGAAAAACCATTGTCAACAAACTTCCAAAAATTAAACTTCCAAAATAAACTAACACAAAGGAAATAGCACCCAAAAAACTAATGACTACAGGAGCAAAAAACCAAAGTGTCAACATATTAAAAATCAAATGTGTCATGTCGGCATGCAGAAAACCGGAAGACAACATCCTGATTTGTTCTCCTGAGCGGATACTTCCAACATGTAATTCGTATTTTCTAAAAAAAGAAAGGTCATTAAACCCTTTGTAACTAATTAAAACATTTACTACAATTATAGCTATTAAAACGGTATTCATAAAGTATATTTATTGTGAGTTGTAAAGGTAGTGATTCTCAAATACCGATTTAGCACCCTGCCAAAATTTATATCTGTCTACATTTTTGACTTATATTTGCAAGAAAATTAACGGCATGCAATTTCTTATTTTTATCTTAACCTTTCCGTTTTTATGGATTATTTCCATTCTTCCATTTAAGGTTTTTTATTGGTTTTCTGACTTCATCTATTTAATTGTTTATTATATCATAGGCTACCGCAAAAAAACCGTAAAGGAAAATTTAGCATTGGCATTACCTCATCTTAGTACCAAGGAACGTCTTGTAATTGAAAAAAAATCGTACCACCATTTGTGTGATATGTTTTTGGAAATGATAAAAACGATGACTATTTCATCTGCTGAAATGAACAGAAGGTTTGTCGTCACAAATATCGAATTGGTAAAAGAATTCGAAAACAAAGGCATAAGCACGGTGTTATTAGCGTCTCATTACGCGAGTTGGGAATGGTTACTGTCAGTTAACGAAAAAACAAAATTTAAGGGAATAGGTGTTTATAAAAAAATTGCCAATAAATATTTTGATAAACTAATACGAAACATCCGTTCTAAATACAATGCTGAACTGGTAGAAACAAAAAAGGCGATTCCGTTAATGGCAGAAAATCAAAAAAATGGAATTCTTAGCATGTATGGATTAGCCAGTGATCAATCGCCAAAATTAAACAGAGCTTTTCATTGGGATACCTTTATGGGTGTAGAAGTTCCCGTTCATACCGGTGCCGAAATGCTCGCCAAAAAATATGCCTTGAATGTTCTTTTTGTAAAAGTAAAAAAAGTAAAAAGAGGCTTTTATGAAGCTACTTTTATACCCATTACTGATAATCCCAAATCGATTCCAGATTTTGAAATTACCAGTACCTTTTTACGAGAAGTAGAAAAACAGATTCTGGAAGCTCCTGAATATTATTTCTGGACACATAAAAGATGGAAGCACAGAAGGTAGTGTTCAGTTTGCAGTCGCAGTTTTCAGTTAAAAAAAATAAAAAATCACTTTTACAAAACATACTATTTTGAATAAGTGATTTTTTTTTAATTCTTTTAAAACCTCAACTCTTATAAAGAAAACCAGTTTTTTACCAATTCATCTTCTAAAGGTTGCGCATTCTTATTTATAAACTCATTGGTCACCGAATTATAATCATAATCCAAAGCCCATGATTTATGGTTTTCGGCCAATGCTTTTATTCCATTACAAACAAACTCTATTTCGGCGTTTGAAGTTGTAGGATGAATAGACATTCTAATCCAACCCGGTTTTCTGATTAAATCTCCAAGACTAATTTCGTCAATTAATTTATGAGAGGTTTCTTGATCTACATGCAGTAAAAAGTGTCCGTAGGTTCCCGCACAACTGCAGCCGCCGCGAGTTTGAATTCCGAATTTATCATTCAATAATTTCACTCCTAAGTTAAAATGCAAATCTTCCACAAAGAAAGAAATCACTCCTAACCTATCCTGGTGTTGACCTGCCAGGATTTTTATGTTGGAAACAGTTCCTAATTCTGAGAAAATATAATCTACTAATTCGTGCTCTCTATTTAAGATATTTTCAATTCCCATTTGCGCTTTCAACTGAATAGACAATGCGGTTTTTATTACCTGGAGAAATCCCGGAGTACCGCCATCTTCCCTATCTTCAATATTATCTATGTATTTGTGTTCTCCCCATGGATTCGTCCAACTTACTGTTCCTCCTCCCGGATTATCAGGAACTAAATTTAGATATAATTTTTTATTAAAAACCAAAACGCCACTTGTTCCTGGGCCCCCAAGGAATTTATGTGGCGAAAAGAAAATGGCATCCAGATAACTTTCAGCATCTTCTGGATGCATATCGATTTTGACATAAGGACCAGAGCAAGCAAAATCTACAAAACAGAGTCCGTTATGTTGATGCATCATTTTTGCAACTTCATGATACGGAGTTCGGATTCCCGTAACATTCGAACAAGAGGTAATCGAAGCTATTTTAAAAGGTCGCTCTTTATATTTTTCCAATAACAATTCTAAATTTTCAATACTGAACAATCCGTCTTCCGAAGAAGGAATAACTTCCACATCAGCAATAGTTTCTAACCAGGAAGTTTGATTGGAATGGTGCTCCATGTGCGAAATAAAAACAATTGGTTTCTTTTCGGCTGGAATAGTAATGAAATTTTTTAAATTTTCGGGTACTTTTAAACCTAAGATTCGTTGAAATTTATTGACAACGCCTGTCATTCCTGTTCCATCCGTAATCAAAACATCGTCAGCACTCGCATTCACATGCTGTTTAATAATTTGACGTGCCTGATGATACGCTTTGGTCATCGCCGTTCCGGACACAGTAGTTTCTGTATGGGTATTGGCTACAAAAGGACCAAATTGGTTCATTAGTTTTTCTTCAATTGGACGATACAAACGACCACTGGCTGTCCAGTCCGTGTAAAGAATTTTTTTTGTTCCGTAAGGAGATTCAAATTCTTGATCTATTCCAATTATGTTATCACGAAACTGTTGAAAGTAGTGCTCTAGTTGTATTGGTACTTCTTTGGTAATCATTGTTATCTAATTTGAGTTCAAAGATATTAATTTTTACTAAATAGTCTTTTTCAAAGTTAACAAATACTAGTTTTTACGTACATGCATAAACATGATCTAAATGTAAAGTAGCTGACAAACTCTGATTGCAATTCGTTTTATATTTGATTAACGAATTAGAAAATATTTTCACCATGAAAAAAAATGTTTTTATGCTACCGCTTTGCTTGCTTATATTTTCATGTGAAGTAGAAGGCGATTTAACCCGTGATGCTGAGTTAGGTGCACCAATCCCTGAAAACACCCCTTCTATCGCTGCCGGGAATTTCATACCAACCTCTGGAATTAAAGTGACCGGTTCAGCTAAAATTTATAAGAATGGAAATTTAAATGAAGTGCGATTGGAAAATTTCAGTATTTCCAGCGGTCCCGATTTAAAAGTATACCTGTCCAAAAGTGCCACTCCTACAGATTTCGTAAATCTAGGCAATGTAACATCTTCCACGGTATATACAATTCCATCTCAAGTGGATCTTTCGGGTTATAAATATGTATTAATTCATTGCCAACAATACAACCACCTTTTTGCAGTGGCGCAATTATCTCAAAATTAAATCTTATTATGAAAAAACTACTGGTAATTATCGCTGTTGGAATGTTCTCTAACGCCTTTGCTCAAGGGTGTAGCGATGCCGGAATTTGTTCCATTGGAAACAGTTTTCAAACTATGGATAAAGCATTAAAAAACGGAATAGAAGTAGGAACCATTTTTGGTGCCGGAGAAGCTGATGTTATTTATATTTCACCTTATATTACTTATACCAGAACTATTAACGAACGATTGTCACTAAGTTCTAAAATTATATACTCCGTTGCGAGCGGAAGTTTTGGGGAACGAGGCGCTTTTGGGGATGCCTACATAATCGGAAATTACAATTGGAAACCAAAAACGAATACACAGTGGAGTTCTCTTTTAGGTTTTAAAATGCCTTTTACAAGTTCAAATCTTAAAATTAACGAGTTTTCACTTCCTTTAGACTATCAGTCCAGTTTGGGAACTTTTGATTTCATTGCAGGATTGAATCTTAATTATAAAAAATGGGATTTTAATACGGCTATTCAAATCCCCGTCTTCAACAACAATAAAAATTCGTATTTCAAAGAGTTCTCTGAAACGGATGATTTTCCGTCCACAAATTTATTCGAAAGAAAATCAGATGCTTTGTTTCGAACAACGTATACGTTTCAAACCTCTAATAAAAAATTCACTTTCAAACCCAATGTATTATTTATTTATCATTTAGGAGAAGATAGTTTTGAAAATGCTTTTGGAAGAAGAGAAACGATACAAAACTCTGATGGGCTGACAATAAATGGAAATATAATTGGTGCATATGCCATCAATACTACAAACAGCATCGAATTATCTGCAGCCACACCATTTGTGGTTCGAGAAGTGCGCCCGGACGGATTAACTCGGGAATTCACGGCGGGAATAATTTACAAATTGTCTTTTTAAATAATAACCCTACATTTTTACTGCCGAAAATACATAACAGAATGCCCAAGAAAATTTCTTGGGCATTCTGTTATTATAACTAGCTACGATTATAAATCAAAGCCTAATGAGAACTGCAGCACTCTGTTTTGCGCTTTACCTTCATCATATAAATCTCCTAAACCTAAATGATAACGCACTCCTAAACTGATTCCAGAATCCGTTTTAAATCCTCCTCCAAAATTCATTCCCCAATCAAAATTATTAGGATCATATTCCTGTGAGCCACTAAAAAGTCCATCATATACTTCTTTATGTGAAACTGCTAATCCAATCTGTGGACCCGCTTCCAAAAATAAATTTTTAGAAGGATACGCTTTAAGCATTAATGGTAGGTTTATGTAATCTAACTTTTGCGTAAAAGTCCCACTGCTATTTGTTATTTTGTATCCTTGCTGAGAATACATCAATTCAGGTTGAATAGAAAAACTTTCGCTTATAAAAGACTCGCCATAAACTCCGATATGAAAACCGTGTCGTTGTTCTGTTTCACCATCTCCGTCAAAACTTACCGCCGCTAAATTATAACCTCCCTTTATCCCTCCATTCGATTTGGGAACAGTAGTGTCCTGTGCATTCATTGGTGCTATTATACCTAAGAATAATGCTATTGCTATATATTTTATTTTCATCTTTTTTCTTTTTGATTATTGAAATTATTCTCTTATTTCCCCCCATTGGCACGAAGGTCCGCAATACATTGTGAATCTAATTGTGGAGCTGCACCACCTGAAACCATATTTGAAATACCGCCTCCTGTTTCTGAAGACCAATACATTAAGCACGTTTTTTCAATACAATGTTTTGGATGTGCTGCGTCTTCGTGATTACTTTGCAACGCTGTACCAAGGTTAGTCAATCCAAGAATATGTCCAAATTCATGCGTAATTACTGTTGTTTCTAACAAACTTCTATTAGGTTCAAATGGACTGTTGCTTAAATTTTGAATAGTTTGTTCATATATGACAAAAGAAGTATTTCTGTAAGCTGTTCCAAGAATTACGGAGGTGTCCGTATCCTTCGAAGATTTTCCATCCGCAAAAAAGGCCCAAACTGCGATTTGATCAGATGTGTTGTATTTTGTTCTGTTAGCATCTTCAATAATTACAATTTCTTCATTAGTATACGGTGAATTCGCTGGTGATGGTATAGAACGTTTAATAACACTAATACCGTTTGGTTTGTAAGTTCTTGCAGTAAGAAAATTTACAAAATTATTAATTGCTTCGCTGCTTGGTTCAAAACCGGCCACATACACTACTTCAATAACCATGCTCTTGAACTTTTTATCAGATAATAAATCGTTAGAGGAACTTCCTGTTTGCTGTTTATTCGTAATGGGATTTACGGCAACTGAGTTATCGATGGGATCATCTTCTTTTGAACAGGATGCTACTGATAGGAACAAACCAATCGTTAGTAGATAAATTATTTTTTTCATTACTATATTTATTATTACGTTTCTTTAATGTAAGAACAGCTACTTCATTTTAGGCAGCTGTTCTTCATAAACCACCATCTGAAATTTAACTATATTTGTTTCAATACTAATGTTACTGCTGCATTAGTGGAACTTTGCATTGTGATTGTCGAAGCAGTAAAACTTGTTACTTTCCAAGTATTATTCAATAAAGCGAACGAAGCATTCCCAGAAAAATTCAATTTTAGAAAAACATTTAATTCCGAGCTAACGGCATACGTTCCATTCACAGTGGTACTCAATAGATTTGTAGCTGTTACAGATAAGTTATTTACAAAATCTATTGTAAAATCTTTATAATTGGTTGCTGAGTTTACTCCTGCACTTACATATGAATCAACTTTAAATTTTCCGTTAACTAAGATTGTTTCTAATTTTTTACCGTTTTGAACTGCTTCGGCCATCGCTTCTTCTGTTTTTAAAGAGGCAGTAATAGCGGCTTGCAATTCAGCGTCACTAGAAACCGTCATTTTGGTTCCATCCGCAATTGTCACTAAAATTGGGTAGTTCACTGAAAATAATTCCGTGCTACTTACATTAGACATATACGTATATAATTGTTGTTCGGATGTGATGACAACACTTCCTGTTTGTTGTAAACTCAAATTATAGGTTAAAATTGTGATTGGAAAGCTGATATTTACAGAAGAAATAGCCCCTTGACCGGAAGCTTCCGCTGCTGTGCATGCAGTAAGAAGAGCATTATATTCGGTTTGATTAGTAACGGTGGCTTCTGTATAATTACTTAATTTAACTTTTAAAGGAAATTGTAACACCACATTATCTTGGTCATTATTAAACTGTCCAAAAATAGAAATAACTTGTTGGTAGTCTAATTGACTTAAAATAGAAACCTGAACTCCATTTACTTTAGCGCTAACTGGTAATAAAATTGAAGAACATGATGCTCCATCCAAGAAATCATCAAATGAACCATCGTACATCGAAGTGCGTTTCAGATTATTTGTTGTAGTTGAATTAGCCGCATTAGTATTTGGATTTTCTCCTTGTACGTCGTCAATTTCACTTTGGCATGATGTAAAACCTAAGATAGCCATCATTGCAATTGCGGTAACAATTTTTAATTTTTTCATAATTTTCAAATTTAATGTATTTTTATATTTACAAGCGATGTTTTTAACGCCTTTCTATTAGTAAGACAACTACACTTATTTATACCCTACCAAAATTCTATAAAAAATACAAAATTGTACAAACAAATTCATAAAGCACTGCCTGTCAGTATCTTGAAATTTAAATTATTTTCCATAAAAAAGCAATTAGAATTCACTCAGTATCCTTTTGAAAAAATAATTTACATTTACAGCCTACAAAAAATGAATCATTACGGAATGAGCAACGAAAATAGTACACTTTGCAACGAAAATCACTTTAGAGATTTTTATTTAAAGCACGTTCAATCAGCAAATAATTTTGCGTATTATAAATGTGGTAATGATGAAGCTGCATTAGATTTGGTACAAGATGCGTTTACCAAAATTTGGGAGAATTGTTCCAAAATTGACTTTAGTAAAGTCAAAACCTATTTATTTACCAGCATTAATAATTTATTTCTAAATAATATAAAGCATCAAAAAGTAGTATTACGATATGCCAAAGACGCGCCAAATTTAGACACCAATAATCAAAGTCCCGAATACTTATTTGAAGAAGAAGAATTCAAACTTAAACTTGTAAAAGCTATCGGATCATTAAGTGAAGCACAGCGGGAAGTATTTTTATTGAATCGAATAGACGGCAAAAAGTACCGAGAAATCGCAGAGTTACTCAATATTTCCCAAAAAACCGTAGAAAAAAGAATGTCCGGGGCGCTGCAACTATTAAGAACCCAAATAGAAAATATATAATTGGCCATTACGCTGTAGGGTAATTTACAAGTTAGTTGTCTTATAAACATAGAGATATACAATGAAAAACGAAAAAGAGATATTAAAATGGTTTAATAATGAGCTTACAAGCCAAGAAATTGAAGATTTGAAACAATCTGAAGATTTTGATACACTTGAAAAGATTACTCATTATGCATCACAATTAGAAACTCCAAAACTAGATGCCCACGCTGCTTTGGAAGCTTTTAAGGCTCGAAACCATAGTAAAAAGAAAACAAAAGTCAGAACTTTAAACGTTACGGCATTCTATAAAGTTGCTGCAATTTTAATTGTAATGTTAACCTCTGCTTACTTCCTGTTTTTTAATAACATTACTTCTTTTGAGACCCAAATTGCACAAACAAAATCAGTAACGTTACCGGACAATTCTGAAGTGATATTAAACTCCGCTTCAAAATTAAGTTTTAACGAAAAAAAATGGGCTGCTACAAGAGCTTTGACTTTAGAAGGAGAAGCTTTTTTCAAAGTTCAGAAAGGACAAACGTTTAGTGTAAACACAGCTGCTGGAGTCGTTACCGTTTTAGGGACACAATTTAACGTCAAGGAACGCAAAAACTATTTTGAAGTGAATTGTTACGAAGGTTTGGTGAGTGTGACATATAATAACGAAACTATTAAATTACCTCCCGGCAAAACATTCCGAGTTATAAATGGGATTATCGAAAATATTGAAGATTTTAACGTAGCGAACCCTTCTTGGATGCAACAAGAATCAAGCTTTAATAAGATTCCGTTAGATCAGGTTATTGCAGAATTAGAGCGTCAGTATGACATAAAAATTAATGTGCAAGATGTCGACACTGCAAAACTCTTTACGGGAAGTTTTACTCATACTGATAAAGAAATAGCGCTTCAGGCGGTCACAATTCCGCTTCAATTGAGTTATAAGATAAAAGGCAAAACCATTATATTTTACAACTATGGTGTTAAATAAATGGCTGATTTATTTGCTACTTTGCATTGGCAGTATTTGTTCCGGACAAAATACAGTTAAAAAAATAACATTAACTGATGTTATTATTTCTCTCGAAAAACAATTCAATATTAAGTTTTCATATGCAGTTGAAGATGTAGCCACCATTAAAATTGACAAACCGAATGCTTCTTACACATTACAAGAAACAATTGATTACCTGAACTCGAAAACAATTTTAAATTTCAAAGCTTTAGACAATCGATATGTGACCGTTTCTGTGCTAAACAAAACAATATCGGTTTGTGGCATTGTTTTTTCCGATGAAAAAAAATCTCATTTAGTAGGCGCTTCAGTACTTATAAATGATATCGAAAGAAGTACTATAACCGATAAAAACGGTACATTTAACCTGCAAAATATTCCAATAACTGCAACGCTTACTATTTCTTTTGTGGGTTTTGAATCCAGACAATTTTCTGCAAATGAATTGTTTTCAGCACAAAACAATTGCAAGGAAATTGTTCTTTCTACAAAAAACGAAGAATTAAATCAGGTCCTGATAAATGTTTATTTGACGCCAGGATTACAAAAATACCTGGATGGAAGCACTGTTTTAAACACCAAAAAATTTGGTATTCTTCCCGGATTAATAGAACCTGATATTTTGCAATCCATTCAAGCGCTTCCCGGTGTTGAAAGTACCAATGAAAGCATTGCTAACATTAACGTGCGTGGCGGAACTAACGATCAGAATTTAGTGCTTTGGGACAATATCAAGATGTATCATTCCGGTCATTTCTTTGGGTTGATTTCCGCTTACAACCCTAATCTTACTAACAAAGTTATCGTCAGTAAAAACGGAACAAGTGCTGAATACAGTGATGGCGTTTCCAGTACTATTAATATGTATACTAAAGATCTCGTCACCAATACCTTTTCTGGTGGCACAGGAATTAACTCCATTAGTACTGATGCCTTTTTAGAAATTCCAATAACTAAAAAATTAGAGCTTCATATTTCGGGACGTCGTTCGATTACTGATTTGTTTAAATCTCCTACCTACACTAAATACTTTGACCGTAGTTTTCAAGATACCGAAATCAATGCAGATACTGACCAGAATAATACGGCTTCTGATTTTTACTTTTATGATTACACCGCGAAATTACTTTTCGATTTGAATGAAAATCATCAATTCAGAGTGAATATTATTGGCATCAATAACGCTTTGGATTATTCAGAAAGCCGCCTTTTAAATTCGAACGAAACTCAATCTAAAACCAGTAATTTATCTCAGAAAAATATTGGCTACGGCGGAAATTGGAAAGCGCAATGGAATTCAAAATTAAGCTCAAACTTTGTCACCTACTTTTCCAGATACAATATTGATGCTGCGGATTACAGAGTGGAAACGGATCAGCTTTTAACCGAAGCTAATGAAGTGCTGGAAACGGGAGTTAAACTAAATACACATTACAAAACTAATGACAACTTAAATTTCTTGTTTGGATACCAATTTAATGAAACGGGGATGTTAAATCAAACTACCGTTAGTGCTCCGTTGTACTCTAGCACTAAAAAAGATGTTTTATTGAATCATGCCTTATTTTCTGAAGTGGAGTACAATAAAAACAATACCTATTTGAGAGTTGGATTGCGTTTGAATTATTTTCAAAAATTTGAAAAACTTTTGGTCGAGCCAAGAATAAACATTCGACAAAAATTATCAGATCAATTTGCTTTAAAATTAGAAGGAGAATTTAAAAATCAATCTACTACTCAAATCGTAGACTTTGAAGATGATTTTTTAGGTGTCGAAAAAAGGCGTTGGGTTTTAGTAAATGATAAAGACATTCCAATAGCAACGAGTAAACAAGGCTCTTTTGGTGTGGAATTTAATAAAGACAAACTAAATATTGAGGCTACGGGTTTTTATAAAATTGTTGATGGTATTACCGCTTCTAATCAGGGTTTTTATAACAGCTTTCAGTATACCACCGCAAATGGAAGCTATACTGCTAAAGGTTTTGAATTTTTAGCCAACAAAACGGCGCGCCACTATAGTGTTTGGGTGAGTTATACGTTTAGTACAAATAATTATGCATTTGATACTTTCACCCCTTCCACTTTTCCTAATAATGCAGATATTAGGCATTCTGTATCGGTTGGTTTTTATTACGACATTCTTAAAAATTTAAAAATAGCTGTTGGTGGTGTTTGGAGAAATGGACAACCGTATACAAAACCAATTGCAGGCAATGAAACCGTGCAAAACGGAAATAATACTTTAGTGAATTATGATTCTCCGAACAGTGAAAACCTAGATGATTTCATGCGATTAGACACTTCCATAAATTACAATTTCAATCTGTCGAAATCTATTAAAGCTTCGGTTACTGCTGGTGTGATTAATGTTACCAATCAAAATAATGGTATCAATCGTTATTACAAAGTCAATCCAAATGACTCAAATGATGCCGTTCAAGTAGATAATAAATCACTAGGCTTAACGCCAAATGTAAGTTTTAGAGTGAATTTTTAATTCCATTTTATACCGTATAATAAAACATAAAACCCTTTCAAATTTTATTTTGAAAGGGTTCTGTTTATTGGTGCCAAAAATAATTAAAACTATGCACTTTAGAGCATTTCGCTTTAGCTTATAAGAAATATTTAGCCACAGATTAAATGGATTATCACTGATTAATCTGTGTGAATCTTTTTAATCTGTAGCAAAGTAAAAAGCTTTAACATTGCAGACTCTCAGTCTGCCAGAACAAATCTATGGACTTCAAGTCCATAGTGGTTAGTTTAAAAACACGAAATTAAATTCCAGCTATTGCTTTAATTTCATCAATGATTCGTAGTGCCAAAGCGTCTGCTTTCTCTTGTGAAGCCGCTTCGGTATAAATACGAATGATTGGCTCCGTATTCGATTTTCTAAGGTGAACCCAATTTTCAGCAAAGTCAATTTTTACTCCGTCAATAGTGGTAATATCTTCATTTTTGTATTTTTCCGTCATAGCAACAAGAATAGAATCCACATCAATTTGTGGCGTCAATTCGATTTTGTTTTTGCTCATGTAATATTCCGGATACGAAGCACGCAAAGCAGAAACCGTCATTTTCTTGTTGGCCAAATGCGTTAAAAACAGCGCCACTCCTACCAAACTATCACGACCGTAATGCAGTTCCGGATAAATGATTCCGCCGTTTCCTTCACCACCGATTACAGCATTATTCTTTTTCATCAATTCCACTACGTTCACTTCACCCACGGCACTGGCTTCATAGCTTCCGTTGTGCTTGATAGTCACATCACGCAACGCACGGGAAGACGACATATTCGAAACCGTATTTCCTGGTGTTTTACTCAATACATAATCGGCGCAAGCCACCAAAGTATATTCTTCACCAAACATTTCACCGTCTTCGCAAATGAAAGCCAAACGATCAACATCAGGATCAACCACAATTCCTAAATCCGCTTTTTCTTTCACCACCAACTCTGAAATATCAGTCAAATGTTCTTTCAACGGTTCGGGATTGTGAGGGAAATGTCCGTTTGGTTCACAGTATAATTCTACTACTTCAACGCCCAATAATTCCAATAATCTTGGGATAATAATTCCTCCAGAAGAATTTACACCATCCACAACCACTTTAAATTTAGCCGCTTTTACTGCATCAACATCTACCAAAGGCAAATTCAACACTTCATCAATATGAATATCCATGTAGGCATCGTTAATCATAATTTCTCCCAAATCATCCACATCTGAGAAATCGAAAGCTTCAGCTTCCGCAATTTCAAGAATTTTTAATCCTTCTTCTCCATTCAGGAATTCTCCTTTTTCATTTAATAATTTCAAGGCATTCCATTGTTTTGGATTGTGAGAAGCCGTAAGGATAATGCCACCTTCGGCTTTTTCTAACGGAACAGCAACTTCAACAGTTGGCGTTGTTGAAAGACCTAAATCGATCACGTCAATTCCTAAACCAATTAAAGTATTTACCACCAAATTGTGAATCATTGGTCCCGAAATACGAGCGTCACGACCTACCACAACAGTAATTTTTTCTTTCCCGATATATTTTTTCAACCAAGTTCCGTACGCCGCGGCAAATTTAACCGCATCAACAGGTGTCAGGTTATCCCCTACTTTTCCTCCTATTGTTCCACGTATTCCCGATATTGATTTTATTAAAGTCATTGATTATTATTTTAAATTTTGAATTATAAATTTTAAATTGCTCACAAATATAATAATTGACGGTTTATAAAAGTCATTTAGAATTCAAAATTAACCATTAAAATTCCTAAATTAGGCGAATGAATTTTCTAGCACACATCTATCTTTCCGGTGATAATGATTTAATCAAAATTGGCAATTTCATGGCTGATGGAATTCGTGGAAAACATTTTGAGAGTTATCCTCTAGAAATTCAAAAAGGAATTATTCTGCATCGTGCCATTGATACTTTTACTGATGCACATCCCGTTTTTAGACGAAGTACCAAACGGTTGCATGAGCATTATCATCATTATGCCGGTGTGATTATAGATATTTTTTACGACCATTTTTTGGCAAAAAACTGGAAGAAGTATTCCGATGAAAAACTGGAGGATTTTGTGGAACGATTTTACCAATCCTTGCATTATAATTATGAAATGCTGTCAGAACGAACCAAAGTACTAATGCCTATCATGATGAAAGAAAATTGGCTGGTGAGTTATCAAACGGTTGAAGGAATTGAGCATATTTTGACTCAAATGGACCATCGCACCAAAAACGAATCTAAAATGCGGTTTGCTACCAATGAGCTTTCGGAATTTTATTCGGAGTTTGAAAAGGAGTTCACCGAATTCTTTGAAGAATTAATCTTATTTTCGAATAGTAAAAAAACCACTTTATGAAAAAAATAATGTTCCTGCTTTTACTTATCGTTTTAGGTTGCAAATTGAATGAAAAGACTATTCAACCAACTGGTTTAGTGACTTCAAAAGCGATGGTCGTTTCCGCTCGTGAAGAAGCGTCACAAATTGGAGTTGAAATTATGAAAAAAGGCGGTAATGCTTTTGATGCTATGGTTGCCATGGAACTGGCTTTGGCGGTTTCACATCCTCAGGCAGGAAATATTGGTGGTGGCGGCTTCATGGTTTTTAGAAAAGCCAATGGTGAAACAGGTGCTATCGATTACAGAGAAAAAGCACCTTTGGCAGCATATAAAAATATGTTTTTGGACGAAAAAGGAAATGTAATTGAAGGAAAAAGTACTGCGACTGCTTTGGCATCCGGAATTCCGGGTACCATTGCAGGAATATTTGAAGTACACAAAAAATATGGTTCTTTACCCATTGGTGAAATTCTAAAACCTGTAATTGCTTTGGCAGAAAGAGGCGTTGTTGTTACTAAATTTCAAGCCGAAAGTTTGGCGTACTACAGAGCTTCCTTTATAAAAAGTAATGGCAAGAACAGTTTGTTTTCCAAAACATACAAAGAAAATGATACCATAAAATATATCGCTTTAGCAGCAACATTAAAACGTATTGCTAAAAATGGACGAGATGAATTTTACAAAGGGGAAACGGCTCAAAAGTTAGTTGCTTTTCTTGCTAAAAAAGGTGGAAATGCCACATTAGAAGATTTAAAAAGTTATAATGCCAAATGGCGAACTCCAATTACTTTTCAATATAAAAATTTAAAAATCACATCTATGTCGCCTCCCAGCAGTGGCGGAATCTGTCTGAATCAAATTATGAAAATGATTGAACCTTTCAATCTTTCGCAAATGGGACACAACAGCGTAAAAACAATTCAAGTACTTACAGAGGCAGAACGAAGAGCCTTTGCCGACAGAAATTATTTCTTGGGTGATCCTGATTTTATAAAACTGCCGTTAAAAGAATTAGTAAGTCCATCCTATTTAGAAAAAAGAATGGCTGATTTTTCATTCGATAAAGCTTCTAAATCTTCGGATATTGCCCACGGAGCAATAAAAGGATATGAAAGCAACCAAACCACGCATTACTCTATTGTAGATTCAAAAGGAAATGCAGTTTCGGCAACAACTACTTTAAATGATAATTATGGTTCGAAAATATATTGTGACGAATTAGGTTTCTTTTTAAATAATCAAATGGACGACTTTAGTGTCAAAGCCGGCGTTCCAAACTTATACGGACTAACGGGAAGTGAAGCCAACAGCATTGCTCCCGAAAAAAGAATGTTAAGTTCCATGACGCCAACTATTGTAGAAAAAGACGGTAAACTTTTCATGGTTGTGGGTACACCGGGAGGCTCCACCATTATCACTTCGGTTTTACAAACAATATTAAATGTGTATGAATTTGATATGAGTATGCAAGAAGCGGTAGACGCACCACGTTTCCACCATCAATGGTTACCCGATGAAATTACTTTTGAACCCAATTCTTTCGCCAAGGACGTAATAAAACAACTGAAAGGAAAAGGATATTTTATCAATGAAAAAAACAAAGAAATCATTGGCGAAGTAGACGCTGTTTTGGTTCTTCCAAATGGAAAACTGGAAGGTGGCGCAGACAAAAGGGGTGATAATAAAGCCGTTGGTTTTTAAATTTATAGTATTCGAATGAAAAAAATGATTATTTTATTGAGTGTTTTTTCTATTGGTTGTAAAACCCAAAATGTAATGGTTCAACCTACAGGATTAGTTGCTAATAAGGCAATGGTAGTATCGGCTCGTGAAGAAGCGTCAAAAATTGGAGTGGAAATCATGAGAAAAGGCGGTAATGCTTTTGATGCGATGGTAGCAACCGAATTGGCTCTTGCAGTGGCTTACCCGTTTGCAGGAAATCTTGGCGGTGGTGGTTTTATGGTGTATCGTAAAGCAAATGGCGAAGTTGGTTCATTGGATTACCGAGAAAAAGCACCATTGGCAGCCACTAAAGACATGTTTCTTGACGAAAAAGGAAATGTGATAAAAGGAAAAAGTACGGAATCTCCACTTGCTATTGGAGTTCCCGGAACAATTGCAGGCGTTTTTGCCGTTCATGAAAAACTAGGTTCACTCCCTATCGAAGAACTGCTGAAACCCGTAATTGCATTAGCCGAAAGAGGGGTCATTGTTACTAAAAAACAAGAAGCCAGACTAAATGATTACCGAGCGAAAATCATAAAAGTAAATGGTGACAAAACGCTATTTGCAACTGCTTTCAAAGAAAATGATGTTGTAAAATATCCTGCGCTGGCAGCTACGTTGAAAAGGATTTCAAAAAATGGCAGAGCTGAATTTTACAAAGGGAAAACTGCTGAAATATTAGTCAAATATCTTCAGGAAAAAGGAGCTATAATCACTTTGGAAGATTTGGCTAAATACGAAGCCAAATGGAGAACGCCACTCACTTTTGATTACAAGGATTTAAAGGTAATATCGATGCCTCCGCCCAGCAGTGGAGGAATTTGTCTCGCTGAAATATTCAAAATGATAGCGCCTTTCGACCTCGCTAAAATGGGACATAATTCAACTGAAGCGATTCAAGTTATTGTTGAAGCCGAAAGAAGAGCTTACGCCGACAGAAGTTATTATCTAGGTGATCCTGATTTTGTTAAAATTCCTTTGAAAGCATTAATGGCAGATGACTATTTGAAACAAAGAATGTCGAATTTTAGTTTTGAAAAAGCCACCTTATCATCGGAAATAAAAGAAGGAAAGGTAAATTATAATGAAAGTACAGAGACGACCCATTATTCGATTGTAGATCAATTTGGTAATGCTGTTTCGGCAACGACAACATTAAACGACGGTTATGGGTCTAAATACTATTGTGATGAATTGGGGTTTTTCTTAAACAACGAAATGGATGATTTCAGTGCCAAACCAGGTGAACCTAATATGTTTGGATTAGTGGGAAATGAAGCCAATAGTATTGCGCCACAAAAACGAATGCTGAGTTCCATGACGCCAACAATTGTGGAAAGAAACGGTAAATTATTCATGGTTGTGGGTTCGCCCGGAGGCTCTACAATTATCACATCGGTATTGCAAACGATTTTAAATGTTTCTGAATATAATTTCAGCATGCAACAAGCAGTAAACTCACCTCGTTTTCACCATCAATGGTTACCGGATTTAATCACTTTTGAGCCTAATACTTTCGATGCTACAACTTTCGAATCCTTAAAGTCACGAGGATACATCATTAATGAAAAAACAACACCTGTTATAGGAAAAGTAGATGCTATTTTGGTTTTGCCAAGTAAAAAACTAGAAGGTGGCGCTGATTTCAGAGGTGACGATACAGCGGTTGGATTTTAGTCCGTCGATTGTGCTCGGAATGACGAAAAATTTACTTTTTTATGAATTTTACACACGCCTTAGAAAATACTTTTAAACAAAATAAATCCAGAAGCTGTGCGGCAGTTTGTAATTTAAAACCTTTAAGCGCAAAAGAAGCGTTGAAAAATATTTGTTGAAATTAAAATAATAGTAGTTTTGCATCCCTTTTAAAAATTATCATGTTCAAAAAATATATTTCCAAATTAGAAACAATAATAGCTTTTGCACAATCCATTTTAACGCCAAAGCAATTTATATTTTTATCAGCTGTTTTAGTTGGTATTTCATCTGCATTTGCCGTAATCGTTTTAAAAACTTTTGCGCATTGGGTTTTTTCTTTTGCAACTTATGTCAGTGGAATATTAAAATTAGGATTCATCAATAGTATTTTACCCATAATTGGTATCCTGCTTACCGTATTCGTTGTCAAAAGGGTTTTAGGAGGAACACTTGAAAAAGGGACTTCACAAATTTTATATGCCGTTGCAAAAAAAGCGAGCATTATCCCCAAAAAACAAATGTATGCCCAAATCGTCACAAGTTCCCTAACCGTTGGTTTAGGAGGTTCGGCAGGTTTAGAAAGTCCGATTGTAATTACTGGTGCTGCTTTTGGTTCGAATTATGCTCAAAAATATAAATTAAGTTATAAAGACCGAACGCTCCTAATCGGTTGTGGTGTTGCCGCAGGTGTTGCCGCTGCTTTTAATGCGCCAATTGCTGGGGTTTTATTTGCGATCGAAGTGCTGCTGGTTGATGTTAGTATTGCCGCATTTACACCTATTATGATTGCAGCTGCTACAGGCGCTTTAGTCTCCGTGATTGCATTGGATGAAGGCATTTTGCTTTCGTTTAAACAGCAGGAAAGTTTTGATTACCATAACATCGCTTTCTATATTCTTTTAGGTTTGTTTACCGGATTTATTTCAGTTTATTATTCTCGTAATTTTCAAAAAGTAGAACATTTTTTTGCAAAATTTAAATTATCGCCTTATAAAAAAGCGTTGTTTGGTTCTTCGATTTTAGCCATTCTTATTTTTATTTTTCCAACGCTTTTTGGAGAAGGTTACGAAAGTATCAAAACATTGTCTGACAATGATCCCGGGAAATTACTTGAAAACACATTGTTTAGCGGTTTTCGTGACAATAGCTGGGCTTTATTGATTTTCGTAGGCTTTACAATGATGCTGAAAGTCTTTGCAACTGGAATTACCTTAGCCAGTGGCGGTAATGGTGGTAATTTTGCTCCTTCCCTATTTTTGGGATCATATGTTGGTTTCTTTTTTTCTAAATTTTTAAATCTGACAGGACTTACTAAATTACCTGTTAGTAATTTCACATTAGTTGGAATGGCCGGAATTTTAAGTGGGCTTTTTCATGCTCCTTTGACTGCAATTTTCTTAATTGCTGAAATTACAGGAGGGTATAACTTGATGATACCTTTGATGATAGTAGCCTCAATTAGTTTTGCAATTTCAAAACGATTTGAAAAACACTCTATGGATGTTAAAAATTTAGTCCAAAAGGGCCATGCTTTTACGAGCAATAAAGATACCAATATCCTATCGACTCTGGAGACCACTTCTATAATCCAAACGGATTATTTAACGGTTTCACCCGATGAAAATTTAGGTAGACTGGTCGATTTAATTTCTCATTCTAATCAAGTAATTTTTGCCGTAGTTAATCCCGAAAAAACCTTGTTGGGTATTGTTCATTTTAATGATATTCGAGAAATAATTTTCAATACCTATCGTGTTAAATATACGTTGGTTGGCGATATAATGACAGGACCTACAGAAATCATTTCTCCTGACGACAGCATGGAAATGGTAATGAATAAATTTGAAAAATCGAAAAAAGCCTTCTTACCCGTTCTCAAGGAAGGAAAATATTACGGTTTCATTTCTAAATCTATTGCGCTTGAAGCCTATAGAACAAAACTAAAATCGATGACGATAGAATAATTTCCTAATTATTTTTAACATAATATAATTGAAGTAAAATATAAATCCATGAAAATTAAAGCAGTCATCGTTGATGATGATCTAAAATCAAGAGAACTCATTCATAGTTTTTGTAGAACCTACAGCGATGATAAAATTCAGATTTTAGAGCTATGCAATTCTGTTGATACAGCAGTTGTCGCTATCGAAAAACACAATCCCGATTTGATTTTTTTAGATATTGATATGCCTGAAAAGAATGGTTTCGACCTCGTTAACCACTTTTTGGATAGATCCTTTGAAATCGTATTTGTCACTGGACATAAAAATCATCAAACCGAAGCTATCGCTTGTAGTGCGATGAATTATTTAATGAAACCCATCAATCCGTTAAGTTTAAAATCAATTATTGATCAGTTTGAATTTAAAACAATCCAAAAAAATTCCTTAAACCGACTTGAAATATTAAAAAACAACCTAAATAACGAACAAAAATCGATTGTTTTCTCTGATAATGATGGGTTCAAAGTGGCAATTGTTTCAGATTTTATGTACTGTGAAACTGGAAATGGCGACGGAAAATGTACCATCGTAACAACCAAAGAAACAATTGTAAATTCAAAATCATTAAAAGAAATGGTTCAATTGCTTCCTAAAACTCTTTTCTTGAAAGTGAGTGCAAGTGCTATTGTCAATAAAAATTACGTAAAATCTTTTAATACCAAAAAGTTCGAATTGGAGATGACGAGTGGAAAAAACATCAAGGTATCAGATGATTTATTTAACAAATCAACATTAATGCATGCGCTTAAACAATAATTTTTTCTGTTTTATTTTTTTATTGACTAGTTACTTTTTGACTGCTCAATTCAAGCCTTCAAAAAATTACACTACTGCCGATGGTTTGCCAAATAATGCCGTTCGGTCGCTGTTTTTAGACAAAAACACTGATTTATGGATTGGTACTGAGAACGGAATTTCTAAATTAGAAAATGGTGCTTTTACCAATCTGATACTTCCAAATACAATAACCAATAACAGTTGTTGGGATATTACGCAAGATGCAAACGGTGCTATGTGGTTTGCCAGTTATGGCGGTGGCGTTTACAAATTTGATGGTAGAAAATTTACTATTTTCAATCACAAAAATGGTTTACCAATAGATCGAACCCGAAAATTATTGGCTTACAAAAACAATATTTACGTAAGCACAGAATTAGGTGTTGCCATTATCGATATCAAAACCAATAAACTCACAGTTCCAAAAGGGATTTTACCCCATTTTGGAGTTTTCTTGGTTTCTGATTTCTTTGTTTGTAATAATGAAGTTTATTTTTCAGCGATAAACGAAGGTTTGTTTAAAATCATTTACAAGAATAATACACCCTTCATCGAATCCGTTCATAAATATAATTTGGCTTATAGTTTAGGATTTTACGACAACATCGTTTATAGTGGAAACAAAGGATTTATCGATAGTTTCAATATTCAAGATGTAGTTTCAAAAAAAACAGCTTCCAAATCGTTTGGAAAATCTATAGTTTGGGATTTTATAAAAGACAAAAACCACACGCTTTATGCAGCTGCTTGGGGCGTTTTTGATTTAAGTGGCGGACTTTATTCGATTGCCAATAATCAAATGACAAACATTTCAGAACAATACGGAATCGATTCCAAAAATTTGTTGAATGTTGTTTACAGTCCAAAAAAAGACATCCTTTATGTAGGATCAAAAGACAAAGGAGTTTACGAAATTCAATTGGACGAAACCATTGATTATAATTCATTTGAAAATAAAGCAATTGTAGATTTTGAAACTTTAGAAAGTCAAAAAATCATACTTCATCAAGATGGAGTTTCATTTTTGGATATTAAAAATTCCATTTCAAAAATAATTTCATTATCTGATTTTAAAAAGTTTGAAATTGAATCTATTAAAAATTCAAAACAAAAATTACCTACACATCAAGATGGATATTACGAATTAAATTATTCTATTCAATCTCTAGAAATTGAATTTTATGAAATTTTGAAACATCAAAAATCCTTTTGGATCACCAGTAATATTGGTGTTTTCGAAATCAATTCTGAAGGCAAAATCATTAATTATGTTCCCATTCACAGTTATAAAATTGGGTTTACCAATGATGATAAATTCATAGAAACCATTCCTTATGCTGGCGTTCGGGTGTATGATGATGTGCATCATTTGAAAGCCAGCCACTTTTCGGAATTTGATAAAAATACTCCTTTGGATATTGTTGGAATTTTAAATACGGATGACAAAACCTATTTGATTTCGGTGTTTCAAGGATTGTTTGTGTATCAAAACAAAGCATTCCAATCGCTGCTAAAGGAAAACATTTGGAAAGAAAGCAAACTAAAATTTATTACCAAAAACAAAAAAGGCAACTTAATCATCGCTTCAGAATTTGGCGCTGTTACCGTAATTGATGTGGCGAAATCATTTCGAATACTCAAAACAATTTCAAAAAATCAAATTATTGGAAATACTATAACTTTTCTTGAAAGTTACAAGGACTTCATTTTTATTGGCACCGAGAAAGGAATCAACATCTATCAAAACGGAATCATTCAATTGTTTGACAAAGAACAAGGATTAAAAGATGCTGCGATTAGTAGTTCGCATATTTTTAAGAACCAATTATGGCTAGGCACCAAAAAAGGATTTTACACTATTGATTTAGATAAACTTACAGCAAATAAAAGCACCGTTTCTAGTATCGAAATCAGAGCAATTACAATCAATTCAGTCCCTATAAATCAATCCGATTTTCGTTGGTTTTCTTATGCTTCTAACCAATTAGTTTGCGATTATGATCACAATACTATTGCTGTAGATTTTGTGCCAAAAGGGCATTCTTTCCCCAACAAATTAAAATTCAGATACCGACTAAAAACCACCAATCATTGGAGTCCATATTCCGAAAAGCCTTTTGTTTATTTGTCCTATTTGCCCAATGATACCTATCATTTAGAAATTGAAATTTTAGATTTGAATGCGGGGAAAACATCGCGTTTCGACATTTTAAAAATTAAAATTCAACCGCCTTTATGGAAAACGGGATGGTTTTATGGTTTAATAGGAATCCTACTGATTTTTACTGCTGTTTTTATAATTTTAAGAATAAAAAAGCGGGCCGAGCAAAAAGCCGAAACCGAAAATCAAATTGCCAAAGCAAAGCTCGAAGCCTTACTGAGTCAAATGAATCCACATTTTACATTCAATGCGATGAATACTATTCAAGGTTTTGTTTTTAATCATGACTCCCGAAATTCAACCATTTATATTAGCGAAGTGGCTAGTTTGATGCGACAAACATTAGACAATTCGGCTAAACAAACCATCACAATTGAAGATGAAATTGACTATTTAGAAACCTATATTTTGATAGAAAACCAACGTTTTGACAATCGTATTCAATATCAAATAATAGTTGAAGAAGCTATAGATATGGAATTTATCGAAATTCCAACGATGTTATTACAACCGTTTGTAGAAAATATTTTCAAACACGCTTTTGATGAGGAGTACCTCTACCCTGCCTTCAAAATTGAATTTATCATCCTTGATAAAAACCTAATAGAAATTATCATTTCTGACAACGGAAAAGGCAATGCAAAAACTACTAAAACGCATATTTCTAGAGGGATTTCCATAGCCAAAGAACGCCTACAAATTATGCAACCCTCCAATTTAGACCCCATAAAAATTAATTTTTCAGAAAACGGAACTACTGTAAAAATCCGATTAATGATTTAACCAAAAAATCAATTATAGTACAGAATACCCGCTTTATAAGACAGAAACCCCAAATTACATATTCGGGGTTTTTTATTGTTTTTTATCTTTTTAGATTTGGTTTAAAACCCAAAAAAAAACAAAGAATATGCCTAATTTTTACTGTGAATACTGCGGAACAAAAAGTTCGAGTATTTCGAGTTTAACCGCTAACTCTTGCCACCGTCATCCTCAAGGTAATGGCAAACACAAACTCTACGAAGGTGCAGAAAAAATGCAATATAGTTGCAAATACTGTGGAACTTCTTCTTCAACTATTACAAGCTTAACTGGAAATTCCTGCCATAGACATCCGAATGGTGCTGGTAAAGGGAAGCATTCGCCTGCGTTGTAGAAAAATATTAATTTTTAAATAAGAGAAAAATGGAAATCATAATAGCATCTATATCTAGTACTTTAGTTTTAACAACATTAGTTTGGATAATTTTCTTTAAGAATATTCAAACAAAATTGACTCATGATAAAGAAAAATTATCAATTGAATTAGCTAATGTAAAATCTAACATTGATTATGAAGTAAACAAAAAACTTGAGGAAAAAGTCTCAGTTTTAAATGAACAAATTCTAGAATTAAAGAATAAGTGTATCGTTATTGAAAGGGAATCTTTTGATAGAGGAAAAAAAGATGCTTCTGTAGAATTTGAAAAAGATTATTTTGTAAATATTACACCTTATAAAGAATATTTTGAAGAAGGAAATGATTTTGTAATTTTTAACACTAAAAGGAAATTTACTGAAGTAGGTTTTAAGCGGCAATTATTTGTTAAAGGAATTCCTGTTTTTGAACCTGTTTATACTTTTTTAGAAAGACATGATTTTAACGATTTTAAAGTTAACGAAGAAGCAATCAATAGAGTTGTTAATAATGCCATTAAAGCAATTGCACCACCTGGTGCTAATACATTTATAAAAGTAGCCGAAAATGTAATTGAAAAATAATGAAAAATATAAATAACCAAACCTAAAATTATGATAAAGAGAATATTAAAAAAAATACCAAGTGTTTTGAGTATGAGAAGATGTAATAGGTGCCAATTACTTGAACACGATTGTGGGTGTTGGTTTCCTGATTTTGACGATTAATGTTAAAAACAAAATTATATGCAAAATGATAATTAATTTGCAAACCTAATTGTAACAATTGCATTAACATTGACGGCAATTGCAAATTATGCTAGAAAAAATCAAAAACGGATGGTATCATTCGTGTCGGGCTGTCACTGTCAGTTACCGGTTTAATCACCGCAATGAATGATGACCTTCCTGCTCAAAATTTCAACAACTTAAATAGTTATTATTATCCAAATAATCATTTTTAATCAGACGAAAGTCACAATACATTTACAGTTATGTTATTTCAAGTATTATTAAATATTATCGTTTTTATTATAAAATGTATCGTTTGGATCCTATTTGTATTAGCTGCCATTCCTTTCGGTATTTATATGTTATTAAATGAAATGTTTCCCGTTTTTACCCATGATGCTGGTTTTTGGTTTTGGTCACTTCTCTCTATCTTATCAATTATAGGTTTTATTGTGTTTTGGAAACCTATAGTGTGGATTGTGGGAGTTTTACAGACACTAGGATTAGGGATGGAATAAAATAAAAAATTTACAAATTAAAAAACGCTAACTACAATTAGCGTTTTTTTATATCCTAATTTAACATAAACTTCTAAAGTGTTCTATCGAAAGAATAAATCAAAATGGTAACTTTGCTTTTTTGCAAAAATTATGTTAGACAAAGACAATACCATTGAAGTTCAGGGCGCTCGTGTACACAACTTAAAAAATATAGATGTTTCCATTCCGCGGGAGAAACTGGTAGTAATAACCGGTCTTTCGGGTTCTGGAAAATCCTCCTTAGCTTTTGATACCATTTATGCCGAAGGGCAACGCCGTTATGTAGAAACTTTTTCGGCTTATGCCAGACAGTTTCTTGGTGGCTTGGAACGTCCCGATGTGGATAAAATCGATGGACTTTCCCCTGTGATTGCCATCGAACAAAAAACCACCAGTAAAAGTCCGCGTTCCACCGTGGGAACTATCACTGAGATTTATGATTTCCTGCGTTTGTTGTATGCTCGTGGTGCCGATGCCTATAGCTATAATACAGGCGAGAAAATGGTGAGTTACAGTGATGAGCAAATCAAAGATTTGATTATTCAGGATTTTACCGGAAAACGAATCAATATTTTAGCGCCGGTTATTCGCGCTCGAAAAGGACATTATGCGGAGCTTTTTCAACAAATTGCCAAGCAAGGTTTTCTTAAAGTTCGCGTAAACGCCGATGTGATGGATATCACTTTGGGAATGAAATTAGACCGTTACAAAACACACGATATCGAAATTGTTGTGGATCGAATGGTGATCGAAGCCACCCCTGATAATGAGAAACGCTTGTCGGAAAGCATCAATACGGCCATGCATCACGGCGAGAACGTATTGATGGTTTTAGATCAAGATTCAAATGAAGTACGATTTTTTAGCAGGAATTTAATGTGTCCTACTACTGGAATTTCGTACCAAAATCCCGAACCGAATTTATTTTCTTTTAATTCCCCAAAAGGCGCTTGTGATCACTGCAACGGATTAGGAACGGTCAATGAAATTAATCCGAAAAAAATTATCCCCAATCCTAAATTATCGATAAAAGCGGGTGGTTTTGCTCCTTTGGGCGAATACAAATCATCCTGGATTTTTAAGCAATTGGAAATCATAGGCGAAAAATATGGTTTCAAATTGACGGATGCCATAGAAACCATTCCGCAGGAAGCAATGGAAATGATTTTAAATGGCGGCAAAGAAAAATTCACCATCAACTCCAAAGATTTAGGCGTTGCCCGTGAATATAAAATTGATTTTGAAGGGATTTCGCATTTCATAAAAAACCAACATGATGAAAGCGGCTCCACAACTATAAAACGCTGGGCAAAAGAATTCATGGACGAAATAAAATGTCCCGTTTGTGAAGGTTCCCGTTTGAAAAAAGAAGCGATGTTCTTTAAAATAAATGAAAAAAATATTACCGAATTGTGTGATATGGATATTTCGGATTTGACAACTTGGTTTCTTGACTTGGACAATCATTTATCTGACAAACAAAAACGTATCGCTACGGAAGTAATCAAAGAGATCAAAGATCGATTGAACTTTTTGATGAATGTAGGTTTGGATTATTTGGCTTTAAGTCGAAGTTCTAAATCACTTTCGGGTGGTGAAGCACAGCGCATTAGATTAGCGACTCAAATTGGTTCGCAACTTGTAGGTGTTTTATATATCTTGGATGAGCCAAGTATTGGTTTACACCAAAGGGACAATGATAAATTGATCCATTCTCTCGAACAATTACGCGATATTGGAAACTCTGTCATTGTGGTTGAACACGATAAAGACATGATTGAACGCGCTGATTATGTGATTGACATTGGACCAAAAGCAGGAAAATACGGAGGAGAAATCATTAGTAAAGGAACGCCGGCTGAAATCCTGAAACATCATACTATTACAGCGATGTACCTAAATGGTGAAATGAAAATTGAAGTTCCAGCTAAACGTCGGGAGGGAAATGGGAAATTCCTAAAACTGACCGGAGCAACAGGAAATAACTTGAAAAATGTTTCGATAGAATTGCCTTTGGGCAAAATGATTTGCGTGACTGGAGTTTCCGGAAGTGGTAAATCTACGTTGATTAATGAGACGCTTTACCCTATTTTGAACGCGTATTATTTTAATGGTGTCAAAAAACCAAAACCGTATAAAAAAATTGAAGGCTTGGAACATATCGATAAAGTGATTGATATTGACCAAAGCCCGATTGGAAGGACACCACGAAGTAATCCGGCAACGTATACCGAAGTTTTCACGGAAATTAGAAATCTGTTTACGATGACTTCCGAAAGTATGATTCGAGGTTATAAAGCGGGTCGTTTTAGTTTTAATGTAAAAGGTGGACGTTGTGAAACCTGCCAAGGTTCTGGCGTACGAACAATTGAAATGAACTTTTTACCCGATGTGTATGTAGAATGTGAAACGTGCCAAGGGAAACGTTTTAACCGAGAAACATTGGAGATTCGATACAAAGGAAAATCCATTTCAGATGTATTGAATATGACGGTAGATGAAGCGGTTCCGTTTTTTGAAATGATTCCAAAGATTTATAGAAAAGTAAAAACCATTCAGGATGTAGGTTTGGGCTATATAACACTTGGCCAACAAAGCACGACACTTTCCGGTGGTGAGGCACAACGCATCAAGCTGGCGGGTGAATTATCTAAAAAAGATACCGGGAACACGTTTTACATTCTGGATGAACCTACAACCGGCTTGCATTTTGAGGACATCAGGGTGTTGATGGAAGTGATTAATAAACTAGTTGATAAAGGAAATACGATTCTGATTATCGAACACAATATGGACGTGATTAAACTTGCGGATTATGTTATAGATATTGGTCCAGAAGGTGGTAAAGGTGGCGGACAGCTCGTTGCCAAAGGAAGTCCGGAAGAGATTATTAAAAATAAGAAAAGTTATACGGCGCAATTCTTGAAAAAAGAATTACTTTAGTATACATAGAACTAAAAAAATAATTTGGGAAAATTATGAATTTAAAAGAAGCGTTTAGTAGTGTCGAAAACTACTTTTCACCTAAAATAATTGGTGAAGTTAATGATCAATTTATTAAAGTAGCAAAAATTAAGGGCCAAGATTTGCCATGGCATAATCATGAAAATGAAGATGAATTATTTTACATCGTAGAAGGAGAACTTTTAATGGAAATTCAAAACGAACCTAAATTCACTATGGAAAAAGGAGATTTGTTTGTAGTGAAAAAAGGTATAAATCATAGAGTTTCGTCGACTAACGAATGTTTAATAATGCTGATAGAATCAAAAACAACGGAACATACGGGTAAAGTTATATCCAAAATAACAAAATCCATTGAAGAGCAAACGTATTAAATTTGCTTAGCCCTGATAGCAATGGAAATGCTTTATTGTTTTTGTTTAAAACAATAAAGATTGAAATGGATAGCAGGAAATAGCTGCAAAAAAAACAGAAATTAAATTATATTTTTGAAAATGAGATTAGAAGATTTTGATAATGACGAGGACAAAGTCATCCAAGACAGAATGAAAAGGAAGACCTGGAATGAAATAAGAACCAATGATAGCTGGGCGATTTTTAAAATCATGGCCGAATTTGTCAATGGTTACGAAAGCATGGGGCGGATAGGTCCTTGTGTAACAATTTTTGGTTCTGCCAGAACCAAACCAGATGATGCTTATTATTTATTAGCAGAGAAAATTGCCTATAAAATCAGTAAAGCGGGTTATGGCGTGATTACTGGCGGTGGTCCTGGTATTATGGAAGCAGGAAACAAAGGTGCCCATTTAGGCGGCGGAACATCGGTAGGACTGAATATTGAGCTGCCATTTGAACAACACTTCAACCCGTACATTGATAGCGATAAAAATTTAAATTTTGATTATTTCTTTGTTCGAAAAGTAATGTTTGTCAAATATTCTCAAGGATTTGTGGTGATGCCCGGTGGTTTTGGAACCATGGATGAATTGTTTGAAGCGATAACCTTGATTCAGACCAAAAAAATTGCGAAATTCCCTATTATACTTGTTGGAACTACCTTTTGGGCAGGATTAATAGATTGGATAAAAACAGTTTTAGTAGAAAAAGAACATACCGTAAGCGCCGGAGATTTAAATTTATTTAAAATTGTAGATACTGAAGATGAGGTGGTTGATGTGTTGGATAAATTTTATAAAAAATATGATTTAACTCCGAACTTTTAACAAAAAAGCTGTCTAATCAACAGCTTTTTTTATGTTAATTACGGCGTTTCGATAGTGTTGTATTTTAAAAAAAAGTATATTTATTTTTTTAATAAAATTTATACTGGAATTTGAACTCATTCTTTAAAATTACGTTTTATACGCTTGTTTTATTACTATCAGTAAAACAATATGCGCAACATCATTCTGATATCGCGGCTGAGTTAAATATGGAGAATAAAACGTTGACTATTCAGCAGGATATTACCTTTTTTAATCAGTCAGACGACACGCTGAGCTCGATTGTGTTGAATGATTGGAATAATGCTTTTTCAACCAAAAATACTCCTTTAGCCAAGCGATTTTCGGATGAATTTTTTAGAGGTTTCCATTTAGCCAAAGAAGAAGAACGTGGAAGTACGAAAAATGTCAGCATTTTAGATCCCAATAAATTAGTTTTATCATGGGAAAGACCAAACAAAAATCCTGATTTAATTGACGTTAAATTATCCGAAAAATTACTTCCAAATCAGAAGATTGTTTTACATATCACGTATATCGCTAAAATACCTAGCGATAAATTCACAAAATACGGTTACAATAATAACGGAACTATCTATTTAAAAAATTGGTTTCTTACGCCAGCCCGGTATGAAAACCATAATTTTATACGATACAGCAATATTAATTTAGATGATATCGCCAATGCCTATTCAAGTTTTGAAATTGATTTAAAAATACCTAAAAATTTCGAAGTTACTTCCGATTTAAAAAGCAGCACATCAGCTAGTGATGACGCTTTTACAAATTATAAATTATCAGGAACTAACAGAACTGATTTCAGTCTTATCGTCGAGCCTAAAACACATTTTGAAAGCTATAAAAATAGCGCTGTTGAAGTGCTGACTGACTTGCGAAACAGTAAATTAGATACTATCCAAAAAGCAATTGTAATAAACCGAGTGGCGAATTTTACAAATGCTTTAATTGGAAAATATCCGCATGAAAAAATTATTGTTTCACAAACAGACTATGAGAAAAATCCTTTTTACGGTCTGAATCAACTACCTTCTTTTATAAGCCCGTTTTCCGATGAATTTCTTTTTGAAATAAAATTTCTAAAAACCTATCTGGATGAATATCTAAAAACAAGTTTACAATTAGACCCCCGAAAAGACAATTGGATATATGATGGTTTGCAGGTTTATGCTATGATGAAATATATGGATGAAAATCACCCAAATACCAAAATGATAGGGAGCGCAAGTAAGATCCGACTACTGAAAAGCTTTAATATTGCTAATATTGGTTTTAATGATCAGTATAGTTATTTTTATATGCTGATGGCACGAAAAAATCTGGACCAACCACTTGGCGACCCAAAAAACACTTTAATAAAATTCAATGAACAAATAGCCAGTAAATATCGTTCCGGATTAAGTATTCGGTTTTTGGATGATTATCTTCAAAATAATGCTGTAGCCACTAGTATAAAACAATTTTACAGTCAAAATCAGTTAAAGCAGGTTTCCAGAACTGATTTTGAAACCATTTTAAAATCTAATACTGATAAAGACATTGACTGGTTTTTTACTACGATTATAAATTCTAGAGCTATTATTGACTATAAATTCTCCAGTGTTAAGAAAACCAATGAAAGTATCACTTTTTCAGTAATAAACAAAACCGGAACTCCTATTCCCATTCCAGTTTATGGTACGAAGAAAGGTGTAGTTGTTTTTAAAAAATGGCTGGATATTGAAGAATGTGACAGTACATTTACTATGCAAAGAAATGGTGCTGATAAAATTATTTTAAACCTAAAGAATGAAGTACCTGAATATAATTTAAGAAATAACTGGAAAAAATTAGATGGTTTTTTTCCAAACAACCGTCCGGTTAAGTTTGTATTTATGAAGGATTTGGAAGATCCTTATTACAATCAAGTTTTATACGTTCCTTCAATATATTATAATTTATACGACGGAATAACGCCAGGATTGCGCTTGCATAATAAAACTATTTTAGACAAACCTTTTACTTTTGACATTAATCCATCCTACTCAACTAAATCCAATAATGTATCAGGATCCGCTTCATTATTAGTCAATCAAAATTATCGAAACAGCACACTTTATAATGTAAAGTACTCTTTTAGTGGATCTTATTTTCATTATGCGCAAGATGCCTCTTACCTTAGATTAAATCCGACGGTGCAATTGCGAATTCGGGAACCTAATTTTAGAGACAATAGAAAACAATTGATTCTACTAAGGCAAGTCATTGTAAACAAGGAAAAAAGTGCTTTGGCAATTGACAATGCACCATCCAACTATTCCATTTTTGATGTTCGTTATATAAATTCAAAAACGGAGGTGACCAATCATTTCAATTTTAGTTCGGATATTCAAATCTCGGGGAAATTTGGAAAAGTTAATGCCGAAGTAGAATATAGAAAACTTTTTGAAAACAATCGTCAAATTAATTTGCGCTTTTATACGGGAAGTTTTTTATACAATAAAACAGAATCTGATTTTTTTAGTTTCGCTACAGACAGGCCTACCGATTATTTGTTTGATTACAACTATTTTGGGCGATCAGAAAGCACTGGTTTGTTCAGTCAACAATTTATAATGGCAGAAGGCGGCTTTAAATCAAAGATGGATACTCCATTTGCAAATCGATGGATTACGAGTTTGAATGCAAGTGTTAGCGTATGGAATTGGATCGAAATTTATGGCGATATTGGTTTTATAAAAAATAAAAGCCAAAACGAAAAATTTTTATACGATAGCGGAATACGACTTAATCTCGTTACTGATTACTTTGAATTGTATTTTCCAGTATACTCGAATAATGGTTGGGAAATAGCGCAAACTAATTATAACGAAAAAATACGATTTATAGTTACTTTTTCACCTAAAACATTAATCAATCTTTTTAATCGAAAATGGTTCTAAACCAATACAATTTTCATTTTTTATTAAACTATTATCAGTAAAGTAGACATGAAATTACATTTAACAAAAAAATTAAGTTCTTTTTAATAGAATAAATTGCAATAATTAAATTATATTTTTTTTAATCAATGATGAAAATAGCTAGTTTTTAAGTAAATTTGCCACACAAAGTTATACTTTTTAATTATGATAAAAGAAAAAACCAATACTACATTGACATTTGAAGATTTCAAAATCGAAGTACTGAATGACTATAAATTAGCTTCAATCAGTAGAGAATGCAGTCTTTTAGGACGTAAAGAAGTATTGACTGGAAAGGCTAAATTTGGCATTTTTGGTGATGGAAAAGAAGTTCCCCAACTCGCAATGGCGAAAGCTTTCAAAAATGGTGACTTCCGTTCCGGATATTATCGCGATCAAACTTTTATGATGGCTATTGGAGAATTAACCGTGCAACAATTTTTTGCTGGATTATATGGTCATACTGATGTTGAACAAGAACCAATGTCAGCCGGAAGACAAATGGGCGGGCACTTTGCCACTCATAGTTTAAATGAAGACGGAAGTTGGAAAGACTTAACAAAACAAAAAAACTCAAGTGCTGATATTTCTCCGACGGCAGGACAAATGCCAAGATTATTAGGACTTGCTCAAGCTTCAAAAATATACAGACAAGTTTCTGGAATACCAAATGCGGCTAATTTTTCTAATGAAGGAAATGAGATTGCATGGGGAACGATAGGAAACGCCAGTACCTCTGAAGGTTTATTTTTTGAAACTATAAATGCTGCAGGAGTATTACAAGTACCGATGGTTATGAGTGTTTGGGACGATGAGTATGGAATTTCGGTACATGCAAAACACCAAACGACCAAAGAAAATATTTCTGAAATTTTAAAAGGGTACCAAAGAGAAAAAGGAACCAATGGCTTCGAAATATTAAGAGTAAAAGGTTGGGATTATGCTGACTTAATTGCAACGTACGAGAAAGCTGCTGATATTGCCCGTGAAAACCACGTTCCTGTTTTAATTCACGTAAATGAGTTAACACAACCACAAGGACATTCCAGTTCAGGTTCTCATGAAAGATATAAAGATGCAGATCGTTTGGCGTGGGAAAGAGATTTCGATTGTATCCGCCAAATGAAATTATGGATGATTGCGATCAACATTGCTTCACCAGAAGAAATTGATGCAATTGACGCGCAAGCCAAAAAAGATGTTTTAGAAGCTAAAAAAGCGGCTTGGAATGCATTTCTTGAACCTATTATTGAAGATCAAAAACTACTGATTGGATTATTAGAAAAAATAGCTGAAACCAGTAAAAGTAAAGAAAGAATTTTACAATTCACAGCGGATTTAAATAGTAATAAATCCCCTATAAAGAAGGACATTTTAGTTGCGGCACGAAAGGTTTTGCGTTTAATCCAAAACGAAAAAGGCAAAGAGGAATTATCCCAGTGGATAACATCATATACTTCTAAAACGCAGATAAATTTTAGCAGCAACTTATTTTCAGAAACAGATTTAAATGTGTTTTCAGTAGAAAAGGTGCTACCCGTATATCCTGAAAATGCAAAAGAAGATACTGATGGTCGCATGATTTTACGTGATAACTTTGATGCAATCTTCACAAAATATCCTGAAACTTTGATTTTTGGTGAAGATGCTGGAACCATCGGAGACGTTAATCAAGGCTTAGAAGGAATGCAGGAAAAATATGGTGAATTACGTGTTGCCGATGTGGGAATTCGTGAAGCAACCATATTAGGGCAAGGTATAGGGATGGCATTAAGAGGCTTACGCCCTATTGCTGAAATTCAATATTTAGATTATTTATTGTATGCTATTCAAATCATGAGTGATGATTTAGCAACACTACGATATCGTACCATTGGAAAACAAAAAGCGCCATTAATCATTCGAACACGCGGCCATCGTTTAGAAGGAATCTGGCATTCAGGTTCTCCTATGGGAATGATCATAAACGCCATAAGAGGAATTCATGTGTTAGTTCCAAGAAACATGACTCAAGCAGCCGGATTTTATAACAGTTTGCTCGAATGTGATGAACCTGCTTTAGTAATCGAATGCTTGAATGGATACCGATTGAAAGAAAAAATGCCTTTGAACTATGGCGAATTCAAAACTCCTATTGGAGTTGTGGAAACGTTGAAAGAAGGAACTGACATTACACTTGTTTCCTATGGTTCAACTTTGCGATTAGTACAGCAAGCAGCAAATGAGCTTCTTGAAGTAGGCATTGATTGTGAGATCATCGATTTACAATCTTTACTTCCATTTGATGTGAATCAAGATGTAGTGAAAAGTATTGTAAAAACTAATCGTCTTTTAGTTATTGACGAGGATGTTCCCGGTGGAGCTTCAGCTTATATTTTGCAACAAATAATTGAGCAGCAAGACGCCTATAATTATTTAGACAGCAAACCGCAAACCTTAACTGCAAAAGCACACAGACCTGCTTATGGAACGGACGGCGACTATTTCTCAAAACCTTCTGCAGAAGATATTTTTGAAAAAGTCTATGCAATGATGAATGAAGTAAATCCTTCGAAATATCCAAATTTGTATTAAAATTACGTTTTTTATAAAGTAGAATTCCAATCGTAATAGATTGGAATTTTTTATTATTTCAAACTCTAATTCATTTTGCAACTTTCCGGAGGAGAAGCAAAAGTTGATATCAAAAATCATTATCTAAACGAAGAATTAAAATGCCGATATGAAATTTCATATTGGCATTCTTTATTATGATTTTGTTAAAAATGTTTTTCACAATTAAAAGTTATAATGCAACCTAAATTTTCATGTTGCTATTTTTTATTTTAAATTTAGGAATTATAATAAATTTACAAAAATTATGACCGTATTAGAAACTATCTTAAACGACATACAAAATGTTAAAGTGATAGACAATTCAATTGATTACAACCAGTATATTCCACTGGATTTATCTATAAAAAATGACGCCTTTGCTGAACATGCTATTGATAATGCCACTGATTTTGAGAAGTATATTGAAAACTATTTAGAAGAAAATAATGCAAAAGTAGCCTTTGGTGGTTACAATGAAATTAGAAATCTTTACAAACGAAGTGATATTTTCAACGATTCTAAAACTGAAGAACGAAATATTCATATTGGTCTCGATTTATGGATTAAAGCTGGAACTCCCGTATTGGCAGCACTTGATGGCGTAGTACACAGTTTTAATTACAATACAGGTGTAGGTGATTATGGCCCAACCATTATCTTAGAACATAAAATAGAAAATCAGAAATTTTATACTTTATATGGTCATCTTTCGTTAGAAAGTATTAATGATATTGATCGCGGCACAATTTTTGAAAAAGGACAACAAATAGCAACTTTAGGAGACGCTTCCGTGAATGGAGATTATGCACCTCATTTACATTTTCAGATAATTGAAGAAATTTCAAATTCCTTTGGTGATTATCCTGGAGTTAGTAGTGAAAACGACTTAAAGCGTTACTTACAAAACTGTCCCGATCCGAATATCTTATTAAAAATTAATTAAACATGAAAAAAATAATTATTGTCTTTAGCATTCTTTTGCTTATTGGATGTAAATCAAAAAATGCTGTGACAGCTTTTGAAAATGCTAAAATTGAAAAACTTGCTTTATCTGACGTTAACGAAAGTCAAAAAAACAAAGCATATGAATTAGGAAAGAGAGTATTAATGACTTGTAACACCTCTAAATTTAAACCTTTCAGCCAAAGTGAAGCAACAGCATCAGTAATCCAAAACACTACTGAAGAAAGATTGACAAAAACCTGTACCAGATTCCGCCAATATTATGGAACTTTTATTGATTTACAATTAGTTGAAATTTATAAAAATAATTTTGATGGAACAACAATTTTTCGCTACAAAGCATTGTATTCAAAAAAAGTAGCCAATAAAGAACTTCGTGTTTCAATGGATGAAGAAAATAAAGTTTCCTCCATTAAATCATTAGATTGGGTTACTCCTTTTGAGATGAAATAATTCTTTTTTAAACACGAGCCCGTAAATTTAAACCCTTTTATGCCCCAGTAAAGCCTCTTTAATCCACCTTTAGATTAGTGAGGCTTTATTTAATTTACCTAAGACAGATTTTTAATGATGTAAAAAAAGATTTTGTTTAGCTGCATCTTTGATAATTTAAACAAATCCACTGTTTTATTATTGGCTTTTTTCGAGCAAATCAACTCTTTTAGACGATTATATAACGTGATTGCAATTAAAGCGAGTACCTTCACAAAATATCAACTCATCGTAGAGCAATAAATAGTCAATATGCAATCTAAAAATACACCGATAGATAATCGTGAGTTAACAAGATCTCAATCACATATCATCGTAGAAATTATACAATATATACCACACGCTGTTGTAAGCCGAACCATAATTAAAAAAACTACCGGAAACATTACCGCTTTATCATTTGATGCTGGTGAAGAATTATCTGAAAGAACATCTCCTTTTGATAATTATGTACAAATAATTGACGGAACAGCCGAGATTTTTATTAATGAAACCAAGCACTTACTTAAATTAGGAGAAGGAATAATAATTCCGGCACACTCTAGACATTGCTTTAATGCAAATGTGCAGTTCAAAATGATTTCAACAACCATAAAAAGCGGATATGATAATTAACTTTACTTTATAAAAATACTTTTTGTTCCTAAAATCTAGAAAAAAACATCATATACCGGATTCCAATATTTTAATTTTAAAGCAAATATTTAAGATCATAATAGGATTGAAACATTTTTGATAAATCATTCCTAGAAAATATAATGTAACTTGAACCTCAAAAAAAAAATCTAAACCGTAAACCAAATATCTTTGAAACTATACATTAAATACATGGTCAGTAATCGCTGCAAAATGGCGGTAAAAGAGGAATTGAAAAAACTTGGACTACACTTCATGGTGGTAGATTTAGGTGAAGTTGAAATTATGGAAAATATTTCAATTGACCAGAGACAACTACTAAAAAGTGCCCTTTTAAACTCCGGACTGGAATTAATGGATGATAAAAAATCCATGCTAATTGAAAAAATTAAAAATGTGATAATTCAAATGGTTCACCATTCGACAGAAAATATAAAAATTAATTTTTCTGACTATCTGAGCCAACAATTAAATCACGATTACACCTACTTATCCAACTTGTTTTCGGAAGTGCAAGGAACTACAATTGAACAGTTTATAATTTCTCATAAAACGGAGCGAATAAAGGAGCTGATTATTTATGGTGAATTAAACATCACTGAAATAGCTTGGAAAATGAATTACAGCAGCGTTGCGCATTTATCCAGCCAGTTTAAAAAAGTTACTGGACTCTCCCCTTCCCATTTTAAACAATTAAAAGACAAAAGACGCAACCCTATAGAAGACATTGGTAATTTAGAATAAAAAATTAAATCAATTTTAAAATAAATATAGAAACCATAAAAACTCAAGAATCACAATATACCCGAAGTCTAATTGAAGCTAGCTTAGACCCGTTAATTACCATAAATCGGGAAGGGAAAATTACGGATGTAAACGAGGCAACTGTTACTATTACGGGGCTGAATCGAGATCTGTTAATAAATTCTGATTTTTTTAATTATTTTACTGAAAAACAAAAAGCAAGTGAAGTATATCAAGAAGTGTATAAAAAAGGCTCCGTTTCAGATTCTCCGCTTACGCTGAAACATAAAAATGGCAAATTGACGGATGTGTTATTCAACGGTTCTGTATATAAAGATGATTTGGGATCTGTATTAGGAGTTGTAATAGTCGCCAGAGATATTGCCGAGCAAAAATGGGCCTTAGATTTACGAATTGCCAATAAAGAATTAGCCTATCAAAACCACGAAAAAGAGAAACGCGCAGCTGAATTAGTTGTTGCCAATAAAGAACTTGCTTTTCAAAATGATGAAAAAGAGAAGCGGGCAGCTGAATTAATCATTGCTAATAAAGAGCTTCTGTTTCAGAATGATGAAAAAGAAAAACGGGCAGCTGAATTAGCTGTTGCCAATAAAGAACTTGCGTTTCAAAATAATGAAAAAGAGAAACGAGCCGCCGAATTAATAATTGCTAATAAAGAGCTTCTATTTCAAAATGCTGAAAAAGAGAAACGGGCAGCGGAATTAATTGTAGCCAATAGAGAACTTGCTTTTCAGAATGATGAAAAGGAGAAATGTGCGGCTGAATTAATTGCAGTCAATGAAGAACTTGCGTTTCAAAATAAGGTAAAAGAAAAACGAGCCGCAGCATTAGTCGTTGCTAACGAAGAATTAGCCTATCAAAATGATGAAAAAGAAAAACGAGCTAATGAACTAATCATTGTTAACAAAGAGCTTCAATTTCAAAATAAAGAAAAGGCAAAACAGCAAATCGCAAACAAAGAACTGGAAGAACTTAGTTATACCGCAAAATTAGCTTCGCAATATTCCCTGAGTCTCATTGAAGCAAGTCTGGATCCATTGGTCACCATAAATACCAAAGGTAAAATTACCGATATGAATGAAGCATTTGTAAACATTACGGGTATGACTCGTAAAGATCTTACCGATTCTGATTTTTTCGATTATTTTACGGAGCAACAAAAAGCACGTGAAGTATATCAAGAAGTGTTCGAAAAAGCTTCCGTTGCTGATTCTCCGCTAACGCTTCGCCATAAAGAAGGGAAGCTCACGGATGTATTGTTCAATGGTTCTGTTTATAAAGATGATAAAGGAAACGTACTTGGAGTTGTAATTGTTGCCCGAGACGTAACGGATCAAAAGAGAATAGCGTCGGAGTTAATAGAAGCGCGAATTTTTGCTGAATTAGCCACCGAAATTGCAGAAGAAGCAAAAATGAAGGCCGAAAGTGCTACCATTATAGCTGAAAATGCAGTAAAAGCAAAACAACAATTTTTGTCGAATATGAGCCATGAAATACGGACACCAATGAATGCAATTATTGGGTTTACTAAAGTGGTTTTGAAAACAGAATTGACATCTAAACAAAAAGAATATTTAAACGCAATTAAAGTCAGTGGCGATGCCTTAGTCGTACTTATAAATGATATTCTAGATTTAGCAAAAGTTGATGCAGGCAAAATGACATTTGAAAAAATACCTTTCAAAATGAAATCTTCAATATCGGCGATGCTTCATCTATTTGAAACTAAAATTCAGGAAAAAAATTTAAAATTAATTACGGAATATGACAGTAAAATTCCTAATGTTCTTGTAGGTGACCCTGTTCGATTACATCAAATTATTTTAAACTTAGTGAGTAATGCCGTTAAATTCACCCTTAAAGGAAAAATTACGGTTAGTGTTCATTTATTACATGAAGAGGAGAATAACGTAATTATTCAATTTGCAGTAACTGACACTGGAATAGGCATTTCAGAAGAAAAAATAGGAAAAATATTTGAAAATTTTCAACAAGCATCAAGCGGTACTTCAAGATTATACGGTGGAACAGGATTAGGACTGTCTATAGTAAAACAATTAGTAGAACCACAAGGAGGAATAATTTGTGTGAAAAGTACTGTTAATGCAGGATCAACATTTAGTTTTACATTGAGTTTTCAAAAAACTAGTGCAGACGCTGAATTAGAAAATGAACTGCTTGAATTAGACACTGAAATTAGGAACATAAAAGTATTAGTGGTAGAAGATATTCCTCTGAATCAATTATTAATGAAAGCATTATTAGATGATTTTGGATTTTTCAGAGATATTGCCGATAATGGCAAAATAGCCATCGAAAAATTAAAAGAAAACGACTACGATATCATTTTAATGGACTTACAAATGCCAGAAATGAATGGATTTGAGGCTACAGAATACATCCGAAAAACGATGAATTCAAAAATTCCTATAATAGCTTTAACCGCCGACGTTACAACGGTAGATTTAGCTAAATGCAGAGCAGTAGGAATGAATGATTATCTGGCAAAACCCGTTAGTGAAAGTTTATTGTATAGTAAAATCGTTGGATTATTAAAGAGACCACAACGCGAAAAACGTACTGCAATACAGAATGAAAATTTAGATGAGAGTATTCCCAAAGTGGTAAAAATAAAATGTGTTGACCTAGCTTATTTAAAACAACGGACAAAGTCAAATCCAACGTTAATGATGGAAATGATATCACTTTATTTAACACAAACTCCCCCTTTGATAAATACAATTAAGCAAAGTTTAGCCGAAAAAAATTGGACGTTATTGGGCGCGGCCGCACACAAAATAATTCCGTCTTTTGCAATAATGGGCATGAGTCGTAAGTTTGAAAATATTGCAAAAAAAATTCAAGAATTTGCAATTGCAGAAGAAGTATCAGGGGGAATAAATGACTTAGTTATGCAACTTGACGCAATTTGTAGTCAAGCATGTCAAGAATTACAAGAAGAATTTAATATAATCAAAAATACCATATAATGAAAAATGATACTAAAGTAAAAATTTTCCTAGTAGATGATGATGCATTATTTTTAAAATCCTTAGAAATAGAGTTTTTAGAAAATGCTGATTTTATAGTGGAAACTTATTCTACTGGAGAGCTATGCATCGCTAATATAAATAATAATCCAGATATAGTAATTTTAGATTATCAACTTGATGGTATTGTTGCAAATGCAATGAACGGCATTGAAACATTAGATAAAATAAAAGCTTTCAATCCCGAGATCCCAGTTGTAATGCTTTCTTCTCAAGATAAAATTGAAGTTGCCATAAATTGTATGCACCATAAAGCTGTTGACTATGTAGTTAAAAGCGAAACAGCTTTTGTTCGTTTGCAAAAAATAATCACTTCTGTTTTTAAATATCAAAAAATGGAAAAAGAATTAAATTGGTACATGGACAGGATGTAATCCGTTTTCACTATATAGTTATGTTTGAATTTAATTAATAGATTTATAGTAATCACTGCTGATTTAGTCAAAATTAAAACCAATATTATTTAAAAAAAATGCGGTATAAAGACACGTCAGATTTGGAAATTTCATTGTTGTTGGAAGCGATCTTTCGGAAATATGGTTACGATTTCAGAGAGTACTCCCAGGCGCATATCAGGCGGAGGATCATGAACAGCATGGCGTTATATGGATTCGAAGATGTTTCTCAAATGCAATCTAAAGTTTTAAATGATCAATTATTTGCTTCTGAACTATTACAAGATTTATCAATAACTGTAACTGAAATGTTTCGTGACCCTTTTTTTTATAGGTCATTACGGGAAAATGTCATCCCTATTTTAAAGACCTATCCCTTTATAAAAATATGGCATGCAGGATGTGCTACGGGAGAGGAAGCTTATTCGATGGCTATACTTTTACAAGAGGAAGGATTGTATGACAGAACTACGATATATGCTACTGATTTTAATCAGCTTGCTTTGAATCGCGCGAAAGAGGGAATTTTTCCCAACAAAATGATAAAAGAATACACAGCAAACTATCAATTAGCAGGAGGAAAAGAATCCTTTTCTAGTTATTATATTTCAAATTATGATAACGTCATTATGAATCAATCCTTGAAAAAGAATATTGTTTGGGCCAATCATAATCTTGTAACAGATAGTGTATTTGCTGAAGTTAATTTGATATTATGTCGAAACGTACTTATTTATTTTGATAAAAATTTACAAAATAAAGTACAAACTCTTTTTTACAATAGCCTTATAAATGGAGGAGTTTTATGTTTAGGATCAAAAGAAAGTTTGCGCTACTCCGATTTATATGAGGATTATCAAGAGCTGGATAGTTTACAACGAATATTTAAAAAGAAATATTAAGTGCGTTATGAAGCAATTGTTATAGGAATTTCCTCAGGTGGTATGAATCTTTTAAAAATTATGTTCTCATCCTTACCTGCCTATTTCAATACGCCAATTATTATAGTGCAACATGTAGGCGCAAATTCCAATAGTAAATGGATAAAACTTTTAAATGAAAAAAGTAATCTCATTTTAAAAGAAGCCGATGAAAAAGAAAAAATTGAAAAAGGAACGGTATACTTTGCTCCACCTAATTATCATTTGCTAATTGAAAAGGATAAAACCTTTTCTCTTACCATTGACGAGCGTGTCAATTTTGCACGACCGTCTATTGATGTATTATTTGAATCGGCTGCTGAAGCTTATAAACATACATTAATTGGAATTGTGCTCACCGGATCAAATAACGATGGCACCCAAGGTCTAAAACGAATAAAAGAATGTGGTGGCCTGATCATTATTCAAGACCCAACCACAGCAGAATCTCCTTATATGCCCTTGTCAGCACTTACCGCTGTTGAATCGGATCATATTTTATCAATAGAGAACATAATTGCGCTGCTGATAGCATTGGATGTTAAAAAAACAGAATAGATATAATCTTTACAAATAAAAAAAAATGAAAATAACCCTAGGCAGAAAAATAATAATAGGATTTAGTGCCTGTGCCGCAGTTCTTGTAGCAGTTGCAATTTTTTCTTTTAAAAATAGCGAAAAATTTGTCGCTTCAAATGCTTTAGTTAACCATTCCAATGCGGTAATCTATCAATTTGACAGAATTTTGATATCTGCCCTTGATGCTGAGACGAGTGTACGTGGGTATACAATCACTGGCAACGCAGATTACCTAAAACCATTTTTATCTTCTAAAACCAAAATAATCGAGCAACTTGCGAATGTAAAGGAATTAACATCAGAGGATGCAAATCAACAAATAAATATTGAAGACCTGACGGAACAAATCAAAATTCGTTTTGAAAATTTAAATAAATGCATTGCTTTTCGTAAAGACGATTTTAAAAAAGCGCAAGAATTTATTGCCTCTGGTGAGGGCAAACAGCTACAAGAAGAAATTAGAAAAAGGATTACTAAAGCACAGGAAACAGAACAAACTTTGCTTAACGAAAGAAAGCAAACCAGCGAATATGATGCCAGCAAATTTAATCTTGTTTTCGCTTTTTTATTGTTAATCATTATGCTTATTCTTCTTGTTGTTTACATTATAGTTGTTGAAAACCTTAAAGCATTAAAAAACTCCGAATCAGAAACTGCCAGTAAGAACTGGTTGCTTACCGGTAACTCAGAACTCAATGAAAAATTATTAGGAAATCAAAGCATCGCACAGTTGGCAAACAATACTATTAGTTTTTTATGCACCTACTTGAACGCTAATATTGGAGCTGTATATCTGTTTAATGAAAAAGAAAATTCGCTGATTCTTAATGGAAGATTCGCTTTTTCATCTTCAAAAGCTGGTAAAGAAATATTTAAATTAAACGAGGGATTAATTGGCCAGGCAGCATGGGAACAGAAACAAATTATTATAACAGACATAACCGAAGATCAAATACGCATCACATCAACCGTTCTGGATACAACACCAAAGAATTTGCTGATTACCCCTTTTTTGCTTGACGGCAAAACGATAGGAGTAATAGAAATTGGCAAGCTTACTGATTTTACCGAAACAGAAAAGGAATTTATAAATGTCTCTGTTAACAGTATTGCCATAAGTGTCAATACGGTTCAACAAGTGGAAGAAAAGGAAAAAAGAGCCGCTGAATTAGGAATTGCAAATGAGGAACTCGCCTTTCAAAATGATGAAAAAGAAAAAAGAGCCGCTGAATTAGGAATTGCAAATAAGGAACTCGCCTTTCAAAATGATGAAAAGGAAAAAAGAGCCGCTGAATTAGGAATTGCAAACAACGAACTCGCCTTTCAAAATGATGAAAAGGAAAAAAGAGCCGCCGAATTAGGAATTGCAAATAAGGAACTCGCCTTTCAAAATGATGAAAAGGAAAAAAGAGCTGCCGAATTAGGAATTGCAAACAAAGAACTCGCGTTTCAAAATGATGAAAAGGAAAAAAGAGCTGCCGAATTAGGAATTGCAAACAAAGAACTCGCGTTTCAAAATGATGAAAAAGAAAAAAGAGCTGCCGAATTAGGAATTGCAAACAAAGAACTTGCCTATCAAAATGATGAAAAGGAAAAAAGAGCTGCCGAATTAGGAATTGCAAACAAAGAACTTGCCTATCAAAATGATGAAAAGGAAAAAAGAGCTGCCGAATTAGGAATTGCAAACCAAGAGCTCGCCTTTCAAAATGATGAAAAGGAAAAAAGAGCCGTGGAGTTAAGTTTTGCAAACAAAGAGCTCTCGATCCAAGCGGAAGAACTACAAATGCAACAGGAAGAATTGAGGCAACTCAATGAAGAATTAGAACAGCAAGCTCAAAATCTTAAGCAACAGCAGGAGGAACTGCAAATGACTAATGAAGAACTGGAGCAGCAGACGCGATCATTAGAAGAGAAAAATAAAGAAGTTGAAGCTTCAAAAAATGATATTGAACAAAAAACCAAACAACTTGAGATTAGCAGCAAGTATAAATCTGAATTTTTGGCAAATATGTCCCATGAGTTAAGAACTCCGCTTAATAGTTTGCTTATTCTGTCCAAAGATTTGTCAGAAAACAGGAAGAAAAACCTGGATGATATTCAAGTTGAAAGTGCGGAAATAATTTATAAAAGTGGTCATGACTTACTTGTGCTAATTAATGAAGTGTTAGATCTTTCGAAGATTGAAGCAGGAAAAATGGCGATAAATATTGAAAAGGTATCACTGAAAAATTTCACTAATACTCTTGTTCGCGATTTTAAACATCAAGCAGAACAAAAAGGACTAACGCTACTTTGTAAATTGGCTACAACTTTACCCGAATTTGTTCACACCGATTCACAACGTTTAAATCAAATACTGAAAAATCTTTTATCCAATGCTATAAAATTTACCGAAAAAGGAAGTGTCATCATACATATTGACCCAAATACAGAGACTACTTTAACGATTTCTGTTACTGATACTGGCATTGGAATATCCGAAGACAAACAAACAGCCATCTTTGAAGCTTTTCAACAAGCCGAAGGTGGAACTTCCAGAAAATATGGTGGTACTGGTCTAGGACTTTCTATTTCCCGCGAACTTGCCAAATTACTGGAAGGCGAAATAAAAGTAAAAAGTAATTTAGATAAAGGATCGACTTTTTCTCTTATTATTCCACTGGAAATCCATGCTATACAAGAATCTGTGACTGAAATTGAGTTAAAACCAAATTCGTATGCAACCAGTTCGAAAAATGACATCAAATATCTAAATTATTCCACAATAGAAGATGATAGAGAAACGATACGCACTGATGATACAGTAGTGCTGATTATTGAAGATGATCAAAATTTTGCTGCGATACTTTTACAACAAGCCAACAAAAAAGGATTCAAATGTTTGTCAGCTGCTTCAGGAGAAGATGGTTTAGTGCTGGCTTCAAAATACAGACCTCAAGCCATCATTCTCGATATGGGTTTACCTGGAATAAAAGGGCAGCAAGTATTGCATGAATTAAAAGGAAATCCTTCCGTAAGACATATACCGGTGCATATTATATCTGCAAATGACCGTTCGCTGGAACCAATCAGAGAAGGTGCGGTAGAGTACCTGATGAAACCGATATCTAAAGATGGTCTCGAAGAAGCTTTTAACCGAATTGAAAATTTTGTCAATAGAAAAATAAAAAACCTGTTGATTATTGAAGATAGTGAAAACTCTAGAAAAGCAATGAAAGTACTCATTGGCAATGGAGATGTAAAATGTTATGAAGCTGCAACAGGAAAAGAGGCTTTGGAATTGTTTGAGAACAATCACATCGATTGTATCATTTTGGATCTTGGATTACCCGATATGACTGGTTTTGAACTTATCAGTAAATTGGAGGATGTCAAAGGCCATAACTTACCCCCTATTATCGTTTACACCGGTAAAGAACTTACAAAAGAAGAAAATAATTTGCTTCACAAATATGCGGAAAGCATAATAATAAAAGGTGTAAAATCCGAAGAACGATTGCTGGATGAAACGGCTCTTTTTCTGCACCGAACGATCAGTAATCTACCAAAAGCAAAACAAATGATTATTAATAATTTGCATGATAAAGAAGCTATATTTCATTCAAAAAAAATATTATTGGTTGATGATGACATGCGAAATGTTTTTGCATTATCCAAAATACTGCAAGAACGTGGAATGGATGTTATCAAAGCCGAAAACGGAAAAACCGCATTGGAGATGCTAGAGAAAAATCCTGATATCGATTTAGTTCTAATGGATATAATGATGCCCGAAATGGACGGCTATGAAGCTATGAACCGAATACGTAGCCAGATAAAATTCAGGAATTTGCCTGTTATTGCCCTAACTGCAAAAGCCATGAAAGACGACAAACAAAAATGTATAGACGCCGGTGCTAATGATTACATTACCAAGCCTATCGATGTAGAGCGCTTGTTGTCGTTGATGCGCGTATGGTTAAGTAAATAATAGTACAACGGCAGTATTTCCCCAATCCCATTTACGTTACATTTTTTGTTGGTATTTTAGTAAATAGTCAACATTCAAACTTTTATTTTACAATTGAAAATGAAAATAAATAGCCCAGTTAAAATTTTATTGGTCGATGATCTTCCTGAAAATCTGTTTGCTTTAGAAGTAATTCTTTCTGATGAAAATTATTTATGTGTTAAAGCAAATTCCGGTAATGAAGCCTTGAAAATCTTGCTGCACCAACAAGATTTTGCAATAATCTTAATAGATGTGCAAATGCCAATGATGGATGGATTTGAAACTGTAGAATTGATTCGTCAAATTGAAAAACTCAAACATGTTCCGATTATTTTTTTAACGGCCAGTATGGATAATTCGTTACAAATTTTCAAAGGATACCAAGCTGGTGCTGTTGATTATATGATTAAACCGCTTTCTCCAGAAATATTAAAAGCAAAAGTGGCAGTTTTTGCGGATTTACATACTAAAAATCAGGAATTATTAATTCAGGCAGAACAACTAAAAAAACTCAATACGGATCTTACCGCCCAAAAACTACGTTCTGAATATTCTCTAAGTCTTATTGAAGCGAGTAATGACCCTTTATTTGCGATAAGCCCTGAAGGGAAAATAACCGATATGAATAATGCATCGGTAAAAGTAACTGGTATAGCGCGTGCTAAATTAATCGGAACCAATTTTTTTGATTATTTCACTGAACCACAAAAAGCACGTGAAATATACCAAAAAGTGTTTGAAAATGGATTTGTTGCTGATTCTCCACTGATCCTTCGCCATAAAAAGGGCAAATTGATTCATGTATTATTTAATGGATCCGTTTACAAAGATGATAAAGACAATGTGCTTGGAGCAGCAATTGTAGCACGAGATGTAACTGATCAAAAAAGAATTGAAACAGAATTAATTGAAGCTAAAGTTTTTGCAGAATTTACCACAAAAATTGCAGAAGAGGCAAAAACAAATGCTGAAAATGCCACAATAATAGCTGAAAATGCAGTAAAAGCGAAGCAACAATTTTTGTCGAATATGAGTCACGAAATCCGTACACCAATGAATGCAATCATCGGATTTACAAAAGTGATTTTGAGAACAGAAATAACAGAAAAACAAAAAGAATATTTAAACGCAATAAAAACCAGCGGTGATGCATTAATCGTTCTTATCAACGACATACTCGATTTGGCAAAAGTAGATGCAGGTAAGATGACATTCGAGAAAACCCCTTTTAAAATGAAATCTTCTATTTCAGCCATGCTTCATCTGTTTGAACCAAAAATTCAGGAAAAAAACTTAAAATTGGTTAAAGAGTACGACAGTAAAATCCCTGAAGTACTAGTGGGTGATCCTACCCGCTTGCATCAAATCATTTTAAATTTAGTTACTAATGCCGTCAAATTTACCTCTACAGGACAAATTACTGTCAGCGTTGCTTTACTACATGAAGATAGTGATAAAGTGATACTCGAATTTGCTGTAATTGATACTGGAATTGGTATCTCCGAAGAAAAAATAGGAACAATATTTGAAAATTTTCAACAGGCAACCAGCGGAACTTCCAGATTGTATGGAGGAACTGGTCTAGGCCTTGCTATTGTAAAACAATTAATAGAGCCTCAAGGTGGCACTATTCGTGTAAATAGCACTATTGATCAAGGTTCAACTTTTAGTTTTACATTAGCTTTTCAAAAAACAAATGCCGATGTAGAAGTGGAAAATGAGTTGGTCGAAATAAATTCAGATATGAATAATATAAAAGTACTAGTAGTAGAAGATATTGCGTTAAACCAATTGCTTATGAAGACACTTTTAGATGATTTTGGATTTGAAATTGACATTGCTGAAAATGGGATAATAGCGATAGAAAAACTCAAAGAAAAAGAGTATAGCATTGTACTCATGGATTTGCAAATGCCAGAAATGAATGGCTTTGAAGCTACAAAATATATACGAAATACGATGCGTTCAACAATTCCTATCATAGCATTAACCGCTGATGTTACAACAGTTGACGTAGCTAAATGCATCGCCGTGGGAATGAATGATTACATTGCTAAACCAGTCGATGAAAGAGTATTATATAAAAAAATTGTAGGAACATTAAAAAAATCAAAACTTAATTCAAAAGAAGACATTAGTACTATTGTTGAAAATATAAAATGTATTAATTTAGAATATTTACACCATAGAACAAAATCAAATCCAGCATTAATGATGGAAATGATTTCATTATATTTAGCACAAACACCTCCATTAATAAGCAGTATAAAACAAAGTTTAGTGGAGAGAAATTGGCAATTGTTAAGTGCCTCCGTACATAAGATGATACCTTCTTTTTCAATAATGGGAATTAGTTCAGATTTTGAAAATATGGCAAAAAAAATTCAGGAATCAGCAATAACACAAGAAAAATTAGAAGAGATCCACAGCTTGGTGATGCAACTAGAGGAAGTTTGTCTACAAGCGTGTATCGAATTGCAGCAAGAATTGGATGCATTTAAAAGTGCCAAAAAATAAAATAATATTGTTGATTTCTTAAAAAATATTTTTTGGTTTAAAATTATAAAGAACAAATTAATTTGACTCTATTTAATTTTACCATTTGGTTATTGGCAAATAGGAATTTTCATTGTAATTTATCAAAAATAGAGTAATATTACAACATTAAACTCAAATCGTATAACTTCTATTACCAACATTCCGTTCATCTTTGTGATGTGATAAATAAGTCACAGATTAAAAAATGAGTTATGAAATTAAGAAATACATTATCTACACTTGCGTTGCTTTCGATTCTATTTATGTCCAGTTGCAGTAATGATACTGCTGATGATTTAACAGTCACTAACGCTACAATTGCAAAATCAGCTACTTCCACTTCGAACATGTATACAGTTAACGAAACCTATAATATACAGGCAAAAACAGGTGCTCAAGAAGTAGTAAATCTAGGTATTGCAGGAGATTTTGCTATCCTATCAAAAGCAGGAATTACGAATGTATACAAATCAGCGATTACAGGTGATGTTGGCGCAAGCCCAATAACTGGCGCCGCAATATTAGTTCGATGTACAGAGGTTGAAGGAACAATATATACGGTTGATGCAGCAGGTCCACTGCCATGTAGTGTACCTAATGCGACACGATTAACAATTGCAGTTGGGGATATGCAAACAGCCTATACTGACGCGGCTGGAAGAACTCATCCTGATTTCCTAAATTTAGGTGCAGGAAATATTGGTGGAAAAACACTTACAGCAGGTTTGTACAAATGGACAACCGCGCTTACTATTCCAACTGATATAACTATTGCAGGAAGTCCTACTGATGTCTTTATTTTCCAAGTAGCAGGAACTCTTAAATTAAGTTCTGCAGTTAGAATGACATTAGCAGGAGGCGTACAAGCTAAAAATATTTTTTGGGTAGTTTCAGATGCGGTTACATGTGGAACCACTAGTCATTTTGAAGGAAACATATTAAGTATGACCGGGATCAATTTACAGACTAAAGCAACAATTAATGGAAGATTGCTAGCGCAAACTGCGGTAACACTTCAAATGAATGCGGTAACCAAGCCGATGTAATTGTTAAAAAAAAACATATAAAAAGGCTGTCCTAATCGGGCAGCCTTTTTTTTTCCTTTTCCTGTTCTCATTTAAACGCTGTTACCTGAGTCAGATTATTTCAGTAACAGTATACATTACCATTTGTGATCCTGCAGGGATTCTAAAACGTTACGGGTATTTTTTTCCTACTAGATATTTTTTTAAATGTACTTACCTGCCAGATAAAAAAGATCTGATAACACGCTAATCGCATTTTAATGTGGTGCAAAAATAATAGCTCACGATTTGCTTTGGCAACGTGCAAGCCTACATTTACATATATAATTTGTACTCAGATCACAAACATGCACCGATATAATTGTGGTGGCTTTATTGATCAAAACATGTACTAAAAATTAAAGTATGTTAAATGAGTACTTACAAAATATCATACTGTTTAGAGACAGAATATTAACAAAAGAACAACCCATTATTAATCTTTGCCTCAAAAGTTATATCCTAGTCTTGAGGCAGTTACCATAAGCGGCTGCGTTTTTTGCTTAAAACCTTAGCGCATTGAAAATCAAACGGATACGATATTAAACGGTTGTTAAATTTTTATTAATATTTTGATAGTCAGACACATACATATGTTATTATTTTCGTAATTTTAAACTTCAAAAAAAAACTTCATTGGCATAAGTGGAAAATTGAAATGAGCTGAAAATAAATTCATGTAAAATTTGAACTCTTGTCAGACAATGAATAATTTTTGAACAGAAGAAAAAAACGCTTGAAAACCCCAAATCGAGCTTAATAAAGTATAAAATGAACAACATTATCGCATTACGGTAATGATTTGTTATTATGATTGGAGAACCGTTATTAGTTGAAAAATAACCGCTGCACTGCATAATAATATTTTTGTACATCAGTACAGTAAATTATATACCTACCTCAGTTAAAATTAAACATAAATATATAAGGTTTTAAGATAACATTTATCAACAATTTAAAAATACTAAAGATGAAAAACACAGTAGCAATTTTTTTACTGATTCTCTTATCAGGATTAGGAAATTTATCAGCACAGGACAAAATGTCTAAGTCTAAAAATGCAATAATGATGCCTGATGTAAAAAACTGGCCAGAAGCTTCGCGTATGGCGGTAAAAGAAATTACGGACAAGTACGGCAAACCCGACGGTGTTACGAATAACGAATTAATTTGGTTGAAAAAAGGTGTTTGGAAAAAAATATGTATTGATAAAAAAGAAACGAAGCATAGTTTTCCAATTGAGCATACTGATATGATGCAAACCACAATACATTATAAAGTGCCGGTAGATATAATGGACGAACTTGGTAAATTCGATGGAAGTGTAACTTTTGACCGTACTCAGGGAACTATGAGTGCCCGCTGCGATAAAGAAGGAAATAATTTCTTAGCCTTAAATTTGGCTAATGATATAATTATGGGTAAAAAATCTGTTGAAGAGGCACGAAAAGCATATGGAGATATTGTAAAAGAAAAAATGAATGGAGGTAATCCAATGTATATGCAAAAACTAACTTTTGCAGTGCAGGACAACACTGCAGATGCAGATATAAATACTACTGGATTGACTAAAGAGGAAATGATGAAGAAAATGAAAAAAACAGACGAAAAATAAACGAATTATAAATCAGTATAAATCGCATAAATTTAAACTTGGATAAATAATTATATTCTAACCCATTAGAGTGTTTTAATTATTTAAGTTTTAATAATCTTCCCAAAACTAAAACACCTACTGCATGATTAATTAATTTTATTGTTAACCTTTTAATTGTTTAAATTATGAAAAATGTAGTTAAAATTCAAAAAGTAGACCCTGCCTTGACAGACAGGAGGAAATTCCTCAAAATCAGTGGACTCACGCTTATGGGCACAGGCTTACTATTGGCTGGCTGTACTAACGATGATGAGATGCTAAACCCTAATGATAACAGTTTAACATCCAAATTTGGTGGCGGTCACTTCCCTGGGGTAAAAAAAGGTGTATTTGATTTAGGAGGAAATGATTTAGGAATACTGACCTACGCTTACGCTCTAGAACAATTAGAGGCCGATTTTTATACTAGAGTCGTAAATGCTAGTGGTTTTACATCAAGTTTTACAGCAGAAGATCAGCAGGTATTGATTGATTTGTATTATCATGAAGTAATACACAGAGAATTCTTTCAAGCAACTCTGAGTGCAGCACTTCCAAATCCAGAAAAACAATTACTTCCTGATTTAGCCTTTGATTATGGAGGTTTAAATTTTAGTAGTCGCAGCCAGGTTTTAGCTACAGCTAAAGCATTGGAAGATACAGGAGTTGCCGCTTATAACGGTGCGGGAAGATTAATTTCAAATCCTGAATATTTGTTATTAGCCGGGAAAATAGTTTCGGTTGAAGCAAGACATGCTTCTGCAATCAGAAGTTTAATTAATCCTAATTCCAAAGATTTTGCCGGGGACGATGTAGTAGATCCTACAACTGGCCTGGATGTTAAGAAAAATCCTTCGGAAGTCCTCGCCATTGCTGATGGATTTATTACAACTCCATTTACTGCATTATACTTACCGTAAACAATTAACATTTAACATTTAAAAATAGAAATTATGAACATATTAAAATTTATAGAGTCTCTTGCAGATGAAAGTGTAATGCAAGCTAAAGGCTCTAGAAGAGAAAGTTTAGGCCAATTCAGTAAATTAGGTAAAAATTTAGCGTTAGCTGCTATTCCATTCGGATTAGCATCAGTATCAACTTCAGCCTATGCTGCGGATATTTCGCCAACTCCGAGTACACCAATTGGGGCTTTACAGCTTGCTTTAACATTAGAATATCTTGAAAAAGAATTTTATCAAATGGCTTTAGATTCTAATGTAATACCTTTATCTGAAAATGCAGGACGTGATAGAAAGGTTTTTGAACAGATTTCTAAACACGAAAACAGCCATGTGGCTTTTCTAATCGCAGGATTAGGTGGTACTGCAAGTGCAAACTTTGTCCCTAAACCCACTTTTGATTTCACCGTTGGTGGTGCTTTTAAACCTTTTACCGAGTACCCAACATTTCTTGCCTTGGCACAAGCCTTCGAAGACACGGGAGTAAGAGCTTACAAAGGACAGGCTGGAAATCTAATTTCAACTCCCGACTTATTAACCGCGGCACTACAGATTCACTCTGTTGAAGCTCGACATGCATCGGAAGTAAGAAGGTTAAGAGGATTAAAAGGCTGGATTACAGGAAATCAGAGAGGTGCAGGTATGCCAGCAGCAACACAAGCCGTATATGACGGTGAAGAAGTTACAGTGCAAGCAGGATACAATACAGCTTCATTATTTGGAGCAGATGCAGGTTCAGAATCTTATGACGAGCCACTGACTACAGCTCAAGCGGTAGCAATCGCAAATATTTTTATTGTTTAATAATTGTAATTTAGTTTAAAAACCATCCGAAAATAAATTTGGATGGTTTTTATAACTTTAAATTTTTTTATGAAAATTAGATCTCCACAAACAAAAAGTATTGTAAAAAAACAACGCTTTTTTTTCTGTTATAACAACATTAAGTACGATACACTGGTTGAATGATATTAAATCACTGCAATTGGTACACAACTGCTATAAGAATTGGATATGAGACTTCGGAATAAATTTGTTATGCAATGAATTTTAAAAGGATATTGGTGCTTTGAATTCGAAGCTTCTACTGTGGATTTAGAAAAATGCAAAGCTGTAGGAGTCAATGTGTATCAAACGAAACTAAAGTGTAAAAATTACTTCCAGCCAATAATGTTGAGTAAACAAAATAAAATTATAGCTAGTTGCAATTCAGAAAAACCGACAGTAGTTCTCCATTTTTTTAACGTACCATTTGGTTGTAAATAGTAGTTTCTCCTCTTTAAAGTGTGTGAATGATATAACTTTTATTGACAATTATGTAACACTTTTTGAATTTAATTGAAATATATTTGCTTTGTAATTACTTCAAAAACAAATGTTTGAAGAAATATAAATCCAAAATATTTATATTTTATTATATAAAATTTGAAAATTAAACATAAAAATAAATTACAATATCAATCTTTAAAAAAAAAATTATGAATCTTAAAAGAATTTTTGGAGCCTTATTAACTGCACTTGGAATAGGTGGTTTAATTTATACTGCCGTATTATTTGCTGCAACATCTGGCGACATGACCGATGTAAAATCATTAATTATTTACGGCGTACTTGGTATTATTTTCTTTGTTTCAGGAATCAGTTTGGTTCGTACAACGAAAGACGAATCATAAAATTATACTATTGTATTTAGCGTTCTTATTGATGATTAGCACCTTTTAATCGGAGATCAAAAATGAAATTATATGACGTGCTAATCACTATTTCCCCAATGTTAAATTTAGAATTCGTCCCATGAATTTAAACTAAAATCATTATAATTTACATTATCTATAGCCCCCCTCTTTTTATTTAATTCCAGAGAGCGGTTATTTATACTAAAAAATGCTTCATTTTAATTATTAAATACTCCTTTTTTTATATAACTATAATTGCGAAGGTTACACTTGATTCTAAAAATTAGGTAATGACTTTAGATCTAAAAACGGAAGTTTACTAAAACACGAAACAACAAGTAAATAGAAACAAATGAAAAGTACAGCCACCAAAAATACTAAAAGAATAAAGTTTCAAGAAAGTAAAAAAACTTCAGAGGATAGAATACCAGAAGAAAAAGAAATTTGTCGCAATGTTTTTGTAGAGGAGTTAAAAGAAATTTATTATAGTGAAAAAGCATTAATGCTATCTATTCCTGTAATGATCAAGAATGCATCTACTGACGAATTAGTAAATGCTTTAGAAATACATTTAAAATTTACATTAGATCATCTTAAACGCTTAGAAGATTTTTTTTATTCAATAGACGAAAGCGTTATTATACTGCAATATGACGCAATGTATGGAGCAATTACTCCCAAAGGATAAATAAATCAGGCTACTATGCACTAAAATTAAAACAATACTGCTATTTTGTTAGATAGTCTATTTTCTGGTTTGCCAGGTTGGCGAAACAGCATCAAGAACATAGGGGTTTCCCAACCTTCCGCCTATGACCAACGAAGTGGTACACGAGCTTGATACCTGTTAATCAGAAAATTTTAAAAAGGCATAAAAATCTAACATAATTTTTGAGAGCAATTTTATTTATGCAATAGTAATCGCCTAAATGAAATTGCTTTTAATTTTACAATAAACTCGTTCAAAACCTCTACTTGTTTAATTTATATCTTTTTCCAACTGACAAATAATTAACTATAATTATCTTTATATCAATATTTTAAGAGCTAATAAACATGGAAACAAATCGATTATTCACACCAATAAAAGTAGGCTCTATCGATTTAAAGAATCGAATTGTTATGGCTCCCATGACTCGAAGTAGAGCAATTGAAAATATTCCTAATGAATTAATGCAGAAATATTATCAACAACGAGCCACTGCTGGACTGATTATTACCGAAGGGACTTCACCTTCACCTAATGGCCTTGGATATGCTCGAATTCCGGGGATCTTTAATAGCAACCAAATTGAAGGATGGAAAAAAACTACCAGTGCAGTTCATGAAAAAGGAGGTAAAATAATCATTCAGTTAATGCATTCGGGGAGAATTAGTCATCCTCTTAATATGGGTAAAGAAACACAAATAGTAGCTCCCTCTCAAATAAAAGCAGCTGGGCAAATGTGGACCGATACACTAGGACTTCAAGATTTTATAGTACCGAAAGAAATGAATGCTCAAGATATTTTGACTGCAAAAGAAGAACATGTAACGGCAGCAAAAAATGCTTTATCAGCAGGATTTGATGGTGTAGAACTACATTCAGCCAATGGATATTTATTAGAAGAGTTTCTTTCGCCTGTCAGTAATATCAGATCGGACGCTTATGGTGGAAGCATTGAAAATCGATGCCGTTTTGTTATTGAAGTTGCCACTGCTGTTGCACTGGCCATTGGAAAAGAGAAAACCGGTATTCGACTATCACCATATGGAGTTGCAAGTGATATGCCGCACTATCCTGAAATAGACGCTACTTATGATTACTTAACTAAAGAACTTAATAAACTGGATATTGCATACATACACCTTACGGATCATTCAACAATGGGAGCGCCAGAAGTTCCTATAAATATTAAAAAAATGATCCGTTATAATTTCAAAAACACTTTGATAATGTGTGGTGGCTTTAATAAAGAAAGTGCCGAAGAAGCTATTGAAAGCGGTTTTACAGATTTGGTAGCATTTGGTCGTCCATTTATAAATAATCCTGATTTGGTAGAACGATATGAAAACAATTGGCCTTTATCTCAAGACCTTAATATGGATTTATTTTATACGGCTGAGGAGAAAGGATATACAGATTATCCAATGCATAACGGTTGAAGAATGACACGTTGAATACTAAAACATTGTTTTACATCATTTTAAATAAAGGATAATTGAATGTTACAACGAAATTATTATTTTTATTAGGCAATGAAAAATATTTTTTTATTAATCATATCTGTAAAACAGTACATCAAATTCATTTGTCCAATTCGTCTGATATAGATACAATATTTAACCAAACAATAAAAGTGGGCAAATTCTTCGAAGTTTGAATCCGCAGTAGTTGCACCGTCGACATTCGGATTTTGGATATATCTCTATTTTACCCATTGATCAAAAGCACATAAATAAATTAAATTGTTGACTTTAAGTTTTTTACATAAAATAAAAGTGTGAATAATGTAAGTTATCGTAACAATTCTATAATACTTTTAGAAAGGAATTAAAAGACCTTTGTACTATGTAAAACTTTTTACTTGCTGCACATAATTTTAAAAAAAAATGTAAGAAGACATTAAAAAGTACCTATTAACTAAATAATAAAATATCGAAAACATGAAACTACAAATTGGAATTTCACAAGAACATTTAAAAAATAGCATTGCTATCCTCTCGTCAATTTTAGCGAATGAAATGACACTGTATGTAAAATTAAGAAAATTTCATTGGAATGTTTCCGGTGAAAGTTTTATGGAATTTCATAAATTATTTGAAGGTCAATATACAGAACTGGAAACTTCAATAGATGAAATTGCAGAACGTATCAGCAAATTAGGAGGTAAAACTATTGGAACGATGAAGGAGTTTTCAGATTTAACGATAATCAAAGAATCGCCTAATCAGTACCCAAGTCGAAAAGATATGGTAAAAGAATTATTACAGGATCATGAAACCGTTATTGTTCATCTTCGAAAAGATGTTAACACAAGTGCCGAAGAAAATCAGGATGCCGGAACGGCTGATTTTCTGACAGGTTTAATGCAAGCTCACGAAACAATGTCTTGGACACTACGAAGATACTTAGAATAAATAAAAACATTAAAAAATGGAAAATTCAGAAAAAGAAGTCTATTTAGCTTCAACCAGTTATTGCAGAGTAGGCAAAATAACTCCTAAAAAAATGGAGGAAGATAAAACTACAGCAAAAGCAGATTCATAAAAACATTAAAGTTAGGTTGGTTTTTTTTAGGTTTGGTTAAAGGCTATTATTTTTACGATAGCCTTTTCGGCATTATAAGTACTATTGGAAAATAGCATAATTCATCCAAATTATTTTAACCGCTATTCTAATGTTAAAACATGAAAATTATATAAACTTTACTTATAGTAATGTAATGTTTTATTGGATTAAATAGTTGAACTTTAGAAGATTATAATTAATTAGCTAGAATTACAGCTTTATTATATAATCTTATAAACATAATTATGAAAACAACCAAAAAATTAGGCATTTGGATGGATCATTCCATAGCCCATTTAATGGAATTTACTACTAAACATTTTGAAATAGAAACTATTGAATCTAAACTTAACAACAAGGAAACGATGGCGAGTTTAGCGCAATCCGAAAATTATGATTTGATTGAAGAGAAAAAACAGCTTTTTGATTATTATAAAAAAATTGGGGAAACCATAAAAAATTACAAACGAGTAATTCTATTTGGGCCAACGAATGCAAAGATAGAACTCTTTGATCTACTAAGTGAAGATATCCGTTTTTTAAAAATTAAATTCGAAATTAAAGACACCGATAAAATGGACGAAAATCAGCAACATAATTTTGTTATAGATTACTTTTCCAGAGCTTAATTCAAAATTTATAAAATTATATATCACTTTAAAAACTTACAAAAATGAAAATGAGAACTGTAGGAATCGTTATGATTATTTTAGGAATAATAATGTTATTGTATACTAGTTTTAATTATGTAACAACAGAAAAAGTAGTTGATATTGGACCAATTGAAATCAACCAGCAAGTTAATCATCCTGTAAAATGGTCACCAATAATAGGAGTTGTACTTGCTTTAGGCGGCGTTCTTTTAATGGTGGTAAATAATAAAAAAGTCGCTTAGTCATGATACACTAAATTTTAATGTACTGAATGTGTGAATAATGCCTGATTATATACTAGTTATATAACAGATTGACTTGCAATTATGATCAACTTTGTTAAGTACATTGTTTGAAATATGATGTAATTAAACATGATTTAATCTAATTACTGTTAAAAAAGAATAAAATAAATAAAGAAAAATCAATTGTAGTGTTTAACAAAACAGTATTTTTTTTCTAGTTTATCATAAGTTCATCCTTAATTCGCATTCTTAAAAAACACAATGAACAATGAATAGTATTGTAACAGCTAAAAAAGAAAGCATGCTAACGTACTTGAAGGAAACTTTCAATGATGTAGGCAAGATAACATTATTTGCAATGCGATTTTTCAAAGAAGTACTTAAGCCTCCTTATGAAATGAAGGAATTCATAAGACAATCATACGTTATTGGGTATAAATCTTTACCATTAGTAACCATTACAGGATTTATAATGGGTTTAGTTCTTACACTGCAGTCTCGACCTACTCTTGCCAAGTTTGGTGCCGAATCCTGGCTGCCAAGTATGGTTGCTCTTTCATTGATTCGGGAAATAGCACCAGTAATTACTGCTTTGATTTGTGCAGGTAAAGTGTCATCGGGTATTGGTGCTGAATTAGGATCTATGAAAGTGACAGAACAAATAGATGCGATGGAAGTTTCAGCAATAAATCCCTATAAATATTTAGTCGTTACACGGATTTTAGCCACGACTCTAATGATTCCGCTTTTAGTGATTTTTGCAGATGGTATTGGGATTATCGGAGGATATGTTGGTATTAATATTCACAGTGATGTTAATTTGTATCGTTACATCTCACAAGTTTTAGAGTCCATTACATTTTTAGATATTTTTCCAGCGACCATCAAAACTATTTTCTTTGGTTTCTTCATTGGCATGATTGGTTGTTACAAAGGGTTTAATGCTTCTAATGGTACCGAAAGTGTTGGGAAAGCTGCAAACTCTGCTGTAGTTACTGCCTCGCTCACCATATTTATTATTGATATGCTCGCTGTACAATTAACAGATTTATTTTTTTAAAATGATACAAGAAACAACAACCATAGCCCCTGCTCCCATTTTGAAAACTAATGGACCAATTATAGAAATCAAAGACTTATACAAGTCCTTTGGGAGTAATGCGGTATTAAAAGGAGTTACGTTGTCTGTAAACAAAGGTGAAAATTTAGTGGTATTAGGAAAGTCAGGTTCTGGTAAATCTATAACTATAAAATGTTTAGTGGGTCTAGTTGTTGCTGACGAGGGTGAAATAAATGTTTTTGGCACCGATATAACAAAATTAGACAACAGTGAGCTTAATGAAATTAGAGTTCGAATAGGTTTTCTTTTTCAAAACGCAGCGTTATACGATTCTATGAGTGTTAGAGAGAATTTGGGATTTACTTTAAAACGACACGCCAAAGATTTATCTGATGAAGAAGTAGAAAGCCAGATAAAAGAGGTTTTAGAAAGTGTAGGTTTGAGTGAAGCAATTGATAAAATGCCTTCGGAATTGTCTGGAGGGATGCGAAAAAGAATTGGTCTTGCAAGAACCCTTATTCTAAAACCTGAAATAATATTATATGATGAACCTACCACTGGATTAGACACGATAACTTCGAGAGAAATCAGCGAATTACTGTTGGAAATCCAAAAAAAAAATAAAACGACGTCTATTATTATTACTCATGATATGGCTTGTGCAAAACACACTGCTGATCGATTGGCGATTCTAAAAGATGGAGTAATTCATATCGAAGGAACTTACGATGATTTAGAGAAAAGTGATGACGAGTGGGTTCGTTCCTTTTTCATATAACCACTAAAAAAAAATAAAATGGATAAAGAATCTGGATACCAATGGAAATTAGGAATGTTTGTAATTATAGGGTTAGTACTTTTTGTTACAACAATATATTTTGTTGGAAAACAGAAAAATTTATTTGGCTCTACATTTGAATTAAATTCTAAATTTAATTCGGTTAATGGACTAGAAGTCGGTAATAATGTTCGCTTTTCTGGTATCAATATAGGTACAGTGGAAGAGATTGAATTTCTTACTGATACTTCTGTAACAATTAAATTACTTATAAAAGAAGAAGTTCGTAAATACATCAAAAAAGATGCTATAGCAAGTATTAGCTCTGATGGCTTAATGGGCGATAAGGTGCTTACAATATCCTCCGGTAAAAACTCTAATGTAATTGTAGAAGACAACGATAATATAGCTTCGAAAAAAGCTATAGAAATGGATGATCTAATGGTCAGTGTTAAAAAGAGTGTTGATAATGCCGGCGTTATTACAGCGCAACTTGCACAGTTTAGTTATACCATGAATAATGGAAACGGCGCTTTATCTAAATTAGTCTCCGATGAGGAATTTGGAAACAGTATAAAAAATATGATTACTAATCTTGAAAACAGTTCTAATGAATTTAAAAAATTTACTTTTAAAATGAATGATGGAAAAGGTGCGCTGTCAAAGTTAGTCAGTGATGAAAAAATGGGTCGAATGATTGATTCTACCTTAACAAATGTAAAAACAGGAACACAAGGACTTAATGAAGTTATAGAAGCTGCAAAACATAATTTTTTATTAAGAGGCTACTTCAATAAAAAGAAAAAAGCAGAGGATAAAAAGCTAGATGATGTGGACGATCAGGAAGAAATAGAAATGAAAAAAGAATTAAATATGGGTGCAAAATTTGATACTATAAAATAGTGCTTTAATTAGCAAATGTGGATGTTATTATTTATTAAAAACTACATCGGACCAATAACATATTTTTAAATAAAAAAGTGGCAATCCTATAACTTAATAGTACGGCAGTATAACATTTAACATAGTACTGCCTTGTACATTTACAACCATATTAATATTTTGAATCCCTAAATTAAATTAAAATGAAAAAAATGAAATTTATTCTGTCTTTTACTTTGCTTGGATTACTCTTCTTTTCCTGTAATAGTGATGACACTAATGCAAGTTATCCCTACGCCGTGAGATTGACTGACGCTCCCGGTCCTTATGAAGAAGTGAATGTAAACATCCAAGGTGTAGAAGTAATAGATGAAAATGGCAAAACTGTAGCACTTAATGTAGAAAAAGGTATTTATAACCTACTAGAATTTTCTAATGGTGTCGATACAATAATTGCAACTGATTCACTGGAGATTTCTTCAGTAAAACAAATAAGACTTATTCTGGGTGCTGATAATACAGTGGTCCTTGATGGCGTAAGTTACCCTTTGAGCACTCCAAGTGCAGAACAAAGCGGTTTGAAGCTTAAAGTTAACCAGACACTGCAAGACGGAATATTATATACTGTACTTTTGGATTTTGATGCCAATAAATCAGTGGTTAAATTAGGAAACGGTGGATATCAGCTGAAACCGGTGATCAGAACGATCGAAAAAGCAATTAGCGGTTCCATTAAAGGTAAAATTACTTCGGCAGGAACAATGGCAGTAGTTACAGCAACGTCATCGACATCGATAAGCTATACCAGTAATGTTAATGAAAATGGTGATTTTTTAGTTATGGGACTGCTTCCTGGAACGTACACAATTACTATCACTCCTGCTCTACCGTTATTACCTGTGACAAAAATGAATATAATAGTTACAGCCGGTATTACAACTGATATAGGAGCTTTTACCATACTTTAAGGTTATTGTTTACGGTAGTTGAAATTTCAAAAAGCTTTTACCTATACCCTACTGAATTTAAAATCATTAAAAACATCATTTAATTGTACGATGTTTTTAATGATTTTATTTTTTACTCGCAAATAACAAGTTCCTCACAAAATAACTTTAAAATTTAATTGATCATGAAAACAGAGAAAGAATTCAATGACGCTATTCTTAAAATTACAATGAAAATACGAAATGACTATCCTGAATTATCTAAATACTTATCAGAGATGCCCGTAACTATTCCGGACGATTCAAATCCTGAAATAAATATTAAAATACTAAAAGATTATCACGAATCATTAGAAAATATATTGAAAAAATACATTCCAAATCATAACTCTGATTCGAATTAAACGGGATTATTTATCGATATGTAGCGAAAATAGGCTGCGATTATTTCGTGAAAAGTAATTACTTACTTATTGCATTTTTTATAAAATCAGTGAATAAAACAACAAATCACCAAAGTTCTATAACTACTTTAAACTCTTAAGGCACCAACTTTGTAAAGTGAAAATTATTTCGCCCACAACACATACTAAAAAATGAATTCAATAGAACTAACGGGGAACTGGGAAGAGCAAAAAGGAGAATTAAAACAAAAATTCGCAGCTTTGACTGATAATGATGTTTTTTTTACGATAAGTAAAAAAGAAGAAATGATTGGAAAACTCCAAATTAAATTGGGTAAAACGAAAGAAGAAATTCTTAACATTATTCAGTCTATTTAATAATTTTCATTTAAATAACCATGTTTACCGTTATTATTACATTCATTACAAAATGTAAGACTATTGCTTAAATCAAATTATCAGCCCGATATTCTTATGGAATTGTACAATGGTTGTGCAGAAGCTTCCGATCCAATAAAACATTTAACATTAAACTTTTATAAAATGAAAAAGACATTTTTTACCCTTGCAATAATAACGCTCATGACTGGAGCCGTTTTAATAAGCTGTCAGAGTTCAACAAAAAAAGAAGAAGCTGCTCAAGATAATGTAGAAGATGCAAGAGAAAATCTTGAAGATGCAAAAGATGAATTAACTGATGCTAGAAAAGCAGCAACTCAGGAAGAATGGGAAACATTCAAAAAAAATACGAATGCAACAATTTCCGAAAATGAAATTCGAATAGCTAAAATGAGGGATGACTTTAAAAAAACCAGCAAATCAATCGATCAAGAATATGTTAAAAAAATCGAAGCTTTAGAACAAAAAAATAATGAACTAAAAATTAAGATTGAAACGTATAAAAATGACTCCAAAAGTGATTGGAAATCTTTTAAACAGGAATGCAATCGCGATATGGACGAACTTGGTCAGGCCTTGAAAAACTTAACCGTAAATAACAAATAGTAAATTAAAAAGATGAGTTTTATAGCTCGTCTTTTTTTTGTCTGATTATTTTTTAATTTAGAAAAACATCGAGGAATGATTTACAATCAATCAATTAAGGTGTGAATAATGTAAACTTAACCCAAAGTTTTGTAACAAAGTTGGCGAGTATGATGCTGATATTTGTAGTAGGATAATTCAACAACAAAAAAAATTAAGATGAAAAATTCAAAAAAACTGATTTTTGCTTCATTAGTGGTAACATGTTTAACATTAACTTCTGCAAGCGCACAAGACAACGCTACTAAATTTGGTGTAAAAGGAGGTGTAAACTTCTCTAATTTATATACTGACGATGTTTATGACAACAATGTGTTAACAGGTTTTAATGTTGGTTTTTTTGCCAAACTACCTCTTTCAAATAATATCGCTTTACAACCCGAAATCTCGTATACCGGAAAGGGAGCTGAACTTGTATACAGCAACGCTCTAGTGAGCGGAACTGCTCAATTTAAATTAGATTACATTGAACTACCTCTTTTATTAGTGGTAAACGTAACGAAAAATTTTAATATTCACGCCGGCCCCTATGCGGCTTACATGGTTAGTGCAAAAACTACAAATAAGTCAGATAGCGGTAGTTATAATTTTGAAGATAATATTGACACCAACAATTTTAATAGGTTTGACGCAGGTTTGGCCGGTGGTGTTGGGATTGATTTAGAAGCAATTAGTTTTGGAGTACGCTACAATTATGGACTTACTAAAATAGGAAAAGAAGACTCATCAACTAGCTTTAGCTCGCCAGATGCTAAAAATAGTGTTTTGAGTGTCTACGCTGCTTTTGGTTTTTAATTAATAGGAAATAAATAATCTTAATTTTATCATAAATACACTTAAAATCCTGTAAAACAACACAATACTTATTTGTTTTATCTGTAACTTTACTAAATTTAACCTACAAATAATAGTTAAAATTAAAAATCATGAGCAATTTACTTTACACAATCGCAGTAATTTTAGTCCTTTTTTGGGCAATTGGATTCTTTGCATATAGCGTAGGATCAATAATCCATATACTTCTCGTCATTGCAGTTATTGCAGTTATATTGAGAATAATACAAGGCAGAAAAATATAATTTATTAACCTATTAATACCTACATAACTGACCTACGAAAACAAATCAAATAAATTTATAAATCATTAAAAACTAGAAATCATGAGCAATCTTCTTTACACAATCGCAGTTATTTTAGTCATTTTTTGGGCCATTGGATTTTTTGCCTTTAACGTCGGATCAATTATACACGTTCTTCTTGTTATTGCCGTTATTGCAATATTATTTAGACTAATACAAGGTAGAGGGATCTAAATCAAAAATTAAAACAATAAAATACATAATTATGAAAGCAGATAAAATATTATTAGGAGTTTTAGGAGGCGCAGCCGTTGGAGCATTATTAGGAGTATTGTTTGCACCTGAAAAAGGAGACAAAACAAGAAGAAAAATTATGGATAAAAGCAACGATTATGCTGATGAATTAAAAGACAAATTAGATACTCTATTGGGAACAATAAACAAAAAGTATGAGAAAATTTGGAGCGAAGGCGAAAATTTAATCGCTGGAGGAAAATCAAAATTTGATGATGCAAAACAAGAAGGTGAAACTTTACTTGCGGAAGGTAAATCAAAATTTTACGATGCTAAAAACGAAATTAAAAATACAAATATCTAACACGATATTTAGGTATTAAAATTTCACTACAACGTAAGTTTAGAAATTATATCATGGAAAACACAGCAACAACAATAGAAATGCTTTTTGACAAAGCGGAGGATTATACTAAAACAACAATAGAATTAGTAAAGTTGAGTGCAGTTGATACAACTGCTGATGTCTTGTCCTCACTTCTTTCACGATTAACTGTTTCTATTGTTTTTGTTATGTTTGTTTTACTTGTAAACATTGGATTATCCCTGTGGCTAGGCGAATTATTAGGCAAAGTTTATTATGGTTTTTTTATTGTATCCAGTGCTTATTTATTACTATCAATAGTGCTATACATTTATAAAGATAAATGGCTTAAAATACCTATCAGCAATATTATAATTGTCAAAATGTTTAAAAAAAGGTAATATGGAAACCATTAACGAGACAGATACACTTAAGAAAAAGATACAGTTGCTTAAAATAAAACAATCTAACGAATTAGTATATCTTAAAGACCAGTATCATCATACGTATGAAAGTTTAAAACCTTTAAATCTAATCAAAAATGTCTTTGGCCAAATGGCTACATCATCTGATTTTAAAGGAAATATACTGAATAATGTTATTGGTATTTCCACGGGATATTTGACTAAAAAAATCTTAATTGGGTCAACTCATAATCCAATTAAAAGAATATTAGGAACAGTATGGACTTGCTAACTTTACCTGCATAAAAAGTTAAGAATAAAACCTTAATTTTAACTTATGAAACAAGTGCGTAAAATTTATGACCGAGCTTTTAAAGAGAAAGCCGTTCAATTGAG
>NZ_JBLVPZ010000013.1:0-94729 GCF_048286555.1 Flavobacterium cryophilum | reverse complement strand
GGATTCAAAATAAATCAATATTATCTTTTCTTTTATGGCGATTTTTCGTTGCTGTCTTGCAGTGATTGTTTGTTTTTTCCATCGGTAATAACTTCCACTACTCACTTGTAGAACTTTACACATTTTTTCAATCGGGAATACTTGTTCATTATTTTTAATGAAACTATAAATCATCGACCGCTCTTGGAAAAAATGCCAATTGCTTTTTTTAATATATCGCGCTCTAACTCGGCATCTTTGAGTCTTTTCTCCAATTCGTGAATTTTTTCTTGTTCAGAACTTAATTTTAAATTCCCTTTTCCAGGAAAACTTCCCTCTCCAAATTCCTCGAACTCTTTGCGCCATTTATACAACTGTGGTGCTGTTACTCCCAGCTCTCTGGCCAGTTCTGATACGTTTGTTCTCTCATAATTCAATTGGACGGCTTTTTCTTTGAAAGCTTTGTCATAAACTTTGCGGACTTGTTTCATAGGTTAAAATTAAGATTATTTCTTAACTTTCTGTGATGGCTAAGTTAGCATCTCCAATGCACAATATAAATTTAAAGATTTTTTTATAATTCTAAATTCGAGAAAAGAACAATCAAATCGTTAAAGCAGTTTTAACAAATCTCACAGATTATTTCTCAAAAACTACTGTATCAGTTTTCGCTCCTAATTGTGTGAGTGCTTCTGAAATGGCTGTTACAAATTGTGGTGGACCACAAATATAGAAATGCTGTTTAAAGTTGTCTATTTTTTCTTTTAGAAAAGTATAGTCAATCCTACCATTTTCGTACCCCTCTTTTTTTTCATCAGTGAGCGTGTTAATGAAATTCTTGCCGAGCATTTCATTAAATTCTTTTTTTAGAATTATATCTTTTTCGGTTTTATTGGTAAAAATTAGTTTGTTGTTAGCAATTTTGTCATCCGCCTGTAACTGCCGCAGAATTGCAATGAATGGTGTAACACCTGCACCACCAGCAATGAATACGCCTTCGCCTTTATATTCAATTGCGCCCCAAACATCACGGAGGATAAGTTCGTCACCGAGCTTTAATTTTCCTAATTCTTTTGTAACTCCGTTGTGATTATCATAAATTTTAATTATAAATTCGAGGTGCTTATTATCATTTAAACTTGTAAATGTAAAAGGTCGCTTTTCATGTTTAAGTGCAGGAGTATTTACGGACACTTCGGTTGCCTGTCCAGGTATGAATTTGAAACCTTCTGGCTTTTGGATTGTAAATCGCTTTACATCATGCGTTACTGGTTCCACTGAAATTATTTTTACAATATGATTTTCCATGGCGTTTGTTTATTAGGGATTAGTAGTATACTCAAGAATTAGGTCTTCCTTTCAATCGAATATCTATTCTTTTTTTCTTAATGGTTAACCGCTTCATTATATCCATCAAGGTTGCTTCTTTTGTCTTCTTATAAATTTTGTTGATTGCTAATACAAGTCGTTTTGCTTCTCTTGAAGCTGTCACTTTATCACTATTAGACATATGACTCATTTTGGCTTTTTCAAATACTTCTGCTTGTTGTAAAATTTCCATAATTATTATTTTATTTTTCGTAATAGTCATTGAGTGAATGTTCATATGAATCATTTATCGGTTGCGACGAATCATATTCGGGACTGTTTTTTACTTCTTCCTTTGAGTGATTAATAGTAACTGTCTGCTCCTGCCATTTTACATCTTTTATCGAACGCGGAGAAATAATTACTTTTTTTCCTGAAAACCAGTTGCCGGTTTCCACAATAAGAAAATGGATTTTCCAGCTTACATCGTCAATTATAAAATCTTCGACTTTGCCTATGTTTCCGTCCGTTGTATGAATATCATACCCTGTAACTTCCTGTGTGCTTCGTAGATGCGGGTTTTCATTAGTTTGCTTTTCCGTTTTCCTTTGTATCATTTCCTTTTCTGTTTCTCTTACTTCAACTAACGGATATCCCCACATGCCTAGGCTCATGTATCCATACATTCCGTTTCCGTAATAGCCGGGCCAAGAGTAGTATCCACGAATCAACTCTTCCTGTTGTTCTGAAACAGGTCTGTCTGTTTTAATATCGGGACTGTTTTTTATTTTTTCCTGCGTAAGATTTACAGATAGTGTTTTTGATTCGCAATCCAGTTTTTGAAATGCTTCTGGCGAAATCAAAACTTTTTTTTCGGAAAACCATCCTCCCGTTTTTACCACCACATACCGTATGGTTGAGGTCTGATCATCAAAAAAGAACTCTTCTACTTTTCCAATTTCACCATCAGTTCCTTTAATGGTGTAGCCTAATAAACTGTTTATACTTTGTTTCATTTTATATTGCTTTAATTGTTTAGTCGTTGCGATTCATTCAGTTATTATTCTTTTAACTACGAATTTAAAAAGCAGGTCATTTTTTCGTTTTTTTATATTAGTACTTTTATAAAACTACTCTTAACTTAATGAGGGAACTGATTCACAAACGATTTAATGTGTTCAATCAAAACCGTGAGGATAATCTAGTACTTTACAAACAGCTCTTTGATAAATCCTTTGTTGTCATTTTTAGGTAGGATGGGATAAACTTAAATAAGACTAAAAATTGCTAGTGCATAATGATCAATAAAGAGGATACCTATATGTATTCACTTAATTTTATCTTTCATGATTTTGTATCCTTACAAGAATGGTCTCTAGGGATATTTTAATTTTATCTATGGCACCAGACATAGCCTTTTTTGCAGTATCGGCATCACAGGTAACTGCTATTGGATCTCTGCCTTCTATTCTAGCTTCCAGTATACATTGGATATCATTATGTCCTTCTTTTTTCCCATTTTCGTCTGATAAATGCACTTCTATTCCGGTAATATATGATTGGAATCAGTTTAGCTTTTCGGCGATGAAGGAGGTAAATAGTCTTCTTAATTTTCGTCACCAGAGATTGTTTTGTCTGTGTTGAATTGAATTTTCATAATTGTTTTATATATTATTCTGTGTTTTCGTCTAAATCATTATGGTTGTCTCCGCCGGTACTGTAATAATTGTTTTCTTCGTCTTCACTTCCCACATTTTCTTGTTGGTCGTCCAGCTCTGAACCTGGAACATCTAAATCAGCACCCGTTTTCACATATTTAAAGTCCTTTTCGTTCCAAGTTCCTTCCTTTTCGTTTGGTGTTTTCTTTTTTGTAATATCTTCTGGATTCAAATCCTTTTCTTCCTTTAATTGTTGATAAATATCTTCAGAAGGCGGGTAGATTTGTAAGTCTGCATATTCAGGTTTTTTACGAATTTCTTTGATCTCCGTTTCACTATGCGTTTTTGCATATTTATCCAGAAGATCTTTTAAAGAATTATAGTACTCTTCAAGGCTTTTGATAGTTACTTCCTCACTCTCCGAATTGTTCTCGGGCATTTCAATAATAAATTTTGATAGCTCTGGATATTCTTGTTTAATTGTAGTAGTAATCTTTATGATACTTAGTTCTAATTGCATTTTAGTTTTCATTTTTTTCTTTTATGATTATACTCATTCAAGTTACGTAAATTTAGAATGTTTTACATCTCTGCCTTCAAGTAAGCGGTCGTTAAATTTCTTTACTTGTTGTAGACAATGGTTCTTTAGCTTAATTGTAAATTTACAAACCTTTACATAGAGAATGTTATACAATTATTTTTAATATTATATAATTAGCGGTTTGTGATACCCTTTTTGAGTAAGCTTGGGCCACTTTAAGCAGTTTTGGCAGAAAGAAAGAATTCTAAATTGGTATGATTGCCGTTTTGCACGCTTGGGACCAAGATTTGATCCTATAATGGTGCATTGCATTTTACCTGGCTGCGGCGTATCTGCCTGCAAGGAAGGGACAAGAGGCAATTAGACAAACTGATTCCCGCACCGCTCTAAATATAAATTCGGAATCATATAATATACTATAAACGGGTGGGACTGATTTGAGAGATCTCATTTTACCAATCACAGACATCTTGAAAGCCTACTCCTTAAATAAAGATAGTACTTACTCTTGCGCTGTTATAATCTCAGCTAAGAAAGCTCCTATACTAGACCTTTTTAAACAGCTAGTAGGTAGTTTTACAACAATTTTAAGCTGGTACTAGTGGTTCTAGTGGTTCTAGTGGTTTCTCGCCTTAAAATTTGCTTTTTAAGTAGACAAATAAAAATATGAGAGATATAAAAGCAATGATGTACTATGGTAGAAAGCCTCCCGTCAAATTATAGGGAAAAATCAAAAATGGTGCTCGATTTTTCTTAAATGATATTTAATTCTATTTAAAATTAGTGCTGCAGCAAAAAGAGACTAAAAGAAGATTTTACGATGTCTTACAGCAACGTTTTCTATAATGCTTCTCCATTGTCTTTTTTTTGAATTTAGAGGCTAATATCAACTAATATGGGTTTATTGGTGTTATTGATTGCTTTCTGCAGTTCTATAATAATTATGTAATCTAAATGTGGGCTAGAAGTAAAAACAAAAAACACTAACTCACTGATTAATAGATATTATGGCTTTAATTCTGTGGAGAAAAAGAGAAAGTTCTATCTTTGCTACGTGGTTGAAATATAATATTTTATATCTGTTTTTTTATTCAAGTGCCACTTCAAATTTTCACAGTTTTTCACCTGTGTTGATAAATGTAAATTTACAAAAAATACTTTAAAAAAAGGGCTCTTATTTATCAAAATTTGAACTGGTTAACTATTATTTATTGAACTGGTAGAGTTTAAATTGTGAACATCTAAAGGATAAATTCTATCCAATTATTAAAGGTTCAACTTGTTCAATTTTTAAGCTGGTATATTGGCAAAATTCCTCAATAGATACAAACTCATTTTGGAGCTTATTGAGCTCCTTTCTTATTTTTTGTAGCAGTCTAATACTTTGACGATAACTCTTTCCTGTTATGCGTTGTATATCTTTTGGATAGATACATAATCTCTTGTTTTCGGTTCTCATACTTTATCTATGGCTTTGATTGGGCTTTGCCTAACTTGAATCTACTATGATTCAAGTTCTTGCATTCTATAAAAATAATAAATAAATCGGTTGGTTCAGAAGCGGCGATTTATTCCCATTAGGGATAGGTGTAAATGGGTATTTATGTCGATTTCTGCCATTTGTGTCACAAAGTGACATATGGAATAGGGGAGTCTTTCTTATGTGGTTTAATTAATTAAAATTTGTTTCATAATCAATCAAAAGATGTTGCAACAGGATAATGATTGAAGGAATTTAAAAAATCTAAATTTTAGAAATTATGGCTAGACAAAAAGGCATTATTAAATTGAAAGGTACTATTGGAGATATTACTTTTTACAAAACTAAAGATGGTCATTTGGCCAGAGAAAAAGGTGGAATCGATGCGAGCAGAATCGCGAGCGATCCTGCGTTTCAGAGAACGCGTGAAAACGGTTCCGAATTTGGAAGAGCGGGGAAGGCAGGGAAAACTTTGAGAACGGCATTACGAACGTTACTTATCAATTCTGCTGATGGCAGAATGGTAAGCCGATTAACTCAATCTATGATTAAAGTCATTCAAGCGGATATGATAAGTGAGCGTGGATTGCGTAATGTGATTGATGGTGAAGCAGAATTGCTTGCAGGCTTCGAATTCAATATTAGAGGTAAACTAGGAACTTCTTTATTTGCTCCTTTTGTGGGGACAATTGACCGTGCTACGGGTAATATTATGGTTGATTTGTTGCCGTTTGTTCCTGCGAACATGATTGCGGCTGCAAGTGGAACTACTCATTTCAAAATTATATCAGCAGGTGCGGAAATTGATTTTGAAGCGGAAACCTTTGTAGTTGCCACTTCGGAAACGGATATTCTACCTTGGAATTCGAATCAAACTGTTGATATCAATCATGCCAATCCAGTTACTCCGGGCAGCACAAAACCCTTGTTTTTAGCTTTGGGAATTGAATTCTATCAAGAGGTAAACGGCAGAATGTATCCTTTGAAAAACGATTCATACAATCCATTGGCATTGGTTCAGGTAAGCGGGCTGTAAGATGGTTTTAGTGTTAAATAGGACGTATTTCCCCGAGGGAACACAAGGAACAATAGTATGGAACGGCACCTTAGTTTGTTATGCCATCGAGTTGCCTTGGTTGCATAACCAACAACGTGTTTCTTGTATTCCCGAAGGAGAATATGTTTTGCAGAAGCGGTTTAGCCCAAAGTTCCAATGGCACTTGCATTTGAAAAATGTTCCGGGAAGAGATTTGATATTAATCCATCCCGCCAATGACGCTAAAACCGAATTATTGGGTTGTATCGCGCCTGTAACACTCCATACCGGAATAGGGAAGGGCAGTTCTTCTCGAAAAGCATTAGAAAAGTTAAAAGCATTAATTTATAAAGCTTTGTCCTATAATGAACAAGTCAAAATAAAAATCCAATCTAATCCTTCGACTCCGATTAGGACAACAAGGCTGAAAACAAATAAATAAATTATGAATATAATTGAACGTGCAAAAGCACCAACCCCGAAATTCTTCCGGGTTTTGAGAAGTATTGGAATGGCTTTATTGGCTATCAGCGGAACTATCATTGCGGCTCCGGTAGTTTTACCTGTAGCCGTTGTCAGTATTGCAGGGTATGCAGCCCTTGCGGGAGGTGTCATTTCAGTAATCAGTCAGATCACGGTTGATGATGAGGCCAATTATGAACGGGTCCTTGTGAACCGGATGAAAAAAGACAATCAAAATTTACCGCGAGATGGAATCAAATAACACCTTACAGATCGGAACCGCATCCGGAACTTTATTGAGTGTTATGCCAAATATTGTTTCTGAAGATATTCTAAAAACAATAATCTTAGCAGTAATTGGAGCTATTATTAGTTTTATTATTTCGCTCCTTTTAAAAGGATTGACAAAATTTAAAAAGAAATAATACTGAATCGAGTTCAGCATAAATACGGGTTTGGCTTGGTAACCTTTTCCCGGATTAATTAGGGAAGCCTGGTCCGTTTAGATCAGGCTTTTTTTTGATACACATAATAACTTCGTTAGGTTTTAAAAAAACTATTGTTCCCCAATTTCATACTGATGTTCTCCTTAATTACTTTGTTCATTAGCCCAATTATCCATATAAGTTTCAAACACGCTTAAAGGCACAGAACCAACCTGCAAAATGGCATCATGAAATTTTTTGATTTCAAACTTGCTGCCCAAGCTTTTTATATATTTGGCTTTGAGTTCAGATATTTTCAATTCTCCCGTTTTATAGGAAAGCGCCTGTCCTGGCATTGCCATATATCTTTCTGTTTCTGAAACAGAAGCTTGCTGCTCTCTTCCTCCTTTTTCCATCATGTATTGGATTGACTCTTCTCTTGTCATTATTCCGGTATGCAATCCAACGTCTGTCACTAATCGTATCGCCCTAAATAATTCTGATTTGTAGGCAGCCAATTTTTGATAAGGGTCCGTGTACAATCCTAATTCTTCACCCAATGATTCGGCATACAAAGCCCAGCCTTCAGAAAAAACGGAATAGCCAGCAAATTTTCTAATTTTAGGCATGGATTGATTCTCTTGCTGTAATGACAATTGAAAATGGTGCCCCGGAATGGCTTCATGTATAAAAAGATTGTCCATGCCCAACTTATTGAATTTAGTAGCGTCAACGATTGGAACATTAAAATAACCGGGTCTGCTACCGTCCGTTGTGCCTCTTTCATAATTGGCTGCCGACGTAGCCGCTTTAAACTTTTCAATTGCCTTCACTTCGAAGGCTGTTTTGGGAACAATATTAAATAATTTTTTTAGCTTCGGTTCTATGATGGGCAGGATGGCCCTGTAACTTTCCAATATTTCTTCGTCAGTGGTGAAAGGAAAAAAGGAGGGATCAGTCAGGGCATGATTGAAAAATGCAGTTCGGTCTCCCTGAAAGCCAATTTTTATCTTGAGGTCATCAATCTCTTTAGTAATTTGTTCCACCTCTCGTAGTCCCGTTTGGTAAATTTCATCCGGTGTTTGATTGGTAGTGGTGTTTACGCCAACAAAATATTCATACATTGCTTTTCCATTGGGCAAATCATTATAGCCCGATGTGCTTCTGGCTTTTGGCAAATAAACATTTTTTAAATAGTCGGCCAGTTTTCGGTAAGTGGGGATTATTTTAGTGTTGATTGCCTTTTGATAGGCCAATCCTATCGCTTTCTTTTCTTTTGCAGAAAAGGAGCTTGGCATATTCCGAACAGGTTCATAAAAGATATTTTTGAGTGTATCTGTCGCAGTTTGAGCTTCCAGCTGCGGAATCATTTTAATCACCAAGGCTCTGGGAAGCACCATTTTCATTGCAACGCCTTTGTTAAAATTAGCTATCGCAGTATCGGCCCATATCGTAAAACCATCAATTCGTTTGAGCCAGTTTTCATAATCTTTCGCTGTTTTAAAAGGTTGAAAACTTTTTCCTGAACCAAGAGAAGGTAATGAACTGGGGTAGCCCCTAAACTGGCTAAAGGGAATGTATTCAAAATGAAATGTTTCTCTTTCCAGAGCTTGCTTTATTTGGAGACTTACGATGTCAAAAGAAATTTTATCAAAGGAATTGAGCTTGTTTCTATCAAACGATGCTAATTGTTTTTGATACACGATGGTAAAGTCGTGTTGTTTTTTTAGGTAGGGTTCAGCGATATCGTTAGGAAATAAATCGTTGTACCTGTTGTCGCCTCTTTGTGTAGCTGTCAATGGGTTTAATAGCAAGCCGTCTTCGTAATAATTATCCAGAAATTTGCTGAATTTAGCATTGCTTGAGTTTTTCTGTGCCATTACAATTGTGCCGGTGAAAACAAAAAGTAGTACTGCTGTTTTTCTAAGAAGAGATTTTAATTTATTCATATTAAGGATTATTTATAAAATGATTTAATACTACAAGCTTGATTAGTCTTTCGATTAAATGGCTGCTATTTGGGTATTTATGTTAAATAATTTTTTTTTCAATATGCTAATTTATGTTTTATTTTTTAACTATTGCAATTATTTAGTTTGTCCTCAAAGCGCTATTATTTACAATACCTCATCAATATCACTCGTCTCATTTCACTAATAAGTACAATATTCTTCTGGAATTGGTCCTCTTTTTGTTCCAACAACCTCAACGCCTGAACTTGTTTTTTGTGCAGCTCGTGTTCCTGCAGCATTTCGTTTACTTTTGAGTTAAAATCTATTTTGAAATCGTCGATTCTTAAAAAAGGAATTACGGACCCAACTAGTGATTGGTGCCAGAATTTGGCTTTCCATAAACTATAAGCCAACCAATAGACTGTGTCCGCATCTTCTTCATTTTGAAATAAGATGACAAAACTGTTGGTAAAAGGTTCTTTCTGAGGCTTTCCACTGTTCATTCCTTTGTTGAGTATGAAAATTTGGTTCCCTTTGTAAACATTGTTTTTTTGATGGGTTTTGATAATGAAATTTGGCATGGTGTTTTGGTTTTAAATATTCGACCTTAATTTTTTGAAAAGAAAAAAGAGAAAAAAAGAAAGCCGTTAAAACAGCAGAAATGACGAACGAAAACGGAGGGCGACCCTGAAATAAATTTTGAAAAAGACCCTGAAACATGTTCAGGGTGAACCGACTGAAAGTGAGGAATGGATGCTATGTTTGCTGGATTTTTTTCTTTTTCTTTTCAAGAAATTGCACTATCGTCTTGTTGAGATTCCTCTGGGGAGGTTGTAATGGAAACGGCAATCAAACACCCCCAAGCACCGCAGAAAATGATGATTGTAGCGGTAGCGGAAATTATTATTTATCGAGGAGCGCAGTGGCGGGGTTGCGGCAATCGAACAGCCACCCTAGACTGGAAACGAAGCGTAGTCCCGCTTTTTCCGCGGGATGAAGTGGAGAGAAGAGATAGGAGCGTGAAACGGCGGGGGAAAAATATAAGACAGCCTGTGGCGTTCCGTGATTTAGGGAAAAGCGACCGAATTAATTATGAATTGTGAATTATGAGTTATGAATTTATGGGGATGGTATTGTAAGACGCAGAGAGAGGGAGCGGAGCCAACCCCGATGGCTGTGCGAAGGAGCAACCGCTGAAAAAATAAAGGGCGACAGACATAATACTGCTGGAATGAAGTGGAATGGAGCCTGCGGAGTGTAACGGAATGAAGCGGTATTGTGGGTGTAATAGCCCTGCCGAAAGCAGGAAGTGAACGTGTGAAGATGAGGAACGAAATAGTGCAAAAAAATAGCTGCTTGTTTTCAAGCGGCTGTTTTTTTTAGTGCTGTGAAGTGTCTGCGGAATGGAGGGTAAGCCTGAAGAAGATTGTTATAGAGGCCCTGAAACGAGTTCAGGGGAACCCGACTGGAGCTGCCGAACGGAACAAAGAGAACGACCGTAGAGAGACCGCTTGATTGCCAGTAATGTTTAACGTGAGTGTTGTTTTGAAATCCCTCTTTCTTTATGACTATATGAATACGTGTTTAAATGATCACTTTATTCTGGTACCAGTTGAGCAGGAAAATCTTTTCCAAGATGATTGTATAACTCTCTTACTTTAGAACGCCAATTTAACCGGGCTAATTGCCAGCTTTTACTGCTTCCTAATACTTCTATCCTATCGCTTGAGTGTGATGGTCTGTTCTGTTTTGAAATTTTTACACTATCGAATTCTAAAAGTAATTCAGGCTTGTCAATTGGATTTATTTCGTTATCCAAATCAAAAATTGTCTTATGCTCTGATTGGTTGAATTTTTCTGATTTGATTTTGAATTGATCGAATAATTCTATTAAAGGCATTTCATCAGTTATATAGTCTAAATCGTAGATGTCTTTCTTTGCAAAACGATTTGAAGCACTCATTAATTTGAATAAACCAATGTCTGTTTTGTGAATTACTCGAATATCATTAAATATTTCAGGAGTAAATAAGCATTTCATATTTTGCAAAAACTCCACTTTAATAACTTGATCTTCTTTTAAAATAAACATTTTTAAAAATAGAAATTGTTCGTCAAGTTCTGTATTTAAAAGCATTGTATTTACTTGCTTCTTACCATAAACGTTTTCAACTTCTTCTATAATTTGATCAAAACCAATTCTTCCAATGATTACTGGAGCGATAAAATCGATGTCAATTGATATACGATGATTGTATCTTAAAGCCAAATTTGTACCCCCACCTAATGCAAATTGCGAGATGCTTGATAAATTTTGTAATTCTAAGATAGTTTGTTTTAGAATGGAACTTACTGCGCTCATACTTGTTTAAAACGTGCAAAAGTGGGTACATTGTATCTTTTTGCAACCATTGCACAAACTTCGTTACTAATACGCTCTTTTGTGGTTTTGAGGTATTTAAGAATTAGTGTTTTGGAATAATACTGTTCTAGTTTAACAATATCTGTTGCAAAAGTTTCTTGGTTTGTGGCAAACAAAGCCCTTGGGATTATAATATCCTTATCTCTAGAGAGACTAAGTTTACTATGATCCATATCCCAAAATAAATGTTTGGGAAAAATTGTCGCTATGTTTACTGATTGTTTCAACCATACAAAATTAGTAATTTTTTTTAATAACATTCGTTAATAAATGTTAAACAGCTGTTCAAAAGAGAATTAGTAGATATAATATCCAAATTAGCTAGTCTGAATCAGTCAAATAGGCCAGTTTCTATTAATTTATCGTTATACTTATATTTTCTTAAAACCACAATATTGAAAGTTTTGAATTGTATCAAATGGTGTTCTATGATTTTCGGTAAAACATTTTACGGCTTCAAATTGAGAACTAAAAGTATGTTTCATTGTGGTTTCAGAATATTGTTTTATTTCTAATCCGCTACATTTTAAAGGTCCGTTTTCTGAAAAAGTTCCTAATAAAAAATTACCATTTTTATTAATTGCTTTTTCAACAATTGCTATGTATTTACTGGTGCTTTCATCATCTGTCAAGAAATGAAAAACCGCTCTGTCGTGCCAAAAATCAAAGGTTACTGCGGGTTTAAATTCTGTAATATCTGAAACTATCCAATGCACTAAATTGGCTTTTTCACCTAAACGCTTTTTTGCTCTTTCTAATGCGAATTCTGATATGTCTAAAACCCATATATTCTGAAAACCTTTGTGTAATAATGCATCTACTAGATTGCTATCGCCACCACCAATATCAATGATATTGGCAGTTTTTGATAGATTTAAATTTTCTAAATAATTCATTGCAATTTTTGGATACTTTTGTGTCCAACTTACTTCATTTGGTGCTTTTGTGGCAAAAACATTTTCCCAATGTGATTTTTTATTTTCCATTTTTTTAATGTATCCTGTTTTTTGTTATTCTTCTACATTTTTCATTTTCATTAAAAGTGCATAAGCTCCTTTGATAACAATTTTCTCGTCTTTTAAATCGTCTGAAAGAATTTCAGTAAACCCATTTTTAGCTGTTCCAATTCTAATTTCTTTCATTTCAAATTGTTTGTTTTGTTTGGCAACAAAAATATAATTCTTGTTTTCATAATTCACTATAGCATCAGATGGCAATACATTTGATTGCTGACTTTTTAATTCTATTTCGGCATTCATGTACATTCCTGGTAAAAGTGCTTTGTCGTAATTTGTAAAATGGCAATGCATTTCAGTGCTTCGGTTTTCGGAAAAATCTTTACCGATTAAAATAATTGTGCCAAGATATTTTTTTTCAGGATTGGTATTTGTATAAGATGTAACTGATTGACCAATAGCCAATTTATTGATGTCTTTTTCAAATACGGTTAATGCCAAATGAATATCAGATGGATTTACAATCTCGAATAAAATATCGCTCGGGTTTACATACTTGCCAATATTCACGTTTACCTTAGCTACATAACCACTTATTGGCGAATATATATTGATGCTTTTTGAAATGTTCTTTGTTGAAACATTATTCGGATTTATCCCTGCAAATTTTAATTTCTCACCGTACGATTGCACCATTACAATTAGTGAGTTGTATTCTGATTGTGCTTGTTGATACACTTTATCGCTACTAGCTTTGCTTCGGTTGAGTTCTTTTTGTCTTTCAAATTCGGCTTTTGCGTACCCTATTTTTGCTTTTGCCAAAAGGTAATCTTCCTGCAGTTGAATGTATTGTTGGTCTTCTACAACGCACAAAACCTGCCCTTTGGTAACGTGCATTCCTTCTAACAATTTGGTGTATTTTAAATAACCACCCATAGGGACACTTATGGACACTAAATTTTGAGGCGGCACATCTATTTTACCATTTAATTTTAAGGTAGATGAAATTTGTTTTTGCTCGATTTTTCCAGTTTCAATACCTGCATTTTTTATTTGTGCATCGGTAAGAGTTGTCGTGTTTTCGATAGTTGGATTAGCTTCGGTTTCGCTTTCCGTTTTCTTATCTCCACAAGAAGAAAGCAATATTATTGCCAGTATGGTAAGAATTGTATTTTTACTCATGATTGTATTTTTATTTTGATATTTGTAAATTTTCGATTTCATTTTATTTATTTTGAATAGTAAGATAATGTTTGTTCTTTAAAATTTCATTGCCATTGCTAATCGGTTAGGCACCAATCTTGACACGAAGGAGTTTTATAGAATTAATAAAGACTAAAGTGTCCGGAAGCAAATGAATAGCTGCTGCTTCAACAGGTCCAATTATTTTAAGTAAGACAAGGGTGATTCCAATTACATGAACGACACCAACCCCTACAAAAATATTTTCACGAATGGTTCGATAGGCTCTTTTACTAATAGCACGAGCCTTGGCGATTTTTCCTAAGTTATCCTGCATCAGAACGATATCGGCTGCTTCCATTGCTGCTTCGGTTCCCATCGCGCCCATTGCGATACCTATATTTGCCTGAACTAAAGCAGGGGCATCATTAATGCCGTCGCCCACCATTGCAATCTTAGAACCGTCTTTTTGCAGTTCTTTGATGATATTAATTTTGTCTTCTGGCAATAGATTGGCTCTGAAATCGGTAATTCCGATCTGATTGGCAACATGCTTGGCAGTTTCAGGATTATCACCGGTAAGCATAATTATGTTTTGAATACCGCTTTTTCTCAAACCTTCAATCATTTCTTTTGCACCTTCACGTATCGCATCGGATATATAAAAGATACCTGCCAATTTAGTGTCAACTGAAAGATAAATAGCAGTGTCGGTACTATTTTCTGAGTATTTTGATACTGGTACTCTATTTTCTTCCATAAAGAGCTTGTTCCCTAATAAAACTGATTTGCCATCTATTTTTGCCGAAACACCTCGTCCTTTTACCACCTCGAAATTTTCAGGTTCGCCATAGGTAAGTTCTAATTGATCGGCATAGCTTAAGATTGCTTTTGCTAATGGATGGCTGGAACGGCGATCGACAGATGCAGCAAACTGAACCAATTGGTTTTCAGTGTAAACAGGATCTATTATTTTAACGGCATTCACAATAGGACTTCCAACGGTTAATGTGCCTGTTTTATCAAAAACAATGGTAGATACTTTAGCAAGCTCTTCTAAAAATAAACCTCCTTTTATCAAAATACCTTCTCTCGCAGCGCGGGCAATTGCCGCAATGGTGACAAGTGGCGTTGCCAAACCTAATTCGGCAGGGGAAGTAAAAATCAGCAATGCAATGACCAGTTTGACATCACGGGTAAAAAAGTAAACAGTTCCAACAAAAATAAATACCACCGGAATAAGCCACGAAGCCACTTTATCGGTGAATTTTTCAATAGGTGCTTGCTGGCTTTCTGCCTCTTCCACCAATGAAATGATTCGCGAAAAAACGGTATCTAATCCTGCTTTTGTCATTTCGATATCGAGCGCACCTAATTCCAGTATGGTTCCGGCAAATGCTTCACTGCCCGTTGTTTTTTCCTGAGGTACGCTTTCGCCGGTTATGGGTGCTTGGTTCACAGAACCTGATCCGCCAATCACTTTACCATCAACAGGGATTTTTTCTCCAGCTTTTACCAGAACAATATCACCAATTTTTAAATCGGTTATTTGTACTGTGGATTCCTGATTATCTTTTTTTACTATCGCAGTTTTTGGGACAGAACCTATCAATTCTTTTATAGATGACCTGGCTTTTTCGGTACTTGCACTTGCGATATATTCCGCAATGAGAATGATCATAAGTACGACAGCACCTGCCAAATATTCCTTGCCAAGAACCGAAATAACGACCGCTATGGTTATAAATAATTCAGTACCTATTTTTCTTTCTTTTATGATATCCAGTACCGCCGTTTTTATCAATGAATAAAGACCAAAAGCCATTGCGATTATCAAAATAGGTAATGGAATAACATCAAAATAAAATAATAAACAGGCTATTCCCACTGTTATGATCCGTACAATTTCCCAAAGGAACTGTCGCGAAAAAAAGGTTTGTGTATAATTCATATGTTGATATTTATTGTTTTTTATCGGTCATATGTAATTCGCATATCATCATTGGCGCTTCTGACCCCAATTACGGTCATGCTCATTTCATAATTAAACTATTTTAATTAGTTAATGTATTGATTTCAATCACACTTATATTCAATTTTCTAACGGCTTCAATATAATCACTTTGAATTTCGGTACCTTGATTAATAAGCATTACCCATTCCAGATAATTGATGGCACCATTGATAAATTTATCATTAGCAGCTTTGGTTACCAAATCAACATTTTTCAACGCTTGATTCTCGAAATAGGCAATAGTTTCTTTGTGTTTTTTATATTCCTGGACTAATTCCTGATAGTGACTTTGAAACCTAAGTTTCTCATTATTTAAATTATTTTCGGCAATTTGGGTGTTTATCTCTAATGCTTTTTTCTTATTATTTATTGCCGTATTAAATAACGGAATTGCCACTCCTAATTGTCCGTAAACACCATTATTACTGTCTTGAATTTCCGCATTTGTTCTGAAAGTCTGGTAATAAACACCACCGATTAATTCCGGTAATTTTTTAGATTTTTGAAGTGAAATTTCTGCTTTGTTAATGGTTACTTCTTGCTCGAATAATTTTATACGGGGTTGATTTCCAATAGCATTTGTATCTAAATTTTCGATAAAATCCATTTTGAATTTATCTGAAACTGGGGTAAAGTCTTTATCAGTATTGAGTAAATACTTGAATTGTGAATGTATTATTTTGTAATCACTTTGTAATTCTAGAAGTTGAATTTTTATTTGTCCGGATTGGTTTTCAGCGGTAGCTTTTTCTAATATATTGCTTTCGCCTTTGTCAAAACGAAGCGCAGAGATCCTTAAAAATTCAGAATATATACTATCGCTTTTTAGCAATAGCTTTTCCTTTTCTTTTAGATACATCATTTCGTAAAACACGATTGTTACCTGTCTGGTCAATTCCTTTCTTTGCAAAGCTTCGTTCCATTGCCCTTTTTTGGCTTCTTCTATTAAAAGCTGTTTCTGCCTTTTGTAAACGGTTGGAAATTTTATGCTTTGCGAAATACCAATTTTCACATCATTTACAGTGCTGTTAAACTGGCCATATTCGCCAATAATTCCCGTGTTGGAAATATCATAGCCTGTTTTGGTCATTTTTTGCAAGTACTCTGAATTTAGTTTTTCGTTTTTAATTTTGATATTGTTTGAAAGAGCCGTTTCAATCGCTTTCTCTATTGAAATTTTTTCTTGCGCAGCTGCATTTTGAAAAGAAAAAAATAGTCCCAATACCAGGATTGTTGTAATTGATTTTATCTTTTTTGGTTTTAAATTAATTCCTTTTTCAAACATGATATATAAAATTGGTAAAACAAATAAAGTTAAGAATGTAGCAATCAACAGACCGCCGATTACCACAGTTGCCAATGGTTTTTGAACTTCCGCTCCTGAACCATTGCTTAAGGCCATGGGTAAAAATCCTAATGATGCTACAAATGCGGTCATTAAAACAGGACGTAAACGTATTTTAGTTCCCTGTAAAACAATCGCTTTTAAATCGGTTTCCCCCGATTTTCGAATGCTGTTGAATTCTGCAATTAACACCAATCCATTCAGAACCGCTACACCAAATAAGGCTATAAAACCAACTCCTGCACTGATGCTAAAGGGCATTCCCCGCAACGCTAAAAAGAAAATACCTCCTATGGCCGAAAGTGGAATTGCGGAATAAATCAATAGCCCTTGTTTTACGGAATTGAATGCAAAATAGAGCAAAATAAATATTAATAGTAATGAAACTGGAACCGCAATCATCAAACGATTTTTGGCTTCGTTTAAGTTTTCAAAAGCACCGCCATAAGTAGGGTAGTAGCCAGCGGGAAATTTTATTTGAGCTTCGACTTTACCTTGCAGTTCTTTTACAATACTTTGTACATCCCGGCCTCGAACATTAAAACCAACTACAATTCTTCGTTTGGCGTCTTCTCTTTGTATCTGATTTGGACCTTCGGTAATTTCAACTTTTGCTAATTGAGATAAAGGAATTTGCAAACCAGTTGAGGTTGGAATTAATAAATTTTGAACATCTGCCAAATCCTGCCGTTTTTCGCCTTCTAAGCGAACTACTAAATCAAATCGTTTTTCACCTTCGTAAACAACTCCTGTGCTTTGTCCTGCAAATGCGGTGTTCACAATTCGATTGATATCCTGAATGTTCAATCCGTATTGTGCAATGGAAGCTCTATTATAATCAATTACTACTTGAGGCATTCCGGTAACGGTTTCTACATAAAGATCGGAAGTTCCTTCTACGGTACTTACAATTTTACCTAACTTATTGGCGTATAACGCCAATGTGTCTAAGTTTTCTCCAAATATTTTACAGACTACGTCCTGCCTGGCACCAGTCATCAATTCATTAAAACGCATTTGTACCGGATATTGAAAACCAAAGGAAACCCCAGGAACAGCTTCCAATTCCTTTGCCATTTTTTCTGATAATTCGTCAAAAGTTGTGGCAGAAGTCCATTCGCTTTTGTTCTTTAAAATGATCATCATATCGCTTGCATCAATTGGCATTGGATCGGTAGGTACTTCGCTACTTCCTGTTTTGCCTACAATTTTCTCCACTTCGGGAAATTTTTCTATTAGTATTTTTGCACCCTGTGAAATAGCTGTCATTGAAGTTTGCAAATTACTTCCTGGCAAAACCCTAGTTTCTACTGCAAAATCTCCTTCTTCTAATGAGGGCATAAATTCGCCACCCATAAACGAAAGTGTAATCAGCGCTAAAACAAACAATCCTAATGTTACAGCAATAATTGTTCTTGGAATTCCCAATGCTTTGTTCAAAAGGGGTTGATAGAAATTTTCTAATTTCTCCATCATTCTATCTGAAAAAGTTTTTTTATGCGATATTTTTTTATTTAAAAATAAAGCGGTCATCATCGGAACATAAGTCAACGACAATATAAAAGCACCAAACAGAGCAAATGCAATGGTTTGTGCCATTGGTAAAAACATTTTCCCTTCAATACCGCGCAACGTAAAAATGGGAATGTACACGATCAATATAATCAATTCCCCAAAAACGGAAACATTACGCATTTTTATTGACGTTTTTAGTACGGTGTTGTCCATTTCTTGTTGTGAAATTTGAGCAGTTTTCCTGCTGTGCAAACTAAACAAACACGCTTCAACAATAATAACAGCACCATCCACAATCAATCCAAAATCTAATGCTCCTAAACTCATTAAATTACCGCTCACCCCAAATATGTTCATCAATATGACCGCTATCAACATTGCCAAAGGGATAACTGACGCCACAATTAATCCTGCTCGTATGTTTCCTAAAAAGAAAATAAGAACAAAGAGAACGATTAATGCACCTTCTAATAAATTTTTTTCGACCGTTGAAATCGAATTATTCACCATTTTGGTACGGTCTAGAAAAGGTTCCAGTATAACGCCTTCGGGTAATGTTTTTTCAATTTGTGCAATACGATCCTTAATGTTTTTAATAACCACATTACTATTGGCTCCTTTTAACATCATTACCACTGCGCCCGAAACTTCACCGGATTGCACTCCTTTTTTATTGAAAGTCATTGCTCCGTAACGGATAGCACTACCAATGCGAACTTCAGCTACATCACGAATGAATAAGGGGCTTCCATTACTGGTGTTTTTAATGGAAATCTCTTTTATGTTTTCGATAGTATTAATTAATCCTTCACTTCGAATGTATAGAACTTTAGGCCCTTTTTCAATATAAGCGCCGCCTGTATTTTGATTGTTTTTTTCTAAAGCAGTAAAAACATCTGTAATCGTGATATTATAGGATTGCAATTTATTTGGGTCAACGGCTATTTCAAATTGTTTCAATTTTCCACCAAAACTGCTCACTTCCGCCACACCTTCAACACTCAATAACTGCCGGCGAACAATCCAATCCTGAATGGTTCTTAACTCAGTTATATCGTATTTTTTTTCGTAACCGGGTTTGGTTCGTACCGCATATTGATAAATTTCGCCTAATCCTGTTGTTACTGGTGCAAGAACTGGATTTCCAATACCGGTGGGAATTTGGTCTTTAACAGCACTTAATCGTTCGGTTACTTGTTGTCTTGCCCAGTACACATCGGTTGCATCATTAAAAACAATGGTAACCACTGATAAACCAAAACGAGAAAAACTACGAATTTCTTTCAGTCCAGGAATATTACTGTTGGCTTGTTCAATTGGAAAAGTAATTAGTCTTTCAATATCGGTCGCACCCAGTGATGGTGCAGAGGTAATTACCTGGACTTGATTATCTGTAATATCAGGAACGGCATCAATTGGTAATTTGGTAAATTGATAACTCCCATATCCGATGAGAGCCACAATGAAAAGACCAATAATGAGTTTGTTTTTGATTGAAAACTCAATAATTTTATTTAGCATAATTTGTTATATTAAGGAATGTTCACTACTTATATTGAATACTGACCTTTTAATTTTATTGTAACTGTAATGGCTGTCTTTTCATTATTTCTGAAAAACCAGCCATGTTTTCCTTCATACGGAGCATAAAAAGTCCCAACCATATTATTGGAATAGGCAAGCGTGTAACTTTCAAAATAAACGTCATTAGTTTCTTTAGCTTGTTTTACTTCCCCGTGAAAATCAAAATAAACGATTCCTTTATTAGTCGTCCATTCGTATTTCATTTTGCCATATTTCAGCATATAAATTTTATATTCAATTCCTTTTCCTGCCGGCACGATTACTTCAACAGTATCTTCTCTTTCTGCATATTGTTTTTCAGGTGCAGGATTATTTGCTTCGATTGGTCTTTTTACTTCAGGTCCAGAACCTGCTTTTTCCATTTTAATTAATGGGAATGTTTTTCCTGTTATTGTTGCTAAGCCATCAGCAGCATCCGCTGGTACATAAAGCTTACTGAACCCGAACAGTTTGCCTGTTCCTATTGGATCTATTCCATATTCTGCAGGTAAAACTGCGCTTACTAAAATTAGTACAGAAAGTAGTAACGCGAAGATAACTGCTTTGATAATTTGTTTTTTATTTACTATTTGATGATTTATTTCTGACATTTTTTAATTTTTAAGATGTAAAATAACCCGTTAACTGATATCCTATTAATACAAATCCAGCAGCCATAAGCAGCGTATTTGTTATTGTTGAAAATTTCATAAAGCTGGAATGTCTGCGCCATAAAGTAATCAAGATTAGCACAAAAGTCAATGCTATGAACTGACCTATTTCGACACCAATATTGAATCCAAGCAAATTGGTAAACAATCCTTCTTTTTCAAATTTGAAATCTTGCAATTTGCTGGCAAGCCCGAAACCATGAAATAATCCGAAAATCAAAACAGCTGCTTTTGTATTTGGTTGCGTTCCGAAAAATCTCTTGAAACCACCTAAATTATCAAAACCTTTATACACTATAGACAGTGCGATAATGGCATCAATTAAATACGAATTAATTGATATATTACTCATAACACCAAACAATAATGTTGCACTATGACCAATTGTAAAGAAACTTACATAAAGTAGCACTTCTTTCGGACGATAAAGGAAAAAGATAACGCCAACTAAAAAAAGCAGATGATCGTAACCCGTAAGCATGTGTTTTGCACCAATATAGAGAAATGGGCCAAAAGCAACGCCATCGTTTCCTGACAAAAAAGTTTGCGTATTTTCATCTACACCATGAGCAAAAACGCCTGTGATGCCGACAAAAAAAAGTAAAACAAGAAATATTATTTTTTTTGAATTCATAATTTTATTTTTCTTTTAAAAACTACTTCTCTCCTGAAATTTTCGCAAGAGAAGCAGCCTGTTAAATTATACTAATGAGTGTGTCCATGAGCCGCATCAACTTTATCTTGCTCCACTTGATTAATACTGTCCGTACTTACTTGATCAGTAGAATCTGTGACCACTTGAACTTGTTCTACTGTTTCAGTAGATTGAATTTCAGTGTTTTCAGTTTCGTTATTTGCTTTGTTGTTGCAAGAAGTTAACATTCCGATTGCGATAGTCGCTACGATTAAAAAATTTTTCATAATTGTAATTTAATTGGGTTTATAAAGAATAATAAAATTAATGTTGGTGTCCATGATTAATATCTTGTTCAGAAACTTGGCTATTTTTAAATTTAGAAGAGATTGTTTTTCCATTGACAAGTAATGTGATGGTACAATAAGCATATATGCTTGCTTTAGGAACTTGTACAAATAAAGCATTGTTGGTGTCCAAAGAAACTGGATTCGTTGCTTTTGTTTTATTAAAAAATTCAAAAACAGCCAATCCGGTAATTTTTTTATTTGAAACCGTTTTTCCTTTCGCATTCAGTACGTAAAAACTAATATTGTTTTCTCTTTCGACCATTTCAATTTTGTAGTCGCCTGAATTTTGTATTATTCCACCGTGTGGCGTTTTGGAATGATTTTCGTTTACTTGTGCATTAGAAATTGTTGTTCCTGCCACTAGCAAGAATATGCCTATTGCGATTGATTTAATTGTTTTCATTATAGATGTTTTTAGAGTTAAAAAAGATTGATTGCATTACAGATCGACACTAAAAACGCTATGAGAGTTTTGTGAAGTCTAAAAAGATTTTAGTTATGGAGTAACCTAAAACTCTTAAACGTCTAGTTAGTGATGAATGGTAATGGAATTGATACAAGGTATCGTTCGCTATAAGTAAATAGCAAAGTATATTTTAAAATAGCAATCAGAAATATTTAAGATATAACTAATTACGATTAAAAATAAAATTAATTAACTCAACTTAGGGGGAAGCCAGATAGAGGCAAAAACGCTGGAGATGTAAAAATCCTGACTAAAAGATACAGTACTATTTACAGAAATAGTATTTGGTTTACGAAATGAAAACTGGGTTATGTTTTCAAAAGCAAGTACAGTATTAACAGATTGGTTAATAGTTTTAAAAGGCAAACTTTGGTGATTGTCTTTTCCCTGATTAGAATGATGTTCACTATCATTGTAATGAATTGCTAAGAAATCAAGTAATGAAATATTCTGACCACTAGTATCCTCTTGGTGATTTGAAAAATGTTGTATTAAGTTGGGTAATTTCAATAGCTGTCCTATCTCTGTGTTAGCACACAAAAAAACAAAAATGAATGATATGGTAATTATTTTTTTCAAGATTGTAAAAGTAATAAATTTTATTGATTACCAATAAATTAAAAAATAAATAGTAAGTAAATCTTAATTTACTAAAACCTCTAAACTAATTTTGATGATGATACATCAATTTTGTTATCTTTTAGATTGTACTGTTTTATGTCAACAAATCAACAGATATGTTTGATGCGGTATTAAAAATTCAAGCGAAATGATGGAACACCATGAGCAACTTCATTAAAACAATGAAAAAAAAACAGATATTCAAATAATAATAACTGAAGAGATTTTAAAAGAAATGGAGAATATTTCAAATTTAGAATTTACGAACAATTTCTACAGAACAGTTAGCACGTAGCACCTCTGCATGCTAAACAGAACCTAAAACAAAGCGCTAAATTGCTGCATACTCCAGTGAGCCAACTAGTATCAAATTGGCTTTAAATTTTTCGGCTTCTTGAAGTATTACGTTTTTTGATGAACCTGCAACTACTTTTGTGATTATTACTATATTTTGAACCGTCGGTTACTAATAGAATTTTCACTCTTCTTTCTCCACTAAATTCATTCCGCATTTGGAACATTTTCCGGGTTTATCCGAAGTAACTTCTGGATGCATTGGGCAGCTGTACGTTTTTTGAGTTTCCATTTTTTATTTATTTATTTAGTTATTAATGTTGCTTGTATTTGTATTATTTGGACAGATCCATATTTTTATGCATTCTAGTCATTTGTGTGATTGCATTTTTTTATCTTTCATCATATCCATCATTTTAGGATTATCTATCATCAATTTACACATTTCAGACCTCATTGTAGTATCTGTTTGATTTACATCAATTGTGGATCGGCAAGAACTAAGTAAAGCAATCGATAAACAACTAATGTGCTTTTTTGTACTGTTTTCATAGTTTATAATTTTGATTGTTTAAAATCTCTTAAATAATTCTTCTAAACGAAACTTTATTTAAGAGATCTAAATTCTCACATTTTATTCATATTGCTGCACTCGACAGCACATTTTCGACAGGCTTCCGCACAATTTTTGCAATGCTCCATGTGTGCATGTTTTTCACATTCTTCGGCGCAAGCTGTACAAATTTCGGCGCATAATTTGCAGATTTTTTCCGTAAATTCACTACCGCTAGCCATCGCCTGCATTGCAAATAAACAAATAGCTGCACAATCATGATCGAGTTTTATGCAACGCGCTAACATTTTTACGTCTTGCTCATTCAAGCATTCACTTTCGCAATGTGAACATTCTACCGCACATTCTGAACATGCATCGATACACTCTTTAAATTTTTGATGACTCATCTTTTTTACTTTAAATTGCGAATTAATTTTCGCAATTTAAAGGTAACTTTTTATCTTTGAAAAGCATTGGTAAATTTTAATAAAAATTATGTAATTCACACATTATCAGCAATGTGTTTTGATTTTAAAAAATGTAACTGCAAAAAAAGGATGCTTGTCTTTTAGAACAAGCATCCTTTATACCAATTTAAAATTTAAGTTTCTTAATAATTTAAAGTAGCGCCAAAACCAATTCCCATATCGCTATCATAGTGGGTTGTAAATCCAAAGTTTCTTTTGACAATGTATTTTAAACTTGCCATATATTCTTTGTCAGTATTCCACATTAAACTCATACGTAGTCTTTTAGAAACAGGAATGTCTTTTCGTTCAAACTGTAAACGCACATTTCCATCAGTAAATACTTCTGCTTGTGCCATTATAAGCATTGGTAAAGTATAATTAACCCCTGCACTAAAAACAGCTCTGTTGTCTTTGGTATTTGTTTGCCCAAATAAATTTCTTTCTTGCTCGTCTATACCCATTTTTCTATATCTCCAATCAAAACCTATAAAAGGCATTAACCATTGCATTTTGCCAATGTATCTTCCAATATGGGTTTCGGTTTCATAACCGTGATGGTCGTTGTAACCCAAACGCCATTCGGTGCCAATACTCCAACGTGTGCTTTGATACATCGCTTCTCCATCGTTTCCGTTTGTTGCAAAATCATTTTCTGCCATAAAGTGAAATGCTCTATCGTCAGCGAACAATTTGCGTTGCGCCAATTTAGGGTTTGGAATTAATGGATTAGCAGGGGAGTTTTCATAACTAAAAACCCTGCCCATTCCGCTCATCATATGATATAAAATATGACAATGAAAAAACCAATCGCCACTTTCGGTGGCTGCAAATTCGAGCGTATCAGTTTCCATTGGCATGATGTCAATAATGTTTTTCATTGGAGCGAAATCTTCTTGTCCGTTGATGACCCTAAAATCATGTCCGTGCAAATGCATTGGATGACGCATCATAGAATTGTTATGAAGTATCATGCGTACGATTTCTCCTTTTTTAATTAAGATTTTATCACTTTCTGAAACTACTTTGTTATCCAAACTCCAAACATAACGATTCATATTCCCGGTAAGTTTAAACTTTAATTCTTTTACTGGTGCGTCTTTAGGAAGGGTTGTCTTGAATGGAGATTTCAACAGGGCATAGTTCAAGGTCACGATATCGGAAAGTGCATTGGAATCATATTGACTGTCCATGCCGTGCATTTTATGGTCGCCCATATTCATCATATCTTTTTTCTCTTGGCCTTTCTCCTTGTCTTTCATCGCCTCTTTATTCATCTCCATTCCATCCATTTTATCGCCCTCCATATTCATATCCAGCATTTTATCTTCGCCTTTTTTCTTCAGCTCGCCAGTTATTTCTGGATACATAACTACGTTCATATCCATTTGGTTAAGCGACATTTGCATTCCCATATCGTCTAAATCTCCGTTCATTTTCATCATGCCGTTCATCATCTTCATTCCTTCAAAATATTTTAACTTGGGTAGCGGAGAGGCTAATTGCTTGATACCATCACCTAAATATAATGAGGCTGATTTTGTGCGATCTTCGGATGTTACTAAAAATTCATACGCCGTTTTATCGGCAGGAATGGTAACGATAACATCGTAGGTCTCGGAAACCGCAATGATTAACCGATCTACTTCAACGGGTTCTACATCGTTACCATCGCTTGCTACAACTGTCATTTTACCTCCAGCATATGTAAGCCAAAAATAAGTAGATGCACCGCCATTTGATATACGTAATCGCACTTTATCGCCTGCTTTAAATTGTGAAAGTTGGCTTTCACTTTTTCCATTTATCAGGAATTTATCGTAGTACACATCGCTCACATCCATCGCATTCATTCGCTTCCATTCGTTATTAAGTTTGGTTTTAAAATAGCCGCTTCTTATGGCTTCTGCATAACTTTGGGTTGTTCCTTTTTTGATAGCAAACCAATCTGAAGCATTATGCAACATTCGATGTACATTGTTGGGATTCATATCCGTCCACTCACTCAAAACTATAGGCACGGTGGGAATGTCAAGTTCTTCTCTTTTATTCATAATAAAAGAGCCGTACATTCCTATTTGTTCCTGCAAACCGGTATGGCTGTGGTACCAATGAGTTCCATGTTGAATAATAGGAAAGGTATACAAATGCGTTGTATGTGGTTTGATTGGCATTTGTGTTAAGTTTGGTACACCATCTTCTTTGTTGGGTAAAAACAAACCGTGCCAATGCAACGATGTTTCTTCGTCTAATTCATTGTGTACATAAATTTCAGCGGTATCGCCTTCCGTAAATGTGAGCGTTGGCATTGGTATTTGTCCGTTTACAGCAATGGCTCTTTTAGGTTTACCCGTGAAATTTACGATAGTGTCTCGCACATATAAATCATATCTAACTGTTCTTGGCGGTGTGTTGTTTACAATTGTCTTTATGGATCCTAAGTTTGCTTTTGGCATATCCATATTATCCATATTATGATTTTGATGTGAATCATTAGCATCCGTTTTCATATTGTCCATGTTGCCCTTCATTTCAGAAGTCTTTTTCATGGGCATTTGCATTTCATCATGCTTCTTCACCACCGTTTTTTTACCCGTTTTAGCTTTCTCCTTTATCAACGTCATTCCGCATTTAGGACATTTTCCCGGTTTGTCAGCGTGAATTTCGGGGTGCATTGAGCAGGTATACGTTGTGGGCTGCACTTTTTGCGCCTTTTCTTTTTTTGACATATCCATACCTTTCATATCCTGTGCATGGGCAAAGGAATAAATAGACATGATGAATATTAATACTATAATTTTTTTCATTTTTTTAAGTTTAAAATTGATTTATTAATTCTTATAGAGTTATTTGTCTAATTCTTTGAGCTTTGCTTTCATCTGTTCAATTTCTGCCTGTTGGCTGGTAATAATATTTTTAATTAATTCCTTTATTTTAGGGTCGGTAACCGATGCTTCTTTTCCCATTAGTATTGCTGCAGCATGGTGTGGTATCATTGATTTTAAAAATTCTTTATCCCCAACAGCCGCCTGTTGTCTAATACCTGTAAAAAATAGAATCAAACCAATAAAACCTGCGACAACCAGTGAAATATTTAATTTTTTGTTGCCATACATGCTACCCATTACTAGAAGTTCAATTATGAGCATCGGCATGGTCATCAGTCCAGCCATGTAAAATTGGTTTATATTGGGTATTACATTGGCAAAAACATCTACCATTGAATACATTAGTATGTACATAGCTATAAATGATACTACTATCATAATCGCTAATTTCTTGTACATAGTTAAACTTAATTCTTGTGTATGCTCTTCTGTTGTGTGTTTCATTTTCATAATTTTTGATTTAAAATTAATTTATTTGTTCAATAGTAACTCCATCTCTAAAATTTGTTTTTTGAGTGATTCTACACTTTTCATTTTTTTTAATTCTGCTATAGATAAAGCTTTTTTACCGGCTTCAATTGCACTTGGATAGTCTTTTAATTCCGTTGCTATTTTTTGTCTCAAATTAGGATAATAAAAATTATCTGGATCCAATTTTGCGGCTTCTAAAAGCCAAGCTACTGCTTGTTCGTAATCTCTGTTTGTACTGTAATAATAGTTTGCTGCTTGAAATAATAAATTAGCATCAAGGGTTTTTTCTTTAATGATGTTTTTATCTATTATCGCAAAAATAGCTTCATCTGCTTTACTTTTTATTGGAATTTTCACCATCGAATTTTCCCATATTATTTTTAGAAATCCCTCTCCTTTGCTGTTAATGTCATTTATTTCGATTGTAAATGTTTCATAGAAATTGGGTACGCTTTCTACTGGAACTGTTAAACGAAAAACATCTTTTTTGGCATCATATCCAGTTTCGCCGTGTAATGTTGTATCTGCATTTACAATTATTGTCCACTCCTTTGTAGAAGGTATTGTGAATATTGAGTAGCTACCCATTTTTAAAGTAGTATTTCCAAATACAATATCTTCGTTAGTAGTTATTAAAGTACAATCACTAGCGCCAGTTCGCCAAAGTTTTTCAAAAGGCACTAATTCACCAAATATTTTTCTGCCTCTTGCTAGTGGTCTGTTGTAAGAAACTTTGATTATTGTGCTTCCCAATTCTTGTTCAAATGATGCCGATGGACTTGCCGAAGTTAGTTTTATTTGAACTTTTTCTTGTGCCGAAATTACTAATGCTTGTAAAATAAAGAAATGTATTAGAATTATTTTTCTCATGGTTTTTGATTTTAAATTAATTTTATGGTTTGTTTTATTATGTTAAATTATTTTTTTATTTTCCTCCAGATTATTCTAATGGTAGGCGAAGAGATATACCAAAGTAAAAAACCACTTAAAACAGTTATTAACCCTAACAATGAAAATAGTCGCAAAACAATATTATTCATATTATCTCGACCTTCATAATCCATGGTATGGGTCATCCATAAAAAGTCAAACCATCGCCAATTTCTATGTCTAATCGTCTGAAAACCTCCATCATTTACTGAAATATAAGCTTTTAAATTATCTGGTTCTTGGTATGAAATAACATAGGCAGGTAATAAATGTTCTCTATATTCATGGTGTTTCCCTACTTCTTTAATGAGTTGTATTTCTTTTACTTTTAAACCTGATATAATGTATTTATCTGCAATTGACAATGCTTCTTTTTTAGAGATCCCATTTTTTAATTTTCCAGTTTTCGCATTATAAAGTATCTTCTCATTCACCCAATAAAAAGGTTGATTATTTATTTTCCTTAATTCGATAGATTGAATTGCTATCGAAGGATGAAGAAGTGAAGGAGTAATTAAACCCGAAAACGACTCAGCAACAATTCCTTTTTTATGAAATTGCATTCCATGAATGTCATCAATGTTAGACCAACTAAAATACAGACCACTAATAGTCCACATTAAGAATTGAAGACCCAAAAATATCCCTAAATATCGGTGAGACTTTCTAATCCATTTTGCTTTTTTTCCTTTAATCATTTACCTTTTAATTTTTTTTTGCAATTGTTAAATAAATTGAACCAACCTTGAAAATTGCATTAAAATTGCAATTAAATAAAACAGCATATATTTGAATATTCATTGCTTAATTTTCTATTCCATTCCGCCAGTTTAGGACCAATAACTTATACCATTCGGTTTTTTGCCTACTGCAATTGTATTAATTACTTTTTGAGTTGCCACTTCTATTACTGAAATAGTATTGTCGCCACCATTGGTTACATAAACTGTTTTTCCGTCTTTGCTAACCACTACACCATGCGCTTTATTGCCTACGGTTATAGTTTTAATAACTTTGTCACTGGTTATGTCAATTATAAAAACTTTATTTGAAACAGGTCTACCCATTGTTTCCCCTTGATCGGCTACATATAAAAATTTGCTGTCTGGAGTGGCATATAATTGAATTGGACCTTGTGCATCATTTGGCAATTTTATTCTTGTTAATTGACCATTTTTAATATCGTATTTTACTACTTCTTTAGTATCATACAAACTCGAAAAAATAAATTTTTTATCTTGTGTAGTTGCAACTTGCACAGCCACTCCTCCTAGTGGAATGTCAGTTATTGTGCCATCAGCAATAGTAATAATCGACATACTTTTTGCATCCATATTTGCAACATAAAGTTTTCCGTTTTGATGTCTAAAACCGTGTGGTAAATATCCTTTTCCTAACTCAAAAGTTTGAGTCATTTTATATGTTTTGGCATCAACTTGAAATATCTGATTTGTTTCATTTGCACTTGCGTAAGCATATTCTGATTTACTATGTAAAACTACATGAGCTAGATGCAAATCCTTACTAAGTTCAATACGCTTTTTTATTGAATTAGTGTTTGGATCGATAACTATCAATTGGTTTGTTGCTGTACTATCCATTGGTATTGCCGTCACCCAAACGGATTCCTCATCAGGTGCAACTTGTACGTTATGAGCCATAAACATCATTCCTGAAGAGTCACTAATTGATATTTCTGTATTTTTTGTACTGTCCTGAAGATTTATAAAAGAAATAATACCTCCCAGCCAAATAAACAGTCCGAAACAAGCAGAACGACAAATTTATTTTTTAATGAGAATGCTATTAATTTTTCAACCATACTCTTTAATATTCTGATGAAAGGCTATCGGCGGTTTTTTGAATCCAATTAATTATTTCCTGTTTTTGAATAGTTGTAAGTATAGCATTCTTATGAATTAAAGTATAAGAAGACAAAGGCATCTCATCTGATTTTATTTGCTTGACAATTCTGTCTAATTTATTTCTTTGTTTACGGCTACCATAATTTCCCCATTCACTAAAGTTTAAATTTTCTTTCCCTTCTTTAATGTGATTTTCCATAAAAATTCGCCCCGGTTGTGAATAAGAATACCAAGGATAATTGGTGTTATTACTGTGGCAATCGTAACAAGAAGTTTTTAAAATGATTTGCACATTATTAGGAACATGATATACTTTAGTAAAATGTATAGGTGAAACCTGACCATAGTCGATATTACGGGCAGGTTGATATAACTGCATCAACAAAAAAATTACAAACCCAATTACGAGTATTTTCTTGATGATTTTTTTCATTTTATAATTGTTTTTTCATCGAACCGCAAGTAAGCATTTTCGAACCGTAGTACGGATTTTTTATTTCTTTGCTTTCACTTATCCAAATCGTCCCTTTTCCTTCATCATACATAGGACAAAAGTCTTGATATAGTTTTTGTTTTGCTCCAAATGTTTTTATCAAATCATTCACATCTTTACTCAACATCGCAAAATGTTCTCTTTGGTGGTCAATTTTACCTGAATTAGCACCAATATGTTCTGCGTGTTCTTTGGCATCATCGGCGATATCAATAAATTCTGTTTTCAATTTTGAATCCATTGAATTGGTATTGACTTTATTGAAACTGGCATATAATGCTTTACCCGCATTGGCTGCTTCTTTTGTATCGTCTTTTGTGAGTGCGTTTTTTACTTTTAAATAATTAGAAATTATTTCATTTGTGGAAAATGTTGTTTGGGTAACCGCTGTAGCTTTGGTATTTACTTCAACTGCTGTCGCATCATCGTGACTGTCATTACCATCAGTATGATCATGAGCTGCTTCGTTTTGTACAACTGGTTCAGTTAATTCCATACCGCATTTTGAACATTTTTCTCCTTTTTTTCCTGTTACTTCAGGGTGCATGGGACACGCGTACAATTGTGTAGTACTTTCTGTTTTTTGTGAATCAGTTGTTACAGCTTCTTTATTTTTTTGGTTACAAGAAACTAGTACAAATGCCATTGCTATGGCTGAAAGGATTAGATTTTTCATTTTTTTGAAATTTATTAATTGTTATTTTTAGCTATTTTAAAGGTTACATTTTTAGTACAACACCAGTTGGTTTTTTTGGTGCAGTAAAAATATATTCTTCATTTTTTACAGTTTTAATTTTATTATTTTATTGTTTCCATTGTTTTACCACAACTCAACATTTGTGATCCGTAGTACGGATTTTTAACTGTATTATCTTTACTCAACCAATTGGCATCTTGCATCGGACAATATTGATAATAAACCGGATCAGTAAATTTTGAAACTTTAATTAGCTCATACGTATTTTTTGATAATGATTTGAAAAGTTCTCTTTGCTTTTGGATATCCTTTGCTTCAGAAATATTTTTTGCATCAGCAGTTAAATCTTTAAAAACTTTCATCCACACCATATGGACATCCATTTTCAATGTTTCCATTTTTACAGAAGTTATAGCTATTAATAAATCCTTTGCCTTTACGGAAGCTGTTTTTCCATCTGTTTTTACCAAGGCATCTTTTAATAAAAAATAATTGTCGAAAACTGATTTTAGTTGGTTTGTTTCTTGTTTTTCAGCCATAGAAGAATCTTTAGACATTTTCATTCCTGCCATTTCCATTTTAGTTTCTGTGGGTTTTGTTTCCATTGTTACTGCCACTTTTGCTCCGCGATCATATTGACAACATTCCGGAAGTTTTGAATATGCAGCTTCTGGAGCAAGAAATTTATCACTGTCATAACCCGCAAGTGCAATACGTTTCAGTATTTCGTCTTGATTGGTCTTTTTAGTATCATAAGTAAGTGTAGCCATTTTAGTGTCTTTATTCCAATCAACATTTGCAATTTTTTTGAGACTTCCTGCTTTTTCTATGGTAGTTTCGCACATTGCGCAATTCCCGAATATTTTTACGGTTTCGGTTTTATCGTTTTTGATTTGCGCGTTAGACACCGCGACTGATAGCAATACAGTCATTGCTATCACTGTTTTTTTTAGTGATTTCATTGTAAAATAATTTTAAATTGAAGTAGTTAAAGAAGAACAAAATGACAGCACAACAAAGGCATCCTTTTGAAAATTAAATTAACTGAAAAGTAAACGATTTTAAAGCAATAATTGCTTTTGATTTGACACAATTAGGGCTGTCAAATTTATAATTTAGCCTATTTTTGGTATAAGCCATAAAGAATTGAAACCAGAAGAAATGGAGATTTCGTAATTGTAAAAATTTTGTTTTTCTGAAAAGAAATTAAAAATATTTCTATTAAAGTTCAATTCATTAATAGAAACGAATGAGTTGCAAGTGGTCGTACAACGACATTTAGAGTGGCTGCATTTTCCTCTGCAGCCTTCGTGGTTTTTAGTTTTTGAATGGCTATCGTCTTTACCACAATCATCATTATCAATTTTTGAGGAAGTCTCTTTTGAAGAAGAATGTTTCGATGAATTATTTTCACACGCAAAAGAACTATTTGGAATCAGAAAGATACCAAATAATACGATTAATAAAACGTGATACTTTTTCATTTGTAGAGAAAATCTAAATATTGTAGCAAAGTTAGAGAAATAATCTTAATACTTGCTAAAGACTTGCTCATTTTTTTATCACTACTACTTCGTTATGATTTTTATTATCATTAAAAATATTACTAGAGAAGCAAATAAATAATGTGTAGTTTTTATTTTATATCCAGTCAAGGTTTAATAAGTTATTCTAAAACTTAAATTTGGAGTGCGTCGGAGAGAAAAAGTTTTTACATCTTCAATAGAATTGGTAACCGTATTTATTCTATAATATTCATTGATTTCATTTTTTCGATTCAATACATTCAGTAAAGAGAACCCCAATTTATATTGAATTTGATCTAAGCTTTCCCATTTATATGTTGTCGAAAAATTAACTTGAAAAAAGTCATCTAGTGTTTTATTGTTTGGAGTATTGTAATCAATCTTTGGATTGGAGAAATTACTGTAATTTATTGTTGAACTCATAGGAGTAGTCTCGGGTTTTCCAGAATACCACTTTGAACCCAATGCTATTTTTAGATTTTTTCTTTCATAGATTCCAGCCCAAGAGATGATATGATCTAATTTAAAATTATTTGGAAATACAGGTTGTTCTAAATTTGGAAAGTGATAATTATTAGTATTGTAAGTATAACTAAACCAGGTAATAAAATGATTTATCTTTTTTTGAACCAGCATTTCCATTCCTAAAACTTCATAATCGCCATTAGTTTTTACAAATTCTAATTGGTTTTGAAATTCTTGACTCGAGCTATTAATTCCGGTTACTTTTTTATAAAAATTATCTAAAGTAAATAACCAATTATTTTTGTTGTAAAATAAACTAATTGATGCTTGTTTACTTCTTTGAATAGGGATCGTTGTGTTGTTTGCCAATATCCACCTTCTTTTTTCAATACCAAAATAATCGTTTTGCAGATCAATAACCTGATAAGAATTTTGACTTTTAAATTCCCCTAATACTTCTAAATTAAAATATTTTGTAATTGCATAATTAAACTGTAATCGTGGTTCTAAAAGGTTTTTATTGAATTGTTCGATATAATTTAATCGCAATCCTGCGTTAAAATATATTTTGGATAAAGTATCATTATATTTTGCTTCAACGATAAGCGCATGAATTCGTAAAACTTCTTTAATTCTTCTGTAAAATATAGGGCTGTTTACTTCATCTGAATTTATGGTACCAATTTCGTTGAATTGATATCCATTTTTAAGAGTAAATTTCGAATTGATTGCATGGCTATTTTCAAGCTTAAAGCCATTGTCTAACACTTCATTTTTTTGTTTTACAATTTGATTATCTTGTATTTGGTTTTTTTCGGCATTAAGCACATATGACGAAGTATACACATTTAAATGAGAGCTATTTTTAGTATTCCAGTTTCGTATCCATGAGAGATTACTTCCGTAATTTTTTTGATATAAAATATTATTTTCAGACTGAATTTGAGAACTGACGTTGGTTGTTTGAAAAATTTTAAGTTGATCGTTAATTGTAATAAAATCTAAAATAAAATGGTCTTTTTGTCCAATTTGTTGAGAATATTTAGCCGTAATATCATAAAAATTAAATTTTTCGTCACCTAAATAATCTATATTTTGATTACTGGAAAAATTTGTAATACTTGTATTTTGGAAGGCTTTATTATAATATTCTTTGTAAGTTGGTGTTTTTACTAAATCGGTTATGGATTTTCTTCCTGAAATTTCTATGAAACTTTTTTCGGAGATTTTGAACTTCGAATATAAATCGGCATTAATCATGTTTATTCCTGCACTAAGACTATTTTTTTTAAATTTATTGGTGTTTGAGGAAATATCTACAACGCTTGAGACGCCTTCTCCATAAAAAGCAGAAGTCCCATTTTTAGTTATAGAAACAGTATGGGCTAAATTAGGATTGAACGCCGAAATTAATCCAAAAAAATGTCCAGTTTGATACATTTTAATCCCATTCCATAAAAACAAATTTTGATCATGCGTGCCTCCCCTGACATTAATACTCGAAATGCTTTCATCGGCACTATAAATACCAGGAATTTGCAACATAGTTTGTAAAACATCGGGTTCAATTAAGCCAGGTAATATTCCAAGTTTTTTTGGTTTAATTTCAAACGTTCCGTTAACTTTTTTTGAGATTCCAGATGTTAAAAGATGATTCGCTATTATATTATTTAATTCAGAAACTTCCACTTCAATGTAAATTTTTAAACAATTTTTATTTTGTAAATCAGAGACAGAAATTTTTTCAGTGGTATACCCAATATTACTAATTAATAAATCAGTTGACTTTTCTTTTTTTAGTTCAAAATATCCTTTTTTATTGGTTGAAGTACTGATACCATCTTCAAACTTAATATTCACATTTTCCAGTGGGGAATGATCTTCTTTAGAAAATACATATCCACAAATATTCTTTGTGTCTACCCTATTATTGCTATAAATGGTAATGAATTTATTATCGATATTTTCAAAGAACAGATTCGTTTTTTTTTCAAGATAAGTCATCTTCTTGTTCAAAGATAACGATTTTTTTGGAGGTACAATTTTAAGGTCAACTATCTCATTGTCAATATAATTAAAATAAATAAGATGTTGTTTTTCAATAGATTGCAATATATCTTTTAATGCAATTGCTTTACTTGTGTTTTGAGCTGTCATACTCAAAACAAAAACAAGGCAAAAGAATAAAACAGAAGTGTATTTCATTAAAAATATTTATTTTCCTTCAAAAATTATTTTGTTTGCAGTAATTTTATTTGGTTCTAAATGATAGGTTGTGGCAATAATTTGAAGGGCAACATCAAGATTGTTACTTGGGATTTTTCCGGTAAATGATGCATTCGAATATTTTGTTTTCACTTCAATAGAAACATTGTATTGCCTTTGAATTTCATCTAAGATGTTGCGTAAATTTTCTTTATTAAAAGCAATGGTGTTTTCCATCCATTCTGGTTTAGCAGTAGCAACGGTTGTGTTTATTTGTTTTCCATGTTCAAACGCAACACTTTGTCCGGGAGTTAAAATCAATTCTTTTTCTTGGTACTTTACGAGTACCCTTCCTTCAAAACAAGTTATATCAAAACGATCTTTCCGTTCTTTTACATTAAATTGAGTTCCAAGAACAGCCACTTTTCCAAGAACAGTTGTAACCTTAAATTTTTTACCTTTTGCTACTTTAAAATAGGCTTCGCCATGCAACTCGAGGTTTCTATTATTGTCCCAATTCCATTTTTTATATTTAATTTCAGAGCCGGCATTCAGAACTACTTTAGAATTATCCGGTAATAAGAAAGTGGTTTTTTTACCATTAAGAGCATATTGTGTTTGTAACGCAAGATTTTGCATCATAAATACAGTTCCTAATCCAATAACAAAAACGGCAGCCACTTTGAATAACCATTTTTTGTACAAAGGAATAACTTTAGGTGTTGTTTTTTTGTGATTAATAACATGCTCTAAAACTTTTTCTTCATTAAATGCGGGTACTTCTAAATGTGCAGTATAATTTTTAATTTGTTCGTATTTTTCGTTATCAGGATTAGCTTTGAATTCAGCTAATTGATCTTCTGATAATTCGTCGTTTAGCCATTTTGCCAAAATGTGATTCTTTTCCATTGCATTAATCGTATTATATTTAAAACAAGTAAAAACAAATTTACCCTACTTTATCGTATCAATTTCTTTTCGTAGTTCAACTAAAGCCAAGTGTATGCGCTTTTCAACTGCTTTTACACTTATGTTTAATTCAGCTGCTATTTCGCTATATTTCTTACCGTCTATACGATGCATCAAAAAAGCAACTCGCTGTGTTTCTTTCAAATTTTCAATTGATTTTAAGAGCTTACTTTTGAATTGTTTTTCTTCGAGTATAAATTCCGGTGTTTCATTAGTATTATCATGACCAACAAAATTTTTTTCATATTGCAAAACTACTTTTTGATGTGCAATTTCGTTAAGACAGCTATTATTTGCAATGGTATATATATAAGATTTCGCTTTTTCAATGGGGACTGCAGCACAGTTTTGCCAGAGTTTAATGAAAGCTTCTTGGGTTATATCATCGGCTTGGTCTTTGTTCCCATATTTATAAAAAAGAAAATTGCGAAGCGCTTTCGCATGACTTTTGAAAAACATTGAAAAAATAATTTTATCACAAGTGGTTGATAATGAAAATATTGTCATTTATTTCGTAATTTTTTGCTCTACAAAGATATATTTATTTTTAAATTTTGGTAGGGTAATAAAGATGTAAACTGTTTTACTATTGAACCGTTATTTTTTTTGTGTGAAATACGCGAAATGAAAACGGTCTATGAACATCGAAGCGAATACGCAAAATGGAGTTCTATGCCACAAAAAACAATATAAAAAAGTATCAGTTCGATATTCTACATATTAAATAGTAGCTACATATGAAAACAATTAAATATTTATTAATGTGCGTTACTGTAGTGGTATTTATTTCATGTCAAGAGGAGGAAATATTGGTTATTCAAGACATTACACAAAACTTAACAGCTAAATCTCCTCTTGCGAGTTTGATTTCCAGAGTATCACAAAACCCTACGTCTAAGGATAATATTTTGGATAAATCAAGTTGTTTTAATGTTCAGTTGCCGGTTAATGTTATTGTAAATGGAAAGCATATTACAGTATCTAGCCAAAATGATTATATAGTGGTTCAAAACGCTTTAGATGCTTTTTCAAATGATGATGATGTAGTAAACTTTGTATATCCAATTACAATTCAATATCAAAATTTCAAGACAGAACTGATTACAAATCCGGATCAATTAGAGGATGTTATTGATAATTGTGAGGATGATGACGGGTTTGATGAGATTGACTGCCTACATATAAATTATCCAATAAAGATTAATATTTATAATGCAGATAATCAAATTGCAAACACTATTACTATTCAAAACGATAAAGAATTATATAACTTTTTAAAAGATTTAGAAAGTAATGTGTTTATATCCATCAATTATCCAATTTCTATTACAAATTTTAAGGGTCAAAATGTCGTAATTACAAACAACTCTAATTTTGAAAGCAGTATTGAAGATGGGATTAAAGAGTGTAATACTAATTCCGGCTCTGGAGGGAACCAGAATTTTGTTTCGATTTTGACAAATGGAACTTGGCATGTATCTTATTATTATGATGATAGTGATGAAACTTTAAATTACAAGGGATATAATTTTACTTTCAATTCTAATGGAACTGTTATGGTTGTAAAAGAAAAAAATACTATCGCCGGAAATTGGTCCACTTTTGTAAATAATAGTCAAGATATATTTCTGTTAAAATTTGAAGACAGTAAATTAGATGAATTGGAGGACGATTGGAAAATTACAGAATTTACAACCACAAACGTTAGACTGAAAAATAAAAGCACCAGCGATGGAGCAACTGATTATCTTTATTTCACCAAGAATTAATTAAAACGTAACACAAACCTACTTACTGCAAATTTTAAAGAAACTTTTTTTTATTAATACAATTATTAAAATTGTCTATCACAACTATCAATTATTAACCCCTAATTACATATTATTTAACCTTAAAAAAAATGAAAAAAATGAAAAAAACATCAATTTTAGCACTACTTGTCATTATGATGAGTTCTTGCACGGATGATCCATCTACAAGCGGTAATGTTACCTTAAAAGCTTCATCCGTTTCTGCTACAGGAAAAACGTCTACAACTGCTCGTACTGCTGCATCAACAGTGGTGTTCACGGAATTTAAAATAAACATTGGAAAGATAAAATTTGAATTAGATGAAGAAGATGATAAATATAATCTTTCAGATCCTTTTTATGATGATGATGTAAAACTTGTAGGTCCTTTTTTAGTAGACATTTTAGATCCTAACAAAACTTTGACTCAATTTATTACTTCTGTTAATATTCCAAATGCCAAGTATGAGGAAATTAAATTTAAATTTGAAAAAAGTATTCTGCCTGGCGAAATGGAAGGTAAAACTTTTTTAATCAAAGGGACAATAAACGGTAAAAACTTTATCATTTGGAGTGGCAAAGATGCTGAACTTGAAATGGATTTTGCAGATCCAACTAAAGATTTTACAGTTAATGGTACCGATATGACACTTAACATAAAAATACATCTTGATGCCATAATGGCAAGACTAATAACATTAGCCAATCAAAATTTATTGGTGGATGCAGATGGGGATGGAGTTATCGAGATTAGTACTGATAACGATGATGGACATCATGATATTGGAGAGCAAATAAAAAACTTGCTTGAACAAGAAACGGATTTAGATGACATGGATTAATTAAAAGTTGTAATCTATTGAAAAAAAGGCTGCTTAAAGTATAGTCACTGAAAAAGTCTTTTTAAGAATTATTTGTTTAAAAAAAAGGAGTAGAAATTAATTTTTTCTACTCCTTTTTTGTTTTTTTACTATATCAGAAATGCCGTTTACAGGTTAATAACGCAATAGTATGGTGGTGAAATTTTAATTAAAACATTGGTTTAAACTGAAAATTTGTTTGGATCAATGTGACCGTACCAAAAACCTATTGGCAACAATTTGGAAATAAATTGTATGGAGGATTTGTCGCTATTGTTTAACCCGTTTTAATTGTCGCCTGTAGATTGGAATGTTGGAAAATTTGTGGATATAAATGAAAATATTGGAGAAGGTTTTTGGAGTATAGTTCCGGCGATTAGTTTTTGACCAGTCTCACAAACCGTAATTCATTTGAATTATCGTTACCAAAAGCAACTCGACATTTTTCAAAATCCGCCATCGATTACTGACGGATTTAACTTTGGAATTTCCATTTGTTTTTAATTTTTTTGAAACTTGTTTTAAAATCTTGAGATAGCAAATTGTTTTTTTTGCTACTTCAATTCCACACCATCTTTCATTTCTTCTGAAGCCACTTTTACCAGTATAGAATTTTCAGGAACATCCCCAAAAATTTCAACGCGATTTTCCAATTCACGACCTTTCTGAACGGGAGTTCTTTTCGTTTTATTATTGTCTACTATAAATACATATACACCATCACTAGAGGTTACCACAGCCGATGTAGGAACCACATAATTATGGTCTTTTGATTTTAAAGGCAAAAGCACTTCGGCAATCATTCCTGGCAACAGTTTTTTAGAGGTATTTATAACATCTAATTCTACACGTTCAGATCGAAGTTTGCTGTCTAAAGCGCCGGACATACGAGCTATTTTTGCATGGAAAGTCTTGTTATTGATGGATTTCACATTAAAAATAAGTTCATCACCAATAGTCAAATAACCGGTGTAGATCTCAGGTACATATACCGATAAACGTAATTTATTCTGTTGCTGAAGCGTAAACAAAGGGAATTCCGATCCTTTTCCGGAAGATCCAACAAAGGTGCCTAGATTTACATTTCTGGCTGTGATGATTCCGTCAAAAGGCGCGCGGATCACCAAATAACTTTTCATAATCGCAATTTCTTTATAAGCTGCTTGGGTTGCTAGATATTGGGCGTAATCGGAATTTTTTCGGGCGGCGGCCTGTTCAAGATCATTTTTGGAGATCGTTCCTTCTATTTTGCTGGTCTTAAAGAGCCTGTCGAAAGTGCTCTTGCTTGCCGTATAAACAGCGTTTTGCGAAAGCTGTCTGGATTGGGCTGCCGCCAATTGCGAACTGATTTCCGGTGCTTCTAAAATTATTAATAACTGTCCTTTTTTAACTTGCGAGCCAATATCAACTTTGAGTTCTTTAACAAAACTGCTTACTTTGGCATAAATATCCACTTGTTGGAAACCGGTCAGTTCCGCCGGAATGCGAATTTCAGTAGCTAATTGTTCTTTGCTGATGGTAAATGTTTCAATAACAGGAGCGGTTTCTATGGCTGTAATTTCTTTCTTTTCAGAAGTATTACAGGCAGTTAAAACAGTGGCCAAGACTAAAAACAGAAACGATTTTTTAAATAATTTATTTTTCATTTTGAGGGTGTAAAGATGAGATATAATGTTGGCTTTCTTTGTCTTCTGGATCTAAGGATAAAGAGTGTACTGGAGTTTTACCCATTGCCCACGCGAAAATGAGCGGTAAAATAAGAAGTACCGTAAAGGTGGAAAATACCAATCCGCCAATCACGGCTCTTCCCAACGGAGAAATTTGATCGCCACCTTCCCCATGTCCGATAGCCATCGGGAGCATTCCGGCAATCATGGCAATACTGGTCATAATAATGGGACGCAGCCTCAGCGAAGCGGCCTCACGTGCTGACTGCAAAGCATTGCCATTGTGTTTTCGAAGCTGTTCTGCATTGGTAATCAACAGCACGGCATTGGCAATAGAAACACCCACCGACATAATAATCCCCATGTAGGATTGCAAATTTAAAGTGGAACCAGTGCTCACCAATAGCAATAAGGAACCTAAAACGACGGCGGGAACCGTAGTTAAGATGACCATTGAGATTTTAAAAGACTGGAAATTTGCAGCAAGCATCAGGAAAATAACCATTATCGCAATCAGTAAACCAGTCTGCAGACTGGTCATGGTTTCCTTTAAAACCGTGCTTAAACCAATTTGCTCTATGAACAATCCTCGCGGAAGTTCGCCAAGAGATTCAATGCTTTGCTGAACAGCTTTTGTAGCGGTTCCCAAATCAACGTGATCTATGTTTGCAGTCACAGAAATATAAGGCATGGCTCCAATATTGTCATTTTCTCCATAAGTGAAAGAAGGTGTAATAGTAGCCACATCACTTAAAACTGGACGGGATGCGTTCTTAAGCAACGGAATTTCTTTCAGATCATTTTTACTTTTCATTTTGTTTAAAGGAACCTGAACCTGAACATTATAGGAGAATCCAGCTTTTTCATCTACCCAGATATTCTTCTCGGTATATTGGGACGAAGATGTCGAAGCAATAAGGGAACGCGAAATGTCGTTCATGTCAATCCCTAATTGAGCGGCACGTATTCTGTCAATCGTGATGTCAAGCGCCGGATATTTTATGGGCTGGGCAATCTGCTTATCTCTCAGATAATCAATTTTATTCAGTTTTGCGATGAGTTTCGTGGCATAGGCTTCATTTCGCTTTTTATTTTTTCCGGCTATCCTGATTTCAATAGGAGTAGGAGAACCCTGACTCAGCACTTTGTCCGTCAGTTCGATGGGTTCGAAAGAAATTTTGACATTGGGTAGTAATTTTTTGATGCGCTGACGGAATTCATCTTTAAAAACATCCATATCCACATGATAATCTTTTAATCCAATTTGGAAGACGGCTTCATGAGGTCCGGCAGTAAACAAATATATCGGTGAAACGGAAAAAATGGCTGGATGCTGACCCACATAAACGGAGGATATTGCAACATGTTCTTTACCAATCATTTTTTCCAGTTCGGTCAACACTGTTACTGCTTTATCTTCGGTACTTTCCAGACGGGTTCCATCCGGCGCCCGAAGTCTCATTTGGAATTGACTCGAATTGACTTTTGGAAATACATCCTGTCCGATAATATTCAACAGCAAAATTACTAAACCGGCTGATAGGAAAAGATACAACAGCGCAACGGGTTTTTTATAGTCAAAAAGTCGATTGATGAATCGCATGTACCGGTTTCTGAATCGTTCAAAAAAGTTAATTTTGCCATCATTGTTAAAATCGGCTCTTTGTACCAGGATTTTTTTCTGGTCAAAAGTGTCTTCTTCGGATTCTATAGTCAGACCGGATATATTAAATTCGGCTTCATCATCGGTAATATTCGATGGATGCGCTTTTTTGGGATGTGCTTTCATCAGCCAGTTGGCCATCACCGGAACAAAGGTTTGCGAAAGTAAAAAAGAGACAATCATCGAAAATCCAATCGCTAATGCCAATGGCAGAAACAAGGCGCCGGGAATTCCGGTCATCGTAAATGCTGGTGCAAAAACGGCCAAAATACAAAGCAGGATTAACAACTTGGGCATGGCTATTTCTTTACAGGCATCCCAAATAGCCAAGGCCTTGGGTTTCCCCATATCCAAATGCTGATGGATATTCTCGATGGTTACCGTGCTTTCATCGACCAGGATTCCAATCGCAAGAGCCAAGCCGCTTAAGGACATCAGATTGATGGTTTGTCCGAATAGTTTTAAGAATAATACACCCGAAATAATCGCAATGGGAATTGTGAGTATGACAATCAATGCTGCTCTCCGATCTCCAAGAAACAATAAAACCATGAGCCCTGTAAGAACGGCACCGATTATCCCTTCGATAATTAAACTTTTCAGCGAGTTAATCACATGAACCGACTGGTCAAATTCATACGACAGTGTAACATCATCGGGTAAAGTACTCTGGATTTTAGGGAGTTGTGATTTTAATTTTTGAACAACATCCCAAGTCGAAGCATCACCGGCCTTGGCAATACTAATATATACAGAACGTTTTCCATTGACCAAAGCGTATCCTGCAGTAATATCGGCGCCATCTTTCACTTGAGCCACATCGCCAAGATATAAATTCTGGACACCGCCTTTGAGTAAAGGTATTTTTTCAAAATCCTTTACTTCTTTAATGGTATTATTTGTCGGAATGATATAGTTGATATCCCCAATTCTTAGGTTTCCCGAAGGAGCCGTCTGATTGTTTGTACGGATGGCTTCCACAATCTGATCCGCTGTCAGTTGATGCGCACGAAGCAAATCAGGATCTACATTAATTTCAATGGTTCTGGGGCTTCCGCCAAAAGGTGGTGGCGATAATAATCCCGGAATTGCCGTGAACGAAGCCCTAACATATACGTTTGCCAAATCCTGAAGCTCATTATTGGAACGGGTTTTACTGCTCAAAACCAATTGACCGATGGGCAACGAGGAAGCATCAAACCGAATGATAAACGGCGGCTGGGAACCTGGCGGAAATCTGGACTGGATTCTGTTGGACAGCGCACTGATTTCAGCAGCGGCCTGAGCCATATTAGTGCCTTCATAATAGGTCACTTTCATCAGAGTGAGCCCCTGAATATTCTTGGTCTCGATATCTTTTACACCATTGGCTAAAATCATCACGTTGACATAATTTTTGGCAAAATAGGATTCCATCTGATTGGGCGTATAACCTGCAAATGAGTGGGCTAAATAAATAACGGGAAGATTCATTTCAGGCAGAATATCCACTTTGATATCACGTACAGCACCAATTCCGAAAAAGAATAATCCGGCAACCAGTACCATTATCGAGATGGGTTTGCGAAGGGCAAAACGTATTAAATTCATTGCTTTACATAATTAAAATTCATTCATAAATAAGTCAAAATCTCCCGTGGCCGCGGCTTTCATCAAAAGGGATTGCCAGACATTGGTATAAATAATATCGCGGTCGGTTTCCGCACGGTTCAACGTGTACAAAGTCTGTGTAACATCTAAGAGATTGGTCATTCCGTTTTTATACAAAGTGGTTTTTTGCAAATAGGCCTGTTGCGCTGCCTGAACCTGTTTTGGAGCTTCAACATAATTTTCCAATGCATATTTTATTTTGGCATCAGCCGCATCCGACTGTATTTTTAATTGCTGGTCAATTACATTGTATTCTTCCTGTAAACCTTCGGAAATCAATTTTTGTGCACTAACTTTTTTACTTACCCGAGCAATAGTGGTCAGGTTCCAGGTAGCGCCAACGCCGAACAGATAATTTTGTCGGGAGGGATCAATGCCGTCTGAATAATTTTGGGAAAAAGAATTCTGATTTACGGCATAATCGGAGTTAAAACCGGAAGCCCGGCCCTGGTATATACCAAATAAACTGAAGGTGGGATAGTATTCCTTTTTAAAAAAGCGAAGCTGTTGTTCGCTGAAAGCTACCCTGCTTTTATGATATTCCAATATCGGATTCAAATTCTCACTAGAAGTTTCCTGTGATAGTATTGCTTTTGGTATTGTTGTGACAAATGTAGTATCGAGCACAAACTCCTGAATGGAAACGCCCATCAACGCAGTGAGTTTGTTATTTTGTTCCTTAACCTGATCTTTCACTTGGTTCAGGGTGATTTTGGATCGGGAGACTTCGGCGGAAGCCAGTGTGGAATCTACTCCGGCCAAGAGTCCATTTTTTACTCTCACTGCAGCAATATTCTGAAAGACCATGGCGCGCTCCAGATTTTTTCTTTGGGAAATCAACAATCGCTGACTCGCCAATAAGTTGAGGTAAGCGGCTGCAATTTTAATTTTATGTTGGAATTTTTCCTGATTCAGATCTTTTTCGTAACGCTGGGAATCCGCTTTGGATAGATTGATTTTTTGTTTCATTTTTCCAAAAGAGAAAAAATCCCAATTGACATTGACCAAATACAAGGCGCCGAAAGCTGCATTCCAATTTTGCTTTTCCAACGGAAGGCCCGAGGAAGCCACTCCAAGTCCACCAAAACCATAGAGCGGTCCGTTTTGCCCGTTAACGGTGCCGTAATCCTGTTGGCCTGAGAGCGTGACATTGGGCAGATATTCTCTGCGAACCTGTTTGATCGTTTCTTTGGAAGCATCGGCATAGTTGCTTTTTGCTTTTATCATTCCGTAATTAGCAATTCCGTTTTCCAGCGCCTCTTTTAGCGGAAGCGTCTGAGAAAATCCTTTGGAAAAGAAAATCAGAAATATAAAAAGAGTTATTTTTTTTGTTGTCATTGTTGTCTTTAGAATAAATTTGATATGCAAATCTAGCCTGGCTACTTCTTTTTGGACAGTTATAAATGACGTACACTTTTTATAAATGACGAATTGAATTGGTCACTCAATCGGTGCCTATTCAAATTATATGTCGTTCCTTTGGAACTTTAATTAACTGGAAATGAAATGGAAATTTAAACCGATTTTAGAAAATAAATGGGAACAGGAAACGGCTATTTTAGTTTTTTCTTTTATCCTTTTTACACTCAACGACTGGGTTTTTATACAAAGTTGGAAAGGTTTTAGTAACGGTTTGCTCTATTTTTTCGTGCTGTATTTTCATGCACAGCTCAATCGTGTTTTTCTACTTCCGGTTTTATTAAAAAAACATCAACCGGTTTTATATCTATTTCTTACCGTTGGGTTAATCGCGTTGTTCACGGTCTTTTTATATGAAGTATCAACCGAGTTTATTTATAAAAACTGCTTTTTATACAAATCATCTCATCAAAAAACATATCAGTTTCAGTTTGCTACCTTGTCCGGAACCCTAGTTTGTATTTTGGGAACTATACAGATTTTAGAACATTATCGGGACCAAAAAAACAAGACTAACAAGGCTCTTTTGTCCAATCAGGTTCAGCTTAATGCATTAAAGAACCAGTTTAATCCCCATTTTTTGTTTAATACGATGAATACGCTTTATGGAATTAGCCTGCAACATCCTGAACGCACTTCGGAAATGATTATGGAAGTGTCACAACTGATGCGGTATCAGGTGGAGCAGGGGAACAAAGAATTCGTTTCTTTAAAAAATGAAATTGCATTTATTTCCAGTTATATTCAGCTCGAAAAAGAAAGAGTAGGCTACCGCTGCAGTATTATTTTTGATTACGAATGCGATCAGGAAGAACAGTATGAAATTGCACCGATGGTTTTGATCACTTTTATTGAAAATGCTTTTAAGCACGGAGCCGCTACCATAGAAAAGTGTTTTGTAACCATTCATATAAGGGTTAACAAAGGAAAATTGTATATGAATGTATCCAATTCGGTTCCACAGCATAAAAAAGAAGTTGTTTCTACCAATATTGGTTTGAAAAACACGAGAGAAAGATTGGAAATATTATATCTAAAAAAACACCGTCTAGAAATCACTCCAAACGAGCACGATTATACCGTTAATTTAGTAATTGAACTACGCCAAACATGAACGTAAGAAAATGTATTATTGTAGATGATGAACCTGCCGCTCATTATGTGTTGGTGAACTATATCAGCCAAAACCCGCAATTGGAACTGGTGCAACAGTGTTACAATGGCATTGAAGCTTTAAATTATCTTCGATTCAATACGGTTGATCTGATGTTTTTAGACATTGATATGCCTGAGATTACTGGACTGGAGCTTTTGAGAACGCTGAATGATCCGCCCAAAACAATTCTGACCACTGCTTATTCAGAATTTGCATTGCAAAGTTATGAATTCGGCGTGTTTGATTACCTGCTAAAGCCCATTTATTTCCCACGTTTTTTAAAATCGATGGAGCGTTATTTTTTCTCTTTCATCGATGAAAAAATCGAAATAATGAACCCAATTATTGCAGTGAAAATTGATGGTTTTATGCTTGATCTTAATGTGAAAGATATCCTTTTTGCCCAAAGCTGCGGTAATTATGTCAAAATTTTCACATTCAAAAAAGTATATCTTGCCTCGATGACCACTAATGAACTGGAAAACAGTCTTTCTTCGGAACTTTTCATGCGGGTGCATAAATCCTATATTGTAGCCATTGCTAAAATTAACGAATGGGAGCGGAACACGGTGGTTATCAATAACGAGAGAATACCAGTCGGGATTACTTACAGAAGGGCATTGAAAGCGCGATTAAAGCTCAATGATATTTAATAAAATCGAAAATGAAGATTAACTGAAAAATAAAAAACGCTGATTTGAGGCCTTGTACATATCATCTCAATTTTGCAATCAAAAAGAGTCATAAAGAATCTGAAACTGAAGTATTCAACTTACTTAAAAAAGGAAAAAATGAACTGGAAAACACCAAAAAGAGCAACAATAAAAAATATTGTTTTTATAGTATTTTTAGCACTGCTACTATTTAGTCCACTGGGGACTTTTGTAAAAGTACAAATAAGTCGTTTATTGGCTTTGTCGCCAACAACCCTACCGGCAACCGAACAAAAAAAACTTTCAACCTACCAATGGCAATTGATTGACAACAATGGAAAGGTGGTATATTTGGAAGAATTTAAGGGTAAAATAATTTTTATAAATTTTTGGGCCACATGGTGTCCGCCATGTATTGCCGAAATGCCGGGTATGCAAAAACTGTATTCCGACTATCAGGACAAAATTGTATTTTTGTTCGTAACGACTGATTCCTTTGAGAAAGCTAATGCTTTTTTAATTAAAGAAAATTTAAACTTGCCAATATTTCAATCGGTTTCCAATCCCCCTTTAGAAATGGAGTCTTCAACCATACCGGCTACGTATCTTATTGATCAGGAAACTAATGTGGTACTTGAAAAAATTGGCGCTGCCGATTGGAATAGTGATTCGTTTAGAAGAAAATTAGATGATCTGCTCAAAAAATAATGCCGATTCATAACAATAGGTTTTAAAAAATATTTTTTCAAGGAGTGGCAATATGAACTAACATACGTATTCTCGCTCTTTTTACTCTCACCACTTTCTACTAAAATTTGAATACCTAATTATGAAAAACTTAATTTTAATATTTTTAGTACTTATCGCAATAACATCATCTAATGCTCAATCAAAACATGTGGAAGTAAATCAAAAACATAGAGTGGTATTCCAAATGAATTCCAATGATCTGGAATCCCAGAAAGCACTTGTTAATAACATTCTAAATGTAAAAAAAGCGTGGGGATCTCATGTTGCAATTGAAGTAGTCGCTCTTGGTCCGGGTATAGAATTGGTAATGACTGAAAAATCTGCTGCAGCGTTAGATGTTGCCAAAATGATTAAAAGCGGAGTAATTTTCGTTGCATGCGAGAATACGATGGCTAAAAAAAATATTACTAAAGCAGACCTCATTGAAAATGTTGGAACAGTACCAAGTGGAATAGTAGAAATTATTATCAAACAAAAACAAGGATGGTCTTACATTAAAGGATAAATCGCCAATTAATATCAGGATTTGGATTCTTACAGAATATGACGTGGTTAATACAGGGGAAAGTGTTTCACTATTAAGAGTAATACAACAAGGATTAGCAATGGTGAATATATAGAGAAGGTGTCTCTTAAATGGTCTGGTCATCCTTATAATAATTTTCTTAAACTACTATATTTTTAATCTATTGGTTCCGTTACAAAGCCCATTTCTGCTGGATTTTTATTAAATATGAAATTCCTTTTAGCATTACATGTACCATTGCTGATGCAGCAGATGAATGGATATTTAATAAAAAAACAAGAAATTAATATAAAAAAAATCTTTTGTAAGACTTTGATTTTTGACAAAAATAAACCCAACTGGAATAAATAGAGGTAACATTTATCACAGTTGGGAAATTATATGAGAAATTAAATGGTCAAATTGCTATCTAAACGTATAATCAACACCGGTAACTTGAGTTAATAGTGTTTCAGGAGCATCAAGAATTATTGCGTTTTTTTGCGGTGTAGGTGTAACAGGAGAATTTTGTTTTAAATAATCTCTCATTACCGAATGTAAGGTTGCATTTGTATTTTTGGCATCCATGACGCCTTTCATTCTGCAAAGCATGTCCACAGGATCCCCGTCACGCTCACAGGCCATGATTGAATATAATTTTTCAGGATCTAAAGGCATATTTTTCACTGTAATACTTTGAATTCTTTTGTCCATTTCGGCAAAAGCATTAAAGTGCACTTCCATTCCTTTAAATTTTACTACCCAGCCACCAAAACGTTTTGAAGCGTCATCAGCAAAAACATTGTTTAATTCCTTTTCCAGCCAGTTTTTCAATTGCTTTCCGGTTACTTTTGCTGTTCTTACGGTGCTATCAACGGGCAACATATCAAAAATAAATCCGTTTGTGATGGGAATATATCCGGTTTGATCTGGTGAAGTTTTTGGTGGACAAAAGCGGAATCCATTAGAAAGATTAATATCAATATCCGGGAATTTCCAGTGGAGAGCATTTAAAATCATAGTATCAATTGGATTTTCGACCACAAAATAGCGGTATAGAGGAATCGTGCTATAACCAATAACCTGATTAATTTTTTCAAGAGAACCTGATTCTTTTTCTTTCAATAATTTTTCGATTTTAGCATCGGGTTTTATTTTTGGAGAATCAACTTCAATTAATTCATAATTGTCACTAACCACTTTCCCGTTTAAAATGGTCAAATCTAATTTTCCAATAAATGAGCCAAATGCTCCCGGTTCCACCACTTTTGAATACTTACAAACAATTGGTTTACGAACTCTTTCGTGAGTGTCGCCGCCCAAAATGTAGTTTACACCTTGACATTCCGGTCGGTTTGCCAATGTTATTTGCTGCGATAAACCCAAATGTGCAATTATAATTACATAACTACATTGTTCCTGATTTCGTAACACATCTACATAATGAGCCAGATTTTCTTCGGGATTGGTATAAATAATTCCTTTACTGTAATTTGGACTCTGTCTTAATGGTACCAATGGATCGGTATAGCCTAAAAAACCAATTTTTGCTCCAGCAATATTCCAAATTGTATAGGATTGAAAAATAAGTTCCCCTCTCTCCCCTTCGCCTAAATCATGGTACATATTGGTACAGATTTTTGGTGCATCCAGAGAACCCAAAAGGGTTTGCATTCTCTTTTTGCCGTAAATCACTTCCCAATTCCCGGGAAGATATAAGTCATAATTCAACGCATTTAAAATAGGAACAAAAGCTTCACCGGCAGTTTCTACGCTTAATTCGCTACCTTGAAACATGTCGCCGGTGTCAATGGTATAGGTATTTGGGTTTTTCTTTTTGAGTTGTTTCAGTAAAGTTGCTATGTAGGCATAACCGCCCGTTTTTCTAAAAACAACTTTCCCATTTTCCCAAAATAACTCATCATGCGGATGAATTTGACAATGCACATCAGTGGTTTGAAGAATAGTAATCGTTTGCGGTTTGCTTCGGTCGACTACTGCATCCAGTTTAAGTTCTTCAGTTTGATTAGTATTTGCAACAGCGGAAATAGGTGAAATAATCGCTGCACTCAGACCTAAAGTACCCATTGATTTTAGAAAATATCTTCGGTTATTGCTCATTTTTTTAGATTTTTAGGTTCAGTTTTTAACAGATTTTTACAGGAAAAACTACAGCTAAGTTCATGGTGTACTAGGGTACAAAATAATTTACAATCTTACTTTAGAATCCGCCCTTGATGTACGTCCAGCCTTGTTCTTGTTTTTCTACAATTTCTGCTATTCCTACTGGTACATATTCTACTTCTGAAATCAATTGTTCTTTAGTTACTTTTTGACTTTTCATGGTGTTTTCGCACACTAAAAAACGAACACCTTTAGCCCGAAGTGCTTTTATTGCTTGTATTTGCTTTGATTTCCCTGACATTACAAATGGTAAACCCATGCTGTGAATTACCACCTCATATTTAGACTTTGGCCAATGCGTTGTTAGGTTTGTCAGCTGGTTTATTAGTGCTTTTTGTTGTAAAGTGTCAGCAGCATTGGTAAACTGAAAAACGATTTTGTGTTTGTTCGGCTTTTTTTGTGCCATCGAAACAATGGAAATCATACTCAGTACAAGAACAAATAAAATGGTTAGGTTTTTCATAATTAGGTTTTTAAGATTATTTTTTTTCGTTTTTCTTTTTTTTGGCTTTTATTGGTTTGAAAGGTCCAAATTTATGTTGGGTTTCCGTAAATGAATCTGAAAATGGACCAAAAGGATGATCCACCGGTTTTTTGGAAATATTGGGCCAGTCTCGACTTAAATCTTTCGACGGTCTTTCCAGATTTTCTACATAGGCAGCAATATCCCAAGATTCTTCATCGGATAATTGAGGATTTTCATAGGAGGCGCCCAATGGCATATTGTATTTTATGTACCCCGCAAGACGACTGATTCTAAACAATCCTGCACCGCTATTATACGAATTTTTACCCCAAAGTGGTGGATATGTATATTCTTTTTTATCCGCTGCCAAAATCCCCTCACCATTCTTTTGATGGCAACTGGCACATTTGGCATCATATAGTGCTTTTCCTTCTACAGGATCAGCGGCGCGATCTAAATACTCCAAATCATAGATTCCAGACGCATTTGCCTCTTTTCCTTTAGGAACTTTACTGCCAATATATTCAATGTACGCTATCATAGCCTTCATTTCCCTGTTAACTTCCTTTAGCGGCTGACCATTTAAGCTTCTTTCCATACAGTCGTTAACTCTTTTGTATAGATTCTCCACTTGGCCGCTTCTCGCTCTCATTTTAGGATACATCGAATATACGGAACCATAATTGTTTCCCCAAGGTTTTGTTCCGGCGTCCAGATGGCAATTGTTGCAATTCATCCCATTAGTGATTTGTTTCACACTGCCATTTGGACCCAAGTATTTAGCCGTATGCGCAATTAGATCTTTTCCATATTCGACTTCTTGTTTTAAAGTTGAATCTTTAATCAGAGCGATATCAGCCGGTTTCCAGAATTTTGCCGTTTCATTTTGCAAAATCACTTTTTTCTCAGCATCTACAAAAAGTGAATCAATTTGCGTATCATTTTTTTGAAACCAGGCAGTGATTGATGTATTAAAAAACAAAACAACGAACAAAAGCATTACCAGGAAGATAATAGTTGTAAACAGATAAATTAGCCTTTTTACGAGCGATTTAAATTGGACTGTATTTTGTTTTTCTGGATTCATAGGGTATTAATGAGGCAGTTTATCTCTAAAATAACCATATACCCAAGTTCCCACTATTGCAAAAAACAGAGTTACAATCATTACTGTGGCACCCGTTCCAATTTGTGCAAATAATGGTCCAGGACAAGCTCCTGTTACTGCCCAACCCAATCCAAAGATAAATCCTCCGTAGATTTGACCTTTGTTGAACGTTTTGTCATGGAACTCGATTTTTTCTCCATAAATGGTTTTAATATTGAATTTTTTAATTAGGAAAACGGATATTATACCCACCACAACGGCGCTTCCTATTACACCATACATGTGAAAAGATTGGAAACGGAACATTTCCTGAATGCGATACCAACTAATAATTTCTGCTTTAATGAAAACAATACCAAACAAAATACCAATGATTAAATATTTTAAATTGTGGTACCATTTGTGTTCTAATTGACTCTCATTAACACAAGAAGTATCTAAAGAACGCGTTTCGAAATCTGTATTTTGATCTTTGATGTTCATAATTTGTAATTTAAAGTGAAAGAATAAATGGTAAAATAACATTTGCCATAATCAATCCGCCAATGAAGAAACAACATGTTGCTATGAGCGATGGCATTTGTAAATTAGATAAACCGGAAATAGCGTGACCACTGGTGCAACCTCCCGCATAACGAGAACCAAAACCAATAAAAAAGCCACCAATAACCATCATAAAAAAGCCTTTGAGTGTAAATAAACTTTCCCACGAGAATAATTGCTCCGGTAAAATTCCATAAATTTCAGTTATGCCGTAGCCTGCCAATTCGGTTTTTAGATTTCCATCAACAATGATTGGATTTGGATTTGACAAAAAGCTGTACGCGATTACACCACCCAATACAATACCGAAAACGAAAAACATATTCCAGATTTCTTTTTTCCAGTCATATTTGAAAAATTTTATGTTTGCGGGTAAGCACATGGCACAAGTATGACGTAATGAGGCGCTAATGCCAAATGATTTGTTTCCAATGATTAATAAAGCCGGCACTGTAAGTCCAACTAATGGGCCTGCAATATACCATGACCAAGGTTCTCTGATTAATTCTAAAATTTCCATATTTATTTTTTATAACCCCAAAGATTAGATTTATAAATGAGTAGTTATGTTACTTTTGTCACATAAGAAAAAAAAAGTAAAAAATGACAGAGATTTTATTTTTTTGATAATGTCTAGCATTTCTTGGAACAAATCACTATTCCAATTTACGGTTCCGATTATATTTCCTGATTGATCAATAAGATAGGTTTCCGGAATTGTTGCCGATTCCATTTCTAATAGAGGATTGGTTACCGATTGATATACAGGGAGCGTCAGATTGGTCTTGATAATCAACATATAATTTTTGAATGCTTGCATTTCGGCAATACAAGGCGGAAACCAAGTGACCCAGAAATTAATGAATACTATTTTTCCTTTGTATGCGTCCAATGATAGAGCCTTTCCGGTGGCGTCTTTTAATTGCCATTGATAATTGGAAAGCATTTTTTGGTCTGTTACAGCATTGTTTTGGGTGAAAAGGTAATTAATCGGTTCAGTTGTACTTGTACAAAAGTGGCCAACGGACTGAACAGAAGCAGTGCTATTAATCCGATAAAAACAATATTTTGAATAGTGGATTTTTTTGGTGTTTCCAGTTCATTTTTTATTTTTTTAAAACATTACTTTCTGAAAAGAAAGAATCTCTTAGTTTTAGCTTTATCCCTTATTTTAAATTCAACCATTCATTTATTCCACCGAACCAGTTTGCATTGTATCACATTTCTTTTAAAAGTTTAGCTCCATCCATCGATCTTTCTCCACCTTTTCCACAAACGGTAATAATTTTACGATCTTTTTTGATTTGATCTATTTGGTTTTCAATTTCTGTCAAAGTAATATTTATGGCTTTCGGAATATGATTATTTGCAAATTCTTCTTTGGAACAGACATCAATAATCTGTTTTTTCTCAGTTCGCTGAAGCGCTTGTTTTACTACATCAACTTGAATGCATTCATTTGAGGAGCTTACTATTGCTTTCATGTCGTTTGAATCAGTTAATTGTCTTTTGTAAATTGTCTTTTGGCATTCTAAATTTGATTATTACTGATGATGCAATGGTGATAACTCCTATCAATATAATGGCATAATTTACACCGAATAAATCAGCTGTTATTCCTGAAATAATCGCGCCTATCGCATATCCTAAATCCCTCCAAAGTCTGAATGTACCAATGCTTTCGGCTCTTTGATGCGGATTTGTCGCCTGTGCGATGGCGGATAAAAAAGTAGGATAAACTAACGCCGTTCCTAAGCCCAAAAATGCTGAAATGGCAGCTAACTCATAGAATTCTGCAGCAAAAGGAATAAAAAGTATCGCAATTCCCTGAAGTAACATTCCCCAAAACAACATCTTTTTTTTCGAATAAACATCTGACATTTTTCCGGTTACCAATTGTCCAAAACCCCAAACAGTAGGATAAATAGCGGTTATAATTCCAATATCCTGCGAATCATAATTCAAAGAAAGCAACACAATAGGTAAAAGTCCCCAAATCATGCCGTCATTTAGGTTATTGACTAATCCTGCTTGTGTTATGGAGCTTAGTGTTTTGTTTTTGAAAGTGGTTTCCAGAAAAATATTATCTAATTTTTCAGTTTTATTCGTTGTGTTTTCTTGGTGAACAAATACTCGGGTATCTTTCACAAAAAACAAAGTCAATAAAAAACCAATTATCGAAATCCCAATTCCCAAGTAAAAAGGGTAGGGCGTAATGCCATATTTTTGTGCAATGTAGCCTGACAGAAAAGCAACTAATCCAACGGCAAAATAACCGGCAAACTCGTTGAGTCCCATCGCAAGTCCACGATCTTTTTCTCCAACTAAATCAATTTTCATCACTACTGTACTGCTCCAAGTAAGTCCTTGACTAATTCCCAATAAAATATTGGCAAAAATCACCCAGTTCCAAGATTCTGCATAAATTAAGATAAAAGGAATTGGAATGGCCAAAATCCAACCGAATAAAAGTAAATTTTTTCTCCCAAAACGGTTCGCCAGTTTGCCAGTAAAATAATTGGTAATGGCTTTTGTAATTCCAAAGGCAATGATGAAAGAGAGAATAGCCGTTTTTGAAGCAATGCCAAATTCAATCTCAGCAAATTTTGGAATAATGGTTCGTTCCATTCCTATCATTCCGCCGACAAAGGCATTGACAATAACCAAAATAGTGAACTGTTTCCAATTTTCTTTCAGTCCAATTTTGGTTGCATTTGTTTTCAATTGATGTAATTTATTAATTTAAACTCTCCGTTTGGAAAAGAAGTTAGGAACATAAAAGTTCCAGTTCTTATAATTTGTAATATTCTAATTGGTAGTCACCTATGTGTTTTTTATTTTCTGTTATGGATTTTTTGTGTTTAAAACAGTTCACAGTTCCAAAAACAAAAATGATAAATGAAGTGGCAAAAAGTGCGATTTCAATCAGTAAACTATTTTCAATCTTCAACAGATTTCTCAAACTCAAACCTGCAATCAAAAAATACATTGACGTTCTCAAAAAGGCAAGGTATGTGGATTGATTGGACAAAGTTGTTCGTTGCAACGCTAATTTCTCTCTTAAATTAAGTCTTTGTTTGCTGGTTTTTTCGCTTCCATAGCTTTTTATGTGTCTGATTGTTTGCAAAAAGTAGTTAAGTCGTTTTTGGTTTTTAAAAATCTAAAAATCATTAATTTTTTCTAAAAAGACTATAAAATTTACTCTTTATTTAAGTTAATTTGAAAAATCAAATATTTAAAGATACTTACTAAACTAACTACCAATCCAATTGCGTTAATTTACCGCAACTGCTGCGACATAAATAAGAATGCAGCTTAAAACAAACAATTTCAGATCTTAAACTGCACACTATTTTAAAACTATCGTTGTTTATTTACTTATCGCTTCGTTTACATCTTGCCAAGTACCGCCATTTGTAACGTTTTTGAAACCATTTTGTTCCAAAATCATTTTGGCTTGACCACTGCGATTACCGCTTCGGCAGAAAACAATAATATGCTCTTTTCCTTTAAATTTTTCCAATTGGCTCGCCACTTGATCCAAAGGAATATTGGATGAACCTTTTACGTGACCTTCTGTGAATTCTGACGGTGTGCGCACATCTACTAGGAACGCACCTTCTTTTATTATTTTTTCCATTTGTGTGGTGTCTTTTTTTGAAAACATATTTTTAAAAATTCCGAACATAATTGAGGTTTTTAGTATTCAGTAGGATTATTTTGGCCGATCCACTCGTTCATTCCAGGAGAATAGTTAAGTACATTTTTATAACCATTTCGTGCTAATAACGAATAGGCAATTGTAGCCCTGTCACCGCCTTGGCAATGGATTAGTACTTTTTTATCTTTGCTTATTTTGTGCAGATTATTTACTAAAGTACCTACAAATACATTGTCGGCTCCTTTGATATGACCTGCATTGTATTCCACAACACCACGGAGGTCAACAATTTGAACGTCTTTTTCTTGTTGTAAGGCTTTAAATTCTTTTATTGTAATTTGATTTACTTTCTCCAAAGAGCCGCCATTTTCTTCCCATATTTTAGTAGAAGGAATGTACCCGTGAATGTTGTCTAATCCAATTCGCATTAGTTTTCTGGTCAAATCGTCTAATTGTGATTCATCGGCAAGCAACATAAAAGGTTCTTCATACGTAAGAAACCATCCTGCCCAAGTGGCAAATGAATTATTTCCCTGAATGTTGATGCTTCCCAGAATAAATCCTTTAGAAAATTCCGTTTTATCTCTTGCATCAATCAATTTTATCCCTTTTTCTAAAGCTGCTGTTAATTCGCTATAATCCAGTTGTTTTAATTTTGGAACAGTTGTAAGAAGCGGACGATCAACTTTATTTAGTTTTTTCATCATTGCAAAATATTTTGGTGGTTCAGGTTGGTCTTCTAACAAAAATTTTACAAATCCAGTTTCATCATTTTTATGCTTAAAAGCCCAGTTTCTTATTTTTTCATATCCTACAGTGGTACTTGGTACTGTTCCTAGTGCTTTTCCACAAGCAGAACCAGCTCCATGGCCTGGCCATACCTGAATATGATCAGGTAATGCAACGAATTTATTAATCGATTGATACATTTGTTTGGCGCCAATGTCTTGAGTTCCTATCATTCCGGCTGCTTTTTCAAGTAAATCAGGTCTTCCTATGTCACCAACAAATACAAAGTCACCGGTGAATAACATTACGGGTTCATTGCTTGCGGGAATATCTGTTAACAGAAAACTGATGCTTTCCGGAGTATGTCCTGGCGTGTGAACTACATCGATTTTTAAGTTTCCTACTTTTAGAACATCACCATCTCTCACGTCAACATGAGGGAATTCGTATTTCCAATCGGGTCCGCCTTCCGCTGAAAGGTACATTTCTGCTCCCGTCAAAGCGGCTAATTCTCTGGAACCTGCAAGGAAATCAGCATGAATGTGTGTTTCTAAAATATGAGTAATTTTCATATTGTTCTGCTTGGCAATTTCAAGGTAGGTGTCAACATCCCTTTTAGGATCGATAACTGCGGCTACACCTGCTTTTTGACAGCCAATAAAATAACTTGCCTGAGCAAGACTCTTGTCGTAAATGTGTTGAAAATACATATCGTTTTTTTTTTAGATTAATTATTAATTTGAAACCAAAATTACATATAGCATTTATTAAAAACGGTGACATATGTTACACAAGCTTTTTATAACTATAATTGTACGATTTTACCAATATGAACGTCGTGGCGTGTAGATACAATTTTTGTTACTTCTCTTGTACAATTTGATTTTGGCCGATTAAATTTTTTTAATAAGCAATTGTGGAGTAACAGAAAGCACCGAATTACCTCGAGCTTTGCTTATTAATATTTGATATTGATTAGCCATTTATTTTAGTAATAAGAAGATAAATTTATTTAATTTGCTTGTGCATCAATGTGACTTTTGTTATACAATAATTTTATTTTAGAAATAACTCCTTAGTAATAATATAAATTCCCATCACTAAAACAAACCAACCAAAAGCAGGTTTCAGTTTGTTGCCATCAATTTTTTTGGATAATGCTGTACCAATAAAAATTCCAACAATTGCAAATGCTGAAATGGTAAATAAGAATTGCCAATCGATAACGTTTTCTCCACCTTCTCCGAAAAAACCGATTAAAGATTTTGCAGCAATGATTACTAATGAAGTCCCAACCGCTTCTTTCATAGGAAGTTTACTCAAAATAACCAAAGCCGGTATAATTAAAAATCCACCGCCAGCTCCTACAAACCCGGTAATTATTCCTACGATTGCTCCTTCTACAAGTATAAGTGGATAATTGAATTCTTGTTCATGTGGTTCTTCAGAAGCGAGTTTTTTGTCTTTTTTAATCATGCTATAAGAAGCAATAATCATTATAACAGCGAAAAACAGCATTAAAAAAAGGTCTTTAGTCAAAATAAAATTTCCCACAGAAAATAGCTCTTTAGGAATTGCAGGAACTATTATTGCTCTTGTTGTAAAAACGGCGATAATTGATGGGATACCAAAAACAATTACTGTTTTTATGTTAACCAAACCTTTTTTGAAATAGCCAACAGTTCCTACTGCACTGGTTAAACCAACAATAAACAACGAATAAGCTGTTGCTAATACTGGTTCAACTGCAAATAAATAAACTAAAACGGGCACAGTAAGTATTGAGCCACCTCCCCCGATTAGTCCTAAAGCTACGCCAATAAGAATCGACGAAAAATAACCTATAAAGTCCATAAATATAAATTTTATACTGCAAATATTGCTAGTTAAAATTTTATAGTCTGTGACATTTATCACAAGGGAAGATTAAATCTAAAAGTTAAATATTATTGCGATGCATTTTTAGAACTCCTCGTTGTTCTACTATTTTGAGTAAAGGAGAAATAATTTCTCTGAAAGAATTCAGTTCAGTTGGAATTTACTTGATGCGATAATTTCGTCGTATCACAATTACAAGCATCGCTATATCTTTTCAATTAAAATTCCAAACATTCATCTTCTGCATCTATTTTTTTTCATTAATTACTGCAAAAGTTAATCCCAGCACTTCAAATAAAGAAATATACTTCTTTACTGTATTTACATAAAAGACAATTACTTACCGGTAAATAACTTACTTTTTTCGTTATAATAGAATTTAATTGCTTTTCTAATTCTACTCCTGTCTGTTATTTTGGTTGCCATAAACATTATTTTTTTAACAAATGTATGGTTCTGACAACATGAATAAAGTCAGTAATTGAGATGTTTAAGTTCGACGCTAACCCATTTCCGGAACCTATCGGAATAATTCCTAATTTAATTTTGGTGTTTATTAAACACGATGCTACTTCGTTTATTGTACCATCGCCACCACAAGCTACCAAATAATCGGGTTTATCTATGACCGCTTTTTTTTTAGCAAGTTTTACATCGTGTTTTTTGTATTTTGAATAATCGATTTATATTTTATATTTTTCTTTTGGAATATGACTTTAAAGGAATTTTTTAGTGATGTTATGCTTACCACTTCCAGAAATTGGATTAACAATAAAATGAATGTAAATCATTATTTTAATAATTTGTTTACAAACAGATAATCGGCTGTTTGATACCAAGAAATTGTTTCTTTTAGAAAGGACTTGTCAATTGGAATTGACTTCAAACTATTGTCTGTTTTGTTCCAAGTATAAAAAGCTTGCTTTTTTTGGTCAGACAAAATCATTACTTTGTCTTTTTTCATAAGTACTAACTTTCTATAGGTTCCAACTAAAGCACGTTCTTCAAAATTAGTATTAAATACATTTTTGCCAAAGAAGTTGCTTCCATACTCCCAGTTTTGCAAGGCAAAGAAAGTAGGGAAAATATCAATTTGTGAGCATTGTTTGTCAATTTTTTGATTTAATGTTTCGGGAAGATTTACTATAAAAGCAGGAATATGATAATTGGCAACATCAATTTCATCTTTTCCAGCACTACTAGCACAATGGTCAGCTATGATAATGAAAACAGTATTCTTAAACCAAGGTTTGTTTTTAGCTTTCTCGAACATTTTTTTTATAGCATAATCTGTATATTTTACTGCACCATCACGACCTGTTCCAGATGGAATGTCAATTGAATTATCTGGGTAAGTATATGGTCGATGGTTAGAAGTTGTCATTACAAAATTGAAAAACGGCTTGTTTTTGCTATAATGTTCATCAGCCACTTTTAGCATTTTGGAATAAATGTCTTCATCGCAAATTCCCCAAGCATTTTCAAATGTTACTTCGTTGTCATTAATATTATGTCGTACCGTTTTGATTTTGTCGCTTAATACACTACCACGTCCACGATCATAAATTGTAAAACCATTTCCTCCGAAATAAGCATTCATATTATCAAAATAACCATCACCACCGTAAAAGAAGTTAGAGTAGTATCCTTTTTCTTTGAAAACATTGGATATCGTAAACAGGTTTTGATTTTCAGGTCTTTTTACGATGCTTTGCCCAGGTGTTGGCGGAATGCAAAGTGTCATTGCTTCCATACCTCGAACAGTTCTTGTGCCTGTTGCATATAAGTTGTTAAAGAATATACTTTTTTGGGTAAGACTGTCTAAAAATGGAGTTATATTTTCCTTATTACCAAACTCTTTCATGAAGCTGCCGCTTAAGCTTTCAACCAAAATAAAAACCACATTCTTCTTACTTGACACTTGGTTAGTTGTGTCTGTTATTGTTCTATGGATGGATTGTCCCTGCGATTGATATTTACTGTTTTTATCGCTCAATTTATTTCTTATAATATCAAAAGCCAGTTTGTCATTTACAGAAGTATAAAACTCATTATATACCATTTGGTTATTCCTGAAAGCTGCAAAAAAAGAATAAATCCCCGATTTTGATATTTCAGCATTATATCTGTTTTTAGACCATTCTGCGTGATTGTTGGTGATGAATGTCGTGAAAAACAAGCAACTAACTAAACCAATAACTAATACAATAGCTCTTTCTTTAAAAGTCGCCGTTTGGCTAAAAGTGTTTTTGAATGCATTTTGTTTATAAAATAGAAATAAAAGCAAAAAAGTCAATAATGAAACGCCTATTATCAATAATGGCAAAGGATACGATTGTTGGATATTTGCAACTACTTCGTGAGTATAGATTAAATAATCCACTGCAATAAAATTAAATCGAGTTTTGAATTCGTCCCAGAAGGTGATTTCGGCAAAAAAAGTAAAAACCAGTATAAAGATTGTTAACGAAGTAAAAAACCAAATCAAGATTTTATCAAACCATGATCCAATCCATTTATTTGGAAAAATAAAGTAGTATATAATTGCCGGGAATATTATAAAACTAACTGTTCCAATATCAAAAAATAATCCTGTTAAAAGTGTTCCTAAAGATGTAAAGATATTAAACGAAACTTCATCGTATTGTAAGATAAAAAATATAATTCTTACTATTTGAGAGACAATAAAAAACCATAATATGAAAGAAAATAATAGCGAAAATCTGCTTGATAAATTGATGTTTTTGAACATAATAATTGGTAAAACGAATAATATATAGATGAAGAATCCAATAGAAAAATATAAGAACACTCACAAAAGTGTAAGTGCTCTAAAATCAAAATTCAACTCTCTTTATTTGATGAAATGTAATTCCCATTTTCATCAAACAATACGTCATTGCCTTTTATTTCAATTTCATAAGTAATCTTGCCTTTTGAGTTTGTTATTTTTGCAACCTCCTTAATTTTTTCATTTTTAAAGTGTACATTTAAATAGTTTACAACTTCCTTTGGTAATTGACTAACTTGGATTTCAACTTCTGTTTCCACTATTTTTCCTTCAGAATTCAATAGCATAGATATGTCTACTTTATTTACATCAAAACTAGCTTCGTAATTTTTTTGCTCTTTATCCCACTTTACTTCTTTAGCACCAGGGAATTTTTCATATAAGGCTTTCCTGATGATTTTTGGCACTTCTTTTTCTTTGATCATTTGACCAAAAGTAACTAATGACAGCATGCATAAAGCGATAACCAACATTGATTTTCTCATTGCTATTACATTTAAAATTAATAATATTCAAAGTTGTAAACCAATTTTGAATAAATATTGAATTTTGAACCGGATATTGTTTTTTCTGATAATTCTTTGAAAATTATTCTATATATTTTCTTTTGATAACGTATTTTGTCGTTCAATTGTATTGTTTTTAATAATAAAAGCGGTTATCAATACCACTAAAATTGTAAACAGTATTGCTGATGAACCTATAGTCCCAAAATTTAGTCCACCTTTCCCAAGAGGTTTTGTAAGTAAATCTCCAAAAGTTGCCCCAAATGGTCTTGTTAAAATAAATGCTAACCAAAACAATATTACTGATGATACTTTAAGAAAATAGTGTGCTAAAATTATCATCAGTAATAAACTTCCAATTAGTAACGCACCACCAAGAAACCCAAGCCCTGAATTATCAACTAAAAAGTCGCCTAAAGCTGTACCTAACGTATTGGAAAATAAAATCGCTATCCAATAAAAAGTTTCTCCACGAAATGTGTGAATATCGTTTACAGAAACTGATTTCTCTGTTTTTTTCCAAATTATAAATGTTGTGATCAATAGTGTAATTAGAATTAATGAACCTACAGCATATCCTAAGCCTAATGTGCGATCCATAAAATCTGAGATTGTAGTTCCAGCTGTGCTTGTTGCAAGAATTACTGACCAATAAAGTATTGGTTTGTATTTTTCTGCATACAATTGCATTCGAAGTGTAACAATAAAAAAAACAATTAAGATTAATGAACTCAATGCGTAACCAATATTTAATGTAATTGAAAATAAGTCTCCAGCAGTTTCACCCAGAGTAGTTGCACAAATCTTCATTATCCAAAATGCGACTGTGATTTCTGGTAATTTTTTCATTTGGTTTAGTTTAAAATTTATAATTATAACCTAATCGAACTACTTGTGTCTCGTAATAATCATTGCTAGTATAACTAAAATCCTGCCCTTGAATTTCTTTTTTGATTACTAACGTATTTAATAGATCAGTTGCATTTAGAAAGAACTCGCCTTTGCCTTTTTGAACTGATTTTTTTAGTCCTAAATCAAGTGAAAAGCGCGATTTTATTTTGCCTTGCGGAATAATATCAGGTGCTAAATAAATAGCTGTTACTTGCGCGTTTACTTTTTCAGTTAAGTGAAATGTGTTGTTCCACTTTATGTTTCCAGAGAAAACATCTTGTTTTACTGCTGAAAAGGTATTGGGCTCAGGATATAAATTTTGAACTGTAAACGCACCGATTTGGTTGTAATAGGCATTAAGATTTATATTGAATGAATACCATTTTGCAATATCTTGCGAAATGACCATTTCAACACCTGTATTCGTGCTTTTATTTACGTTTTGAAAGATGGCATAAATTAGATTACTATTGGGAACGGTAGAAGCTATTCTTGTTATAGTAGCTTCGGCAAAACGATGGTAGATAGCCGAATATAAATATCCTTTTTTTAAATTTCTTTTGAAACCTAATTCTACTACATTCGTGAATTGTGGTCGTAGTGCAGGATTACCCACTTTTATAATTTCAGCATCGTCGTACTTTGGAAATATTCGAATATCTACTTCGTTTGGCCTGTCAATTCTACGGTTGTAAAACAAGGATATTCTGTTGTCATCATTAATTTTATAAGCAAAACGAAAATTAGGAAATGGTTCAAAATACGAGTAGCCGTCTGTTCTGTACGTTGGATGGTTTGGGTTTACTTCATATTCTAAATCTAAGTATTCCAGGCGCAATCCAATTTCAGCTTCTATTTTATTGGTTTCATAAATGTAGTTTCCATAAACTGCAGGAATGATTTCTTTATACGTTGCTTTGCCACCTGCACTTGCATCTAGAGGCGAATTCGTTCCCGGAAAGAATTGCATATTGGTTGGAATAATTCGGTTACGAAATTTAAAACCCGTTTCAATTCTTCCATATTTTAAAGGTTTTATATAATCGATATTTATATCAACCACACTTTCATCGGATAACAATTTGAATGCATCTTTACTGGTTGAAGTAGGTAGAATATTATTGAAGAAATATTTTTCATCTTCTCTGTGAAAAGTATAATTGAAACCTATATTCAATAAATGTCCAGCTTGTTTAAATTTATGCTGATAGGCAGCAGTTCCCATAACCGTAGTTTTTAATTCATCCTCTAAAAATTGCCAAAGTCGCAATCGTGCGGAATAATCTGCATTAAAAAAAGGTTGGTCGCCGTTATCGATAATTTTTTCTGAACCAAATAAGCCCGAAATGGTTAGCGTATTGTAATCATCAATAGTCCAATCAATTCCCGATTTTATTGTAGTAAAATGTGTGTTTCGGTTTCTTTTTAATTGCTGGTTAATGATTGTTCCATCATTGTAGGTTCGAGTTACAAATTCATTTTTATTTAGTGTTTCGGTATATAAATAATCTCCTTGAAAGAACGCATTTATTTTGTTTTTACGGTAATTAAGCGCTACTGTAGGATTTATTTTTGGTGTTAGTGAATATTGTGGTCTTATTGTTGGCAAGTTTTCTTTTCGTTCCCACAAAGCACCTAAACCCGAAGTAAAACCTACTTTACCGTTGAATCCTTCTTTTTTATTTTTTTTGTAGATAATATTGATAATTCCAGCATTACCATTGGCATCATATTTAGCTGATGGATTATTAATGATTTCAATTTTATCTATTGCTGAAGCTGGAATATTATCTAAACCTGATTGGCTTCCAAAACCTGTTAAAGCAGTTTGTTTTCCATCTATCAATACGGTAACTTTATCATTGCCTCTAATTTGTACTTTTCCGTCTTGCACTGTAACACCCGGTAAGTTTTGCAATGATTGCAAGACAGAACCGCCGCTTTGACTGATATTGTCTGCCATTGAAAACGTTTTTTTGTCCATTTTATCGCTGACAGTATTTGTTTTAGAAACCACCACCACTTCCTGTAAGGTTGTAGTATCTTCTTCTAATTCGATAGTGCCTTGATCTAAAAATTCAGAAAGTGAACCAACATAAACCGATTGCGTTTTGGTTTTGTAACCAATAAACGAAAATTCTAAAATATAGTTTCCCGATTTTATATTGGCCAATGAAAATCTTCCTTCTTCGTTGGTTATTGTTGCGGCAATTAAAGTAGCGTCTTTAGAAGTTTTTAAAGCCACATTTACAAATGGCAAAGCCAATTTTGTAATTTTGTCTTTGGTGCTGCCTGATAGCGTAACCGATTTATTTTGTGCTGTTAAATTTGTTACTGATAGTAGTAAAAATGAAACTAAGAGTAGGATTTTAATTCGCATTGTATTTTATCTTTTTTGATTTTAATAAGACAAAAATATAAATGGAAATTGAAGAAATTCTGAATTTTAAAATACTATTTCAAAAGTGTGCATTCTGTTTATAAAATGATAGTTAATTGTCCAATGGTTTGTATCTACGATTTTTTTAATAATAGATAGCCCTAAACCATTTCCTTGAGAAGTTGGATTGGATTTAGAAAAACGCTCAAACATTTTTTCAGTCTGTAATGGTAAAAGCGTTCCTGTGTTTGAGAATGTTACACTATCATTAGTTAATTTAATCATAATTTGACCGTTTAGCTCATTGTGATTTATGGTGTTTAAAAATAGATTACTGATTAACATTTCTGCAAGAATATGATTTGAATTGATTACAACCTCATCTGCTAAATCGTTTGTAATACTTATTTTTTTTGAAAGTGCTTGTTCGCTAAAAAAGGTTAATTGATAATTGATAATTTCGTTTAAATTTATTTTCTCTATCTCATTGTATGAATTGCTATCAATTTTTGATAACACCAACAGATTTTTATTAAGTTTAACCAACCTTGAAGTAGTGTTGTTTAAATCATCAATCAATTTAAATTGTTCTGAGTTTAGGTCTTTTCGTTGTAAAATGTTTTCTAATTTACCTTTAAAAATAGCAATTGGTGTTTGCAACTCGTGTGCAGCATTTTCTATAAATTCTCTTTGACTTAGATAGATACTACTATTTTTATGGATTAAGCTATCTATGGCGTTATTTAATCTGTTGAACTCTTCGGTTGTGCTTTTAATTAATTTTACTGAGGTAGATTTGTCAATTTCAAATTGTTCCATTTTATCTAATGCCACATAAAATGGCTGCCATAATTTTCTTGAAATTATTTTGGTTATAATGAAAAAGCCAATTATTAGTAATAGTAACAATGAAATGAAAAGAATTACAGTGCTTCCAATTAGATTTTCTTTTTCGACCATATTTATTTTGGCGGAAAAGGTATACCATTTTCCTTCAATTTTTACAGGAGAATTCAGTGCTCTAAACGGTTCGTTTTCTTTATTTAGAGCATCATAATAACTATGGTCAAATAAACTGTCTTTTTGTATTCCATTGAATTTTTGGAGCGTGACATCGCGATTAAACTTGTTCCAAAGCGTTATATCTTTTATTGTTAAATTGTCTTTTGTGAACTTATCGAACTGTTTTTTTATAGCATATAAATCCTCATTGGCATCGTCTTCATACAAAATATTAGAAACAATATAGAATACCGGACCAACTGTGATCAATATTACTACAGCATAGATAAAATAATAATTTAGTGTTTTTTGAAGTAGTTTTTTATTCATCTTCCCATTTATAACCTGTTCCATAAACTGATTTTAGATAATCTGTAGTACCCATTTTTTTGAGCTTTTTTTTCATGTTTTTTATGTGTGCATATACAAAATCATGATTATCTAACATATCTGCCATATCACCTGATAGATGCTCCGCAATTGCGCTCTTGGACAAGACTTTATTTTTATTACCTATCAAAAATAATAATAAATCTATTTCTTTTTTGGTAAATTCAATTTTATTCCCTCGAATTTTAACCGACTTGCTTATCGTATCAATTTCAATTTCATTAAAAAAAATTACATTATTTCCGTTGAATTGTTTCCGTCTAACCAATGCTTGAATACGAACTAATAATTCCGACAAATGAAATGGTTTTGTTAAATAGTCGTCGGCTCCAAGTGTTAAACCTTCGATTTTGGTTTCTAAGGTGTCTTTGGCAGAAATTATGATAACACCTTCTGTTCTATTTTGTTTTTTGAGTAATTCTAAAATTTTAAATCCATTGCCATCCGTCAACATTAAATCCAATAGAATACAATCATACGAATATAAATGTATTTTCTCGATTGCTATTTTTAGTGAACTTGCTGACTCACAAACGAAATCATTACTGCTTAAGTAATTTCTAATACTTGCAGCAATTTCAATTTCATCTTCAATTATTAAAATTTTCATGTTGCAAATTAAGTAATCAATTTTGAATGAAAATTGAATTTGGAAAATTAAAATTTTTATTTTTTGATTCACAATTTTTATAAATTGTTATTACTTAAATGGACATGCTAACTTAGCCATCACAGAAAGTTAAGAAATCATCTTAATTTTAACCTATGAAAGAAGTGCGCAAAATTTATGACAAAGCTTTCAAAGAAAAAGCCGTCCAATTGAGTTATGAGAGAACAAACCTATCAAAGCTCGCCAGAGAGTTTGGAGTAGGTGCACCACAGTTGTATAAATGGCGCAAAGAGTTCGAGGATTTTGGAGAAGGAAGTTTTCAATAAATTAATTCAGCATAAAAAAAAGACATCAATAACGATTTCAAGTGCTGCCGTTGAAAAGCTACAACAGTATCTAATGAGAAAAATCTTGTAGTGTAAATGGTTATTGTTGAGGAGGAGGAAAAACATCTCTAAGAAATCATAAATATTTTAAAGAGCGTCCCTATTATGGGACGCCTCTTATTTATATAATTTAAAACTTCATTCGTTGTATTCTCACCGCATTTATAATTGCCAATAAAGCCACACCAACATCTGCAAAAACAGCTTCCCACATTGTGGCTAAACCGCCTGCACCAAGAACTAAAACAATAGCTTTTACTGAAAATGCCAAACCAATGTTTTGATAAACAATTTGTTTTGTTTTCTTGCCGATGTTTATTGCTGTGAAAATCTTTAAAGGCTGGTCATTTTGAATAACAATGTCGGCAGTTTCAATTGTTGCATCACTTCCTAAGCCGCCCATTGCAATACCGGCATCGGCAAGGGCAACTACTGGCGCATCGTTTACTCCATCGCCAACGAATGCAATTTTTAGGTTTTGCATTTTTAATTCCTCCACTTTTTCTACCTTGTTTTCCGGTAATAAATCGCCATATGCTTGGTCTATGTTTAATTCTTTTGCCACAGCATCTACAACGGCTTGTTTATCTCCCGAAAGCATTACGGTTTTCACGTTTATTTTATGTAAACTCTGAATTGCTTCTTTGGCATCTTCTTTAATTTCATCAGCAATTAAAAAATACCCTGTATATTTTTGATTGATTGCAATTACGATAATCGTGAAAGGTGTCGTATCGATTGCGACATCGTAACTAATGTTGAATTTTTTCATCAGCTTTACATTTCCTGCCAAGATCTCCTTTCCGTCCACTTTTCCTTTAAGTCCATGCCCTGCAATTTCTTCTACGTCAGTAACGGTAGCGTCTTTTTCTGAACCTTTTGCATATTCAATAATAGCTGTTCCAACTGGATGAGTCGATTTAGTTTCGAGAGCTGCTGTATATTTCACTAAGTCGGCTTCGGAAATATCCACAGCAACCACTTTTTGTACTTTGAAAACCCCTTTGGTCAGTGTCCCTGTTTTGTCCATAACCACTACCGCAATGGATGCCATTAGATCTAGAAAATTAGATCCTTTAAACAAAATTCCGTTTTTGCTTGCTGCGCCAATGCCACCGAAATAGCCTAATGGAATAGAAATAACCAATGCGCATGGGCAGGAGATAACCAAGAAAATTAAGGCTCTGTACAACCAATCACTGAAAATGTAGTTTTCTACAAATAGTATTGGAAGCAAACAAATCCCGATGGCAAGAAACACTACTGCTGGCGTATATATTTTGGCAAACTTCCTGATAAATAATTCCGTAGGGGCTTTTTTGGCTGTTGCTTCCTGCACCATTTCTAAAATTTTAGATAATTTACTATCGGTGTAGGCAGTTGTTATTACGACCAGAACTACCGTATTCAAATTAATCATACCGGCAAGAACGGTATCGTCTTTTTGTTTAGTGTCTGGTTTGCTTTCTCCTGTTAGCGCTGCGGTGTTGAACGAGGCCGTATCAGAAAGTAGTTTTCCGTCTAATGCTAGCTTTTCTCCTGGTTTTAATTGAATGATTTCTCCAATGGTGATTGCGGATGCTTTTTTTATAGTCGCATTTTCTCCGTTCATTACTGTTGCTTCATCAGGTCTTTGGTCTAATAATAATTTGATGTTTGTTTTTGCTCTCTGAACAGCCAAGGTTTGAAACACTTCACCAACGGCATAAAAAAGCATTACCGCAACACCTTCGGGATATTCACGAATTGCAAATGCACCAATGGTAGCAATGCTCATCAATAAAAATTCCGAAAACACTTCTCCTTTGCGAATACTTTCGAATGCTTCTTTTAAAACGGGGAAGCCTACTGGAACATAGGCAACTCCATACCAAATTATCCGAACCCAACCTGTAAACCATGTTTGTGTAAAATAATTGTCAAAACCAATAGCCACAAGGAGTAAAATGAAAGAAATAATTGCGGGCAAAAACATTTTAAAAGTACTTTCATTCCCGCCTGAAGGGTCATGGTCGTGACCGTCATCATCAGCATGTTCGGATTTATAGTCAACGGTACAACATCCCGTTTGTTTGTCGGTTTTGTTGTTTATTTTTTCTTCCAGTGTGCAACAAAGCTGTTTGCCGTTTGCATCATATTTATGTTTGTGTTTCATTTTTTTTTATAATATGTTAACAACAATTATCTCCCGCTTGTATTGGTGGACATTTTACGGAACCGTAGCTACAATAAACGCAACAATCACCCTCTAATGGTTTGATTATTGTTTTACATTTTACGCATTCGTAAAAGAACTGGCACGCATCGGTTGGCATTAATTCCTCTTTTTTGTTTCCGCAGTTGGGGCAAGTTAAAGTTGATTTCAATTCAACCGTTTTCCCTTCATAGATTGTACAAGTTTTGCAATTTCCGTGAAGTTTATTTTGGTAATAATTTACGATTGTAGCAATCAGAAGACCAAACATTCCGGTATAAATTAAATAAGCTGGATTTTCTATTTTGCTAAAATAATAAGCAAAGAATATTACTATTCCACTCGGAATCGCGATTAGCAAAGAATACAAACAAAGATGTTTTCGGTAGGAAATGTAAAGTCCGCCAATTGAAATTAAAACCATCGATTGAAAAATCCACATTGTCCAACCTCCAAATAGTTCTATACTTCTAAGTCCCAGTGCTGATGCCCCGAAAGCAAATAATGGAAAACAACAAGGGGAAAATAGTGCCGTAATGAAAAGCCCTATTGTTCCTAGTTTGTCGATGTTTGATTTTAGTTTCATATTTTTAATTATCGTAAGGGTTCTAAAATTATTCTTCCCCTTTGTTAGTCAATTTTGCATTTACAAAGAATGCTCCTTTGGTTGCGATTTTAGCATTGGCTGGAATGTTTTTTACTAATGTGATTGCGGTATAGCCCATATTCGAAACGCCTTTTACCACTTCAATTTTTTCGAAATTGGTATTTTTTGATTCTTGTTCTTTACCTTTTGCTTCAGGTTCTTTCTCTGTTTCGACTTCTTCAGGTTTTTCTTCTTCGGCTTGTTTATTGGTAACAACAAAAATATAGTCTTTGCCATCTGCACTCACAATTGCATCGGTAGGTACTGCACTTGTAGTTACATCATTTAAACTTACAATTGCGGTTATATTCATCCCATCAATTAGTCCAGATTTATTGCCTTGAACTCTTGCGTGCACGGGTATTGACTTACTATCGCTCTCAAAAGAGGCACCTATTGAATATACTTTTGCATTATAATCTTCGCCTGAATTATTGGTTATTCTGAAATGTATAATTTGTCCCACTTTTAACATTGGCAAATCTTTTTCGAAAATATTCAAATCCAAATGCAGCTGCGAGTTGTCTACAATTTCAGCGACGGGAGATGATACATCTACATAACTGCCAATTTTGGAAAAGATATTACTAACAGTACCACCGATAGGACTTGTAACGGACAAAGCAGAACGTAAATTACCATTGTTTAAACTATTTGGATTGATGCCCATCAGTTGGATTTGTTGTTGCAAAGAAGCTCTTCGAGTTCGCATTGATTTCAGTTCCGCATTGGCACTTTGGTAATTTTTTAAAGCTCCAGCGTTTCCTTCGTTGAGTTCTTTCTGTCTGGCCACTTCTTGTTCCGCAAAGGTAATTTTACTGGAAGTACTTAAATATTCTTCTTGTAACTGTATAAATTGTGGATTGGCTATTGTAGCGATTACTTGCCCTTTTTTTACAAAATCGCCTAACTGTACATAGATGTTTTTTATAACACCACCGTACATAGAAGTTGCATTGGCTTTGTTATTGTTAGGCACTCGCAATGCGCCATTGGCTTTAAGTGTAGCCGTTAATTGCTTTTGTTCAATAGTTCCGTATTGAATGTCTACAGTTTTTATTTGTTCGGCTGTGAGCGAAGCAATTGTTGGTTCGGCTTCTTCTGTTGTTGCTTTTTGTTCCTCTTCTTTTGGATTAGTTTCTTTATTACCACAGGAAATCAGAAGTAAGCAAGTGGCAATTAGCAAAAGATAATTCTTATATTTTATTTTAAAAGATTTCATTTTTTTAAATTTATTTGTTTGTAAAATAATTGTATTCAATAATCGCTTGGTTGTATGCATTTAGATTATCTAAATAATTTTTTCGTATTTCGATGGCTTGGCTTAAATAAATTGAAAAATCAGCATAACTTATTTCTCCTGCCTGATAGGATTGATTAGCAGCTTTTATAATTTCTTCGGCTTGTTGCAAACCCAAAGTTTCGTAAAATTGTAAACCTTGTATGCTTTTTTCCACTTCAGTTTGATGTTGAGCTAAAGAAGATTTAAGTATTTGTGTTTGGTATTGCAATTGTTGTTCTTGTACTTCTTTTTCAGTTTTGGCAGCTTTTATTTTGTTTCGATTGGCTCCGCTTCCAAAAATTGGAAATGAAGTTGAAAATGAAAAACCACTAAAAGGATCTTCAACACCGTATAATTTTTGCGAAAAGACACGACCGGAAAATTCAGGTAAGCGATTGCTTTTTTGAATAGCAATTTCACTATTGGCAATCATTACATTTTGTTGTAATAAAAGAAGGTTTGGATGGTTGTCTGACGAATTTTGTATGCCGTATTCTAACTTTTCCAACGATTTTGAAAGTGGTAAAATGGCTTCTGAATTATTAAGCAGTTGCATTAATGCCTGTTGTTGCATTACCATTTCTTTTTGAAGTTGTGTGATGTTGGTTTCAATTTCTTTCAACTTCACGTTTGCCGAAATTTTTTCGATACCGGCACTTTCTCCTGTTTTTACTTTTACTATTGTAGTTTTTAGCAATCCAATATAAATACTGTCTAATCGCTGATATAAAACCGTTTTGTCCTGTAAATACCATAATTGATAATATACAGAACGAATATTTTTTTTCAATTCCGTATTGATTACTTCTTTGTTAAATTCATAGTATTTAGTTTGCTCTCGATAGTAATTTTTCTTTGCTTGGTTTACCTGTGGCATATAGAAACTTTGTTGTAAACCGATTTTCCAAATTCCCGTTTTATCCGAAGGTCGCAGATCTTCATTTTCTACAAAGATGCCCGTTTTGGGAAATTCCTTGTTTCCCTTTATCAAAAGCTGATTTTTTGAAATTTGAGATTGATTAATATTGTATTGCAAATTATCTTTTAATCCTAAATTCAGAACGTCATCGATACTTTTTCGTGATTGCGCCTGACTAGTATTGAATGATAAAAACAATCCAATAAATAAAATTGTTGCAATTGATTTCATACTTGATTTTCTTTTTAATTTAATTTTTGTATTAAAAATAATATAGAGCAAAGGCAAAACAAATAATGTTAAAAATGTCGCGGACAGTAAACCACCAATTACAACCGTTGCTAATGGTTTTTGGACTTCGGCACCCGCACTGTGGGATAATGCCATTGGCAAAAATCCTAACGAAGCTACGGTAGCCGTCATTAATACAGGTCGTAATCGTATTTTTGTTCCTTCAATTACCCGTTTTATGACATCGTCCCAACCTTCTTTTTCGAGTTGATTGAATGTGCCCACTAATACAATTCCGTTTAAAACTGCTACACCAAATAATGCAATGAAACCAATTCCTGCCGAAATACTAAAAGGCATTCCGCGTAGGAGTAAAGCAAAAACACCTCCAATGGCACTCATTGGAATTGCCGTAAAAATTAAACTGGCTTGTTTCATAGAATTGAATGTAAAATACAAAAGCATAAAAATTAGAAGTAACGATATTGGTACAGCGATCATCAATCTATTGGAAGCTTTTTGTAAGTTTTCAAATGTGCCACCATACGTGAAATAGTAACCCGATGGCAACTTTACTTTCGTAGCCAACTTTTCTTGAATTTCGTTAACCACACTTTGGACATCTCTATCTTGGATATTAAAACCAATTACAATTCTGCGTTTTCCTGCTTCACGACTTATTTGCGCTGGACCAAGTTTAAAATCTATGTTTGCCACTTGCGATAAGGGTATTTGATTGCCTGTAGGTGTTGGGATCAATAGATTATTTACATCATCGATACTTCGTCTTGACGTACTGTCTAACCGCACCACTAAATCAAATTTTCGTTCGTTTTCGTAAACTACACCTGCTGCTTTTCCTGCAAAAGCAGTACTTACAATATTGTTTATATCCTCAATATTTAATCCATAATTTGCAATACGTAAACGGTCGTATTCGATATTAATTTGCGGTAAACCATCGACTTGTTCCACCTGTGGTGATGAAACCCCTTTTACATTTACAATCACATTTTCCACTTTTTTGGCGTATACAGAAAGGCTATCTAAGTTTTCGCCAAATATTTTTATGGCAACATCTTGTTTAATGCCTGTCATTAGTTCATTGAAACGCATTTGAATGGGCTGGCTTTTTTCGACAAACACGCCTGGTATGACACTTAGTTTTTCTTCTAATGCATCACCTAATTCATCATATGATCTACCAGATTTCCATTCCTCTTGTGGTTTTAAAATAATCATCATATCTGTAGCTCCTGGTGGCATTGGGTCAGTAGGCACTTCTCCAGCGCCAGTTTTTCCAACCACAATTTTTACTTCGTCAAATTGCTTGGCAATTCTTGCGCCCTGCATGGAAGTTTCTATACTTTGGGATAAAGATGTTTCGAGTGGCATTTTAAATTCAAATGCATAGTCTCCCTCTGCAAGATTTGGAATAAACTCACCACCCATTTTGCTGAATATAAAAAAGGTAACTAATAATAATGCGATAGTAATACCAACGACTTTGTATTTTATTTCAATCACTTTTACTAAAAGGGGTTCGTATTTTTTATACAAAAAGTCCATCATTTTATCAGAAAATGTTTTTTTATGACTGATAAGCTTAGGCAAAAACAAAGCACTCATCATCGGAATATAGGTTAATGAAAGTATCATTGCACCTATGATTGCGAACGAAACTGTTTTTGCCATTGGACCAAACATTTTTCCTTCAATTCCCACTAAAGATAAAATTGGAAAATACACTATCATAATAATGATTTGTCCAAAGGCAGCACTACTCATCATTTTTTTAGCACTGTTTTCTACTGCAATATCCATTTCGAGTTGCGTGAGTTTTGCCTTACTCTTATTATGTTCCAGAAAATATAAGGATGCTTCTACGATAATTACTGCTCCATCTACAATTAAACCGAAATCTATTGCGCCCAAACTCATTAGATTTGCACTTACTCCAAAAATTTTCATCAATCCCAATGCAAAAAGCATTGAAAGTGGTATTGCAGAAGCAACAATAAGTCCAGCACGTAAGTTTCCGAGAAATAACACCAATACAAAAATTACTATTAATGCTCCTTCGATTAGGTTTTTTTCAACAGTAGAAATGGCACGGTTTACAAATGTACTTCTATCAATAAATGGTTCAACGATTACATCATCGGGTAAAGATTTTTGTATAATAATCATTTTTTCTTTAACCCTCTTTACCACTTCGTTACTGTTGGCACCTTTAAGCATTAACACGATACCACCAACGGCATCTACCTTTCCGTTATAGGTCATTGCGCCGTAGCGAACGGCATTACCAAATTGCACTTCAGCAACATCTTTTATAAAAATAGGAACGCTGTTAGGACTGCTTTTTACGACTATGTTTTTTACATCTTCCAAGGAAGTCACTAACCCAACACCACGAATAAAGTAGGCACTTGGTTTTTTGTCAATATATGCACCTCCTGTGTTTTGATTGTTTTTTTCTAAAGCGTTGAAAATGTCAGGAATAGTTACTCCCATTGCTTTTAGACGATTTGGATTAACGCCCACTTCATATTGTTTCACTTTCCCACCAAAACTATTTATTTCGGCTATTCCTGGTGTTCCATTAAGTTGTCTTGCTACGATCCAGTCTTGCATAGAACGTAAATCCATGGCTGAATATTTATTTTCACTTCCTTTTTTTGGATGCAAAATATACTGATATACTTCACCAAGTCCTGTACTTACCGGTCCTAATTCTGGTGTTCCAATGCCTTGAGGAATTTGGCTAATGGCTTCTTTTAGTCGTTCACTGATTAATTGACGTGCAAAATAAATATTTACATCGTCATCAAAAACAACTGTAATTACCGATAAACCAAAGCGAGAAATGCTTCGAGTTTCCTCTAAATCGGGAAGATTTGCAATACTTTGTTCTATTGGAAAAGTCACTAATTGTTCTACTTCTTGACCTGCCAAAGTTGGGCAAAGCGTAATAATTTGTACCTGATTGTTTGTAATATCCGGCACGGCATCAATGGGTAATTTAGAAGCACTCCAAACTCCCCAAATAATGAGAAATAAAGTCATCAAACCAATGATGAATTTATTATTGATACTAAAATGAATGATTTTGTCTAACACTTTTGAAAATGATTAATGTTTAATATTAATTTAAATTTACAGCAATTGAAGGTGTCAAATACCGTAAAGTGATTAATGGAAAACAACAGTGTGATTAATGCACAAGTCATTAATCGCTATTCATTTAAACATTAATCAAAAAAAATTAAGCATTAATTTGTGGCGGTTGCCAAATACTTCCATAGAAATTGGAAGTTAAAATAGATTTGTAGGTTGGTAATGGTAATTTAATAATCGCTGAAACTGTAGGTAAATTAAAAGTGGTGGTTGGAAAATAACTTGATATCTGTGCTCCACAACAATTACAAATGCAAAAAGGAGAACATGAATCTTTTTCTTTATTGTGAGAATGGCTTTGGTTAAAGGAGGAAAGTTCCTTCGCTGTATGTGCAAGATCATTTGCTTCCAAATCAGCACAAGGCAAAAACGAAAGTGCTATTAGATAAATTGATAGTATGAGGTTCATCCATTTCACGCATGTAAAAGTAAGAATAAAATTTATATGATTTTAATATCGATTCATTATTTTTTATTTTCATTTATCGAAATATTTATTTAGCTTTGTCTAAATATTAAATTAAGTATAATGAAAAATAAATTTACCAGTTTATCTCTATCATTTTTAGCGTTATGCATGAGTTTAATATCATGCGACACCAGTTATACAGATGTACCATCTAATGATGAATTATTAGATGGTACCGTAGAAGGACTTTCTAACTCAGAGTCCTCACAATTTTTGAGAGGAGATGTAGCAGTCAATGAAGTATTTACAAGAGAAACAGGTCTTGGATCGACATTTGTAGGAACCAGTTGTATCAACTGTCATGCTGGTGATGGCAAAGGACATCTATTTACTACCTTGATCCGTTTTGGTCAAATTGATGAAACGGGAAATCGATTTTTAAATCAAGGTGGTCCACAATTGCAAAATCGAGCTTTGCCTGGTTTCTTACCGGAACAAATACCCGGTGGTGCAACTTTTTCCAAATTTACTCCACCAGCAATTACTGGTTTAGGTTTTTTACAATATGTTTCAGATGAAGATTTGCTTGCAATTACTGATCCAAATGATACTAATGGAGACGGCATATCAGGAATTGTAAATTGGATCATTATTCCAAAGTATCTAATTCCTTTATCGAATGCGGTAACCCAAAATGGTAAACATATTGGACGATTTGGCAAAAAAGCATCCGCCTTCGATTTATTACATCAAACGGTTAATGCCTACAATCAAGACATGGGAATTACATCTTCATTTAATCCAATAGATCACTATTCAACTTTAGAAATAGAACCAGAAGTGACCAATAATAAAGTTAATGACATAGTTTTTTATCTGCAAACATTAAAGGCTCCCATTAAACGGAATCAGAATGATGAAATTGTCCGGCAAGGAAAGGATTTATTTAGTCAAATTAATTGCGTTGGTTGCCATAAAGCAGAACTTAAAACTAGCTACTCTCCAATAAGTTCTCTTTCCTATAAAATTTTTGCTCCATATACTGATTTGCTCTTGCATGATATGGGAAGCAATTTAGATGATGGTTATACAGAAGGAAGTGCTAAAACGTACGAGTGGAGAACTCCACCACTCTGGGGAATTGGACTCTCAGAGAATTCTCAAGGCGGCAACTTATTTTTGATGCACGATGGAAGGGCTAGCAGCATTGAACAAGCAATAATAATGCATGGTGGAGAGGCAGCAAACAGTTCTAATGCATTTCAAAAGCTTACACAATCAGAAAAAAATGCGATATTAAAATTTATAAAATCATTGTAATCATGGATAGGAAGCAATTTTTTAAAACGTGTGGATTTGGATGTTTAGCTGGAATTACAGGAATAACAATATTACAAAGCTGTAGTACTTCGCAAATTATTACGGCTCCAATTGAAGGTTCGGATATTTTGGTGCAGATTACTGATTTTGAAATAAAAAATAAAAAAGAAACAGAATTTAAAAAGTATATCATCGTCCAAAATGAAATCTTAAAATCACCGATTTGTGTTTATAGATTTGAAGCAACAGATTATGCAGCAATGTTAATGACCTGTACACATCAAGGGGCTCAATTACAAGTTTTCGGTGATAAACTGCAATGTCCTGCGCATGGAAGTGAATTTAACAACAGAGGGGGGTTAGAAAACGGTCCCGCAAATACCGATTTAAGAAAATTTCCAATAGTGATTGAAAATAACACCTTAAAAATATCCCTAAAATGAGATTAAAAGCCAACTTTATTTTAGTTATTCTATTTTTATTAAATTTGAATTCCAATGCCCAAATAGATCCAAGTTTGCTGAAAAGAATCCCCAAGGACACTGTAAAAAACATTCTGAATATGGATGCTTTGTACAACAGGCCTACACTGAATATAAACAAAACACCCATTTCTATTGGTGGTTATGTTGAAATGAATTGGCAGAAAATTACTACCGATGGTGTGTCAGAAGGACATCAATTTCAAGCGAGAAGACTATCCATTTTTATGTCTTCTGTAATAAGTAGAAGAGTAAAGTTTTTAAGTGAAATTGAATTTGAGGATGGTGGAAAAGAAATCGCAATCGAATTTGCTTCAATTGATTTAGAACTGGATCCGCTATTAAATTTTAGAGCTGGAATAATTTTAAATCCGATTGGAGCGTTTAATCAAAATCATGATGGTCCCAAATGGGAGTTTACGGACAGGCCAATAGCTGCTACACAAATGTTACCGAGCACTTTTAGTAATGCCGGAGTTGGTTTTTTTGGAAAAAAATACACTAAAAATTGGATGTTTGGCTATGAAGCTTATTTGTCAGGCAGCTTTGATAATACCATAATTGAAAATAGTGAAAACAAAACGTTCTTACCCGCTTCAAAGAACAATCCAGAACGATTTGAAGAAATAAATAGCGGAGAACCCTTATTTACTGGAAAATTAGCTATTAGAAATAATAAAGTGGGTGAGCTTGGAATTTCGTATATGGGAGGGATTTATAATAAATTTACAGATGATGGAATTATTATAGATCAAAAAAGACGTGTTATCGTCTTTGCCTTAGATTTCAACACCACAATTCCTACGATAAAAACCTTTATCACTACAGAATTTGCCTGGATTAATGTAGATGTACCAGCAACGTATTCCCAACAATTTGGGAATAAACAGCATGGTGGATTTATTGACATTGTTCAACCCGTTTTTACAAAATCAATTTTGGGATGGGAAAAAGCTGTTTTTAATGTTGCCTGCAGATTAGAATATGTAGATTGGAATGTTGGAAAATTTAAAGAAACTAATCAAAATATTGGAGAAGATCTCTGGAGCATAATTCCTGCAATTAGTTTTAGACCGACATCACAAACCGTAATACGGTTGAATTATCGCTACCAGAAACAACGCGATATTTTTCTAAATCCGCCATCGATTACTGACGGATTTAACTTTGGAATATCAAGTTACTTTTAGCAATGAGAGTTTGCCCGAATTATTTACGGCAATTATTAGTTTTATCAATATAAAACTGTAAATCATACAAATGTATTAACTCGTCGTGATTTTGTGGCAGTTGTGCTAACAGTACAAAATTTATATGTTGGTACAAATATTTTTCTCCAAAAATATCCTGCATAATTATGAATAAAGCTTGCCTCCATGTTGTCGTATCGCAATACATACTGTAATTTTTGAAATAGACTGTGATGTCAAACTTTTTAAAATATTCATCACAGTGCATGGGTAAGAACATAATGTCCATTAATGCGTTCTTGTTCGTCCGAAATCTTCCGACTTTTTTTAAGGTATTTGATATTGATTTCCCCAATTTTATGATTTAGAAGTTCAATTTTAGAATTTATTGGATTTTCTATTTTTATAATTTCAGTTTTAATTTTGGCTAATTTGATAATGTTCTTTGCTGAATTTATAATGGAATCTTTTTTAAGATCTTCTTGAATTTATCCCAATTATATTTAGTATTTATATAATCTTGTAGCCAAATTTTTCTATAGTCTTGGCAAGAGCAAACTAGGAGAATGATAAATCCAATGAGTATCGTTTTATACATTTTTATATAGTTTGAAGTTGTGCTGAATTACTTTTTTTAATCCTCTACATTTTTCATTTTCATCAAAAGTAAATAAGAACCTTTAATCACAATAGTTGCCTTATTCAAATTTAATTTTAATTACATTCAATTTTGTTAATTCAAAATATTTTGCTGATTTCGATTTGAATAGATCATTGTTAATGAGTTCGTGATTTTCGTGTTTCTCCAAAATACGTTGATAATCATCTGATATCTTTAAAGTAACCATTTTTATTTCTTCAATTGAGCTATTTGCATTTAGTGTTTTGAATATTCTAAGTTCATTATAAAGCTTTGAAAGTTCAAGACCGCAATTATGATATTCTTTTGCTTTTGCACCATAATCTTTTGCATCTTTTTCATAAATTAAAATTAAGGTTTTTATTCTTAACTTTTTATGAGGGTAAAATTAGCATGTCCACGACACTGATAGTTAAAAACTTGCTACTAGCCCAAAAGATGCTTTTGCGAGCAGAGGTGAAAGTAAAAATCATGCATATTGTAGAATTAATTGTAAACACACAGAACTTGTAAATATATAGTAATAAAGTATTATTGAAAGGTTAAAATTCTAGATGGCCATAATCTTTTTTGTTTGCTGAATTCAAGTTTTATAAAAATTTTTATTTTTGCAAACAATAATTTATTGGTTTTTTTTAACATTTTTAACATTTATTTTGTTTTTAAATTAATGAAAATGAGTGTTTTAACAGATTTTTATGTTTTGTGTCGATAAGGGAGAGAAAAAGAAAGAGAGATTAAGTACATTTATTTTCGAAATTAAATCTAATGATTATGTAATAAAAAATATTCTTTATTGCACTTCTATCATTTAGTTTATTTACATCTTTTAGGGATTTTTCATTTTTAGAGCGACTGTATCCCTGTAGTATTTTTATCAAAGTTATATGTGGAATTTTAATCTGAATTTTTATTAACTAAATCTTTAAATATTATGAGAAATTTTAAATTATTGTCGGTATTATTTTTAACAATTTTATTAGGAGTAAGTTGCTCTAACGAGGATTTACAATCTTCAGCAGCAGAAAATGAAGTCACAACTGCAAATGCAAAAAACAATTCTTCGGGCAGTCTAACCGCACGAGGAGGAAATGGCGCCCCAAATGGCGCACATTACAGCCTGAACATCATCGGCGTATCTAAAGGGAAAAATCCTGATTTCAGTGGGGGTAATGGGCACAGAATCTTTGTTCCACTGGGATCTGCAGGAGGGGTAGCGAGAACAAAAATCTTGTTAGCGAAAGGCGACTTTGCGGTATTGGATGCCAACGGTACTGATGGTGAAGCCACATTCCAACTGCCTGAACCCGATGCAACAAACGATGGAGTAACAGATTATTCTGTTTACGTTCGTGGCTTAGGCAAGCCGGGGGGCAGTGCACAGATGAAATCTTGTTATTGGGATCAACAATTAGCGACGGAATACTGCAGCTCAGGAGAATATATCTTAGATATTTCTGCACACGGCAATAACAATAAATTCCAAAACGTTACCAACCAATTGTTGTATGTATGGGCAGATATTGATGGTGACGGAGATTTAGACAGAACAGAACTCTTCAGCGATCCATTAGACACGTACTACTGGTACTTTGATAATTCAGGCTTGAAAATAGCCCAACTGAGATTCTATCCTGGTGTTGGAACGCCTGTATGGAATGATCCTGAACCTGTTAACTAAATCAGAAGGATTATTATCAGAAACACAGAAAGTCTCTGCCTTTATGCAGAGACTTTTTTGAATTGCTTATATATGATAAGTTTAAACCTGTTTGCATATATCTCAAATAGCTTTTATTTTTAACTCAAATTTATTTATGAATACTATCCACAACACCTCTAGTACCCTCCTCAACAAAGAAACTGCTCCATTAAAGAGAAAAAAAAATTTTATAACAGCATCTTTCTTAATATTGCTTACCCTTATTGCTGTTTTACTATTTTTCAATAAAAGGGAGCCGTCTTCAGTTTATGGTTCGTATAAGATCTATAGCAATGATCCTACGGTTAACAAGTTTACTTCCGGACAAGATATCTACCTGAAAGTAAATAATGACCGAACCATTATTTATCATACCACCATCAATGGGAAGCAAAAATTTCATAATACAGGAGTTTTTATCCTGAATGAAAAAACAAATACCTTAGCCATTCAATGGAAAGACGGGAAGCTTCCATCAAAGTTAAAAATTGAAAAACAAAAAGAAAATTACGTAATCAAAATTGGCACAACTGTTTACATGAAGGAAAAGGCAAACGGTTAATTCAAACTTATCCCGCTTTAAATCCGCATTACGCTTTGCTTTTCCAAAGAAACTTTTGATTATAGAGCCGGTTGAATACATTTGCAAGATCAGATTGCGTTTCCGTCTTTCAGGATGGCGCCATCGACTTTTTTAGAACCTTTTATATTTTTGAGTTCCGTGGTCAGGTTGAATTTTGGCGTTGGATTCAGCGTGTAGCCTAAGATATCCACAAATAGCTCCCGTAGAAATCCTTCCTGAAATTGTTCTTCTTTACTGTTGCGAATGTTTTCTTGAATGGCGGTATTATGAAAATACTTGCTGTATTTTTTATAGGCTTTCTGAACTTGGTCTGTATCTTGTTGGCTCAAATATTTTTTGAGTACTGAGGGCTGAAATAATGACATTGGTAACACTTTTTTTGAGAATCTAAAAACACACAATTTGAGAGTAGTGTAAGAATTATGGTATTAACAAATTAGTTTAATAAAAACACAATTCGAGCAATTTAATTCTGCTTGGTTGCTCAAAACTAAGTTGATTAAATTAATTTACTTTACGGTTTTCCACATTTTTAGAAAACAATTATTTAATTCCATACCCTTTTAGATTGTCTAGAAACAATTGAAAATCGTACAATTGAATTAGTGCTTCTTTGTTATCCGGTACTTGTGCCAACTGGACAAAATTGATGTTTTGGTACAAGGATTTTTCTCCCACAATGTCTTGCATGATAATGAAAATTGCTTGTTGTAACGTCTTTGTATCACAATACAAATTATAGTTTTTTAAAAAAACTACAATGTCGAATTTATGCGATATTTCATGATACTCAAGTGGTAAAAAAGTGAGTTCGCTGGCTTTTAATGTAATCTCATGGAAGATGTATGGTTCGTCAAGACCCTTCATAATTTTGTCAATTCTTTCGGTTGGTTGGATGAAAGCGGTGAATTTCCAGTTTTTCAATTGGGGTGCATTGTCAACTAAATTAATTACCTGTTCAAAGTATTCCGGGTTGCCATTCGCGGTTAGTATTAGCTCAGATTTATTATTATTATTATTATTAATTGGGAAGACAATCATAAAGTCAATTTCCTTGCAATAATAGCTGAGGTTTTTGCTTATCCAAAAGCTGATGTGTTTTTGGTTTTTAGGGGTTTCGGTGATCAGGTTTTTGATGGTTTGATTGTTGTCTTGGAACCAGTTCCAGAAGGTGTTGATTTTTTTCATTTATTTTTTTGATTCAAGTTTTAAGTTTAAAGTTTGAGGTTTCTATTTTTTCTTTTTTGCATTGCCCAAAAAAGAAACAAAAAACGCTAGCCCTGGACTGTTCGCCGACCCGCTATTTTCTCAATTCTGAAATCCAACGAACTCGCTTCGCTCAAACAGCGTTGAATTTTTTCAGAATTTTCGAAAAACGGGTGCCCGGCTGCCACAGTCAAAGGGCGGGTTGAAGTACGATTGTCAGATGTATTTGTTTGAATTAACGTTTGTCATTTGAGTTTTTATTAAAACTGATGAGGTTGAACATGTATTCACGGTGTTTCTATTGTTTTTTTATGGGGTTCATGAATGTTCAATTTACCTCTTGTCTTTCGTTTTACTATCAAATGTTATCAAATTGAACATTTGTCGCATCCTAGAACGGAGCCGGTTGCCGTAGCTGTTTTCGATTTCGGAGGCGGAAAGGTTGGTGGTGATGTGCGTGATGGATTTGTTTTCGACAAACTGTTCGTACCGGCTGATCAGTACCTCAGCCATGACATTACAATCATTTCCAAAGTGCTTTATTTGCTGTTCGGCACCCAAATCGTCAAAGCAATAACCAGTTAATTTTGATTGATTGGCTTGTTTTAGCGTGTAGCAGTTGATTGCATCAAACCCATTTTTGGCAAATTCAAACGAGACTTCCCTACATGTTTTGATTTTATACTCGGATGCATGATAGGCAAATGGGCGTACTAAGTTCATTAGGGATGTTTTTCCGCAACCTATCGAACCTGATACTAGAATTCCTTTTGATAAGTCAATATTTTGGTTCATTGCCGCTTTCTCATCTTTTATCATATAAATTAATAATTTGTAGATGGTAGGGTGATCCATTTCGCTGATTTTAAATGAACTACCGTAGGTCGTTTTTCCTTGGTTTTCTAAATATTCCAAGCATTTTTGGAAATTATACACTTTGAAACCTTTGTGGACTACGAAGGTTTCACGGACGGATTTACAATGGTTCGTCATAGTTTTTTTGGGTTGCCGTGTGCAAGTGCATCGGTTTTGGTTGGGAGTTGTAATCGGATTTTGTCGTGTTTGTTGCAAACTTAGCGGTGTTGAGCATCCAGTTTCTTGCTGCTGCTTTCCAATCTTTCATTTTTGTTTTTCCGCCAATGAGCCAACCAATGCTGGAGTAGTAATTGAAAAACTTATTGGCTTCTGTTTGTGAACTTTCCTTGAAAGAGAAGTATTCCAGTATTATTTCGAGTGATGGTACTGTAGTTTCAAAAAATAAATCGAGTTCAACTGGTTTTTCTTTTTTGGCGCAACTTTTTTCTTTTTGCTGCCCGCTTTCAGTTTTTATTTCTTTCTCTTTTGGAATTATTATAGGACTCAAATTTTGAACAGGTTGATTTATTGAATTTTTATATATATCTTTTTTTATAGTGTTTAAAATGTTTTCAGCTGTTTGTTTTTTATTATATATATAGAGCTGTTCATTTACCTGTTCAATAACTTGTTCAGTTTTTGATTCGGTTAAATTGTGTAGCGGTTCATTTTTTGAACGGGTTGATTGTGGTATTTTTGAAATTCTTTTTTCTTCTTCAGAAAAATTGACCATTATGATGGTGGAGCGGGAGTGGGGATTGAATGTAGGGTTGTATTGCATAAACCCCAAAAGTTCTAACTCTTTCATGCATTTATGATAGGTTGCTTTAGAATTGATTTTGCTGGCTTTCATAATCTCTTCCCGGGATATGCCTGTTGGATTTTTAAATCGATTTACGTTCCAACATTGGAACAGTGCCAAATAGAGCGAAATGTGCGTTGGATTGAGGTTGGTTTCATAATTGATTTTATTAAAAAATCCGGTGAGGTGTTTGATATAGTTCATGTTTTTAGGTAAAAAGTGTCTCTCGTCTGCGCTCGAGATGACGGTGAGTAGTGAAAAGTGTCTCTCGACTGCGCTCGAGATGACGGGGAATGATTATTTGATTGCTCTGCTCCATGCAATGACTTTACTTAAAAAGGGTAGGGAGGGCATTTACTTTATTTCCGTTTAAAAGTTTTTCAATATCTGTTTGGTCGTAATAGATAGTTCCCCCAATTTTAGTGTAAGAAAGTGTTCCATTGATGCGGAGGTTTTGAAGTGTTCCCGGTGAAATATTTAGCAATTTTCGGACTTCATTAGATTTTAGCCATTTTTTTGACTGTGTGGTCGTTTGCGATCCGATAATTTTTCTAATCTCTTCTAATAAATCAATTTTGAATTCTAAAAGATCTTCTGTTGTGATAATTGTTGCTGCCATTTTAAAACGATTAAGGTTATAATTAATTTTAAAGCTTTATTGTGGTACAAAATTGATTGCTTTTATTCTTATTTAATCCCAATGGCTTTCGTAGTACCGAAGTAATTTAACATTTGAACATTTTTAAAAGCACGTTTTGGGGCTTTTCCGAGTTTCTTTTATCTTCATTTTTGCGTTTGTTCAAATTTCTTATTACACATATATTTTTCCAATGAAAAATGCCCCAATTGGGGCATCAATGTGAGCGTAGTTATTATTTCAGCAATACCAAATAGTGCCGGATGCTAAGTATTAGGCTTTAATCCTCAATTATAGGCTGTGTTTGTGGGTTGTATTTTTCGTAGGTACGATTGGGTCCGATATTTTAATCATTCGTCTTCTTTGTGGATTTTCTGCTGCAGATTCAACATCAGTTCTTCTAAGAATTTTGTTTTGCTACTCTTTCTATCTTTAATCTCTGAATAGGTTTTGTAGATATTGTCTATTTTGATGTTGAAAAAATCCTCAAAAGATGAGGCGATTGTATTTATGTCGGCAGCACCATGATTTAAAGCCCCATTGGAGTAAAGCGCATAGATTAATTCAGCGAGTGCCGTTTTTGGAGCTGTCCAAAGCAGTACTTTGTGTTTTTTTTCGTCAAACATAATTGTATTTCCAGCATTGAGTTTTTGCATTGCTTCGCGGATGTAATGAATAAACCGGTGCATTGCTTTTACTTTCGCCCAAAGCATGTCATGTGAGGAGGAAAATTCGGGATATTGATAGTAATCTGTCATTGGCGTGAAAGGGAAATTATTGCCTGGGTTTCTTGTGAAAAACTGATGATCGATATAGGTGTATCCTTGTTCCATATAATTAACAAAATCTAAATTTCGAGAGAAAAATTTATTGATTTTTCGCATTTCCTTTTCAAAAAATTCGATTTGATAGGATGTGCCCGCTTTGGGTTTGCGAAGTTCGCAAGAACGCAGTTCGGTAAAATAAATCAGGTAACTCATCGGAAGTGGTTTGATGTTTTTAAAAAAATCAATTTCATCGGGAACTGTGTCGAAATCGTTTTGCTCGACTCTTTCTTTTAGGGTTGCCAAGGTTTTGTTGCATAAATTAATGCCGTCAATTGCTTTTTTGAGATGGTTTTCTTCTGTAGTAATAATGGTATTTATTTTTGTATTAAATTCTTCAATGATACTTTTAAACATAGGCTTTTGGTTTAAATCTCACTCCAGCTCTTTTCCTCCCCCAGCCCCTCCGAAGGAGGGGAGTAGGAAGGAAAGGGAGTGAAGACTTGATTAGTTTATATTTTTGATGTTAGTTGTTTTAATGGCAAAGGTTTGATTGATGAGATTGCTTCGCCAGTTCGTACAAAGTCCTCGTGTCCTCCTTCGTCGGGATGACAAAACAGAGAAGAACCAAAGCGGTTCTCGATACATTTTTCATTCCATTTTATTCCATGAAAAACACTCGAACTGACGACTGTATTTTTAGACTTTATTTCCTGTATCGTTTTAACGTGTTTTGTCTTCGTTTTGAAGTGTGCCCATTAATTCCATTGAAAAATTATCTCTTGCCTGAATGTAGGCTACTTTTGGAATTATGGTTGCTCCCAATTTTCTTTTTTCGAAAGTGGCGGATACTCCAAAATCAATTTTATTAAAGTTTAGTTCTTTAGCTCGTTTAATAGTTTGAAACAAGAGTTGTCTGTAGAGTTGAAATTCTTTTGCATAAGTATAATCCATTCCTATCAGAGATGGGACATAGGTATGTGCCGTATTTTTATAGCAAAACAGAATTCCGACCAATGGGTTTGTATTTTCGTTTTTTAAATATAGAAGTATGAATTCCCATTTGGAATGTTCTTCCATTTTTTGGAATACTTCTATCGGGTAGGAAAATGTATTTATAGCGTGATTGTTGTTTTTTACGTTCTGATATAATTTATATCCTTGCTCTAATTCTTCTTTTGTGAGTTTGTCTTTGATTACAATATCAAAAGACTGTTCAAAAGGAAGTACCTCTTTCAAAAAATGTTTTCTAGAACGGGGAGAAAGAGAAGTCGAAAATTCTTCGATACTGTTCCATTCTGTATTTTGTATGATGCAGGTTTCGGGCATATTTATTTTTAAGAAACCTTGATTGTGGAATATACGATTCAATTGTTCGTCTTCTTCAAAATCTCTCAACACAAGCATATCGGCGTTTAATTGATAGTACAATGTTTCCACTTGTTCCAGTAAAAGCATTATAGCTTCTTCTGCTAATGGGTGTTTTTTATTGATGTAACAATGATTGCCCGCTGTAAATAAGGAACCCATTCCCAAGACTTTTGATGTGAGGTATGATGGGTCTTGTTTTCTTTTTTCTTCCAGTTGAAGTGAAATGGATTCTGCAGCTAGCATATCGTCTTTCCAAAGTCCGAAAGTGAAAAAAGTTGCCAGTACAGGAATTCCCTTTTTGTCTTTGATTATATAATAATGAAAGTCCCAATTGTTTTCAGGAGCGTTCGTATTTGTAAAAGCATTTTCTAAGAAGCATAGCCCTTCCCAATCAAACGTGTTTTGCTTACCTAAAAGTTCGTTCCAGTTCTGTTTGTTTATTTTATCTATGGATACTTCGTATTGTACTACTAAGTCCATTTTTATCTCTGCATTTTCTTCCGGAAAAGTTATTGTTTGGCTTAGGCTGTCCTTCCGATAATTATCGGGACAGTTTTTAATTTCATCGGAAGGAAAATTTTTCTTCTTGTGGGTTTCTATTTGCGGAAAAGTCTCGACTATTCCAAAAGCTTTTTTTACTTTGTTTAGACTATTACCCGATTCTTCCAATGCTTTTGGGAAATGGTATTCCAACGCTTCGACTAATGCTTTTATTTCTTCTTTTTGGTTGTGTCGGGAAAGTGTAATTCGAATACCGGTATTTTTGATTGGAACTGCGGGATATATTGCGGGATTTACATAAAACCCTTCGTTAAAGAGCCTTTGCACCATTTTGTAGGCAGTTAAAGGCATGGCGGTACCCAAGAAAAAAACAGGGGAATTATTTAGCGCAATCATCGGAAGTGCAGTTTTTTCCAATAGTGACTTGAAATATTCTATTTTTTCTGACAAGTCGTATTGTAAGCTTGTGATTTCGGGAGAAAGATGAATGTTCGCCGATGCAATGGCCGCTGCTACAGAAGCCGGTTCCAATTGTGCAGAAAAAGTAAGAGGTCCACCAAAATTTTTAATTTTTTCGCGCAGACGGGTATTAGTACAAAGTAAAGTTGCTCCGCTGGCACCAAATGTTTTACTTAAAGTACCGAATAGTAAAACATTGTCCGGTAAATTTTTTAAAATATCCAACACGTAGCCAGTACCATTTTCCCCTCTCCAACTCATTCCGTGTACATCATCAAAATAGAGCTGTAACTGCGGGTATTTTTTGCACAGTTCCATTAAATCTGGTATTGGCGCGAAATCGCCAAACATAGAATACACGCCGTCAGCCATATACCATATCTTATTACATCTCGTCGCCAGATATTTAATTTTATCTTCCAGCATATTCAAATTGTTGTGGCGGATCATTTCTACAGCAACGCCTCTAATTTTTAGTAATTGGCAGGCATTTTGTACGCTCCAATGTACCTGATGATCTAAAATCACTCCGTCTTCATCCCTTACCACTGTTGGAATTACTGCCAAATGACCAAGCGTACTGTTTTTAGTAATTATAGGTGGTATTCCATACATTTTTTCAATCTTGGATTCTAATTCACCGTATAACGGATTTGAAATATATGTTTTAGAAAGTGGAAACTGTGTCCCATATTGATGAATAGCTGCTATTGCAGCTTCTTTTAAGCGGATGTCTTGTTCCAGTCCCAAATATCCAGTTGTACCAAAATGAAACATTTTCGTGCCTTTTATTTGTAGCGTTCGACCATTTAAGATTTGATCTTCCGCATATAAATGCAATACTCCTTCTTTTTTTGCTCCGGCAATTACTTCATCTACTGTATCAATGAAATTGTTGTGTTTGATTTTTGCCATAATTATTTAGGTTTTAGTTGTTAAAAATAAAATTTACCATCATATTCTGCTTGTTGTTTGATATTTATTAGGTAAAATTCTGAATAAAAAATTAAGTAAATTCTCTTGTTTGTGAGAAAATCCTTTTATGACAACTTAAACTCCCGATTTGATAACTTTTGTATTTAATTACATCAAATTGGATTATTTTGGTTTTAATTAGTGTAGTTTTAAATATTTTTTTTGCTAAATTGTGACGATTTATTTAAATTTTTTATAAAAATGATGCAGAATTACCATGAAAATGAATTTTCCCAATTTTGGATCCATGAGGAGATTCTTTTTTTTAAATACAAGCCCAAAAGTGTTATTAACTTGAAGGCTGCACAACGAATTGTAGCGGATCGGATACAATTGCAAAATGAAATATCCTATCCAATATTTTGTGATATCAGAGGAATTATGGATTCTGACAAAGCTGCAAGGGACTATTTGGCGCAATCAGGTTCTATTTTAACTAAGGCAGTAAGTCTAGTTGGGCACCAAAGTGTTTCCCTAACTATAACTTCTTTTTATCTTAAAATATGTAAACCAAGTGTTCCAACTAAGCTTTTTACTGATGAGTCAGCTGCTTTGGCTTTTTTGGAGGGGTATGTTAAGTAACAGTTCTCTCATTTATTACTAATATTTATATTGTATGTATCAAGAAATCGATCAACAGCGAATGCGCAGTATGTCGCAAATGCTTCTTGAAATGGCAGGAGGTAATTTTTCTAATAAGATCCAAAGAACAGAAGAGGATGATGAATTAGAGGCATTAGTTGTACTTATGAATATGGTAGCCGAAGAAATGAAGGAGTCTGTTTTCCACTCGGGCTATATAAATCCTCATCATTCCTACAGGAATCTAGTACAAAGCACTTTTATCTTAAATGAGCATTTTGTAATTATACGTTATAATTCGGAAGCCTCTGTTTTGTTAAATTTAATTCCTGACTTTTTATGTAATACGTTATTTAAAAATTTATTATCAGAAGAGTCCTTGTGTTTTTGGAATAATTTAGAGCAAGAAATATTGCTGGACCCTCACTATAAAGCTACTGTGCAATTAATTTATGTTGCACAAAACAAATTATTAGTTCCTGTCTATTGCACTATTTCAAGGCTGATAAACTGTTCTGAAATTTTGATTAGTTTCGTAACGACAGTAGTTGAAGAAACTATTTCGAAATCTGTTTTGATAACTCCAGATCGTAATGACCAGTCAAATGTATTAAGCAGACCTTCGGATATACTGATGATTCAAAATGTTTATGATTATATTTTAGACCATTTAGATAGCCCATTACCTTCTGTAAAAGAACTTTCTTATATTTTTGGAACAAATGATAATAAGTTGAAATACGGATTTAAGCAACTCTTTCGCACGACCATTTATAAATTTTATATTAACGAGCGGTTGAAAAAAGCACATCTTTTAATTCAACAGACTATGATTCCCTTAAAGAGTATTGCTACTATGACAGGTTTTAAAACGTACCCTAATTTTTCGAAGGGTTTTAGAAAACATTTTGGGTATAAGCCGATGGATGTTAAAAGAAAATCCTAAGTTGAAAGTCATGAAGTCATGAAGTCATAAAGTCATAAAGTCGAAAGTCCTAAAGTCTGAAGGTCGAGATGTCGAAAATCATACAGTTATACGTTGAAGTCATACAGTTGAAAGTGGCGATTAATGCACTGTACTAAAAAAACTCCTTTTCTGACAAGTTATACTCCCGATTTGCTTCTCTTTATTTATTTGTATTTCGGAATTTTATATCGGATTAAATTTAAAGTTCGCCGATATGAAACTATCTACCTCAACAAAAAGTATTCATGTCAACAGTATTTGTCTGTTGTATGTTTTATTGTTTGTCTACGCCGCTGTTAGCAAATTACTGGATTTTGAAAACTTTCAGGTGCAATTGGGACAATCGCCTTTGCTCAGCGAATATGCCAGCTATGTTGCCTGGATAGTTCCTGCTGCTGAAATCATTATTGTGCTCCTGCTACTTTCTTCTAAATTTAAATATGAAGGCTTAATTTTAGCATATAGCCTAATGATACTGTTTACCACTTACATTATTATAATTTTGAATTTCTCCCCGTTTGTTCCTTGTTCCTGTGGTGGCGTACTTTCAAAACTGGGATGGACAGAACATTTAATTTTTAATATTGTATTTGTAGTAATGGCAGTAGTGGGAGTTATTTTGCATCATAGCAACTTTGAAATAAGCCCTTCAAAACAGTCTATTCTAGATATTAGGAATAAATCTGCTGTAATTCTATTAGTAGTTACTGGCAGTATAAGTGCAGTCTTCATTATAAGCCTATATCTGTTGTCAGAAAATGAAATACACCGCAACAACAGCTTTATTCGTCGGTATCCTCATCATCCTGTAGCGATGATTAAAGGCTACACTATAAAATACAATTCCTATTATATCGCTGGTGCTGCTAACGGTCGCATTTATTTAGGAAATACAACTGCGCCGAGACAAATTCTAGTTATTGATACTTTATTGAGGGAAGCAAAAACTTTAAGAGTTCAAGTTGAAGGCAAACAAGATTATCCATTCAAATCAGTGCAAGTGCGTGTTAAGTTTCCCTATTTTTATCTGGTTGATGGAACGGTTCCAGTAGTTTATAGAGGCAAAATAAGCGACTGGCGTGCCACTCCTTTAACAAATATCAAAAATTACTTTTCTGCTTTTGAACCTATCGATTCCACTCTATTTGCAATAAGGAGTATTGATACAGCTGAGAGCCTAAACATTCTAGGAACGCTAAATACAGCCGAGCCTACTGCTTTCAAACAAGTGTCAGGCATGTTACAAAAACGGATTGATGGCATTTTCGATACCGATGGGAAACTGATCTATAACTACCAACTAAAAAAGATGGTTTATGTCTATTACTACCGAAACCAAGCAGTAATCGCCAGTTCTGATTTGAAAACATTTCAAGGGCTAAAAACTATAGATACGGTGAGTCAAGTTCCGATCCAGTTCGCCTACCTGCATACTACAGGAGAAAAGAAATTTGCCAAACAACCTCCAATGATTCAGCAAGGTGCTGCAACATTTGGGAAGTACCTGTTTACAATGTCAAACCGTTTAGGAAAGTTTGAGGCCGAATCCATGCTTAAAGAAGCCTATATTATTGATGTCTATGATTTGCAAAAGAGTACCTATGAATTTAGTTTTTATCTGTACAATTATAAGAATGAAAAGGTTGAGAGCTTTCAAATTTATTCTAACCTATTAATAGGAATCACAAAACATAATATAGTACTCTATAGGCTTAAGAGCAGCCACTTCGATTTAAAATAGTTGAATAAACAATGATTGATAATAACCCGTTGGTTTTAAAAACGGTTCTCGGTACATTTTTTATTCCATTGCATTATATAAAAAAACACTCGAACTGACATTTTTGCAAATTACGTCCAACGGGTTGACAATACTAATTTATTATGAAATACCGGGCCTGGTTCAGGGGAAGATCGAAAACCTGTAAACAGAGTAGATCAAAATATTTTAAATTTTAATATTATGAAAACTGAAATTTTTAAAATCGGATTTCCGGTAGCTGCAGTTGTGTTAGCTATCGCAGGTGCCTTTGCTTCACAGGCAGCGCCTAAAAGCACATTGGCAACCAAAATTGGTTATTTAGACACTCCTACTCCGTGTATAGAAGCAAGGGAATGTAGTGATGTCAACAATGGAATTGTTTGCACCTACATGTGGCAGGGCAGCAATCACCAAGCATTTGGAAAAAACCTAAGTGGCAGCCAGTGTGCGGTTACGCTTTACAAAAAACCGTAAATTTTTAATGAGGATAAGGTGTCCCATTTGAGGGACACCTTATTTTTAATAACTGTCTTTTTTTAAGTAAAAATCAAACCATTCTTTGATTTCGAAATATAGATTCTCCTTGTTTCTGGGATTTGTTAATACGTGATCTTCCTTAGGGTAAATCAAAAGGCGACTTTTTTTTCCTAACCTCCATAGTGCAATTTGTAATTTTGTACTGTTCGTTGGATTTACCATATGATCTTCTTCACCTGTCCACAATAACAATGGTGTACTGATTTTTTCAACTTGTGCTATTGGTGAATTTTTCAAAAAAGAATTGGTATAAAATGGGGATTTGATGCGAAACTGCTGGTCTTCATAACGCCAAATGTTCGATTGTCCATTGCCATCCACCATTAGATAGGCACTGACAATATCCGTAACCGGAGCACCCGCAACAGCCGCTCCTATGTAAAGCATCATTAAGTTATTAACAACTTTTAAGATGGTTATATGTAGGGTGTTTTTCGATTACGAATTCCGTTCCAGCGGCTTGTTGGAAAAGTTGGAAACAACTTTTTG
>NZ_JBLVPZ010000012.1:0-128734 GCF_048286555.1 Flavobacterium cryophilum | reverse complement strand
AAAAGTTGTTTCCAACTTTTCCAACAAGCCGCTGGAACGGAATTCGTAATCGAAAAACACCCTACATATAACCATCTTAAAAGTTGTTAATAACTTAATGATGCTTTACATAGGAACGGCTGTTGGCAGTAGTTGTTATTTTTTCTCCGTTGAATATAAATTCGCAATTTCTTCTATAAAATTTTCCGGACGAGAACCCACTAAATTTGTCAAAATCACTACTGAAACATTATCTTTTGGATAAATATATAAAGCATTTCTATTACCACCGACCGAAGCAATTACAGGGTTTTTAACTCTTGAAGAGGAATAAAAACCAATCGAACTTTGATTCAGAAAACCGTTTTCTTGATATATTTCTCCATTATCTAATCGTATTGGAGTCCAAAGCGTATTTAGATTTTCGGCATTAATTAATTGATTACTTTGTAATGCGATTACCCATTGTGCCATTTCAGTTGCCGTTGAATAGATTCCGCCGGCTGGATACAAATTTGAAGGTATCGGTTGATACACATTGGTTAGAATATTATTTCTAAAATAAGAATAGGGCTTTGCCGAGTGGTTTATTATGTTGTAAAAATCGCCTACCCCAGCTTTGATGGAATTCTTCATTCCCGCTTTTTTATACTGGTTTTCTGTTATGAATTTTTCAAATGACTGTCCACTTATTTTTTCAATAAGCATTCCAAGCAGCAGGTAATTCGCTTGACTGTCTCTAAATTCTTTACCAGGTTTAAAAATAAGAGGCAATTCTTTTATTTTTTGGAATAAACTTTCACTATTTTCAGATAACATATTTCCTTGTGAATCCCAAATTTCAGGAAATCCCGATTTATGAGTCACTATTTGTTTTACTGTAATATTTTGCCAAGTTTTAGGCAGCTTATCCAAATATTTTGAAATAGGTTCGTCAAGATTTAATTTACCATTTTCGACTAATTGCATAATAGCAACTCCTGTAAATGCTTTAGTAATGGAATTAATGCTAAAAATAGTCTGGCTATCAACTGCAATCGAATCTTCAACTGATGCTAATCCGTAATGACTTGTTTTAACAATCACATTATCTTTAATAACTGCTAATTGCAAACCAACAATTCTATTTTTGTGCATTAGATTTTTTATTGCGTCATCAACTTTGTCGACTTGTGAATAAGTAAAATTACTAAATGCAAAAAAGGTAAGTAAAAACATTATTTTTTTCATATTTTTTTTATTTGGTTGATTTTTACAATTTTTTCGTAGACAATTTCTGCCGAAGTTCTCGCGCTACAAGCAGGCTGAGATTAATAAAGCCCTATTTTCGGATTTGCCACATCATCCCAAATACAAAACTAACTTTCCATTAAGCCTATTGCCAAAATCCGTTGTAGTAGCTGTTGGGAAATGTTTATTTTATTTCGATTTCTCTGTAGATTCCTATTGGACTTACTGAGACTTTCGGATAATATACTTCGAAAAATTTTTCTAACCCTTCTATAGCAGAGAAAATACCTTGAAATGCTTTTTCATAAATTTTTTCAACTGATAAATCTGATTCATCGGAAAATTTGAATTCATCGCTTGGTTTTGTACGTCCATCAATCTCTTGTGGGCAAGAAGTTATTATACCGAATATTGTTAATTTAATATTTGGTCTACTTCCATAAGTATATATAATATTTTCAAAAGTTCCATTAACTAAAAATTGCTTTTTTAAATTTGAAACAATTTGAAACTCGGGAAAATCATTGAAAGGTATGAGTTTGAAGTTAAGACGATTTGGATTTAATGTAGATAAAAATACTTTGATTCTTTCAACAAATGTTTCGTCTAAAAGATTTGAACCTGATAATTGTTGAATAAGTTCATCAAATTTTTTTTCAGTAATTTTTAATTGATTTACTTCTTTTTGATTATGAGCTCTTTTTAAAGCTTTCCTCTTTTCATCAATTTCTTTTTATAAACTTATTATTTCTGGATTTGCCTCATGTGCTGAACCATATATAAGTCTTTGGATTTCATTAAAATTTTCAAGAACGCTTGTAAATCTTTGATAATCCTCAAATGTACACCATCCCGTTGCTTTAATATAAGTAAAATTTGGGACCTTTTCAAGAAAATCATTATACGAACTATCGAATTCCGAATCTAACTTCTTTAATGTATTACTTTCAAATAACTTTGTTTCGATATCATTAAGCAACTCATGAAAGATTTCTACTTTTTCTGTTTTTATAGTTTTCTCTTTGTCATTTACTCCAGTTTTACCGCTAATAATTTTGATGTCAAAACCAAGCTCAGAGTCACTACCATTTTCATTTTCGATAGCTCTTGTTATTTCACTCAATAGTCCTCCGCTTAGTTGACTTTGTAGTGATTTTGCTTTATCATAATCAAAGTAAATAAAATCTTTTATTGTCTTCATTTTCTGTCTGTGGTTTTAAATATCTCCCAACGTCACTATGTGAAAAAACTAAATTGAACCTCTTGAGAATCTCATATTTGAGATTTTTATTTGGTAGCTCTCCGAATACTTTCTAAATTTGAAGTAGTTTTGTCAAAGCCTGACGTCTCGCTATTACAGCGGGTTTGGGACTAAATTAAGCCCATTATTCGGATTTGCCAATCATCCCAATACAAAACAAACTTCCCATTAAGCCAATTGCTCAAATCCGTTGTAGTTGCTGTTAGTGTTTGTTATTTTTACCATTTCGGTGATTTCTATTTCAATTGGTTTTTCGTATTTAGAAGTTGCAATTTCACTCAAACTTGTTTTTTTATGAGTGAAAATTATTTTTCCGTTTTTAACATCAATTTTGTCAACTAAATAAAATATATCTTCATAAAAATATAAATCTTCAGTTGCTATATTTTGAGTTCCGCTTTTTTTATCAAAATATTTCACGACAATTTTTGACAAAGTTTTTTTCGGATTAATAATGTAACCGATTTCAATTCTATATAAGCTTGTCTCTTTGTTTTTATAAGCGATTTCAATTTCGGTTTCAAATTTATTTATCAACTTTTCCACTTCAATTATTGTTCTATTTTTCTCTTCGTCTTTTCCGAAAATCAAAAATAAAGATTTGAATGTAACGTCTTTGATTAGTTGATTTTTTTCAAATTCTGTTAGCGAATTAAATGATTTTGGGTCAATTCCATAATCAACATATTTTATACGTTTATCGAGAAATTTTTCGCTTTCAATTAATGTTCCAAGTTTTATATTTTCTGTAAAGTTTATATAAATATGGTCAAATTCGCCTGAAATAAATTTATACTCATTTAGTTTTCTAGCAATTCTTTGACCGATTGAATTTGTTTCTTCTGTGATTTTATAGACATTGCCAATTATTCCATCAAAATTTCCAACGAAATTCTGTGGCTTAATTTCATAAAAACGAATATCTTTTATAATTCTGTCGTTTGATCCCATTCGGTTTTTAATAATAAACACTAACTAGTATATACTCGCTACAAACGAGCGCATATACCCAAAATCGGTATGCTTTGCGCTACAAATAGCGTTTCTATCTTTTTGCTAATGTAATTAATTTATTACGAATTATTGATATTGAAATTTTTAAATAATCGAATAAAAATAAATGAAGTTAGGAATCAGATTTCCTAGCCCCGATAGTAGCGGCATCCTTTATGTTCTTTCTTTAAGAAAAGAAAGATATAGCGAATTGCTTCGCCAGTTCGGCTTCCAGCCTCGTGTGCGGGAATCAGCTCCTAATTCCGACTTCCGCCAAAATGAAAAGCCCACTGAAATGTCATCTTGTCAGATTTTTTTACGCCAGTTTTAACATAAACTGACAATTTAATAGCTGGTTTTGCATTGGCACAAAGATTGACTTAACGACTCCAAGTGATAAAAACTAGTATACAATAAAATTAAATATATTTAAAATGGGTAAAATAATCGGAATTGATTTAGGTACGACCAACTCTTGTGTTTCTGTAATGGAAGGTAATGAAGCAGTTGTTATTCCTAATGCAGAAGGAAAAAGAACAACACCATCTATCATCGCTTTTGTTGAAGGTGGAGAAATTAAAGTAGGAGATCCTGCTAAAAGACAAGCGGTAACTAATCCAACTAAGACTATTGCTTCTATCAAACGTTTTATGGGTCACTCTTTTTCAGAAATTTCAGCTGAAGCAAAAAGAGTTTCTTATTCAGTAGTAAAAGGGGACAACAATACACCACGTGTGGATATTGACGGTCGTTTATACACTGCTCAGGAATTGTCAGCTATGACACTTCAAAAAATGAAAAAAACAGCTGAAGACTATTTAGGTCAAACGGTTACGGAAGCCGTTATTACTGTTCCAGCTTACTTTAATGATGCACAACGTCAAGCTACGAAAGAAGCAGGTGAAATTGCAGGTCTTAAAGTAATGCGTATTATTAACGAACCTACAGCAGCTGCACTTGCTTACGGTTTAGATAAAAAAGGTAAAGATCAAAAAATTGCTGTTTACGATTTAGGTGGAGGTACATTTGATATTTCTGTTCTTGAATTAGGAGACGGAGTTTTCGAAGTATTATCTACAAACGGAGATACTCACTTAGGTGGAGATGATTTTGACCACGAAATTATTGACTGGTTAGCAGATGAATTTAAAACTGAAGAAGGTATTGACTTACGTCTTGATCCAATGTCATTGCAACGTTTAAAAGAAGCTGCTGAGAAAGCAAAAATTGAATTGTCTTCTTCTGCTGAAACTGAAATCAACTTGCCATACGTTACGGCTACGGCTTCAGGACCAAAACACTTAGTTAAAAAATTAACGAGAGCTAAATTTGAGCAATTAACGGATTCTTTAGTAAAACGTTCTATGGCACCAGTTGCTAAAGCGTTAAAAGATGCAGGTTTATCTGTTTCTGATATTGACGAAGTTATTTTGGTTGGAGGTTCAACTCGTATGCCAAGAATTGCTGAAGAAGTTGAAAAATTCTTTGGTAAAAAAGCGTCTAAAGGAGTTAACCCTGATGAGGTTGTTGCAATTGGAGCAGCGATTCAAGGTGGAGTTCTTTCTGGAGATGTAAAAGATGTATTGTTACTTGACGTTACACCTTTATCTTTAGGTATCGAAACTATGGGTGGTGTTTTGACTAAATTAATTGAGTCTAACACAACTATTCCAACTAAAAAATCTCAAGTTTTCTCTACAGCTGCAGATTCTCAACCAACAGTTGAAATCCACGTTTTGCAAGGAGACAGAGCTATGGCAGTTGATAACAAAACTATCGGTCGTTTCCATTTAGATGGTATACCACCAGCTCCAAGAGGGGTTCCACAAATTGAAGTAACTTTTGATATTGATGCTAATGGTATCATCAAAGTTTCGGCAACTGACAAAGGAACTGGAAAATCTCACGATATTCGTATCGAAGCTTCTTCTGGATTGACTTCTGAAGAAATCGAAAGAATGAAAAAAGATGCAGAAGCTAATGCTGATTCTGACAAACTGTTAAGAGAAAGAGCTGAAAAATTGAACGAAGCAGACGGAATGATCTTCCAAACTGAAACTCAATTGAAAGAATTAGGTTCTAAATTATCTGATGATAACAAAGTTGCTGTAGAATATGCTTTAACTGAATTGAGAATGGCACACCAATCTCAAGACATTCCTGCAATTCAAACAGCTCTTGACAACATCAACGCTGCTTGGAAAAAAGCAACTGAAGCAATGTATGCTCAAGGAGAACAAGGTCAAGGTGAAGCACAACCACAAGGGGATGCTGCTCAAGGAGACAATGTTGAAGACGTTGAATTTGAAGAAGTAAAATAATAATTTCCATAGAGACGGGCTGTTGTCCGTCTTTATTACTGATTTTAAAAACCGTCCGCCTGTGGTGAACGGTTTTTTTATGGTAGTAAATAAAAACCCGACCTGTTGTAAAAACGGGTCGGGTTTTGGTATTATTATCCGTAGCGACAATGTGCATCTTTACGGCAATGTGTATTTCTATATAATGGGTGTTTCTACGATAAAATCACATCCAATACATATAAAAAAAAGGGCAAATGTTGTTGAACATTTGCCCTTTTTAATTTATTATTTTGGATCTAAGGCTTCACCAATTCTAGAAATTAAATCTTGTAAGTGGTATCTACTCAATCGATCAGTCATTCTTGATGAGGCTAATTTCATCTCGTTTTTCAAATTATTCAATTGTCCTCTGGAAATTGAAGGTAAATCGGTTTGCGCCAAATTTACTTTTCTTGTCGTAAAACCATAAGTAACACCTACTGGAACCGCTCTAACCATGGTTGTCCCTGGTTTAAGTAATTCGATCATTTTGTCTACATACAATTTTTGTATATTTCTACGATACACGTCAATGGAACCACTTCCTTTTAATTCTGAAAAGATTCCGTTTTTTAAGTCATTTATTAATTCATCAGCTGAATAGTTGTCTTTACTCATAGAAGAAGTTTCTATAAGGCGAACAATTCTATCGCCTGCCAATAAACTTGTTAAAGTAGCATCTTGCATCCCTTTTATCGCTTCAACACCATTTTCTGGGTTTATTTTCGAAAGGATATTTTGATCCAATAACCATTTTGGTGTGGTAAACAATTGAGTGTTTAAGAATAACACGGCATCTTTTTGAATGGCTTTTGGAACTACTTCAAATTGATTTCCAGTCATGTCATACGTTTTTGGAGAATCATAGATTCCACCTACGTTTTTAGTAACATGTCCCATATATCTTCTGAATTGTCCTGTAAGCGCACCATAAAGTTCATCTAGCTCAGCATAACTTTCCCCGTTTTCTCTAGTCCACTCTAATAAATTAGGTAAAATTCTTTTCAAGTTTTTAATTCCATATTCAGAGGCTCTCATCGCATTATCTCCAATATCCTCCGTTTGATATCTTGGATCGTAAGGACTAGATTCTGTACCAAACCATAAACGGTTATTTTTGTACGCTTCTTTAGTCATTTCATTCAACTTCGCTTTTTCTGCAGTTTCAGTTTTAGCATCATCAAAATAAGAATACCCCCATTTAATCGCCCATTTGTCATAATCGCCAATTCTAGGGAATAAGGCTGTAACGCCATCTTCTGGTTGCGCTACGTAATTGAAACGTGCATAATCCATGATAGAGGAAGTATGTCCATTTTTTTCTTGGTACGCTGCATCTCTTAGTTTTTCCACCGGAGTGGCTGAACTTGCTCCCATGTTGTGGCGTAATCCTAAAGTATGTCCTACTTCATGAGATGAAACAAAACGGATTAATTCTCCCATTAATTTATCATCAAACTTTTTAGATCTTGCAGCAGGATCTACAGCAGCAGTTTGAATTAAGTACCAGTTTCTTAAAAGGCTCATAATATTGTGATACCAACCAATGTGACTTTCCAAAATTTCACCGCTTCTAGGGTCATGAACATTAGGACCATAAGCGTTTTGAATCTCAGCGGCGAAATATCGTAATACTGAAAAACGGGCATCTTCCAAGCTCATTGTTGGGTCGTTTTCTGGCCAATATTCGCCACGTATAGCATTTTTCCATCCGGCACTTTCAAAAGCAACCTGCCAGTCGTCAATACCTTGTTTGATGAATTTTTTCCATTTTTCAGGAGTTGCAGGGTCAATGTAATATACAATTGGTTTTTTAGGCTCAATTAATTCCCCTCTTTTTTGTTTTTGTGTATCTTCTTCAGATTTTGGCTCTAAACGCCATCTCACTGCAAATACTTTGGTATCTGATTTTTGAGATTCTTCTTCAAAAACATCATATTGGTTCGCAAAATATCCAACACGTGCATCAAATTCTCTTTTGCGCATCGGGATTTTTGGTAATAAAATCATAGAGGTATTCATCTCTACCGTGATTACTCCCGCATCTAATCCAGAAGGTAAATTTACTCCAATTTGTGGTGTAGGAGTAATTGAAATCCTCGGAGGTGTGGTCGTGAATGTTTTTACACTTCTAATCTCAGTATTTATAGGATAACTGCTTATTTTTGAAATGAATGACTTGTCTTTTTGAAATGCTTGTATGTTTAACAATTGTTTCTTTATAGGATCTAACGAAAAGGTTTGTACGTCACCATCGAAAGTGCTCGTTAAGTCGATCACATAACCAGCATTATTTTTCCCGGTTGAATCTTTTTTGAATGCCAAGATATCATAATTTCCAATAATTGGGTCTGAAGTCGAATTCTTAACAGCCTGTGCCATTGGTTTATCTTCGTCTGGAGACATGATAACATAAGTAACTGATCTAAGAAGAAGGTTATTGTTCAGTCCTTTTTCCCAACGAACAACTTGTCTGTTGATTTCTTCTCCTCCAAAAATTCCCCCTCCAGCAGGAGTCTTAGAATATCGGGTAATGGTCATTATTTCACTTCCTAGAAGGGAGTTTGGAATTTCAAAAAGATATTTGTCATTAATTCTATGAATGTCAATCAGTCCTTTTTGTGTTACTGCCGTTGAGTCAATAACTTTTTTGTACGGTTTGGGCTCTTTCTTGCCGTCTTTTGATTCTGGTGCTTTTGCTTCAACTTTAGCGGAGGCATTTTTGTCTGCTCGTCTCTTTTTTTTGCTTTGTGCAAATGTGCCTTGTGCAAAACAAAATAACAAACAGGTAATAATTAGCGTTAGTTTTTTTTTTACCATTTAGTTTTTAGGTTAATAAGTTTTAGATTGGTTTTAATTTATAAGTCGCATTTTAGTATGTTTTGTTACGACTAGGGTCAAATCTATTGATATATTTTAATAAATAGTTAATATTTCGGTACAATTTAAAATAATTAACACTATTAGGCAGCTATGAGTTACTAGCTTTTTCTTTGCCGTAAAATGATTTTTCTCAGGAAAAGAATTATTATTTAGACATACCTTTGTTTTTTTAATAATATAGTAAGCCATTTTTTTAATTTTCAGAAATGTCCAAAGTGCCAAAAAACGATTTTTTGTAAAAGTTTTTTGTAATATTACTACATAAATCAGTTGGGATGAGAAAAATTAAATACAAGAACGGAAAGAAAATGCAACCCTATAATTTAGAATATACTGGTATTCATAAAAGTAAGGAATCTGAGCTGCAGTTGTTTGTTTATGATGATTTGAATCTTACCGAACATAATGATTTTAAGGTTTCGGATTTAGATAAATATATTGATGAACAAAAAACAAACTGGATTAATATACACGGTTTAAATAACGTGACTTGGTTAAAATCCATTGGCGATTATTTTAAAATCGACAATTTTATGTTGGCTGATATTTTGAATACCACCCGAAGAACAAAATTGGAAGAATCTCATGATTTTTTGTTTTTTAATATAAAATCGCTGCTGCCTGCGGAAAATTCAGATAATATAAGTGTAGAGCAAATTAGTTTTTTGTTAAAAGATGGAATTCTTATTTCTTTTCAGGAAAAGCGAAGTGATTTTTTTACCCATATTAGAGAACGCATTCGATCCCATTCAGGAATAGTCAGAACAAAGAAAGCGGATTATTTACTGTACATCCTTCTGGATGCTATCATGGAAAATTTTTACGTCACGTTAGAAAATGAGGAAGACAAAGTAGAGGAGTTGATTAATCTTACAAAGGAAAGTGTTGATCCAATAATTTTAGAAAAAATAGAAAAGCACAGGGATAATTTAAATTTTTTAAAACGTTCGATTGTTCCGCTTCGGGATTCGCTGTATGATATAAAAAGTATAAAAGACGACAACATATTTAATGTCGTGGAAGCTGATATTTTTAGTTTTTATTCCCGATTGCATCAGAAGAGTTTAGAACTTTTAGAACAAATTGAATCTGATATGGGTTCTTTGGAAAGTGCCTCTAATTTCTTTTTTTCGGCACAAACGCATAAGATGAATGAAATTATGAAAACCTTGACGATTGTATCTGCAATATTTATTCCGCTTACTTTCGTTGTGGGAGTTTACGGAATGAATTTTGAATATATGCCGGAACTCAAGCGTCATTATGGGTATCATACCGTCATTGGCGCTATGTTTTTAATAGTGATTGGAATGATTATTTATTTTAAAAAACGCCGTTGGTTTTAGAAAATTAAAAAGGAATACATCCCGTTAATTTGAAATTAAATTTAAAAATAAAAAAATGAACAAGGCAATATACATTGCAACAAGCGAGCAAAATAGCGGAAAGTCAATTATTACGTTGGGATTGATGAGTATGCTTATAGGCAAAATGGCTAAAGTAGGTTATTTTAGACCGATTGTCGAAGATTTTGAAGAAGGCGGATTTGACAATCATATTGAAACTGTGATTGGACATTTTGGAATGGATATCGACTTTGAAGATGCATATGCCATTACAAAAAGTAAATTAATCAAAAAGAAAAACAAAGGAAAAATAGGAGAGGTTCTTGATTTAATTATTGAAAAATATAAGAAATTAGAGGAACGTTTTGATTTTATTTTGGTTGAAGGAACCAGTTTTACAGGAGAAGGAACTGTCATTGAATTAGACATGAATGTTCTAATTGCCAAAAATCTTGGTATTCCAACGATAATTGTTGGCTCTGGAGTTGGGAAAACATTAGAGGAATTGATCGATAGTCTTTATTTGGCATACGATTCATTCAAAGTTAAAGATGTCGAGGTTTTGGCTGTCATTGCTAATAAAGTGCAACCTGAAAACATTGAATTAGTGACCAACGGTTTAAAGAAAAGTTTACCTAAGAGTATATTGGTCAATTCAATTCCTCTAGTTCATAATTTGAATAATCCTACGGTACAGGAAATTGTAAATGTATTAGATGCTAAAGTTTTATTTGGTTCGGCACATTTAAACAATCAAACCGGAAATTTTAGCGTAGGTGCCATGCAATTGTGTAATTATTTGTTGCATTTAAAAGAAAATAGTTTGGTGATCACTCCTGGAGACCGAGCCGACATTATTCTAGGCGCATTGCAAGCCAATGAATCTGTAAATTATCCCACCATTTCCGGAATTGTTTTGACAGGAAATATTTTGCCGGAAATCAGTATTTTGAAACTGATAGAAGGACTTTCGACCGTTGTTCCCATTATCGCGGTGGAAGAAGGGACTTATTTTATCACCAATAAAATAGGTTCCATTAAATCTAAAATTTATGCGAATAACATACAGAAGATTGAAACCTCTATCACTACTTTCGAAAAATATGTTGACTTAGATAATTTGGCTGAAAAGCTGATTACTTTTGAAGCGGAGGGAATGACGCCAAAAATGTTCCAATATAATTTAGTAAAACGAGCAAGACAACATCGAAAACACATTGTTTTACCGGAAGGAAATGACGAAAGAATCATCATTGCGGCTTCACAATTATTAACGATGGATGTAGTTGATATTTCGATTATTGGCAACAAAAAGCAAATTGAAAATAAAGTTGCGGAGCTCGGGCTACCTTTCGATTTTTCTAAAATCGAAATTATAAATCCGATAGAATCCGAGAATTATGATGATTATGTAAACACCTACTATGAATTGCGAAAAGCAAAAAATGTAACCATAGCAATGGCCAAGGATTTAATGGAGGATGTTTCGTATTTTGGAACGATGATGGTTTATAAAGGTCACGCAGACGGAATGGTTTCCGGAGCAGCACATACCACACAGCAAACGATATTGCCAGCTTTACAATTCATTAAAACTAAACCCAATTCCTCAGTGGTTTCCTCTATATTTTTTATGTGTCTTGAAGATCGTGTGTCGGTTTTTGGAGATTGCGCCATTAATCCAAATCCAACTGCGGAACAATTAGCAGAAATAGCAATTTCATCTGCTGATTCCAGTTTGGCTTTTGGTATTGAACCAAAAATAGCAATGCTTTCGTATTCTTCAGGTTCATCAGGAAAAGGCGATGAAGTCGATAAAGTGAGAACGGCTACTGAAATAGTAAGAAAAAAACGCCCTGATTTAAAAATTGAAGGACCTATACAGTATGATGCTGCTGTTGATATGAATGTGGGTAAAAGTAAAATGCCAAATTCAGAAGTGGCAGGGCAAGCCAGTGTTTTAATCTTCCCGGATTTAAATACAGGAAATAACACCTATAAAGCCGTGCAAAGAGAAACCGGCGCATTAGCAATTGGCCCCATGTTGCAAGGATTAAATAAACCAGTAAATGATTTAAGCCGCGGTTGTACGGTGGATGATATTATCAATACAGTCGTGATTACAGCGATTCAAGCACAAGGATTATAAAATGAAAATAGTAATTATAAACTCGGGGAGTTCCTCCATAAAATACCAATTAATTAATATGCCGGCAAATGAAGTCATTTGTACGGGGATGATTGACAGAATAGGACTGGAAACCTCGAATCTAACTTACATTACGGCTACTACCAAATTAGAGGAGACATTGCCGATAGCAAATCATAAAATTGGGTTGGAAAAAATAGCCAAGTTACTGATGGATCAAAAGGTGGGAGTAATTAAAAGTACGGATGAGATCGAAGCTGTAGGTCATCGTGTGGTGCATGGCGGAAACGATTTTTCTAATACGGTGATCATTACCAATGAAGTAAAAGATAAAATCAGACAGCTTTTTGATTTAGCGCCTTTGCATAATCCGGCTAACTTAGAAGGAATAAATGTTGCCGAGGAAATTTTTAATTCAGCAAAGCAAGTAGCTGTTTTTGATACGGCGTTCCATCAAACGATTCCTGTTGTAGCACACAAATATGCGGTACCAAATTATCTTTTGACGGAAAATAAAATACGCGTTTACGGTTTTCACGGAACGAGTCATAAATATGTTTCAGAAAATGCGATTCATTATTTGAAGCAAAATTCTACCAATGTAGGTTCTAAAATTATTACGATACATTTAGGAAATGGGTGTAGCATGACCGCTATAAAAGACGGAAAAAGCATTGACCATACGCTTGGTTTTGGTCCAATGAACGGATTAATTATGGGAACCCGATGCGGTGATGTGGATCAGTCCGTGATTTTTTATTTGGTGAATTCTTTAGGGTATTCCTTGGAAGCCGTAAATACCATGTTACAAAAACAAAGCGGAATGCTGGGACTTACCGGTTATAGCGATTTAAGAGAGATAGAAGCCCATGCAGGAAATGGAAATTCAGATTGTCAATTGGCTTTAGCGATGAATGCGTACCGAATAAAGAAATATATTGGTTCTTATGCCGCCGTTTTAAATGGACTCGATGCCATTATTTTTACCGCTGGAATTGGCGAAAATTCTTCTTATATTCGAAAATTAGTATGTACGGATATGGATTATTTCGGAATAGAATTGGATGCCTCCAAAAATGAAATTCGTTCGAAAGAAATTCAAGAAATCAACACCCCCGATTCGAGAACTAAAATACTGGTTATTCCTACCAATGAAGAAATTGAAATCGCCAATCAGGTATTTGCATTGCTAATTAACTGATAAACAATAAACTCCAAAAAAGCTTCTGTTTACGGAGGCTTTTTTTATGCCTTTTATTTGAGAAATCTAATTATATTTGGCTATAAAACAACACATTTTGAAAGTAAGAATTACGATAATAATCCTTTTATATTTTATTTCATCCCAACTTTTTGCTCAGGAGTTGCTTCCTTTTGTCGAGAATTACAGCAAATCAAATTATCAAGGAGATAATCAGATTTGGAGCATCGCACAAGGAAATGACAATGCCATGTATTTTGCCAATAATTATTATTTATTGCGGTACAATGGCGTCAAGTGGGAGAAATACAGTTTGCCTAACAAAACAATTATTCGTTCTGTAATGGTCGATGGGGATCGTATATATACCGGTTCGTACAAAGAATTTGGGTATTGGTTCCGAAAACAAGGAAAGATGTATTACGTTTCTATTTCCTACCCGAATACAACTAAAGTTTTTGATGAGAATGATAATGAAGAGATTTGGAAAATCTTTAAATTTAATAATAAAATATACTTTCAGTCTTTTAATGGACTTTTTATTTATGATGGAAAAGTAATTAAAAAAAATAAGTTTGATTTTCTTGTTTCTTACTGTTTCCCCGTTGGTACTGAATTATTAGTGGCTTCAGTAGAAAAAGGAATTTACAAAATGAAGAATTCCAAGTTTGAAAAGGTGCAAGGGTGGTCTCTTTTAGAAAATAATGTAATTCATGCTATTGAAAAATTTCAAAATAAAACGTATTTTTTTACTAAAAATAATGGGGTTTATGTGGACGATAATGGCGTTTTATATCCTTGGCAAAATCCTTTAAATGATATTTTGAAAACGGCTAATATCAATGCAGCGACGTTTATTAAGAACAGTAAATTAGTTATTGGAACCGCCAGTAAAGGCGTTTATTTGATTGATTTAAAAACTGATTCTTACAAAAATATTAACCGAAACAATGTCTTGATGAACAACTCAATTTTGAGCATTGGCTTGGACAAAGAGAATGATTTATGGCTTGGATTGGATAATGGAATTGCTCATGTTGAGGTTAATTCACCAATATCAATTTTTTATGATAATTCAGGGATTTTAGGTTCGGTGTACTCGGTTGCAAATACTCCAAAGGGATATTTGATGGCTTCCAATCATGGAGTTTTTAAATATGAGGACAAGAAACTGGCTTTGATTCCAAATACGCAGGGGCAAGCTTGGAATATTACTAAAATAAATAACCAATACCTCATAGGACACAATGAAGGTACTTTTGTCTATGAGGACGGAAGAGTCTCTAAATTGAGTGCCGTAAATGGAGGCTGGAATTTAGTAAAAAGTGGCATCAACAATTCGTATTTGCAAGCTACGTACAGCGGTGTGATTATTTACAACGACAGGAACGATTTAAGTCAGAAAAAAGTTGTAAAAGGACTTTTAAAACCGATAAAATATGTTGCGCAAAATAAGAAAAATGAAATATGGGCAGCGGATAATAATAGAGGCTTGTATCGTATTTTGTTAAATGATGCATATGAGACAATTGACATCAAAAATGTTACCCAAAACAGTAAAATAAGTAATGATTTTGGCGTGAAAATATTTGAGTTTAGAAACGAAATACTTTTTTTGATTAATAAATCCTGGTACACCTATAATTCAATCAGCAATCAATTAGAAGAAAATGAATTGTTTAATTCTAATTTTAAAAATGTATCAAATATTGTTTCTATTGATGAAAATCACTTTTTGATACTGCAAGAAGGACTTTTGTATCCTATTTATGCCGATGGCAATAAATTTATCCGTACTATTATTCAAGAGAAATATTATAGAGGAAAAATCATTAATGACAATGTAAAAGTTTTTAAAAACAAGGACAATTATCTGTTAAACCTGGATGATGGTTTTATTTCTGTACAGTTAAATTATACGAATAAGAAAGCCTCAAATATAAGTATTGAAGCTTTTGTTGATGATAGTTTGGTTGAAAACAAGTCAAATATTCCTTATAATTCGGAGCTTCGCATTCATGTACTATCGGGTGTTTTTGGAGCAACAAGACCTAATTTATTTTATAAAATCAATGGAACCAAAGAATTTATTCCCGTTAATGAAGGTTTAATTGTTCTGAATAATTTGAATAGTGGTTCCAATGAGATTACTGTTTATCTTCATGATGGACTAAATTATACTACAATTTCCAGCTTCCAATTTGTGGTGGCTAAACCATGGTATTTTTCTCTTTGGATGATTTTATTATATGTAGTTGTAATTGGAGGTGTTTTGTATCTGTATTACAAGTGGAATAAAATGCGCTACTTGCAGAAACTGGAATTACGTGATGAAGAGCTAAAACATCAAAAGAAAATTCTGGAGATAGAATTAAAAACCGAAAACGAATTAAATGTTCAAGAGTATGAAAAACATATTTTAGAACTGGAATTGCAATCAAAGTCTTCAGAGGTTGTTGGTAAATCGCTTTCGATTGCGAAACAAAGTGAAATGATTGAAAATATTCAAGACATTCTGAATTCAGATATGGATTTTAATAAATTGAAAAGTGAAATTAAAAAAGCCATAAAAATTAATGCCGTTAACAAACACGAATGGGAAACATTTGAAACAAATTTGAATCAAATCCACAATGAATTTATAGTTAACCTTTCTAAAAAATATCCAAACCTGACTTCAAAGGACATTAAGCTTTGTATTTATTTAAAAATGAATCTTTCGTCAAAAGAAATTGCCCCCATGATGAATATTTCTTTTAGAGGTGTAGAACTTCATCGTTACCGCCTCAGAAAGAAATTAAATCTTGTTCAGGATAAAAACCTTTCTAAATTTTTATTAACTGTCTAGATAGGGTTTATTTTTAAAAAACACCTTAATATTTTGCTGTATTGTTCGCGAAACTACACCACATCATTACTACATCATATAGATGTGGTTTGTTCTCTTTTGACCTCTCTTAGCTACAGTATCACTTGAATTTATGAGCGCATTTTGTAATTTTGATGTAGTCGTGTAGTATTGCCAGTTTGCTAACTATAACGTTGTAATTATCTACTTTAGCAGCATTAATTTTTTAATAATTTAATACTATATGAAAAATTTTATTTTGGGCCTTATAGTGCTCATTCTACTTCCGGCATATATGTCAGGACAAGTAATTAAAGGAAAAATATCTGATAAAAACGGCATTGGTATTCCAGGTGCGATCATAGTTGCTGTTGATTCAAAAACGAATGCAAACAGTGACTTTGACGGAAATTTTGAAATTAGGGCGTCAGAGGGTGAAATTTTACAAATTTCGATGTTAGGTTTTGAATCTAGTTCCATAGCCGCTACTGCAAACCTGATGCATATTGTTCTTCAGGAAGATCAAGAAATGCAATTAGATGAAGTTGTTGTTATTGGGTATGGAACCCGTAAAATAATTGATAATACGTCTTCGATCACTTCATTGAAAGCAGAAGAAATTTCTAAAACTAAAGTGTTGAATGCTTCACAAGCCATACAAGGAAAAGCCGCAGGAGTTCAAGTAATTTCGTCTGATTTACCGGGAAGTTCACCTACTGTTGTTATTAGGGGACTAGGCACAGCAATTGGCGGACGCACACCATTATTTGTGGTTGACGGAATGCCTACAGATAATATTAATAATATTAATACTAATGATATTACGTCTTATGAGATCTTGAAAGATGCCTCTTCTCTCGCTATTTATGGTACCAGAGCCGCTAATGGGGTTATCATAATTACCACCAAAAAAGGAAAAGGCGACAAAGTTTCGGTAGAATTTGAAACTTTTGCGGGGTTTAGGCAGCCTTTGAAAAAAGTGAAAATGGCAGGAAGTAATAAGTTTTCGCATTATTCGAATGCTGCACTACAATCCACTACTTTTTCGCAAGATCAACCAGTAAATACAGATTGGTTTGATGCTATTACCAGAACAGGATCGTATACTCAAAATAACGTTTCGGTTTCCGGATCAACAGAAAAAATTAAATACTTTTTCAGTGTTGGTAACTACGAAGAAAAAGGAGTTCTCAATGGATTAGATTACAGTCGTACCACCTTTAGAAATAACAATGAGTACAAAATTTCGGATAAGCTAACTTTAAATCAAAACTTTAGTTTTGGTTCGACCAGTTCATCTCCAAAACCTTTGGGAGCTTTTACCACCGCTTATAAACAATCGCCAATAGTTCCTGTTTTTTTTCCTGATGGTCAATATGGCGTTCCTCTAGTGGGAGCTAACGGTTTTGCAGGTACATCTGGTAATTTATTTAACAATGTGGGTAATCCTCTAGCGCAATTAGACTTTTTTGATGAGGAGCAAAGAAGTTTAACGTTGCAAGGCGGTTTGAAATTAGATTATGAAATTTTAGAGTCGTTAAAATTTACTTCCCAATTCAACGGGGAGTATTATTCTTGGAAAAATTATAACTTCTCTGATTCACAAGGAATCTGGATGGCGCAAAACCCAAATACAAGTCCAGCGGATTATGAAGCAGCTAACGAAGGGGTTCCTTTAAATCTATTGACCAAAGGTAGATCACAATATTTCAATTGGAACTTAACGAATTACTTTACCTATAATAAAGTTTTTGGGGAGATTCATGATGTTGAACTTACAGGAGGAATTGAAACGTCTATTAGAGGATCTAGAGAAACCTTAACTATTACCAGAAAAAATGTAAATGCAGATTCTAATTATTGGGCTTTAAACGGCGTTGATTACTCCGGTAATATAATGAATTATAGCGATGTAGTTTCTAATGAAACTAAGTTGGCTTCTTATTTTGGACGTTTTCAATATAAATTAATGGACCGCTACTTATTTACGGGAACACTTAGACGTGATGGTTCGTCTAATTTTGGGAAAGACTATCGTTGGGGAACGTTTCCTGCTTTTGGTTTAGGTTGGATTATTACCAAAGAAGGTTTTATGGCGGATGTCAAAGGAGTTGATTTACTGAAATTAAGAGGAGGTTGGGGTAAATTAGGAAATCAAAACGTACCGCTTAATAATCAAGCGTATGCATCCGGATTGAGTTATTATTTAGGAGGTTCTATTTTGAACGAAGGAACGACTATCAATTCTCAGATTGATCCCAGCTTATCTTGGGAAATTACTGAAGAAGCCTCCGCAGGTGTAGATTTTGAATTCTTAAACAGCAGATTAAAAGGATCATTTGACGTCTATGATAAAACAACCACCAATGTTATTTTAAATACAAAACCATATTTAACTTCTGGAATAAGTAATTCTTCTCCGGCACATGTTGGTGAAGTATCAAACAAAGGGTATGAAATTGCATTGCGTTGGGATGATCAATTGACGGACAATCTGAACTATTGGGTTGGAGGTAATTTTTCAAATAATCAAAATAAACTTTCAGGTTTAAAAGATGCTACTCTGGCACCACTTATTGGTGGAAGTTTAGGAAACGGACAGGATACTAAAATATTAGATAATACTTCCGTTGGTCAGCCGTTAGGTAGCTTCTTTATCTACGAATATGCTGGTTTTGACCCTGCCAATGGAGCCATGTTGTATTACAATACAGCACGCGAAAAAGTAACACAAAATGTTCTCGCTAATGCCGATAAAAAATACGTAGGTTCTATTTTGCCTACTTCCACGTTTGGGGTTAGCCTAGGAATGAACTATAAAAACTTTGATTTCTCAGTAGATGGATACGGAACTTCGGGAGCAAAAGTGTACAATGGTAAAAAAGCACAACGTTTTGGAGGGGAAAATATTGAAGAATCGTTAGCCACTGATTTTTGGACCGTAAACAATACAACGGCTTCAAATCCAGCCCCATTTAATCAAGTTCCTGTTGCTTCTACTTATTATTTAGAATCGGGTGACTTTTTTAGAATCAACAATATTACTTTAGGATATAAAATCCCTTTAAAAGAAGGATTTATAAACTCTTGTAGAATATATGTCAATGCGATAAATCCATTAATCACTCAGAAGTTCTCTGGTTTTTCTCCAGAATTGAATGGGAATGGCGATCCTTATGGAACTCAAGGAATCGAGTTAGATGCTTATCCTACCTTGAGATCATTTGTTATTGGTGCTAATTTAAAATTTTAAGAGTATGAAAAAAATATATATCTCCGTTTTTGTTCTATCCACGTGCTTTTTTTCAGGATGTTCAAATGAGTATTTAGACGTAGATCAAACCGAATCTATTTCTACCAATGATATCGCATTATTCAACAATGATGCCGGTGCAGCAACCTTTGTCACAGCAATTTACAATAAATTTTTAGATTGGAATATGTCTTCCTTTTCTTGGAATGGTGTCTCAAGTATTGCTTCTGATGATGCTGATAAAGGATCTTCAGCAGGAGATTCAGGTTCCGATAAAGATTTAATGGATGCCTTGACCTATAATCCATCAAGTCCTTCCACTAGTGAAATTTTTGTAGCTAATTACGAAGGAATCAATAGATGCAACCAGGCATTAAGTATAATTCCGCAATTAGATCAGGCTAATCCTGCTTTGCGTACCAGGTTAATTGGTGAAGCAAAGTTTTTACGCGCTTTCATGTATTTTACTTTGGTTAAAACCTACGGTGGCGTTCCCATTGTTGATCGTTTGCCAAATCCATCTTCAGAAGAAGATAGAATTATGCAATTAACGCGTAAATCAAGCGCGGAAGTATATGCGCTTATCGAAAGTGATTTGAATGATGCTATTGCAGCATTGCCAAATAAAGCCGCTTATACCGCTTCTGAAAAAGGAAGAGCTTCTCAAGGAGCTGCTTATGCCTTGTTAGCCAAAGTGAATTTATACCAAAAAAACTGGCAGAAAGTGATCGATAATTGTAATTTAGTTACTGGGTATGCGCTCGTTTCTGATTATGCGTCTATGTTTAGATTGGCAGGAGAAAATGATGCTGAATCTATTTTTGAAATTCAAGGTGTGGGCTCTGTTCCTGCTCAAGGAATTAAACAATATTCTCAAACTCAAGGAGCTCGTGGTTCCGGTGGATGGGGTTGGGGTTTTAATACGCCTTCTCAAAGTTTACTAAATGCCTATGAAGCCAATGATGTTAGAAAAAATGCAACGATCATGTTCAGAGGGGCAACTTTATACGATGGCAGAGTAGTACCCGCAGATGCAGATAACCCAATGTACAATTACAAAGCCTATTCTTCCGCTTTTTCTGGTCAGGATAATTCAGATACGAATATCAAGTATTTGCGTTATGCCGAAGTAATTCTAATGAAGGCAGAAGCATTGAACGAATTGAATCAAACTCCTGCTGCCATTGCTTTGTTAAACCAAATTAGAACAAGAGCCGGACTAGCCAACACTACATTTACTTCACAAGCGAATATAAGAACTGCAATTTGGAAAGAAAGAAGAGTCGAAATGGCCTTTGAACACGACAGATTTTTTGATTTAGTTCGAACAGGAACGGCACAAGCGGTAGCTGCTTTTGCCATTCATGGCAAAACATTTGTACCGGGTAAACATGAAGTATTTCCTTTGCCACAACTATTTATTACAGAAGCCGCTGGATTGTCAGCTCAAAATCCTGGGTATTAATTCTTAAAACAGTAAAAATGAAAAAAAATAAATATATTTTCTTGTTTGCTTCTGTCCTCGCTTCACAATTTTTTGTGAGCTGTAACGAGGATAGTATCGATAAAGTAAACAGTCCAATTGCTTATGAAGCTATTGGAGGTTACGAAAGCTCAGATGAAATTGCTGCCGGTAATTTGGTCACTAAATTGAGTTTTGAAAACAATCTTACGGACAGTAAAAATAATATCACAGGTTCCGTTGGAACAAATGTAGGTTATGCATCCGGAATCAAAGGAAATGCCTATTCAGGATCTAGTTCTCAGGAACGATATGCTGTTGCAAATGCAACAGCGGCAATTACTGCTTTAAATAATTTTACGGTTGCTTTTTGGATGAATACGGCAAATACTGTTGATCCGGCAACCCCTGGAATAGGGAAAGGTGCCCAAGGTATTTTTTCGATAGTAAGACCTTTAAAAGATATGGGAGCATTGAATTTGTTTTTAGAAAACCCGAACAGTAATTTTCCAAACAGATTGCGATTAAAGCTAAATCTAGATAATGGAAGATCCAGTGTCTCTTGGACTAGTCAAGGTGTAATCATGAATTTAGATAATAGTTTGAACCAATGGATTCATGTTGCTTTTACTTATAACGCAAGCACGAGTATTGTATCTGCTTATGTTAACGGAGCATTATGTACAAATTTAACTGATTTCCCATATGCTCCTGCTGCTGGCGCCGCAGGAATCGCGCCCTTGTTTGCAGATAATCCAGGAGACATAAATAACAGCAATAAGACTCCAAAATATGGTGCTTTTGAAATGACGGGTACCAATGGTAAAGTAGTTTTTGGAACACATCAATTTGAAACAACTCCGCCTTTAACTAATATTTCGCAACAAAATTGGGCAACTAGTTTTGCGGGATTATTAGATGAGTTCAGAATTTATAATGTGGCTCTTTCTATAAACGAAATAGCAGCACTTGCAACATTAGAAAAAGACAACAGATAAAAGAGTATAAACCGCTGGTTTTTTAAAAACTAGGGATTTATTTAAAAATTATTAATCCTATTATTTTATTAAAATGAAGATTTCTCTCTGCTTACTGGTTTTTATTAGTTTTTTAAATTCCTGTTCTTCATCAACTCCGGAAAGTAAAGGAGGCTCTGGTACTCCATTGCCAACGACCTCAAAAACCCCTCTGACTGATGCCCAAGCTATGGATCAGGTTCAAAAAGATGCGATTAAGTATTTTTGGGATTATGCCGAACCCAATTCTAAACTGGCAAGAGAACGCTATCATACGGATAATCCTAGTTTCGAAGCAAACAAAGTAACCACTGGTGGTTCTGGTTTTGGGTTAATGTCTTTGATTGTTGGTGTTGAAAGAGGTTTTATACCAAGAGCAGAAGCAGTTAGCAGAATGACAACAGCAATGAATTTTCTAGATAAAGCAGATCGTTTTCATGGAGCATGGGCCCACTGGATGGATGGAACAACGGGTAATGCAATTTCATTTGGTAATAAAGATGATGGTGGTGATATAGTTGAAACGGCTTTCTTATGTCAAGGTTTAATTGCTGTTAGAGAATATTTTAAAGACGGAAATACACAAGAAAAAGCATTGTCTGTCAAAGCGGATAATTTATGGAAAGGGGTAGAATGGAGTTGGTATACTAATGGGGAAAACGCGATGTATTGGCATTGGTCTCCTACTTATCAATGGGAGATGAAATTCAAATTAGAAGGTTATAACGAATGTTTGATTGCCTATATACTTGGAGCCGCTTCACCTACACATCCCATTCCTGCCGCAGCGTATCATGAAGGATGGGCAAGAAGTGGAGCCATTGCAAGTGGAAAGACACAATATGGAATTCCTTTAATTTTCAAATACAACACGGTTTCTGGAAATGCTGGACCATTGTTTTGGGCACAATATTCTTATTTAGGACTAGATCCTTCACAATTAACAGATCAGTATGCAGACTATTGGGCTTTGACACAAAATCAAGCTAAAATTATTTACAGTTATAGCGTGGCTAATCCAAAAGGATGGAATGGTTATTCAGATAAAGTTTGGGGACTTACCGCGAGTTATTCTCGTAATGCTGACGGGACAACGGGATATTCAGCTCATGATACAGATAATGATTTGGGTGTGATAACTCCAACTGCAGCACTTTCGTCATTTCCTTATACACCAGAAGAATCCATGAAGTTTCTTCATTATTTATACGATGAAAAAAGAGCAGAGTATGTTGGAATTGCAGGACCTTATGATGCTTTTTCACCGCATTATAATTGGGTAACGACCCGTTATTTAGCCATTGATCAAGGTACAATTGCACCCATGATTGAAAATCATCGCACTGGTTTATTATGGAAATTATTCATGAATGCTCCAGAAATAAAACCGGGTTTGGCAAAATTGGGCTTTCATTCTACAAAATATAATTTGTAAGGTATGATGAAGTATTTAATTATAGCAGCCGCCTTTTTAGTATCCTGGAATTCCTTTTCTCAAACTGAGATTGTTGGGAAAATCAAAACGGAAGTGGTCAAAAAACACGAATTAAATTATGTGTTGCATCTTCCAGTGGATGCCAAAGAAAAAAAACCGCTGATTATTTTTCTACACGGTTCTGGAGAAAAAGGAACGGATATCGAAAAAGTAAAAGTGCATGGACCGTTCAAGTATTTGAAAAGTCACGACCTGGACGCCTATGTTTTGGCACCACAATGTCCGGAAAATGAATATTGGGATGAAGAAGTATTGTATCGTTTGATTCTAAAAATCCAGAAAGAACACAATATTGATCCCAGCAGAATTTATCTCACAGGTCTTAGTATGGGGGCTTGGGGCGCTTGGAATCTAGCTTTTGCACATCCCGAAATGTTCGCCGCATTAGTCCCAATTGCGGGATTTGTAGATCGGGTTCCCATCATCGAAAATTGTAAAATCGCAGCAATTCCAATTCAAATTTTTCATGGATTGCTGGATGATGTCGTAAATGTGGATTATTCCATTACGATTTATAAAAAATTAAAAAGTTGTAACGCCAATGTGGAATTAACCATTTTTGATGATGCAAATCACGATAGTTGGTCCCGTGTATATGACAACCAAGAAATTTATGATTGGATGTTTAAACAAACAAAAAACAAGGAAAATGAAAATTAAACTTATTATACTACTTTTTGGAATTTCTCTTTTTGGCTACAGCCAAAAAAAGCAAACTAAAAAGAACGTTAAAATTAAACCTAAAACTGAATTTGTTGCCGAATTAATATCGAAAATGACTTTGGAAGAAAAAATTGGGCAATTAAATTTACCCACTTCCGGAGATATTACTACAGGAGAGGCCAACAGCTCCAATGTTGCCAAAAATATAGCAGAAGGTAAAGTGGGCGGTTTGTTCAACATCAAATCCGTTCAAAAAATATATGAAGTTCAAAAGATTGCTGTCGAAAAAAGCCGATTGAAAATTCCGTTGCTTTTTGGAATGGACGTCATTCATGGCTATGAAACCACATTTCCGATTCCTTTGGGAATGTCGGCTACTTGGGACATGAAATTAATTGAAAGAAGTGCTCAAATTGCGGCACAAGAAGCCAGTGCCGATGGGATAAATTGGACATTTTCGCCTATGGTTGATATTTCCCGCGATCCACGTTGGGGAAGAGTTTCTGAAGGTTCAGGTGAAGATCCGTTTTTGGGAAGCCAAATTGCAAAAGCAATGGTCAACGGTTATCAACAAAATGATTTGTCTCTCAATAATACCATTTTGGCCTGTGTCAAACATTTTGCTTTATACGGCGCGCCAGAAGCAGGACGTGATTACAATACAGTTGACATGAGTCGAATCAGAATGTATAATGATTATTTTCCTCCGTATAAAGCCGCCGTTGATGCTGGCGTAGGTTCGGTTATGGCTTCTTTTAATGAAGTAGACGGAATTCCCGCAACCGGAAATAAATGGTTAATGACGGATGTGTTGAGAAAACAATGGGGTTTTGGCGGTTTTGTGGTAACTGATTTTACAGGAATTCCTGAAATGATCGAACACGGAATGGGAGACTTGCAAACCGTATCGGCTTTGGCATTAAATGCCGGAATTGAAATGGATATGGTGGGCGAAGGTTTCCTGACGACTTTAAAGAAATCAGTGGAGGAAGGAAAAGTAAGCATCGAACAAATTGATAATGCTGTTCGTCTTATTTTGAATGCCAAATATGATTTGGGCTTGTTCCATGATCCGTATCGCTACACAGATGCTAAAAGAGCTAAAACAGAAATATTTACAGCAAGCAACAGAGCCGAAGCCCGAAAAACAGCTTCTCAATCTTTAGTTTTATTAAAGAATAAAAATCAGTTGCTTCCTTTAAAAAAGTCAGGAACTATTGCTTTAATCGGACCATTGGCTGATGCCAAAGAAAATATGGCAGGAACCTGGAGTGTGGCCACCAATATGGAAAAATCCATTTCACTATTGGCAGGGATCAAAGAAGTAGGTGGTAATGCAACCAAAGTGCTTTACGCCAAAGGAAGCAATCTGGATTATGATGCGGCTTTCGAAGAAAAAGCGACGATGTTTGGCAAAACCTTGCATCGCGATAGCAGAACTACCGAAGAATTATTGGCGGAAGCCTTGAAAATAGCGAATCAATCCGATATAATTGTTGCTGCGCTTGGCGAATCTGCAGAAATGAGTGGAGAAAGCAGCAGCCGAACCAACTTAGAAATCCCTCAGGCACAAAAAGATTTGTTGCAAGCCTTATTAAAAACGGGAAAACCGGTGGTGTTGGTTTTATTCACAGGTCGTCCTTTGGTTTTAGTGCAAGAAAATGAAACAGTTCCGGCTATTTTGAATACTTGGTTTGCAGGAAGTGAAGCGGGAAGCGCGATTGCTGACGTTTTGTTTGGAAATGAAAATCCTTCCGGAAAATTAACAGCCACGTTTCCAAGACGTGTAGGGCAGGTGCCTATTTATTACAATCAAAAAAATACAGGAAGACCGTTAGGTAACAAAGAAGGTAAATTTGAAAAATTCAGATCCAATTATATAGACGAAAGAAACGAACCTTTATATCCTTTTGGTTTCGGATTGAGTTACACCACTTTCGACTATTCGAATTTGAAGATATCATCCGATAAAATGAAGTTCAACGAGAAAGTAACGGTTAGCGTTGATGTTACAAACACAGGAAATTATGATGGTAAAGAAGTCGTTCAATTGTATATTAGAGATTTAGTTGGGACCATTACTAGACCTTTAAAAGAACTGAAAGGATTCCAAAAAGTAACCATTAAAAAAGAAGATAAAAGAACAGTAACATTCGAAATTTCGGTTGAAGAATTAAAATTTTATAATTCTGATTTACAATTTATTGCTGAACCGGGTGCTTTTCAAGTTTTTGTCGGTACCGATTCCACTACAGATCATAAAGTTGGTTTCGAGTTGATTAAATAGATTTGGTTTGTTTATTTAGTTAGTAATTTTCCCTTCGGTATTTTATCGAAGGGTTTTTTTATACAAAAAAATATGCTTTTAACAACGTCAGGAACAGTATTGAATAATTTTTTTATAAATTCAAATAAAAGCTTCGCCGTTTTGTTTACAGATGATAGCGGTTAAGAAGCGAACCATTAGTATAGAATAATTTTTTTATAAAAAGCGTACTTAATTTTTGCATTAAAATGCACGTTATTACCGACGCCTTATTTTAAAAGTGCTGTTACAAAGGTGGATTGTTTTTGATTTTTTTTACCGAGAAATAGGAAGTGAATCCGATTCCCAAAAGCAAAATGATTGCTACTGCAAAAAGAAGTTCATTTACGTACGGAATTATGATGTAACTGAACGATGCAACGCCTTGCAAGGCCAAAACTAACTCATTTAGTAAAACTCCAATAGAAAACAGCAACAATCCGATTTTTATACCCCGACTTATAAATAACAAGTGATTAGCATAAATGTAAAACAACAAGAACAATGAGATTACAGCCAGTAAAACCAAATGCAGATACGCTATTACAATGGGCCTGAAACTAAAAGCTAAATTACTTATTACCGGAATAGTTGAACCCAGTTGCAGCAACAATTTTACACTCAGTGCTACAGTTGCGAATAATAGTATGTAACGCAATAATGGGGAGAAATTTTTCAAAAACTCTATTTTGTTTTTTATTAAAATTAAGAGAAGTCTAAACCAAGCAAAAACCTGAACTATCGCAGCAAGAACGGTAAGCAAATAAATCCAGTTGGGTAATTTTAACCACAATGTTGATAAAAAATAAGCAGGAATGCAGGCAACTACAAACAGTTTCAAAGAAGTTTCATAAAAAGGGTTTTCTGATTTTCTTAGGTTTAAAAATCCAAACATTAAACCCATACAGCCAAAGAAAAACCAACCATTGTATTGAAAATGAAGAAAATAATAGATAGAAGATAAATAATAATCTTGAACAATATTTTTAGTCGCCATCATGTACGCCAAATAAAACGTGCCGAATGAGGAAATGATATTAAAGAAAATAGCTGCTTTAAACCAATTTATGGATAAAAAATCGCTGTCAATTTTTTTCAAATCTTTAGTGTAATAATAACCAAAAATATACGAAATTAAAATAGAAGCTGTAGAAGCGATTATAGAAATCATTCCATAGCCTTGAATAATAAAAGAGACCAGCATTACATAAGAAATAATCAAGTTGGCGATAATTATTTTTCGGTATTTGTTTACTTGAAATTCAGCTGTTTTCTTCTGAAGATAATACACCATTAAAGTCATCAAAGTATGGCTGACCCAACCGGAAAACGCAAAATGAGAATGGGAATGCTGCAGGTATTTTTGATCTAAATAAGGAAATTCAAAGCCTATTTTATAACGCATCAAAAGGCCTAAAAAAGCCACAATACATAAATTCAACAAGGATAATTTTAACCAAAACTTTATATTTAATTCCATTTTAATAATATATTTTATGATTGACAATCTCTAGTTTGTCGCAGGTGTTCATCTTACATAAAACGCGAATTACTGTTTCTACCCGCAGACCGGTGAAATTTGCGATTTCCTGACGCGTGTAAGGAATTAATACTTTTTCAGTACAGCATTCCAATGTTTTTTTATACGTATTTAAAAAGGCGACAATTCTAAACTCGGGTTTTTGATTTATAATTTCTTTTGATGTGTTTGATTTCAAATGGATTTTGTTAGCCAATAAAATTAAAAAGGATTTTTGAATCGCCGGATATTCTTCAAGAATTTTTATAAATTTATCTTTTGATAGCTTTATAATTGTACTGTCTTGCAGGGTAATTGCTTTAGACGGATACGGTTGATCTATAAACAACGGAGGTTCTCCAAAACTCTCTCCTGTGCAAAAAACACCTTGCGTAAACTCTTTTCCTTCATCATTAGAATTAAACATGCGCACGCTTCCATCAATGATCTGGTAATAAAAATGAGCCTCGTCATCCTCATCAAAAATGATTTCATTTTTTTTGTATTTTTTAGATACAGCACCCCAGGTGAACAGTAAATCTATGTCTATTTGCATGGTTATTGTGTGAATTATTGCTACCGTTTGAACATACCTGAATTAAAAAATTAAGCTAAAATAATATAAATATATAAAAATTTTAAAAGGTATCTACCTGATAAATAAGAGTTAAGTGTTTTTTTATTTGTTTTTTTTGTAAACGGGTGATAATTATTATTATTTTTTCATAAAACTTCCTTTATTATCTTTTCTTCCTATCGATTGTTGAACGATTAAATTTCCAATAGTGATCATATTGTATAATTCGTACAATTCAGTAGTAATTATAGCGTTATTCAGCACCGTTACTATTTCGTCTTGCCACTGCATTAATTGTTCTTTTGCGCGTCGCAAATTAGCGTCATGACGCACTATTCCGGCATTTTGACGCATTAAAAGCTGTAATTCAGTTTTTATCTTAGCACTATAATTGGGAATAATAGTGGGGTTTGCGGCGTATTCCCAATCGGAACTTTTACGGTTTAAATTCTTTTTTTCAAAAGTCGTTTCTGCTAAATAATTATAAATTTTTTCCGAATACACCAAAGCTTCCAGTAAGGAGTTTGACGCTAGTCGATTAGCGCCATGTAAACCCGTTTGGGAACATTCTCCACAGGCAAATAAATTCTCTACGGATGTTTTTCCATTTTTATCAACGACAATTCCGCCGCAGAGGTAATGCTGTGCTGGAACCACTGGAATCCAATCTTTTGTGATGTCTATCCCAATGCTTCTGCAACGCTCATAAATCATTGGAAAGTGTTTAATAAACGATTCTAAATTTAAATGTGTACAATCTAAATAAACGCATTCATCCCCCGTTTTTTTTAGTTCGATATCGATACTTTGGGAAACAATATCACGGGAAGCTAACTCAGCTCTGTTATCATAATCAAGCATAAACCTCTTGCCGTTTTTGCTGCGCAAATACGCTCCAAAACCGCGTACGGCTTCTGAAATTAAAAACTTCGATCCAGTAGAAGCATCATACAATGCCGTGGGATGAAATTGAATAAATTCCATGTCTTTAATAGCGGCATTTGCTCGAAAAGCCATTGCAATTCCATCGCCAGTCGCAATTATTGGATTGGTGGTATGCCCATACAGATGTCCAATTCCGCCAGTGGCAAGCAACGTAAAAGTAGAGTGGAAGGTACTAATTTCATTTGTCTTTTGATTTAAAACATAGGCACCAACGCACTGATTGTTATCCGTAATCAGCTCCAGTGCAAAATGATGGTCTAAAATGGTAACATTTGCTTTTTGATATACTTGGTCTAAAATAGTGCGTTCAATTTCCTGGCCAGTTTGGTCTTTATGGTGAACAACCCTATTTTGTGAATGTCCGCCTTCTTTGCCTAAATCAAAATTTCCTTTAATGTTTTTGTCAAATTGAGCGCCCCATGCTATGAGTTCTTTTAATCTTTTTGGGCCTTCAGTGACGACCATTTTAACGACTTCAACATCGCATAAATCATCACCGCAGATTAGCGTGTCGTCAATATGTTTTTGATATGAATCCTCAGTTTCATCGGTAACAATAGCAATGCCGCCTTGAGCATATTTAGTATTGGATTCATCGGCATTTGACTTGGTTACAATAGTCACTTTTTTGTCGGGAAAACGGTCTGCAATTTTTATGGCAAAAGTCAATCCGGCAACTCCTGAACCAATGATTAAGTAATTTGTTGCAATCATTATTTGGATAATTCTAGCATTCGTTCAATAGGAAGCAATGCTTTTTCTCTAATGTCTTCCGGAACAATAATTTCGGGAGTTTCAGTAAGCAAACAGTCATATACTTTTTGCAAAGTATTCATCTTCATATAACCACATTCACTGCAGGCACAGGTGTTATCTTCTTGCGATGGCGCAGGAATCAAAATTTTATTTGGAACTTCCTGTTGCATTTTGTGAAGAATTCCCGCCTCGGTAGCGACAATAAAGGTATTACTGGGGTTTGTTTTTACGTAATCAATCATTCCGGCTGTCGAACCAATATAACTGGCGGTTTCCAGAATATGCGTTTCAGATTCGGGATGCGCAATAATTTTAGCATCGGGATGCTGTTTGTGAACTTCTATTAATTTATCCAAAGAAAAAGCTTCATGTACCACACAGGAACCCTCCCAAAGTAACATGTTACGGCCCGTTTTGGTGCTGATATATTTTCCTAAATTTTTATCAGGAGCAAAAATAATTGGCGTATTTTTTGGCACTGATTCTACGATTTTTACAGCATTAGATGACGTGCAAACAATATCACTTAACGCTTTAATTTCGGCGGAACAATTTACGTAAGTAATGACAATATGATCAGGATGCTGTTCAATAAATTTTTGGAATAAATCCGGCGGACAGGATTCGGCAAGAGAACAACCTGCCTTTAAATCGGGCAGAATTACTTTTTTGGTCGGATTTAATATTTTTGCGGTTTCGGCCATAAAATGTACGCCGGCAAAAAGAATAATATCTGCATCTGCTTTCATGGCTTCTATCGACAATCCTAAACTATCTCCCACGTAATCTGCTACATCCTGAATAGCGGCTTCCTGATAATAATGGGCTAAAATAACCGCATTTTTTTCTTTTTTTAAGGCCAGTATTCGCTGTTTAAGGCTGTTCATCATTTTTAATTTTTCTAATTTTACTATCTAAGTCCTGACGGAAAATTTTTCAAATTTCCCGATTTTAAAATGCTTTAAAAGGGGATAAAAGTACTGTAATAACACGCTACAGGATATGATATTTATCAGCTTTTAAACTAATCTCTTTTGCGTTATTTGTACTTTACTTATTAAAATATTTAATACATGACAACAATTAAACCGTTACATACTTTTCATATTCCGGTGATGGGACTAGCTTACACTATAGACAGTCCAATTCGAGTGGCAAAGTATGGGATATCCTCTGTGATTTCGATTATAGATGACGATCTTATAGAAAAAATGAATGCTTTTTACAGCGAAAAATTCAGCATTCCATATCAGGAGATTTCTCAAAAAATGCACGATTATCGCGCAGAGCGCATTACGTCGTATCTCAATTTGGTAGACAAAATCGTAAAAGATAAATTCGAGAATTTCAAGAATGAACTAGCTGAAAGTAAACTGGCATTAGAGAATTATATCGCCATGCTGCCCAACAAGTCGGAGATTAAAAAAGGCCTTCAGCATTTAATGGATGATGGAATCGCTTTTAAGGAAAACATAAAAAACTATCTTGAAAATAACCTGAGTGCGGGTGCCATTGATGTAAATATCATGACCAAAGTCGACAAGGACAATTTCATTAAGGACGAACAATTACCTGTAGCTTTTAATGATGCCCATGCTTCACTTCGTGGTTTTGCTAACAGTACCTTAACTTCTTCGGTAGTACTTTCGGCCGGGATGAACCCAAGACTGTATAGTTATTTTGAAAATTTTGAAGTCTTTTTCCCGGACAGCAACAACACTTTAAAGAAGAAAATAATTCTAAAAGTCAGCGACTTCCGTTCGGCAATGATACAGGGGAACTTTTTGGCCAAAAAAGGACTTTGGGTTTCGGAATACCGAGTTGAATCGGGATTAAACTGTGGCGGACACGCTTTTGCCACCGATGGCTATTTGTTAGGCCCTATTTTGGAAGAATTTAAAGAGAAAAAAGAACAGTTAATTCAGTCTGCACATGATTTAATGGTGAAAGCTTTGACGCAAAAAGGAATGCATGTTCCGGAACAGCCATTGAAATTAAAAATAACAGTTCAGGGTGGAGTAGGTACAGCGGAAGAACATGACTTTTTATTGGATTATTATGATGTGGATTCAGTAGGCTGGGGTACTCCATTTTTATTGGTTCCCGAAGCCACTTCTGTAGATCAAGCTACGCGTAAATTATTGGCAAATGCCAAAGAAGAAGATTTGTACCTAAGTCATATTTCTCCTTTGGGAGTTCCTTTTAATACCTTGCGTGGAACAACCAACGAGCACTTCAAACAAAAACGTATTCATGATAATAATGCAGGAAGTTCTTGTCCGAAAAAGTTTTTGGCGTTAAGCAAAGAATACGGAGCAAAAGGAATTTGTTCTGCTTCCAAAAAATTCCAAGATTTAAAACTGGAGGAATTAGACAGTAAGAAGGATACTTTGACGGCTGCAATGTTCGAAAATGCAAAAAATAAAATCACTGAAAAATCCTGTCTTTGTGTTGGTTTAGCCAATGCCTCTTATTTGGAAAATGACATCAAGATTAAAGGACAGGCACAAGGAGTTGTTGTATGTCCCGGCCCTAATATGGCATATTTTGACCATGAAGTGTCACTTTCTAAAATGATTCAGCACATTTATGGGAACACTTCGATATTGACTGTCGCTAATCGTCCGAATATGTTTGTCAAAGAATTGAAAATGTATCTCGATTATCTGAAGAACGAAATTGCAACGGTTTCAGCTGAGATAACGGCGCCGCAAATAAAAAAATGGAATTTGTTCAAGAACAATTTGGCGGAAGGAATCGGGTATTATCAATCCTTATTCACGTCATCGGATTCTGCTGAAAACAGGAATCAAAGTACCCAATCCCTGTTGCATTTTTATAAAGAGGAATTGGCTGGTATTAAAATTCCGGAACTGAAATTGGCGTAAAACAAATTCAGTATTGATTTTTAAAATAAAGCCTTCTTCACATTCTTTTATCGAAAGGTGGAGCGGGCTTTTTATCCTTCACTAATAATCAGATAATTTTTTTATTTTTTAAGCTACGTTGACAATAGAAAAACGGCGCTTAAATAAATTTTAAACACCGTTTGATTTTACATAAAAAAAGTTTTTATCATATTGCATTTACGAACTCGTCAATTTTTCCTGTTCCGTTTTTAGTTAAATGCTGAATAAAAGCACTACCAATAATTGCTCCTTTGGCAAACTGAGTCGCTTGATTAAAAGTTTCTTTGTTGCTAATTCCGAATCCTACGATTTGTGGGTTTTTTAGATTCATGTCAGCAATGCGTTTGAAATACTCTTCTTGAATGCTTCCAAAACCAGATTGCGATCCCGTAACACTTGCCGAGCTCACCATATAGATAAATCCATCAGATACGCTGTCAATAAAACGGATGCGCTCGTCAGAAGTTTGTGGCGTAATTAAAAATATATTCTTCAAACCGTATTTTTCAAAAGTAGCTTTATATTCATCGGCATACACATCAACTGGAAGATCAGGAATAATTAATCCGTCGATACCAATTTCAGCACATTTCTGGCAGAAATTCTCTATTCCGTACTGCAACATAGGGTTAAAATAACCCATAATTACTAAAGGAATTGAAACTGTTTTGCGAATATTTTTTAATTGGTTAAACAAAACTTCTGTTGTCATTCCGTTATGCAACGCTTGTGTTGAACTGGCTTGAATGGTGGGGCCATCAGCCAATGGATCACTGAACGGGAGCCCAATTTCAATCATATCGATACCGCTTTTTTCTAAATCCTGAATGATTTGTACGGTATCATTTAATTTAGGGTAGCCCGCAGAGAAATAAATAGAAAGTATCTTTTTAGTTTCTTGTAATTTTTGATTTATTCGGTTCATTATTGTATTTTTTAACAGATTTTCAAGGATTTAGAACCTTGTACTTTTATTAATTCATCAGCTTAAATGGCGGCACTGTATGCCCACGCTTTTTGGTTGGATTGCAACTGGACTTCAACGCGTCTGTAATGCAAACCTTCATACAAATCTGTTTGGCGAAGTTCTTGTGCCGAAACAGTATACACCATTCCGTTGATGGTATCCTCCGGTTTTTGGGTTTCCGTAATAATGGGATAATGGACTATTCCAAATTCTTCTTCAATTTGGATTTCTTTCACGATGTAACCAATTAACGTTTCAGGAGTTCCCTCGAGAATACGCCCAAAAAGATCTGTTTGTATGTCCTCATTTTGTAAGCTGCCGTAAGCGAATAATTTTTCCATAGTTTCTATTTTTGAAAATGTAAATTGAATTTCATTTTTATTGCTGTTGGTTTGCGTTAAGGATTGCAGTGGAAATCCTTTTTTGTCTCGTTTTTTAACGAGATAAAAAAGATTGCAACGGAAAGCCTGACCACGCTGAAACGCTAGTGAAAGCGAGGTAACGCCCCGAAATAAATTCGGGATAAACCCAACTTATAATTTAAAATAATCGATATAGGTATTCAAATCTTTGTCGCCACGACCGGAAAGATTGATCACTACAATATCTTCCGGTTGAAATTTCATTTCGTCGAGAACGGCAAAGGCATGCGCACTTTCGATGGCGGGAATGAGACCTTCCATTTTAGATAATTTTAATCCCCATTGCATGGCTTGATCATCTGTGATTGAGATGAACTGCGCTCTCCCGGTGGCGAATAAATTAGCGTGCATAGGACCTACACCCGGATAATCCAGACCAGCTGAGATAGAATAAGGCTCGGTGATTTGGCCATCAGTGGTTTGCATCAATAAAGTTTTACTTCCGTGAATCACACCTATTTTTCCTAAGGCTGAAGTTGCGGCACTTTCGCCTGAATTTACACCTAATCCGGCTGCTTCAACAGCAATAATGTTCACGTCTTCATTGTCCAGAAAATGATAATACGCACCGGCTGCATTGCTACCACCACCTACACAAGCAATTACATAATCCGGGTTTTCACGACCTTCTTTTTGTAATAATTGTTCTTTGATTTCTTTAGAAATAACGCTTTGAAAGCGCGCCACCATATCTGGATAAGGATGCGGTCCCACGACAGATCCAATAATGTAATAGGTGTCTACCGGATTATTAATCCAGTCGCGAATGGCTTCGTTAGTGGCATCTTTTAAGGTTTTTGAACCCGAAAGTGCGGGGCGGACTTCAGCACCCAACATCTTCATACGGGCCACATTCGGTGCTTGACGTTTGATGTCAATTTCACCCATATAGACAATGCATTTTAATCCCATTAACGCACAAACAGTTGCTGTTGCAACGCCATGTTGACCGGCACCAGTTTCGGCAATGATACGTTTTTTACCCAAACGTTTGGCCAATAAAATTTGTCCAATCGTGTTGTTGACTTTGTGCGCACCAGTGTGGCATAAATCTTCTCTTTTTAAGTAGATTTTGGTATTATATTGTTCTGATAGCCGTTTTGCAAAGTAAAGAGGCGTAGGGCGACCTACATACTCTCTTAGCAACGCATCAAATTCAGCTTGAAATCCTGGTTCAGCTGTTATTTTTAAATAATTTTGACGTAATTCTTCCACATTTGGATATAACATTTCAGGAATGAAGGCGCCTCCAAACTCTCCGTAATAACCTTTTTCGTTGACATTGTATGACATAATTCTATTTTTTATTTTGCTTATGCGTAGAGACGTACTTTATCACGTCTGTACATAATTGAATATTTTTTAAGCCGGGTTTTATTTCAAATTTACTGTTTACGTCGATGGCGTAAATAGGTAAAGTGGTTTTCGAAATTTCATTTACGGCATCCATTTCATTAATTCCGATGCCGCCACTCAGGAAAAAGGGCTTGGTCGAAGGATACTTTTCTAATACTTTCCAGTTGAATGTGGATCCGTTTCCACCGGGTAATTTTCCTTTGGTATCAAAAAGAAAATAATCACATAGCGATTCAAATGGTTTCAAGACCTCAAAATCAAAAGCATCGTCAATAGAGAATACTTTTATAATTTCAATCTGAACTAGTTTCAGATTCTCTTTCAGTTCTTGGCAAAACTCTACCGATTCCTGTCCGTGCAGTTGAACGGCTTGCAAATCGTATTTTGCTATTTTTTCAAGAATTTCTTGTTGTGTGGCATTTACAAAAATACCCACTTTTTTAATCGATTTTGGTAAATTTGGAATAATTCCTTCATAATACCGAGCTGATCCCTCCCAGAATATAAATCCCATATAATCGGGTAGGAGCGAACCTATTTCGAGTATATTATCGGAATATTTCATGCCGCAGATTTTAATCCCCACCCCTGCCCTCCCCGAAGGGAAGGGAGCCGAAGTGTTTTGATTGTAAGTATCTTTTTTCATTACAAGATATTTCTTTAAACTTAACCGAACCCTTTTAGAGCTTTAAACCCTCAGATTGTTTTTATAGTTTATTAATAAATTCCGTTGCTGCTTTACCGGCATTATCCGTTTTCATAAAGTTTTCTCCAATTAAAAATCCTTTGTAACCAAAAGGTTTTAATTCATTAATCGCTTCAATAGATGAAATGCCACTTTCGGAAACTTTTACAAAGTCATTTGGAATTTGAGCTGCTAATTGTTTGCTGAAATCCAAACTCACTTTAAATGTTTTTAGGTTTCGGTTGTTCACACCGATCATGTCTAATGTTGGCATAATCGATTTTTCCAGTTCTTCCTGATTGTGTACTTCCAACAATACTTCCAGTCCCAAATTTTTAGCAAATTCAGATAATGATTTGATTTCGTCTCTTGTTAAAATCGCTGCGATTAGTAATATTAAATCAGCTCCGTGTGCTTTGGCTTCTAAGATCTGGTATTCATCAACAATGAATTCTTTTCTCAATAAAGGAATGTTGACTGTGGCTCTTGCCAAAAGTAAATCGTCCAGCGAGCCACCAAAATATTTTCCATCGGTTAACACTGAAATTCCGCAAGCACCGGCATTTTCATATCCTTTGGTTACTTCTTCGACAGTAAAACTATAATTTATTTCTGCTTTGGATGGCGAACGACGTTTGTGTTCTGCAATAATTCCTGAGGTACTGTTTCTTAAATTATCGCTCAAAGAAATAGTCTTTTTTCCAAAGAAAACAGAAGCTTCCAATTGTGAAACTGGAATAATTGATTTCTTGAGAATCACTTCTCTTCTTTTATCAACTATTATTTTATCTAAAATATTCATTCTTCTTTGTTTAACGTTTTCATTGTTTAACGTTTAAAATTATTCGAAATTCCAACAACTTTAAACTATTTTATTTACTTAAATCTTTCAATTTATTCAAAGCTACAAGTCCTTTACCGGATAATAAACTTTCGTTTGCTATTTGAAATCCTTCTAAGGGAGAACATTTTGTAACTGTTGCAATAGCCATGGCCGCATTGGCACAAACCACATTGTTTTGTGCTTCGGTTCCTTTTCCGGAAATGATATCCGTAAACATTTGCGCTGAATCTTCGATGGTTTTTCCACCTTCAATTTCGCTTTGCAACACAATACGAACACCAAAATCTTCCGGATTTAGCATTCCTTCCATTGCACTGGTAATCATTTTTGTAGGACCTGTCAACGACACTTCATCATAGCCGTCAAGCGAATGTAAAATGGTAAAATTAGTATTTGTGTTCTGGTACAAATACGCATACATTCGAGCCATTTCTAAATTAAAAACACCGACTAATTGATTTTTCGGAAACGATGGATTTACCATTGGTCCTAACATATTGAAGAATGTTTTTACAGCCAGTTCTTTTCGAATTGGACCCACATTTTTCATAGCGGGGTGAAATAGCGGCGCATGTAAAACACAAATTCCTGCCGTATCAATACATTTCTCCAGAAAATCAGTATCATTACTGAACTTGATTCCCATTTTTTCCATCACATTACTAGATCCTGAAATGGAGGAAACTCCATAATTTCCGTGTTTCGCCACTTTTATTCCTGCTCCCGCAGCAACAAATGAAGCCAATGTTGAAATATTGAACGTATCTTTTCCATCACCTCCTGTTCCACATAAATCGATGGTATTGTAGGCTGATAAATCCACACGAATGCACAATTCTAACAACGCTTCACGAAAACCAGCTAGCTCTTCTATACTGATGCTTCGCATCATGTAAACAGTAAGAAAGGAAGCAATTTGACTGGTGTTGTAACTTCCGTTGGAGATATTAACCAATACATTTTTTGCTTCTTCTTTCGAAAGCATTTCGTGATTGATTAATCTGTTTAATATGTTTTTCATTTTTTAAATATGTCTTAAAGTTGAAAGTCCGAGGTCTTAAAGTCTTTCGACATTATGACATTTGACATTATGACTAATGCTTCACCCAATTCTCCAATATCATTTTCCCATTAGGTGTCAACACACTTTCGGGATGAAATTGTACACCGCGCACATCGTACGTTTTGTGACGCAACGACATCACTTGACCATTTTCGTCGAATGAAGTTGCTTCCAGAACATCAGGTAAATTGGTGTCCACCACCCAGGAATGATAACGTCCCACTTCAAATTCGTTTCCTAATCCTTCGAATAAAAGTTCATCATTTACTACGGTTTTTACCATTGTTGCTACACCATGGTACACTTTGTCCAGATTCGATAGCGTTCCTCCATACACTTCGCCTATCGCTTGTTGACCTAAGCATACTCCTAAGATACTTTTTGTTGCACCGTATTTCCGAATCACTTCTTTCAATAATCCAGCTTCATCAGGAATTCCGGGTCCTGGAGAAAGTAGGATTTTGTCAAATATTGCTATTTCGTCAATATCAAAGGCATCATTTCTATAAACAGTAACTTCGCAATCTAAATCTTCTAGATAATGCACTAAATTATAAGTGAAACTATCGTAATTGTCTATGACTAATATTTTTTTCATGTTCCTCCCCCAACCCCTCCGAAGGAGGGGAGCACCTATTGGGGTAAATAGGTTTTTTAATTGTTATTTTTAGTTACAACTTCATAAGTTGCTTATTTTTTAGATTTGGCTCCCTTCCCTTTGGGAAGGATCGGGGAGGGGATTTAAATTGTTTCGGCTAAATCTAATGCTTTATTCAGCGCTAATAATTTATTATATACTTCCTGCATTTCGCTTTCTTCATCAGAACTGGCTACGATCCCTGCACCGGCTTGAGAGTGTAACTGATGATTTTTACTTAGAAAGGTTCGAATCATAATCGCGTGATTAAAATTACCTTCAAAATCCATAAAACCAATGGCTCCACCATAGAAATTCCGATTTGTTTTTTCGTATTCTTCAATTAGCTGCATGGCTCTGTGTTTTGGAGAGCCACTTAATGTTCCCGCAGGAAAAGTATCAGCGACAACTTGCATAGTTGTAGCATTCTTATGTAAATGTCCCGTTACTTTTGAAACCAAGTGAATGACATGGGAGAAAAATTGTACTTCCCGATACTTTTCTACATTGACGTTGTGACCGTTTCTGCTTAAATCATTTCGGGCCAAGTCGACTAACATCACGTGTTCACTATTTTCTTTCTTATCTTCGGATAATTGTTTGGCAAGAATAGCATCTTTTTCATCATCACCCGTTCTTTTGAAAGTTCCTGCGATCGGATGAATTTCAGCTTTACGATTTTTTACAATAATTTGTGCTTCTGGAGATGAGCCAAATATTTTGAAATCCCCATAATCAAAATAGAATAAATAGGGCGAAGGATTAATGCTTCGCAATGCTCTATACACATTGAATTCGTCACCTTTAAAACCTTGGGTAAACCTTCTGGATAAAACCAATTGGAACACATCACCTCTATAACAATGCTTTTTGGCCAAAGCCACATTATGCTTAAATTCGTCATCTGTCAAATTAGAAAAACCATCTCCTTCTTTAAAAAATTTATAAGAAGCAATATTTCGAGATTGTAACAACTGTTCGATTTCTGAAATGTTGTTTCTACCGTCTAAACTGTGGCAGAAAATATACGCTTCATTCTTGAAATGATTGATGGCAATAATGTTTTGATACACTGCATAATACACATCGGGAATGGTGTTGCTATTTTCTTTTTTAGCAATCGATACCTTTTCGAAATAACGAACAGCATCGTACGAAATATATCCAAAAAGACCATTATTGATGAATTTAAAATCGTTTTTTTCGGATATAAACTGTCCCGAAAATTCTTGAATTACTGCTGGAATATTGGTATTAGCATCAATATTTATTTTCTCAAAACTGCCATCAGGAAAGGTCTTGTAAATAATTTCGTTTTCTATCTTTATAGCAGCAATAGGATTGCAACAGATGTACGAAAAACTGTTGTCACTGCCGTGGTAGTCACTACTTTCCAGTAATAAACTATTAGGAAATTTGTCCCTAATTTTGAGATACACGCTTACTGGAGTAATAGTATCTGCAAGGATTTGCTTGTAGTTTGTATTTAGTATATAAGGTTTCAAATTTGTAATTTTGTAAGTGTTGTTTGATAATGATAGAATAGGCACAAAAAAAAGGCCTGTCGTGTTGACAAGCCTTTTAAATTTATAGTTTAATAATACTATAGGAAGCTTTGTTCACGACGACTGACGTAAATTGTTCCACCACCAAGTATTGTTTAAAATTGTTATCATGTTTTATTTCTTAGAACAAATATATAAAGGTATTTTGGTTTTTCAAATAGAATTAAATAAAAAAATCATTTTATTTTTGATTTTTTTGTTAAATAAAAAATAAGGTAACTCTATAAAAGTCAAAAACCCCAACAATTGCTTGTTGAGGTTATAAGATGTTATAGCTGCGATGAAATTAAAATTTCAAATTTACAGTCAAATTGAAATCATCATTGATTGCTTTGTCTCCTAAGTTGTCAAAGAAACTTCCAGAACCATATTTAATATCGTATTTTGTTCTGTCAATTTTTACAGTAGTTGAAGCCGTATTGGTAGTTGTAGTTATATCAAAAGTAACCGGTTGCGTAATACCTTTAATTGTTAAATCTCCATTTACAGTATATGCGTTAGGAGCTTTAGTAACTACTTTTTTGAAAACTAAAGTTGCAGTTGCAAATTTTTCAGTTCCAAAAAAGTCATCCGCTTTTAGGTGCCCTTCTAGCTTTTCTTTACCTTGACCTGCTTTTAAATCATTAACTACGATAGAATTCATGTCTACATTGAATGTACCACCTACTAATTTTTTTCCTTTGAAAATTAAGGTACCATCTTTAAGGTTGATTGTACCTTCATGTTGTCCCGTTACTTTTTTTCCGGTCCAGTTGATCGAACTTTGTGCAACATCAACTTTTTTAGTTTGTGCTGTTACTGATAAAGTAGATAAAACTACTACTAATGCCAATGCGATTGATTTGAAATTTTTCATGTTTTTAAATTTGAATTTAGATTAATATTTGATTTTGAATTAGTAATTTACAGTGTAATGAATAAGTCTTCGTTAGATTTTCTAACTTTTTTGTAATGTTGTGTCGCGTCCTCATCGTGTCTATACCCAAGAGTTGCAATTAAAGTTGCATTTAATCCTAAGGCGTCAAGTCCTAATAACTCATTAACCTGAGCTGGAATAAAACCTTCCATTGGAGTAGCGTCAATTTTAAGCTCAGCTGCTACGTTCAATAGATTGCCCAAAGCTAAATAAGTTTGTTTTGAAGACCAAATGTTTCTTGTTTCTTCTGGTAAACCGGTGATATTCGATTTGATATACTCAACATAACCTTGCATGCTTTCAATTGGAATTCCTCTCGTTTCACTCATATTTTTAGAGAAATTTATAATTTCTTCTTCACCAAAGTTTATTTCATTTGCAAAAACAATTACTAGAGATGCATCAACAATTTGTGATTGACCATACGCCGCCCGTTGAAGTTGTGCTCTTAATTCTGGATTTTCAACAATTATGATTTTGTACGGTTGTAATCCGTATGAGGAAACGCTTAAACGAATGGCTTCTTTTAAAGTATCTAAATCCTCTGCAGTTATTTTTTTTGTCGCATCAAATTTTTTTGTTGCATATCTCCAATTTTGATTTTCTAAAAAAGTACTCATAATGTATGGTTATTTAATGATTTCTATATTTTTCTAATAATTGATTTAATTGATCTATTTCATCGGCGTTTAAATTTTTTGAAAAAAACTGCTCGTGAGCGGTAACTTTTGGATCTAATTCTTTTAAAACATCAAGTCCTTTTTGTGTAATCAGCACTTCAATTTTGCGTCTGTTTGCAACACAAACTTTTCGCGTAACTAATTCTTTCAACAGAAGTTTATCTACTAATCGCGTCGTATTACTAGTTTTGGCTAACATCCGTTCTTGTATCGCCCACATATTTGCCGGGTTTCCTTTCTGACCTCTTAGTATTCTCAATACATTAAATTGTTCTTCTGATATTTCATGTGGTTTTAAAATTTCATTAAAATTTTCTGAAATGACATTTTGTGTATACAAAATATTTAAGATAATTTTTTTCGAATTATCCATTGCTACAGTTGATTTTATAATTTCTTCAATTTTCATATTTGTATATATGTAATTTGTTGGTACAAATGTAGTGCTTTTTATATTTGTATATACAAATGTGAGTTAATTTTTATTGAATTCATTTTACGATGATAGAACTAGTTCAATTTCATTTTATTTTTTTGTACTTTAACACTTGTAAATCAATTGTTTAATAAACAAATAATAGTTGTTGATTTAAAAAATATATTTGTTTAAGAGTTGAAGGTGTCAGTTAAAGGATTTTAAATCGTTAATCTGCAGGTAGTGTCAAAAGATATACCACAAATAGCTATGAAGTAAAAATGGATGTGTGTATAGTGAATACAGTATATAAATTTTAATAAACAATAAGTCTTATATATAGCTTTGAATTCAGTGTTTTACGTAATTTTAATTCTAAAAAAAGCAGGTGCAATTAGAAGAATTATTCAAAGTATAATAGGTAATTAAAATAGGTGAAAAATGGTTTGTTTTAATAAAATTCATCGAAACCAATATTTACCGATGACATTTCTGTGAAAAAACACTAACTTCTAATTACGTAAAAAATGGAAAATAATTATATTGGCTGTTCAAGTTTTTACAACACGAAAAGGAAGAATGTTTTTTATCCTGAGAGCCTTCCTCAAAACAAATGGTTTGAATTTTATTGCGAGAACTTCAATACATATGAACTAAACGCCACTTTTTATAAAATTACTACGCTAAAAAGCTTGCAGAAATGGTATGACAGAAGTCCTGAAAATTTTATATTTTCAGTCAAAGTCCCAAAACAAATTACACACATCAAAAAATTTATTGATTGTTCCCCTGAAATCAATAATTTTTATTCCATTTGTAAACAGGGATTCCATGACAAATTGGGTTGTATTTTGTTTCAATTGCCGTCAAGTATTCATTATAATCCTGAATTACTAGAAAGTATCATTAATTTATTAAATCCAAATTTTAAAAATGTAATTGAATTTCGCCATGAAAGCTGGTGGTCAGAAAAAGTCTATAACCGATTATCAGAAAATAAAATAGTTTTTTGCAGTGTAAGTCATCCATTGTTACCCACGACAATTATTGCTAATTCCGCTATTATTTATGTTAGATTACATGGCAGTCCACAAATGTTTTATTCTAATTATGGTCATCAGGATCTAAAAATTTTGTATCGAAATATTTTTAAAAAAAACAACGTTACCGAAGTTTATATGTATTTTAATAATACAGCCAGCGCTGCCGGAGTGATAAATGCGCAGGAGTTGGACGAGCTCTTCCGTTCGTACTAATATAAAACTCTACGTTGAACTTTTTGTTATTTTTTAAACATTTAATTAAAAAAATATGGATTATATTCAAATTCTCGGTTTGGCGGCTGCTGCATTTACAACGGGTGCCAATTTTCCCCAGACCTATAAAATTATAAAAACAAAATCAACAAAAGACATCTCAAAAATTACGTATTCGATGCTTTTTTGCGGAGGCATAATGTGGTTAATATACGGAATTTTAAAAAATGACATTCCTATTATCATTGCTAATGGTATCTCAGCCATAATTTGTGGAATCATTCTTTCGCTGAAATTTTGTTCGAAAAAAGTACTTGAAAAACTGGATAAAAAATTATAGATTGCTGTTATACAGAATCGTATATTTATTTAAAAAGCCGATGTTTTAAATTTTAAAGAAGATTATATATTTTTTTGTATCCTAAATAGTGTAAATTTATAATGATTTAAAAAGTGTTAAAAAAACTAATAAACTATTACAATGAAAAACACGAAAACAAAATTTGATGATTCTGAAAATCAGAAACAAAAGGATTTAGCCATTAATAAATCCGACGCAACAGATCAGTTGATGACCACTGATCAAGGACTTAAAATCAATGATGATAATAATTCCTTAAAGGCCGGCGAACGCGGTCCTTCATTACTGGAAGATTTTATCTTACGAGAAAAAATTACTCATTTTGATCATGAAAGAATTCCGGAAAGAATTGTGCATGCACGCGGTTCAGCGGCCCATGGTTATTTTCAGGTATATGAATCTATGGAAAAATATACCAAAGCAGGATTTCTTCAAAATTCAAGTATTAAAACACCTGTCTTTACGAGGTTTTCCACTGTTGCAGGATCCCGAGGATCAACGGATTTAGCGCGGGATATTAGAGGATTCTCGGTAAAGTTTTACACAGAAGAAGGGAATTACGACTTAGTTGGTAATAATGTGCCGGTTTTTTTTATTCAGGATGCCATCAAATTTCCTGATTTAGTTCATGCTGTAAAGCCTGAACCGAATAATGAAATGCCACAAGCGGCTTCGGCTCATGATACCTTTTGGGATTTTATTTCCTTGATGCCAGAAACCATGCATACTATTATGTGGATCATGTCTGATAGGGCAATTCCAAGAAGTTTAAGAATGATGGAAGGTTTTGGTGTTCATACTTTTCGTTTTATAAATAGTAAAAATGAATCTCATTTTGTGAAGTTTCATTGGAAACCAAAACTAGGAACTCATGCCGTAGTTTGGGATGAAGCACAAAAAATTTCAGGAAAAAATTCTGATTTTCACCGTCAGGATTTATGGGAAGCCATTGAGAACGGTCAATTTCCTGAATGGGAACTAGGAGTGCAGATAATTCCGGAAGCGGATGAACATAAATATGAATTCGATTTATTGGATCCCACTAAAATTGTTCCAGAGGAATTAGTTCCAGTTACTATAATTGGAAAAATGGTCCTGAATCGTAATCCAGATAATTTCTTTGCCGAAACTGAACAAGTGGCTTTTCATCCAGGTCATATTGTACCGGGAATTGATTTTACGAACGATCCATTATTACAAGGACGTTTATTTTCATATACTGACACACAATTATCACGTTTAGGAAGTCCTAATTTTCATGAAATTCCAATCAATAGAACCATTGCCCCAATGCATAATAATCAACGTGACGGACACATGCGGCAGGAAATTAACGTAGGTCGAGTGAGCTATCACCCAAATTCGCTGGGAGGTGGCTGCCCTTTTCAGGCAAAAATCGAGGAAGGTGGATTTACCAGTTTCAACGAAAGAATCGACGCCCAAAAAGTACGAGATCGAAGCGAAAGTTTCTCAGATCATTTTAGTCAGGCTACCTTATTCTTTAATAGTCAGACCCAAATTGAAAAAAATCATATTGTAAATGCATTACGTTTTGAATTAGGAAAACTGGAAACCGTGGCAATACAAACCCGCATGTTAGGATTGTTATCTCAAATTGATTCAATGTTAGCGACGAAAGTAGCGGAAGGTTTGGGAATGAAAGTGCCCACAAGTCCAGAAAAACCAATAAATCATGGTGTTGGGGCTGATGCGGATAAACAGAAGTATGAACCTAAAAAAGTAGTTCAAAGCGTTTTATCATCAGATGCATTAAGCATGCTTAAAAACAAAACATTGTCTAAAACAATAGCAACGCGACAAGTTGCTTTTTTATGTTCGGAAGGAACTGATAGGGCTCCAATCAATGCAATGAAGGCTGCATTAGAAAAAGAAGGTGCAGGTGTGAAAATCATTGCGCCACATTTAGGAACTATAAAGACAAATGATGGAAGTGAACTAAAAGTAGATCAAAGTTTCCTGATTGCTTCATCAGTTTTATTTGATGCGGTATACATTCCAGGCGGAAAAAATATTGGTTTTCTAAATTCAAAACTAGAAGCAATTGATTTCATCAATGAGGCCTACAAACACTGCAAAGTTATTGCTGCCGACGAAGCTGATATATTTGCTAACACAAATGTTAAAGTTGAACGAGAGACTAATGATGGCAAAGAAGGAATTATTTTAAATTCAAATAAAGCAGATAAAGCCTTCCCGAAATCTTTTATTGAAGCGATGGGGGAACATCGTTTTTGGAATCGAGAACCAGATCTGTAAAGAAGTAAATTTAATTTTAATTGGAAAATAAACAGTAAAAACCGAAATTAAAGTTTCGGTTTTTACGTTTTATAACTGAAAAAAGAAGGATTTTACTTAAATTTTTTAAATATGAGTAATTAAAATTTATTTCTTTATTTTTTTTTTGCGTTAGGTGGCGTTTAAGTTTTTCATTTTATTAGTATTAGTTAATTATTTAAAAATGGATGTAATTTTAATGGTCATGCGATGTCAATTAAAAAATGGCTACGAACCAATAAAGGAAATCAAACCTTTAAAAATTTTTTAAAAGATCTTCATAATTCAATAACTGCGGGAAAAATGGTTGGGGATTATGAAAAATGCCTGGAAGCAGAAATGAATGATTATTTTCTAAACCCAATTTTCAATTGGATTTAGAAAAAATAGTTTACAAATAATTGGTTAGTAATTAATTACGTTTAATTTTACGAAAAATAAAGGAGTTCAATATCTGTTTTAAGTAATTGTCAGAAATTTATTTTGTTAATAAAACGTAGTTGTGGGGTTCTCCTCATTGTCATTGAATTTTTATCAATTTAATTTGTGTTTATTTGTTCAAAATATTTTTATTTATTATATTTAACATCGTTTTCGGTTAATTTTAGTTAATTATTGTAATTAATACTAATTTAATTTTAAAATATTTCACAATCTGTAATTCGTTCGATATTGAAATTTATTTTGTTAAAGATAAAACAATCGTTAAATATTAATCATGCGTAAAAAACGATATTACTACTATAATAACTTGACTCAAACTAGTACTAAGAAATAGAAATTCTAATTTTGAAATGATAAAACAGGATCGAATCAGCCAAGGGGAAGGCGAAATTCTTGATTTAAAACTAAAGTCAAGCTTGTCTATTGCCGACAACAGTATTTTTCCAATAACTGGTTTGGGAGAATCTGCAGGCGAAATCGAGCACTTAAATAGAATAAAAAAAAGTATTGGATTTATTCTCCCCGGAATGCCATCCGATACAGGAAAATATAGTTTTGTAATTACCCAAAAATCTACCTTGGCAAAATTTAATACTGTACTACACAATACAATTGAGACCGTAGTTACTGGTGTTATTTCTCCTTCAAAAAACATAATAACGTACAAATTGCTTCATTCGAATATTTTATCGAGCGCTATTCACTTGCTGAAATACTTGGTAAAAGTAAAAGAAGCAGTACTGAATTTATACTATTTTCTTTCAGATTTAAAGATAATAGCAAAAACGGATGCAAAAAAAGAATCAAGAAGCCAGTTAGTTTGACTTTCAGTCTGACTTAAATAAATTAAAGTTTTAATAAATGATATAACATTACAGAAGTAAAAGAATAAGTATTGAAATTTCAAGTGTAGGAAATATAAAAAAGTATTTATAAAGATAGTATGTATGGGAAATATTGAAGATAACGCAGCGGATTTCCAACAAAAAAAATATTCAATACCGGATTTTAAATACTCTGAAATGGAAACATTAAAACTGATTCATGATTTAAAAGCGCATCAAATAGAATTGGAGATGCAAAAAGAAGAACTTGTTCTAGCCAAAGAACAAGCTGAAATTGCTACGCGAAAATATACGGAATTGTATGATTTTGCTCCTTCGGGGTATTTTACATTAACAAATTTAGGAAAAATAGTAGAACTAAATCTTACCGGTTCTAAATTACTACAAAAAGAAAGATCACAATTGATTAACAGTCAATTTGGTTTTTTTATTTCTGATGATACAAAGTCAATCTTCAATACATTCTTGGATACTGTTTTCAATACAAATTTGAAAAAATGCTGTGAAGTTAAATTAATTTTAGAAAATGATCTTACTGTAAATGTATATCTGACAGCAGTTTTAAATGAAAACAGGACCGAGGTTTTAATTGCCGCAGTTGATATAACACAGATTAAGTTGACAAAATCTGCTCTTAAAGAGAGTGAGGAGCGGTACCTAGAATTATTAAACAGCCTAGACGTGGGTATTATACTACACAAAAAGGACAGTTCCATAATTTTCTCTAATCCTAAGGCTTCGCAATTGATAGGTTTGAATAAAAATCAGATGAATGGCAAACGAATTTTTAATCCCGTCTGGGAATTTATAAAAGAAGATAATACACCTTTGGCGCAAGAGAATTATCCGGTAAACGAGATTCTAAATAATAAAAAACCCATAAAAAATTTTATAATTGGAATTAAAAAAAGCAAACATACTTCCGTTAAGTGGCTTTTAATAAATGGGTTTCCAGTGTTCAACAATTCAGGAGAAATAGCTGAAGTTATGATCAGTTTTATTGAAATTACAATGCTGAAAAAATTAGAAATTGAATTGATTAAAGCAAAGGATCAAGCGGAAGCAGCAAACAGAGCAAAATCTAGTTTTTTAACTAATATGAGCCATGAAATCAGAACTCCTTTGAACGGAATCATTGGTTTTACGGATTTATTAATGAAAACAAATCTGGATAAAAAGCAGACTAAATACATGAATACCGTTCACGAATCCGCTACTATACTAATTAAAATTATTAATAATATTTTAGATATTTCAAAAATTGAATCCGGTAAATTAGAACTAAATATTGAAGAGGTAGATCTATTTGAACTGATTTATAATGTAATCGATATTTTTAAATACCATGCTGATCTAAGCAAAATAGATTTAATAATTAACATTGATACAAGTGTTCCCAAGTACGTTTTAGTGGATTCGATTAGATTGAAACAAATTCTCGTGAATTTAATTGGTAATGCGATGAAATTTACAAAAGAAGGCTCTATTGCATTAAGCGTTATAACAGCCCCTTCGGAGAATGAAAATCAATGGCATTTGAAATTTTCGGTCAAAGATACTGGCATTGGAATAAAAGATGAAAATCATGAAAAAATATTTCAATCCTTCATACAAGAAGATAATACTATTACACGAAAATTTGGAGGAACAGGTTTAGGATTGGCTATAACAAATCAACTTTTAGCATTAATGAACAGTAAATTAGAACTAAATAGTCATTATGGGGAAGGAAGTGAATTTTTATTTACAGTTGAATTAGAAAAATCAAATCATGAATGTAATTTAAATCACTTAGATAACACTATTGAAATAGAAGAAACAGTTTCTTCAGTCAAAAACTTATCAAACAAGAAAATATTAGTAGTCGAGGACAATAAAATCAATATGCTTTTGGTAAAAACATTACTTAAATCAATACTTCCGGGAAGTACAATACTAGAGGCCTCTGATGGTCGAAAAGCAATTAAATTGTATAAAAAAGAGAAATTGGATTTAATTTTAATGGATATTCAAATGCCTCATAAAAATGGATATGAAACTACTGCCGAAATTAAACAGCTAAAAAAATACAATAATATTCCCATAATTGCTTTAACTGCCGGAATCATGCAAGGTGAAAAGGAAAAGTGCTTAGAATCAGGAATGGATGATTATGTTTCAAAACCTATCATACGATCTAATTTAGAAAAAGTACTTTTAAAGTGGTTACATAGTTAAAGACGTTTTATCCAAACTATCTTTTGAGTTGGCTTAAACATGATGGTTATTTTTTATGATATTTAGCATTGAAAATTATAATTTGGATAGCAAATAAAAGCTGCACAGTAAGTTGAGCTCCATTTTTTGTATTTAATTTGATTGTTAAATTCTTCAATAGTTGCATAATTCAAATCAGAGCGTCTCTTTTTCTGTGAACCAAATTTCAATAGATTCAAAGAATTTCAGTTTCATTTGTTCTTTAGAAATCAGTTTGTTTCCGTAAATCAATTCAGTTTTCGAGGATTTAAAAAAGCCTTCCGCTACCGCATTGTCCCAACTATTTCCTTTGTGACTCACACGGCGGGTTTTTTTTTACTCGCATATTGGACACCTCTGTCAGAATGAAAAATTAAACCTTCCTCAATATTTTGATTTTTAAACGCAATTTTCAAGCTCCAAACGTAGTTTGCTTTGTCTATTCGCTATCGCTCGGGTCATCAGTACTCATTTCATTGCTCAAATTCCAAGCTTTTGCAGGCATTTACACAGAAGCGCTCTGTTTAATATATTTTCGACGATTAAATAATTATGATTTGAGCTGGTTGTCACTTTGAATTTCTTGTTTAATTTACTTCGTAAGCCTAGCTGTTTCATATATTTTGCTACAGTAATTGCTTCGCCTGTTCGAGCAAAGCTCTCGGATCTTGAAATTTTATAACCAAAACTTCGAAGTTCTAATGTTATTCTAGGACTTCCATATTCTTGCTTGGATTCAAAATAAATCAATGTTATCTGTTTTTTTTATGGTAATTTTTAGTTGCAGTCTTGCGGTGATTATTTGTTTTTCCATGGGTAAAAACTTCCACTACTCAATTGCAGAACTTTGCACATTTTTTCAATCGAAAATACTCGTTCATTGTTTTAATGAAATTATAAATCATCGACCTCTCTTGGAAAAAATACCTATTGCTTTTTTAAATATTTCTCGGCTTAACTCAGCATCCTTAAGTTTTTCTCCAGTTCATGGAATTTTTCTTGCACGGGAGTTAGGTTTGAATTTCCTTTTTCAGGAAAACTTCCTTCTCCAAACTCCTTGAACTCTTTATGCCATTTATACAACTGTGGTGCTGTTATTATTCCCTACTCTCTGGCGAGCTCTTATATCTTTGTTCTCTCATAACTCAATTTGACAGCTTTTTCATTGAAAGCTTTATCATAAATTTTACACACTTGTTTCATAGGTTAAAAATAAGATTATTTGGTAACTTTCTGTGATTGCTAAGTTAGCATGTCCAAAAAATCAATTGTAGTTGAATAAATAATTAAATTAGCCAAAAAAGACTAATAATTTTTAGTTTTTATGGGTTATTAATGTTCAATTATTTTCCTATAAAAACCTTTTTTTCAAAAGCATCCATTTTAAATGGTTTTTCGGTTGCTTCCATAGATGGCCAACCGTCTTTTGTGATGTATAAGGGCTTTATGTTTAATAAAGATTTCCCGTCAGCAGAGCGGGTATAGGCGTGATAAACCATATACGTCGTGTCTTTTTCCGTGAAAATTCCGTTATGGCCGCGACCGGGTTCTTTGTCATCGCCAGCCAAGAATAGGGAGTATTTATCGTCCACCCAACTTTCGCCTTCTTTACTTAGATAAGGACCTTCAATATTTTTAGATCTACCCATAACGATTTGGTAATTACTTTCTATGCCTTTGCAGCAGATTCCTCTTGATGCAAAAATGTAATAATAATCGGGACCTTTAATCAAAAAAACGCCTTCGCCTAAATGGGAAGTAAGTTTTATTAACTTTGGATTCGCCTCCAATAATTTACCTGTTTTTGGGTTCAATTCGACCATCCTTAAGCCAGTTTGATAGGAACCATACAATAGCCATGCTCGACCGTCTTTGTTCACGAATACATTGGGGTCAATAACATTTACTCCTTCGCCACCGTTTTTAAAACTAATGACTGGACCTTGGTCTTCCCATTTATAGTTTGGATTTGTTTTATCTAAAGTTAGATTTGTGGCATAGCCTATGCTTGAATTAAAATTCATCCAAGCCGAAACAGAATAATATAAATGATATTTTCCGTCACGGAAATGGATGTCTGGCGCCCAAAGAACTCCTTTTTGTTCCGGAATGTCTTTTTTCCACCAATCCAACACTTCTGATTTGGCAAAAACGCCATTGTCATTTATCCAATTGATTTTATCGATTGATTTTTTTGAGGAAAGTCCTGTGCCAAAAACATAATACCAATCACCACCTTTAATCATTACGGGATCGTGTACTTTTAAATCCCCTTTCAATCCATTGTTTTCAATGGTTTTTTCGGGAACTTGCTGTGACCAAGTAACTATTGAAAAAAATACAATCAGAAATGTAAAACTATTTTTTTTCATTGAATTTACGTTTGAATTAGGATTTAAATAAATGTTGTTTCCTTGATATATGGATAAATATTAGTTCGTTAGTTCGTGTGTTTTATTAAAAAATGCGATAGTTTTTTTTAATAAAATGTTCCGAGAAAACAACTGTTTTACGCTTCTCGATACTCGAAGTGACGAGTGAATCCTTAGCGAAAAGGAGATTGGAATTTATATTTGAAATGCATTTAAAATTAAGGTGTGCTTATTCCTTTTTTAAAGCAGCAATAACATCAGCCGAAACCTTGATCACGGTACCATGACGCGTTCCTTGAGGAAAACTGACTTGCTCCGAGATATCTTCCCAACCTTTGGAAGTTTGTTTTGCGGCGCCATATTTTTTCTGGGTATATTTATCAAAATAAACTATCCATTCGCCATTTATTTGGGTTGCAGTTGGACCTTCTGCCCAATAGTTTCCGGTAATACTTTCGCTTGCTTTGGTGTATGGGCCTTCGATATTTTTGCTGGTGGCTATTTTTAAATTTTTCTGGACTGGTACTTTTGTTTCATCCTTCAAATACATGGTATACCCTTTTTCATCTTTTACAATGGAAGCATCGATTACATTAAAGCCAGGTTCGTAGAGGAGTTTGGTTTTTTTGAATTTCTTGAAATCTTTGGTTGTGGTGTAATAAATCCTGTGATTGTATCCTTTTTCTTCAGAGGATTGTGTTTCGGTAAACTTTCCATCAATGGTTGAAGCCCAATAAATCAAGTATTTTTTTGACTTTTGATCATAAGTTATTTCTGGAGCCCAAGTATTTCTTGCATTTTTTTCATGCGCCATCACGGGAATAAATTCTTGTTTGGACCAGTGAATTAGATCTTTGGAAGACGCATAACCAATGCCTTTGTCCGTCCAGCTTACCGTCCAAACCATATGATACATGCCGTCGCCACCTTTTATGACGCAAGGATCACGCATTAATTTGTCTTTTCCGACTTGTGGAGTTAAAAAAGAAGCGTCTTTTTTTAAAGTTTCCCATTTATAGCCGTCTTCACTGGAGGCCAAATGCAGACCATCTTCGCCATTGCCTTTAAAATAAGAAAATACATATCCTTCAGGTTTTGGAATAAATCCATTCGATATCAACCATTTTTCACAGGCTTTTGGCCAATATTTATTAGTTCCTTGAACTCCTAAACCAAAACCGTGACCTCCATTTTCATACAAATGCATTTCGACCGGAACTTGGTGTTTTTTCAATGTTAAATAATAATTGATACTGTTTTCAACGGGAACTGCTTTGTCATCGGTCGCGTGTACCAAAAATGTTTTGGGTGTATTGGAATCAACTTGTTTTTCATTCGAATAGTTGCTGATCATTGCACTGCTGGCATTTTTACCCAAAAGATTCTCTTTGGAGCCTTTGTGTGTAATTGCATCTTCCATAGAAATTACGGGATAAATCAAGAGAGAAAAATCGGGGCGAGCACTTATATTATCCTTTGAATTATACACTTTATCATTATAATGAGTGGACAATGTTGAAGCTAAATGTCCACCTGCAGAAAAGCCTATGACTCCAATTTTTGCTGGGTCAAGGTTCCATTCTTGTGCGTGTCTTCGCAATGTTCTTATGGCTTCTTGCGCATCTTGAAGTGGACCAACGGTTTTATCTTTCATAATCAAATCGCTTGGTAATCTGTATTTAAGAACAAAGGCTGAAATTCCAATAGATTTAAACCATGCAGCTACTTTATCGCCTTCTTTTTCATGTGACAAAAGAGAATAGGCGCCGCCAGGGCAAATAATTACCGCTGCATTTTTGGAATTGTTGTTATCAGCCAAAAAAACTTTCAAAGTAGGTTCCGTAACTTTTCTGATTCCCGTTATTGTTCCCTGGGAATCTAATCTGGGTTCTTCCTTATAATCCACCGCCGGAATAGATCCAGGTATTTTATCCCATAACGGGATTTCCTTGTTTTGCGAAAAAATAAGGGAAGTAAATCCAAAACTTATTATCAATGCTAATTTAAAACTGCTATTTTTCATTTTGTCTTTCATAAAATTCTATTTCTACGATGCGTAATTGTCCTTTGGCATCTACTGCTGTTTTGTTTTTAAATAAGTCTAAATCTTTGGTGGCTTCCACTTCGACAATTTTACTGAAACCGTCTTTTTCGGTATTAGCTCCAATTAATTCAATTTTGATGTTTTCGGCAAGTACGGGTTCCAATGGAATGGTAATGTAGCCTAAACTTTGGGTTGTATTTCCTTTATACACTTCTTTACCGTCGGCCAAAATACGAATAGGATAGCTTTTTGACCGCCAACCGGTTAATTTAATCACGCATTCATTTACAATTGAACGTTTCGAAAGGGTGTAGGTTATCGAAGCCGTATTACTTTTTCCATCATTTCTCCATTCAGTTAATTCGTTGTCGTCATAACTTTTGTAAGTATCGTTAATATTTGATGGAGAAGAGGAATTTATAATACTCACAGAATTCCTTTTTACAGTATAAGAAGGCGTTTTTGGAGTGGCGCCTCTTTCTAGATTGGAAGCCAAATTAATTCCGGGCAATAGTTTCGAAAGTCCATTTTGAACTTTTATGGCTTGACTTTCAAAAGATAATTCAACTGATTTTAACCCTTTGGCCGTTGCCGTTATTTTTATTTTTCCCGCCTTTGTCAAAGACTGCAACATCACTCTGTTGATTCCATTTTCGACAGGAATATTTTTGGAAAGAATATAATTTTCAGGACCTTGTGTAATGCCTCCCAACCAAGTTGCCGGGCCATCAATGGCAAAGCTGATCATGTCGTTGCTGATGGGGCAACGGCGTCCGTTTTTGTCCAGCACTTCGACATCTATTAGGGCTACATCGGCTCCGTCGGCCAAGATTCCTTTGGGTTGAGTATTCAATTTTAGCTTGATTGAAGCGGGATCTCCGACAGTTATTTTGGAATCTTCGCTTAAAACAGTTCCTTTTTCATCATAACCAATGGCTTTAATTGTTCCTGATTTCCATGCGATATTTTCAAAAGTAAACAGAAACTGATGGCTCTGCTTTCCAAAACCTTGAGAAATTCCATTTACAAAAAGTTCCACTTTATTGGCTGTCGATACAACATAAATATTTTTCACAACGGTCTCGGCATAGTTCCAATGCCCCATAATGTGCGTGCGGTGTTTTTCGATATCGACCCAGCCATCCCACATGACTTGATGCGCCCAAAAACCGTCTTTCGGAATGCGCATGGCATCAACTTCTCCACTGGTTCTATAATTGGATTCGCCTCTGTGATGGGTGTTGGAATCCGAAAAAATAATGTTTACACCTCCTGAATTCACTCTTTTTCCGTTGCCGGGTCTTTCCCTGTAATAGTCGTACCAACGCACAATGTCTTCAATGGCGTGACGGTCTTGATTGTGATTGTAATCTTCCGCAGGTTGGTCTCGATATAAAGGTCCTACACCTTCTTTATGAAAAGGAGGGGAGAATTCGTCCCAGTATTTGCGCAAGCCTTCATCTCTTGAATATTCGGTAGCCCACAACGGTTTTTGCGCACTTTTGTTGATGTAGAGCATTTCTCCGCCATATTCAGCTTCTTTACTGTCGAGCATTTCACGGGAACCAATGGCACGTCCACCAAAAGGGTCAAATGTATTTCGGATGGTTTTCATTTCGCGCATGTGTTCCTCGCTGATGGATTCATTCCCACATTCGTAAAATATAATGCTCGGATTGTTTCGATTGTAAATGATGGCATCCCGCATCAGGTTTACACGCTGGTTCCATTGGTCGCCTTTGGCATCTTTTTCGGCATCGCCAGCCGGCATTGCTTGAAGGAGTCCAACCCGGTCACAGGATTCGACGTCTTGTTTCCAAGGGGTGACGTGCATCCAACGGACTAAATTTCCGTTGCCTTCCACAATTAATTTATTGCTGAAATCACTCAGCCAAGCAGGAACAGACATTCCGATAGCCGGCCATTCGTTGCTGGTTCTTTGCGCATAGCCTTTTACTTGAATCACTCGATCGTTGAGCCAAATTTCTCCGTTTTTGAATTCCGTTTTTCGGAAACCGGTTTTGGTCGAAACTTCGTCAATAATTTTTCCGTCCACTTTCAAAATCGTTTTTATGGTATATAAATAACCGTAACCCCAGCTCCAAAAATGCAAGCCTTTAAGCAAATTGTTGGCTTTCATGATTTTGGTTTCGTTGGGTAAAATAGTGGTTTTTTTACCAGAGAAATTAGCTATGTTTTTTCCGTCAAGGTCTTCAACAATGATATTGTATTCAAACGTTTTGGTAGCCCCATATTCATTGCGGACTTCTGTTTCTGCATTGATGGTGGCACTTTCGGCTTTTATGTCAATATTGGATGGATAGATGTAAACTCCCGTGGTTTTTAGATTGGAATAGAGTGGGAGGGTTTGGTATAATTTGTCGGTGATGTGGAGGTAAACATTTTTGGGAATGCCGCCATAATTGGCATTAAAATTCATGTTGTTCCATTGATAAGTCGCATTGGTTTCCACTTGTCGGTATTTCCAGTCGTTGTCAATTCGTAGTGCCACGGTATTTTCTTCGGGGCAAGGCTTGACTATTTTTGAAATGTCAAGACCAAAAGCCATTACGCCATTTTCATGAAGTCCCGCTTTTTGTCCGTTGACATAAATAACACCGTCTTGGCGAATGCCTTCAAATTCCAAGAAAATCTTCTTGTCCTTGATTCCTTTTGGGAGCTTGAATTTTTTTCGATACCAAACTATGCCCGTGCTATGATGGTCGATGTCTTTTTCAAAAGCTTCTTCTTGGTTGTAAGCATGCGGAAGGGTTACTTTTTGCCAAGAATTATCATCGAAAACAGGAGATTCCGCATTTTCGAAATGACCTGTTTTTAGTTTCCAATCGGCGTTGAAATTGTATTTTTCCCTCTTGAATTCTTGTGAATATATAGCGGAAGTAAACAGTATTAAAGCAAAATAAAAGAGCACCTTTTTCATGAATTTTTATTTCATTTTATAAATTTCGGAACCTGCCAATAGGAAACAGCCTAATCCATAATCTTCAAAGTCAGGAATTTTATCATAGGATAGGGGTTGCCCGTCTTTTGGTTCTTTACCTGTTGATTGTAGATAGCCTAAAAAGCCATTTTCGTGCAAACTTTCTTTTGTCATGGCATTCCATGCTTTTTGGATTACTGGCAAGTAGGTTTCTTTTTTCAAAATTCCATTGTTCACGCCATACGTTATTCCGTAAATGAATAAGGCTGTTCCAGAGGTTTCTTTTTCGCCAAAATTAGTTGGATCATGCAAACTTACATTCCAAAAACCATCCGCGCGCTGTATTTTAACCAATGCTTCTGACATCGCTTTTAAATCTTTTACATATTGTTCTCTATGAGGCGCATTTGCTGGAATTATGGTCAATACTTTGGCCAAAGCCGCAATTACCCAGCCATTGCCACGACTCCAATAACAATCTTCGCCATTTGGTTCTTTGTACGGTGGATCAAAATCGGCATCACGCCACCACAGGCCATCTTTTGGATTGTAAAGTCCGTGGTCGCCATGTTTGTTTCTGGAATACATGTACATTTGGTACATTTTTTCGTAATAGCGATTGTCTTTTTCGAGTACGCCCATTTTTGCAAAAACAGGCATTCCCATTTGAATGGCATCAATCCAAGACCAATCGTCGAGCTGGGGCGTATTCAACAACATGTTCATGTTGGCTTTGGTATTCTTCAATTTTTTGGCGTCCGGTTGTAAATTGTACAAAGCAATATAGGTTTGGGCAGCGCAATAATTGTCGGCATTTCGAGTGGTATTTCCACCATTAAATCCCCATTTATGAAATTCAGACCAAGAGTAAGCATAGTCGTAGTAAGCTTCTTTAGGATAAATTTCGTGTAAGGCCATTAGTCCTTCATAATAAACGCCACGTGTCCAAATATTGCTCGGACGTTCCTTGTTGGTTATGATGGTTTTGCTCGTTTCAGGCCATTTTTGCATGAAATAATCGTTGGCAAGCATCATTTGTTTTAGTACCAACTTTTTGTCAAAAGATTCTTGTGCGCTTGTAGTGCTAATATATGAAAAGCAAATAGCGAAAAATAAAAGCAGTTTTCTCATTTTGGGTACCGTTAATTAGGTGATTAATTTTGTTGTTTTAAAGGTGTAATGGTAACTGGGCCCAACAATCCGGAAGGCATCGGACTCCATTTGGTAGCATCAAATTTCTTATAATCCTTGTCCACCATGTTTATTTCATAAAAAATCTTCCATTCCTGTCCTTTTAACTCCATGTCTCGAACTCTATTGGCTGATAGATTGGTCACTTGAATTTTTAAGGTGTTTTTTCCAGTTTTTAATTTTCCGATGTTCAATTGATATGGAACCGACCAAGCCGTGCCTATAAATTTGTCGTTTAACCACACTTTGGCACTTTCGCGAACATCGCCAAGATTCAAATTCCAATTCTCGGTTTTGCTGTTTTTATTGTCGAATTGCAAGGTATAAGTGGCTGTTCCCGAGAAAGCTTCGGCTGCAGGGCTTAATTTAGTCCAAGATTCTAAGTTGGAAACGGTTGCTGCTGGAGGCAGTTGCGGTCCGCCTTTGTCAAAAGTGATTTGCCATTTTCCGTTTAAAGGAATGGCATCGGAAGTGGCTTCGTAATAGTTCCATTTTTTTTGTGAAGCGGTATTTTCTGTTTTCAAAAAATACGATTGTCCCGGTTCAATTTTTAGTTTAACCAATGTCGTATTGGCTGTTTTTTGTACTATGGCATTGCCATAATCTTTGTTCAATGGATCAAAAATCACGACTTCTTTATTGCCGATTTGCAATGGAATAAAACCTTCTATTGTTTTGGGCGAATGATTGACCAAATAATATATTTTTTCACCGTCAACAGTTCTTCTGGTGAATTTCAAACCTTTGTTTACCAAAGTTTCAGGGTATATTTGGGCATCTTCCAAAGCTTTGAAAATATCCGAAACAGGTGTTGCAATCGCTTTGTTTGCAGCCAAAATAGTTTGAAGTTCCTGCTCTTGTTTTTTATAATCGTGAAATCCGGGAACCGATTCAGGGAGTCCTTCAAAGATGATTTTTGCACCCGCTTTTTGTAATTCTATCAGTTTTTGCAAAGTGGCCAAAGGCATTTTTTTGCAGGAAGGAATAACTAATGATTTAAAAGTTCCGCCGGGCAAAATGATTTTTCCGTTTACCACTTTTGCTTCGGCAATAAAATTATCGGAAATAAAATCTACGCCATACCCTTTTTTCATCAAGCTTTTGGTTGTGTCATAAAAAGAGGTTTCGTATAACCATTCGGACAAAGAATGTATTTTAAATTGAAAAAACAAAGTCCCTTTTTGGTATTTATCCCAGGTGTCGAAAATAGGCCAGTAAAGTAAAATTTCATTGTCCGATTTTCCTTGTTGCAACATAGATTGACAGTTGGCTATGTACGAAAACAAGGATGGAGCATCTTCCCAGATACTGTTGGTGGCATTAAAATTGACCGAGGCATAAAATTTCCATCCCGGCCAAGTTGCTCTTGTCGGCGAATAGGTTGAACCATGAAGAAAAATATGGTTGACACCGTTTAGCATCAAGTCTTCGGCTTCGGGTTTGCATTGCGATAAAGCCGTTTTGAAATGTTCTCTCAACCAAGTAAATGTTTCTGATGACACCAATGGTTTCCCTGAAATATGAGCTGCCGAGGAGGAGAATTTCAACATTACCGGATCGGCATCGCCTTCGCGAATGTCTTCTTTTTCGCGTCTAAAACCGGGAATGTCAAACGGCATGGAGCCAAAAGTTTCACATTCCGGAATATCTGCCGAAGCGTACAAATCGATAAGATTTCCGGGCGAACCGTGAGCTTGAAGTTTTGTTTTGAAGTTTTTGCTGTTTGCCCATTTAGTCCAAGATTTGTCGAATTTATTCAACAACAAATCGGATAGGGTTTGCCTGTAATCGCTTCGGATTCGGTTGCTCATTTCATTGTCGGTTTCATTGAGTAAAATTGGCAACTGTTCTTTTAAATCATAGCCTCTTCGCGTTTTAAATTCCTCGAAAAAACGGGGTGTAAAATCGGTTCCGTACACTTCGTAGCTGTCGTTGAAAATGGCGCGTATTTTTCCTTCTCGTCCCTTGAAAGCATTATTGAATGGAACAACATAAGCATTAAGTGCTTCTTCCGAATAATGGTCCAATGTATATCCTTTGCCGCCGGGAGCTGATCTTTTGACCTGTTGACCTGTTTTTCCGCTAAAAACGGCGTATAGGGTATAATCCGTTTTTTTTGCTTTCCATTTTAACTTATTTCCTTTTACTTGATCAGTCAAGTTTACGTAAGTTCCATCGCTTCCATAGGCTACAACATATAAAAGATCGGCAGGTATTTTTTCTTTGCTGCTGTCAAGTTCTATGTTTCGATTAAAGGTTTCATTTTTCTTGAGAGGGTATTTTTCTATGATCAATTTTGTTGCTGCATGGGGCAAAGTTATGTGAGAACCTCCATAAGGCCAGCCGGTACCTAGAACCATGTCCACCTGCATATGGAGGCTATCGGCAACATGAATGGTGTAATCCAACATTTCCATCCATTTAGGAGAGAGGTAATCGATAAAGTTATTTTCTTCTCCTTTTACACCATATATAGGCGTGATTTCGACTCCGCCAATTCCTGCATTATGAAAATCTAGAAGGCTTTGCTGCAGATTGGGTTTGTCAACTGCGCTTCCCATCCACCACCAACGAGCCCATGGCTGATTTATATTAGTGGATTTTGGCCAAGGCGAAACTGTTGTAATAACGTTTTGAGCCATCGCTTGCACAGAGAAAAGAATTCCTAAAAGAATAAAAGTGTATTTTTTTTTAAATTTCATCGACATAAAGTATTTTTTTTATTTATCAATTTCAATAGCATAGACCTGAGAATTCTCTTCGAAATTAGCCCTGAAAATAATCCGTTTTCCGTCAAGATAAAAATGTACGTTGGATTCTCACTTACAATTATAATTTTTCATATTGACTAGTTTTGCAGACACTAATTGGTCTCCTGTAGGCGCAAAGTGATAATTTAATGGGCCATCTTCGGGGTGAGCAACCTGTCCTTCGTTTCCACCATCACCAGCAAGCATCATTTCATCGGCATTTTAAGTGGCTACAGACCTCATTTTATTAATTGGAAATTTAAATATAAATGCTGTTTTGTGTGTTTCGATATGTGTCGAAAAAATACTGTCTTTCATTCGATATTATATTTTTCGCGTTTTGATACCTACAATTTTACCACTTTTTCCTCCAGATCTAGTGGTGATTTACACAATATTCCTTGATTTTAAATCAATAGTAAATAATTGTGACCCCATTAGGAGTTATTCCGTAAAATATCGTTAACCATCTTTTTTTTGTTTTTAGTAGGGAAAAAGAGATTGTTGTGAAAATAAAAACTTTTATAACCTCCTTTTCTTTCAATCAACTTTCCTCTTCATTGTCCACTCTCTGAATCTATCCAAGGGGTAGCCAACGAGCTCTCTTTGGAAGTTTTCAAAACTGAAATATTGCTTTGAGAACCAATAAGTTTGTTTTTCTTAACAGGAAAAGCAAATCAATATAGACAAGTATATTTTTAAGGGATTCATTTACTTTTTCATTACAAATTTTTAAGTAAAAATAGATTAGTTCCTTAAAAATACTATCCTGTAGCATCCTGTGTAATTTCCAAGTAAAGATAAATATCGTAATAATTCATTCTTTGTATCCTCATTGCTTATTAGAATCAAAATAAGCAATGAGCATAAATTTAAAGTAAACGATTATTTATCAAATTTAAATAAATTCCAAATATTGGATTTTCTTGGCTGATCTAAAAAGCGAGTAGATTTGAAAAGAAATAAATGGATCTAAATTTTAACTTAAAAATAAATATAACTTAATTTATATTGTTAATATGTAAGATAAATAGAATCAGTAAGTAATTTTTTTTATTGAAATTGTTTTTATTTCAACTTTTAATTTGGATAATAAAATAATAATAATATTTTTGCGTAATCGATTGCATTGGATAAAATGATTTTAAAACTTGAATTATTTTGAAGATGTATACCCTTAAAATTTATACTATTAACTAAATTAAAAACTAAAATATGAAAAACAAATTTTCCTTTTTGTTTATTGTGACCCTGTTTACTTTAATGTATTCATCGGTCTATGCACAAGAAAAAGCAGTCACGGGGGTAATAAGCGACGCCTCAAACATTCCTGTACCAGGAGTAAACGTCCTCATAAAAGGAACCCAAAAAGGAGTTAGTAGCGACCTTGATGGCAAATACGCTATTTCAGTTCCAGATGGCGCTACATTAGTTTTTACTTATATAGGTTTTAAAACAAAAGAACAAAAAATAGGCACTGCAAGTTCTTATAATGTCTCTTTAGAATCTGAAAGCGCATCATTAGATGAAGTTGTAGTCGTTGGATACGGAACTAAGAAAAAAAGTGATCTTACCGGATCTATTGTAAGTGTTGGTGCCGAAGAAATTGCTTCCAGGCCTGTGCAAAATGCAGTGCAGGCTATGCAAGGAAAAGCCGCTGGGGTAGATATTTCTTCTAACGAGCGCCCTGGTACGGTAGGAAACATAAATATTCGTGGCGTGCGTTCTATTTCTGCTTCGAATTCACCACTTTATGTAGTGGATGGAATTCCTTTAAATTCAGGAGGTATCGATTTTTTAAACCCTAATGATATTGAGTCAATTGATGTGTTAAAAGACGCTTCGGCTACTGCTATTTATGGCTCTCGTGGTGCCAATGGAGTTATTATTGTAACCACTAAAAAAGGTAAGAACGGAAAATTCACTTTAAGTTATGACACTGCTGTTACCACAGAAACTATACATGAAAATGCTAGATTGATGAATTCAGCAGAATATCTTGACTTTCGTCGTTGGGGGAGGTATTACTCAAATCCATCCGCATTTCCAAAAGGAGATGCACCAAATATTGCGAATGATAAATTAATTTTCTTGGAATCGGCCGATCCAGCAGCTTGGGCAAACATCCAAAAAGGATATACAGATGCTAACGGAAACTTAACAACAGCTTGGGATGGTTCTAAAGTGAACACCACCGATTGGACTAAGTTCGTTAGCCGTACTGGGATTACCCAACAACACACCCTAAGTGTTAGTGGGGGTACTGATAAATTAAGAGGGTATGGTTCTTTTGGATATATGGACAATACAGGAACATTAAAGGGCCAAAGCTACAAACGTTATACTGGTATTGCCAATGTAGATATTACGCCCACGAAATGGTTCTCTATGGGCGCGAGTCTTAATACAAGCTATGCTATAAATGAATACGGACAATCTAACGTGGGTAGATCTGCAGTATCAAGTTCTGGCGGTATTTATCAAACAGCGCGTGCTAATCTTCCGTACACAGTTCCTTATGATAGCAATGGAGTACGAATTGATAACCCAGGAGGCGATTCTACCATAAGAACGGTAGTAGACGAAGAGAAATATTCTCAAGATCAACGAATCACATTACGTGCTTTTGGTAGTTTTCATGCTCAGATAGATTTTGGATCATTTTCGCCAGTACTTGAGGGTTTAAAATACCGTGTTAATTTTGGTCCAGATATTACTTCGTACCGTAATGGGGTATTTTTAAATGGAAAATCTTCCATTCGTTCGGGTACAAGTTTTGCTTCATTAGCAAAAAACCAAACTATATCTTATACTTTAGATCATTTACTTTTTTACAATAAAACGTTGGGAAAACATAATTTTGGTTTGACATTATTGCAGAGTCAAACGGAATACTCGAATGAAGAAAGTGCCATGTCAGCCAATGACATTAAAAACGTTAAAAACAAATGGAATGCTTTAACTCCTTCAAATGTAGTACTTAACAGCTATTCTTCAAATATAACAGAAACGGGTTTATTATCCTACATGGGTAGAGTAAACTATGGATATGCCGACAAATATTTACTTACGGTATCGGGTCGATATGATGCAGCTTCGCAGCTGGCACCTGGAAACAAATGGGCCTTTTTTCCGAGTACTTCCATAGCATGGCGTTTGGACAAAGAGGAATTTTTGCAAAATGTATCTTGGCTTGACCAATTAAAACTAAGAGCAGGTTTCGGTATTACTGGAAATGCCGCTGTAGGTGCTTACGCAACTCAACCCCCATTAGCAGGAATAGTTTACCCAACGGGGTCAGGATTAGTAAACAATGCAACGTTAGGTAATACAGCTTTAAGTTGGGAAAAAACGACACAGTACAACTATGGTATCGATTTCGCCATGTTTAACAGCAGAATATCTGGTGCTTTAGAATATTATACTAGTAAAACCACTGATTTATTGTTACAAAGGAGCATCCCTACAGTTACCGGCTTTATTAACACTTTTGAAAATGTAGGAGCAACAGAAGGAGAGGGAGTAGAACTTACTTTGAATACTGTAAATGTACAAACAAAGGATTTTGAATGGAGTTCTAGTTTAAGTGCCTCATGGCAACAAAATCGCATTGTAGAATTACAAAATGGTAAATTTGATGATATTAACAACAACTTATTTATTGGACAATCGCAAAATGTGATTTACGGTTTTGCATCAAACGGAATTTGGAAACCAGAAGATGCTGCAGAAATGGCCAAATTCAATGCGTTTTCAGCGACTCCTATTTTTTCATTTGGAAATGCCAGACCGGTAGATCAAAATGGCGACTACAAGATTGATGCGAACAACGACCGTGTGATTATAGGTACTGCTGATCCAAAATTTATAACAGGATTAACGAATACTTTTAATTATAAGAATATCGAATTATCCTTTTTTGTATATGGTCGTATGGGATACACCTACAACACTTTCGGAGAAAACGAAGGTGCAAAAGGCAGCCAAAGAGCGATAAACTATTATACTGATAATAATACCAATTCAGAATATCAAAAACCAATCTTTTCAGCAGGTACTGGCGATCCCTATTTTCCTGTTTTGGGATACCGTAGTGGTTCGTTCTTAAAAATACGAAACGTCTCTCTAGGGTACAACTTCTCAGAAGAATTAGCGCAGCAAATTGGAGTCTCTAAAATGAGATTTTATATTCAAGCAACTAATCCAGGTATGATTTTTTCTAAAGTTAAATGGACTGATCTTGATACACAAACAACGGCTTCTAACAGAGGGTTTACTTTAGGATTAAATGTACAATTCTAAAATTAAACTTTAATAAAAAATAAATTATGAAAAATTATCAAAAACTATATATTAATTTGATGCTAGTAGCTACTTTTAGTCTTAGTACCTCTTGTAGCCAAGATTTCCTAGACGAAGAGTTGACCACAGCCTATAGCAAAGACTATTATAAAACTGAAGATGGAATTCAAGCGTTGGTAGTTGGAACCTACTACCAAGTATTTGCCTTAGATATGAATAGAGAAATACCCCTTACAGCGACAGAATCAGGAACAGATGAGTTTCATGCTGGAGGAGATCCATCAAATCATATCTGGAATTCATATTCCTCTGGTTTTAAATCCTTTGTAACCGTATCTAATGCTAACACTGTTGCGGCTAACACCAATTGGGACAATTTGTACGTAGGAATAGGGAATGCGAATCAATTAATTGAGTCTGCTACAGCAATTATTTCCACTAACGATGCGATCAAAAAAATAGCCTTAGGCGAGGGATACTTTTTGAGAGCCTATAACTATTTAAAACTCGTAAGACAATATGGTGGCGTACCATTAAAATTAAATGTTAGTACAACGGTAGAGCTAGAATTTACCAGAGCGACTTCACAAGAAGTCTTGCTGCAAGTAATAGCTGATTTCACACAAGCTTATAGCTTATTAAACAATACTGGATCCTCTGCTAAAATTTCTAAAGATGCTGCTGCCCATTATTTAGCAAAGGCCTATTTAACTCGTGCTAGCGAAATTAATGACACTTGGAACTCGGCTACGAAAGCAGCTGATTTACAACAAATAGTAACCTTGTCAGACGAAGTTATTTCTCGTCATCCATTGGCCACAAACTATGGAGATTTATGGAATTATACCGCTCCGGATGGTGCAAATGAAAAACTGTCAGAATTGATATTATCGGCTCAGTTTAATGCCAGCCAGCTGACATCGGGAGGCAATCAACAACATCTTTATTTTCTTTCTACTTATGACCAGTTACCTCAAATGAAGCGCAACCTGGCAGGAGGAAGACCCTTTAGCCGTTTGGCACCTACTTATTTTGTTTATGATGTATTTGATCAAGTTAACGATTCTCGTTTTTGGAAAAGTTTTCAAACAAAGAGCATCGTCAACAATAAATCAGGAGCGTATTATGTAAATGGTGATTTAGGGATTATGTACGTTATCAACAGGGCTACAGACACTCGTTTTGCAAAAACTAAAAATACAGATGCTATAATCTATTCAAAAACTGGAAAAACAATTCCAAGCGTATATGTAGCTTATGCAGCAGACAAAGTGGGTTTAATGGCAGATGTAAGATTTCCATCTTTGAGTAAATATATGGATGGAAATAGGATAGATTTATCTAGTATTAAAGGATCTCGTGATATAATATTAGCGCGTTCGGCAGAGACCTATTTGATGGTCGCTGAAGCAAAAGTGCGATTGGCTAAATTAGGAACCACTACTTTTGCTGATGCTCTATCTTATATCAATACAGTTCGCACCCGTGCTAATTACAAATCTGGAGAAGATCGTGCTGCTTATACTGATGGTTCAGCTGCATGGACCGCTACTGCACAAGCTGGAATTCCTATCTCTTTTATCAAGGAGAACTCGTATTATGAATCTAATAATATTTCAAATACCACCGCAGCAACTAACTTAACCATTTCCAACATTAGTACCTTGCCTGCAGCGGATCAGGCTGTAATTACAAAACTAGGATACTCCAGTGATTATGACCGAATGCTGTGTCTGATATTGAATGAGCGCACTAGGGAACTTTGTGGAGAGTTTCATCGTTGGGAGGACTTAAGTAGAACTAAAACCTTGGTCGCTAGAGCGAAGGCTTATAATATTGAAGCCGCTCCAAATGTTCAAGATTTTCATAATCTGCGTCCTATTCCTCAAACTTTCCTAGATGCAGTATATGCAAGTGGAGCGCCATTGTCGACCATTCAAAAACAAGAAATGCAAAATCCTGGTTATTAGCGTCATAGTCGCAAGGTTTTGTCTTTAATTTTATACCAGCGCTATAGTTTTCACTATAGCGCTTTTTTTATACTTTCTGGCTAGAGGATGACTTTGGATCCAATAAAACAAGCCGTCAATTTCTTTATTAAAAGCAAACTTTTTTCAGAAAATCAGTCTTAATATAAGTACATTTTTTGAGTCAATATATTATTCCCAAATAAATTATTTTTACCTATAGCTCCTAAAAAATATTTATTGAACATTAAAAAATAAAAAAGTAATCAAATTATGGAGTCTTTATTTTGTATTGATTTAACAGTCTATTGAAAAACAATAATTTAGGATTAATTGAGATTTTTTTTATTCAAAATGATATTTAAAATGAATTATTACAGGAGAGAGCAGGATAGTACTTTTATTATTTATAAATAATTTCGTTTATAATTAATTAAATTTAATCTAATATGAAAAATAAAATTATTCTTCTGTATGTTATAGCACTATTTACCTTGATGCATACGGCAGGTTATGCGCAGGAAAAAACAGTCAGAGGTGTGGTTACTGATCCTTCAGGCTTGCCTATTCCTGGAGCAAATGTTGTCATTAAAGGAAGTCAGATGGGTACAAGTACTGGTTTTGATGGAACATATTCTATCAATGCTTCTTCAGGAGACATACTAATTTATACTTATACAGGATCTAAAACTGAAGAGAAGACGATTGGTCAATCGAACGTTTATAATATCATGCTAAAAGAGGAAAGTGGTCTTCTAGATGAAGTTGTAGTTGTTGGATATGGTACACAGAAAAAAAAGAATGTTACTACCTCTATCGCAAGTATGAAAACAGATTTACTTGGACAGCGTCCCGTAGCCCAAATTGATCAGGCGATGGTTGGTCAAATGGCAGGAGTTAGAGTAGTTCAAACGAGTGGGGTTCCTGGAAAAGGACTTTCGGTTCAAATTAGAGGATCGGGATCAATTTCTGCAAACAATCAACCCTTATACGTGGTAGATGGATTTCCATTGGAAACATCAAGCCAAAATAATAGTGGAAGTTTTGGATCAGGAAATCCATTGGACAATATAAGTCCTAATGATATTCAATCCATCCAAGTTCTTAAGGATGCTGCTGCTGCTGCAATTTACGGTTCACGTGCTTCTAATGGAGTTGTTGTAATAACTACAAAATCGGGAAGTAGTGGAGCTCCGATTATCAACTTTAATACTTACTTTGGGGTAACTAAAACGGTCAAAAAATTAGATATTTTAAGTTCTCAAGAATGGATTGACAGAGCTACAGAGATGATTGATTACAATTGGGTACATTCCGCCACTGGAAGAACTGCTGATCAGACTAGCGCTGTCAGAAGAGCAATTCTTGGAAGTTTTAATGCTAATTTAATAAAAGATGATCGATGGGCTATGCCTGGACATCCTGGACTTGACTTTATAGACTGGCAAGATCAATTATTCAGAACTGGTGTTGTAAAGAACTATCAACTATCTGCGCGTGGCGGTACAGAGGCTGTGAAATATTATGTTTCAGCAGACCATTTGGATCAAGAAGGTGTTGCTATAGGAATTGGCTACAAAAGATATTCTGCAAGAGCAAATATATCAGTTAATTTAAGTGACAAACTTTCTTTTGGTGTGAATATTTCGCCATCTTATTCAATTAGTAGTGATCCTGGTGTAGAAGGGAAGGATCAACAATTACATTCTTCGGTTACATCAGCTCCTATATCAGAAAACGGACTAGATTATAACACTAATCAAAACACTGCATATGCATGGGGGACAAGTAGGCCAAGCCCAGTTAGATATGTTGAAAATACTATTGGTGATACTAAAATATTTAGAAACTTAACTAATTTATTCGCTAACTATAAAATAATTCCAGGACTTACAATTAAGACAACCTTGAATTTAGATAATGTAGATAATTCATATAAATTCTTTAGTCCTTCTTTTGTTAGTGCAACCAGATTGGCATCTGCTCAATATACTTCTTATCGGAAACAAAATTTTGTCAATGAGAATACAATATCGTATGATAAAACAATTAATGAAAAACATACTTTTAATATATTAGGAGGAGCTTCTTATAGCTCTTTCAAATTTGATTATCAAAGAATTACCGGTGCTCAAGGATTTGGTACGGACTACATCTCTACTTTAAATGCAGCAAATAACATCAATGCGAGTAGTACTCTTACTACAGAAACTAAGAGGGTTTTACTTTCCTATTTTGGTAGAGTTCAGTATAATTTTGATGATCGTTTCTTAGCAACAGCCACTATAAGACGTGATGGTTCTTCTAATTTTGGTACTAACACAAAATGGGGAATTTTTCCATCGGCTTCTATGGGTTGGAATATTGCTAACGAAAAGTTCATGACCAAGGTTAGTTCAATTAGTGATTTAAAATTAAGAGGAAGCTGGGGATTGACCGGAAATAACGGTTTAGGAGATTATGCTAGTATTTCGAGAGTCGGATTCTCTAATTATTCATTAGGAGGAAATCGTGCAACTGGACAAGTTCCTTTAAATTCAACCAATCCGGATTTAAGTTGGGAAACGGCTGAAACGTATAATTTTGGGGTAGATTTAGGTCTTTTCAATAATAGAATATTTGCTTCCTTAGATTATTATATAAAAACCAATAGTGACTTGTTGTTGAATGTTCCAGTTCCTTCTGCCTCTGGTTTTGGTTCCGCAACTACTAATATAGGTGAAGTAGAAAATAGAGGTTGGGAATTAGAACTTAGCACAAAAAATATTACAGGTTCATTTCAATGGACAACCAATTTTAATTTAAGTCATAATTCTAATGTAATTAAAAAATTAGGACCAAACAATTCTCCAATATTTGGTGGAGGAGCTTTTGATATTCCTCATAACATTCTTATGGTTGGGCAACCAATGTACAGTCTTTTTTTAGTTCAACAAGAGGGAATTTTAACTCAAGAAGACATTGCTAATAACGTTGCTTTATTAGGAAGTAATCAGACTGTTGGGGATCCAAAGTACGTTGATGCTAATGGTGATGGGGTTATTAGTCAAAATGACAGGGTACTTTCTGGGCACCCGAATCCAGATTATCTTTGGGGCGTTACTAATACTCTTAAATACAAAGGCTTTGACTTATCTATATTACTTCAAGGACAAACAGGTGGTTTAATCTATTCTACTTTTGGTAGGGCAATAGACAGAACAGGGATGGGTTTTAATGAAAATGTATTGGGTTCACATCGAGAGCGATGGATTTCAGCAGAAGATCCAGGAGCCGGATCAAAAGGTAAAGCGAATTCAAGCTTTGGAAGAATTAAAAATACAGATTGGCTTTATTCCTCTGATTATTGGAGAATACGGAACATCACCTTTGGATATGATTTAGGAGCTCAACTTGGTAATAAAGTATTTAAAGGATTAAGACTTTATGTAACTTTAGAAAATTGGATTGGTGGCGATAAGTACACAGGAGGATTTAATCCGGAGGCTGTAAATAATGATGGAGATGATTACGGAGGATTCCCGCTCTCAAAATCAATTATTACGGGTCTTAACTTTACTTTTTAAGCTAATCACAAACATAAAAAACAATGAAAAATATATTTATAGCCGCTTTAATTGCCATTACACTTATTTCTTGTTCAAGTGAATTGGATCAAACTCCAATATCAGAACTGGGAAGCAATAACTTTTATTCGAACACAGGAGAATTTGAAAGTGCCGTCAATGGGATTTACAGTTCACTTCGGTTCTATCCAGACAATCAATTTTATCTCTCAGAGGTAAGATCAGATAATATGTATGCTGTAACTGATTCTGGAGTAAGAGATTACGAGCCTGTTAATAATTTTCAACCTACACTAACTACAAATAGCTATGTAAATACGGTTTGGAATACAAATTATGCGGGTATTCTTAGAGCAAATACTGTTCTGGAGAAATTAAGTGAGACTGCCGTACCAGATGTTACTGTTCGTACTCGCATGGAAGGGGAAGCTAGATTTTTAAGAGCTTTTTTCTATTTTGATTTAGTACGTTTGTATGGAAAAGTACCTTTGATGGATAAAGTTTATACACCAACCGAAACGCTTAACATTGGTAGAAGTTCTGTTAGCGTAGTTTACGATTTTATTCTGAATGACTTAGAAAGTGCTATAGCTTCACTTCCGACAACTTATGCTGTGAGTCAAAAAGGAAAAGCAACTTCGTGGGCAGCCAAGGCCTTACTTGCAGAGGTATATCTTACTCGTTCAGGTCCAACTTATGGTATTGAAGGGCCAGGGATGAATACTGGAGAATATGCACTTGCTCTAAGCTTAATGAATGACATAATAACGAATGGGCCATTTGGTTTAGTCAGTAATTACGCTTCTATTTTCGCTTATAATAACGAAAATAATATGGAAATGATTTTTGATATTCAATATTCTTCAGGAGGAACAGGTGTAGGAGGAAGTTACCCTTCAATTTCAGTTACCGAAGGATATTTAAGAGCAAAGAAAGTAGGTTTTCCAAATGGAGAAGACAGAAAAAATGTTTCGACAAATTTACTTAATACCTATACAAATGCTGATATTAGAGACGATTTTAGTATTTTACTAAAATATACAGATGAAAACAACAATGTTATCTCTGCTCCTTCTTTTGTGAAATACTTAAATCTTAGTTATGCAGGTCAAGATCGTTTTGACTGGAGTTTAAACTATCCTGTAATAAGATACACTGATATTTTAATGATGAAAGCCGAAGCAATACTAATGGGAGGTGTTGGCTCTCAACAAGATGTAGACAATGCTGTAAATTTAGTTCGGAAAAGAGCTGGATTAGCAGACATTTCAGGGGTAAACATTGATAAACTTCTGGAGGAAAAAAGACTGGAATTTGCCGGTGAAAGTAAAAGATGGTATGATCTAGTACGTACCGGAAAAGTAATTGATGTGATGAATGCTTGGATTCCAGGTGAAGATATAGTAAAACGAATGAATACAATGCAAGCAAACTATGTTATTTATCCTGTACCTGCAAACCAAATGACTGTAAAGACAGGTTTGTATGAACAAAATCCAGGGTATAATTGATCCTAAATAATTTTTAGATAAAACTGAAGTGCTGTCGTTCTATACGATAGCACTTTTTTATTTACAGGGAAGCACAGGATACTCTTATTGTTTAACTCCATTATCTTTCAGCAGATATTAATCTAATTAATGATACGAATGGTTTGCTTTAAAAAGATACTGCTGGTTTCTCTTGTTTTGTGGGCTCAAATTTCATTAACAGCACAAATTAAATTACCCGCTTTGGTTAGTGATAATATGGTCTTACAACGAAATTCATCCATAAATTTATGGGGGTGGGCTTCGCCTAACGAAAAAATAAATATACAGTTGGGATGGCAAAATACTTCTGTAGAAACAACTGCTGATAAAGAGGGTAATTGGAATGTGATTGCCAAAACGCCAAAAGGCAGCGAAAAAGCCTATTCTATAATTCTAGAAGGCAAAAATAAAATTACACTTCATAATATCCTCATTGGCGAAGTTTGGGTTTGTTCGGGTCAGTCCAATATGTATTTTCCGGTGGGAAAAGAAGAAAAAACATGGAAAACGGGTGTTAAAGATTATGAAGAAGAAATTAAAAACGCCAATTTCCCCAATATTAGAATATTCACCGTTTTGACTAAAGCTGCTCAAAAATCGCTGGATGACGTTAAGGGTAGTTGGGCGGCATGTTCGCCAAATACTGTGAATACTTTTTCGGCTGTGGCGTATTTTTTTGGAAGGGATTTGCACCAAAATTTAAAAATCCCGATAGGTTTGATTTCTTCTTCTTGGGGAGGAACAAAAGCCGAAGCCTGGACTTCGCAAAAAGTTTTAGAAGAAAATCCAGATTTTTTATCCATTCTGGAAACCGATGCGAAAAACGAAAAATTATACCAAGAAAAACTGGAAAACTATTATTTGAATTTGAGAAATGAAAGAATCACCAACAACAACGATGTATCTAAGACGGAATTAAAAAAACCTAAAAAAGAGGAAAACAAAACCTCGTATGTTCTTTACAATGCCATGCTACATCCATTGATAAACTATACGATTAAGGGAGTAATTTGGTATCAAGGTGAAAGTAATGCCGATAAAGCGTATCAGTACCGAAGCCTATTTCCCGCAATGGTTAAAAACTGGAGAGAGGATTGGAAACAAGGTGATTTTCCTTTTTATTATGTTCAGATCGCACCGCATAACAGCCAGAACCCAGCAATACGAGAAGCGCAACTTATGGCCTTGAAAACCGTAACTAATTCGGGAATGGTTGTAACCACCGATATCGGTGATGCAAAAAATATTCATCCAATAGACAAACAAACGGTGGGGAAACGCCTCGGCCTTATTGCGCGTGCAAAAACGTATAACGAACCTAATTTAGTATATTCAGGTCCAATTTATAATCACATGAAAATAAATAGACAACGCATTCAAATCTATTTTGATTACGCTAATTCGGGACTTACAAAAAAGGGAAATCAACTAAAAGAATTTGAAATTGCTGGGGAAGATCATGTTTTTTATCCAGCCGAAGCGTTAATAAAAGGGAGCACTGTGATTGTTTCTTCTTCAAAAGTAAAAAACCCAATAGCCGTTCATTTTGCATGGAAAGCCGTGCCAGAAGCCAATTTATTCAACACAGAGAATTTGCCGGCTTCTCCTTTCCGCACCGATGATTGGGTTGAAAAAACAGATATGAGTTTTTAATTTATTTAAAGGACATAGAAATATATGAATGCTATTTGCACTTTTTTTGAAATGCCATTTTTAATGGTTTTACTATTTTGTTTTCAGTTAAATAAGCAAGAAAAAATAGGCCGAAAACGTCTGGTTTCCAGACATAAACGAGGATAAAAAGTTTAAATTTAAAATATGAAAAAAATAAACAAGAAGCATAAATTACTATTTACTATAGTACTCAGTATATTTTTTTTGCCTCTTTTGGCGCAAAATCATCCTAAAGAAGAAACGAGCACGATTGCCGATAAACCCTTGTATCGCGATTCAATTTTTGATGGAGCTGCAGATCCCACTATCATTTGGAATAAAAAAGAAAAAAAATGGTTTATGTTTTACACTAATCGCAGGGCCAATAATGGTGGAAATGGCGTAAGTTGGGTGCATGGAACTCCCATTGGCATTGCCGAATCAAAAGACGGTGCCCACTGGAAATACAAAACCAATTGCAATATCAATTATTCTCTTAAAGACGTTACATATTGGGCTCCAGATGTAATTAAGCACAAAGGAAAATACCACATGTATCTGACCATTGTTCCCGGTATTTTTGAAGATTGGTACCATCCGCGTTACATCATCCATTTAACGAGTAAAAATTTGACGGATTGGAACTTTAAATCCAAACTGACATTGGCTTCCGATCGTTGTATAGATGCTTCTGTATTTCAATTGCCTGACGGGAACTGGCGTATGTATTACAATAATGAAAATGACGGAAAGTCGATTTATTATGCAGATAGCAAAGACTTGTATCATTGGATAGACAGCGGAAAAAAAGTGGTAAAAGACAGAGGCGAAGGCCCTAAAGTTTTTAGTTGGAAAGGGAAGAATTGGATGGTTAATGATGCCTGGAAAGGATTAGGAATCTACTCTTCGGATGATTTTATCAACTGGAATCGCCAAGAAAAAAACATTTTGCAAGTACCTGGAACGGGCGACGACGACAAAGTAATTGGTGGGCATCCTGATGTAGTTGTAAATGGCGATAAAGCCTATGTTTTTTATTTTACACATCCCGGGCGAACACCTCAAAACAAAGGAATCGACAATTACGAAACCAGAAGAAGCTCCATTCAAGTAGCCGAATTGGAATACATCAATGGAGAAATTGTTTGTAAGCGAGATCAACCCGTTAAGATTACCCTTAAACACTAAAAATATGAGAAACAGCAGCCTTAGAAATGCTTTTAAAATGAAATTAAAATCAGGTTTCGAAATAGAATACAAAAAAAGACACGATGCCATTTGGCCTGAATTGCAAACCTTACTTTCGGACTCCGGAATACAGGATTATAGCATCTTTCTGGATGAAGAAACGCTGACTCTTTTTGCTGTTCAAAAAATAAGTGCTGATTTTGATGAAAATTATTTGCCTAATCATCCCATTGTAAAAAAATGGTGGGATTATATGGCCGATATTATGGAAACCAATCCAGATAACTCTCCTGTGACAACTTCATTAAATGAAGTTTTTCATGCTGATTAAATATTTTCTTTGTTCCTCTACAAGTTAATCAATAACTCACAATGAATTTAAAAAAAACTGTATTTTTTGTCCAAATTCTACTTTTTGCATTTGTTTGCATTTATGCCCAAGAAAGAACTACGATTAAACTAAACAATGAATGGAAGTTCTTTAAATTCAGTAGCGAAAAGGATTTCGAAAATCATTTTAATGATGCAAAATGGCAAACTGTTAGCGTTCTGCGCGATTGGACGATTTACGGCTCTTGCGACAAAGAAATAGACAAGCAAACGGCTGCCACCCCAACCCGACCGGTAACCGTGGGAATGGATCAGGTAAAAGCCACAATGGAATCCAGATTTGGAGTTTTGAGGAATATTCCTGGATTATATTATCGAATACATTTATATAAAAAGGCTTTCAAAAAATTCCCTCAAGGATTTATATTGGGGTCCGAAACGGCTTCAAAGGTGAGCTCGTGTGGCGTTTACAAATTTCCGGTAGTGAAAGCGGTGTCGAAGCAATGTCCCGATTTTCAAACTTCTTCCTATGATTTAGAATATTGCAGTTGGTCTAATTTGCCCGATAATGATAAAAAAATTAAAAGAGGCTAAATGAAAGTAGATAAAAAAAGAATTTTATTTTTAATAATGGTTATGTTTTCTGCTGTTCAGGCTAGGTCTCAAGACACCAGAACTTTCGAAATTTTCCAGTTTCCAGCCAATAAAATACCAACTATTGACGGAAATCCAGACGATTGGAAGATGGTTCCAAAAAGTTACACCGTGGGAATGGATCAATTATGGGATGACAGTGGAAAACAGACGAAAGCGAATCCAAAAAATTTGGATGTCAGTGTTAAAGTAGCTTGGGTAAAAGGTTTGAATCGGTTGTATTTTTTATACGAAGGCTACGATGATTATTGGGATTTTTCCTTAACGGGTTTGCACAACGATATATTTGAAGTCACTGTCGATGGTGATCAATCCGGTGGCCCATTTATTGATCGTTTCCATCCCAATAAATCATTGACTAATACGATGGACGCTTATTTTTCATACCACGGTGTTCACGCGCAAAACTACCATATTTTCACGCCTGCCGAAGGAAAAGATTGGGCTTTAGTATGGGGAAGTCAGCCATGGATTAAGGAATTGCCTTATGCTAATGCCGCTACCCAATATAATTTTAAACCCGGAGAATCTGGAAAACTAACGTTGGAATTTTGGATAACTCCTTTTGATTACGCCGGCAATGATCCCGCGAGAGCCGTTGAATCCATTTTGACTGAGAATAAAAACATAGGACTTTGCTGGGCGATTATCGACTATGACGATGTCAATAAAGAAGCTAATAACGGATTTTGGAATCTATCAAAAGAGCACACGATGTATGGCAATGCGAATTATAGTTTGCCATTCAAACTAATGCCTTTGGAAGCCGAATTCAAAAAAGAAATCGCTGCCCAATGGAAGTTCAACACGGTGGACATGAAACGAAGAATGGTGGCCTTTATCGATCAATCGGAAGGGGAAATTAAATCTTGGAAATGGGATTTTGGTGACGGCACGACTTCTTTGGAACAAAATCCGATGCATCAATACAAAGAATCTGGAAAATACATCGTCGTTTTGAACATTGAAGGACCAAAAGGAAAATCCAGAATGTCGAAAGTTTGGGATGTAGCAGTAAAATAAAACAACAATTAAAATAAAAAATGAAACCTAAATTAACAATATACTTGCCTGTAGTGCTAGCAATTATGGCTTTTACGGGATGCAAAGCGCAACAGAAAAGGACAATTTCAACAATCACTTTGTCCAACAATTCAACTATAGAATTATCCGACAAGGCGGTAACAATAAAAAGAAGTGGTATCGATAAAAATAATACCAAAAATTTTCCCCTTTTAATTTGCAAAACGGATACCATTCCTTCGCAAGTCAATGATTTGGATGGAGACGGCAAATGGGATGAACTATTTTTAATTACGCATTTCGCTGCCAAAGAAAAGAAAACCATCCAGCTAAAATGGGTTATGGAAACTCCTAAATTCCCTGTTAGAACCAGTGTGCGATTCGGAAAAAGAGAGGCGGAAAATATACCGTTACAACCCGCAACAGCCGAATCAGTAAATTCACATCAAGTCTATAAAAAACTAGGTTTCCAGAAATACCAAACCGACGGACCTTCATGGGAAAATGACAAAGTAGGTTTCAGGCATTATTTGGATGGACGAAATTCCAAAGATGTTTTCGGAAAAAAAATACCCGCGATTACACCCGAAAATGTTGGGATTAATAGCGCAGGAGCAGTCGAAGACAATTATCACGTAATGCACGATTGGGGAAGAGATGTTTTTCCGGTGGGGAGTTCAGTAGGATTAGGTGGTTACGCTTTACTTGTTGACAAGGAAATTACGCGACTTGGAATTCTTGGAACCGATACTTTGAATAATATCGAAAAAACAACTTTCAAAATTGTTAATGAAGGCTCTGAAAACTCAGTTTTGAATTACAAATATTCCAATTGGAAAGCATCTGGTAACAACTATCAAGTAAATGAAACTACTTCGATTTGGCCAGGAATGTATGCCTATAAAAATACCGTAAGCATTGATGGAATTTTTGGAAAGGAAACATTTTTGGTGGCTCTTTCGAACATCAACAATCAAAAAGGATTAAAAGTTATTGAGGTTGGAGATTGGGTTTGTCTTGTTCAACACGATAATCTGGGCTATAACCGCGAATGGATTATGGGAACTGCAATCATTGTTCCTAAAAAAGGGTACAACGGTTATATGGAAGCGCCTGAAAAAGGACAATTAACGGATTCCTTTTTGGCGAAATTTAAAATAGAGAATAATAAACCAATCAGTTATTACGCAGTAGCTGCATGGGAATTGAGTGCCGACAAAAAATTCAAGGATGCCAATTATTTCACCGACTACGTAACCAATTTGGCAAAACAACTGGCTGCAGAAATTACTGTTGTTGTAAAAAAATAAAACAAACCAAAAACCACAAATTTTTAAATTATAACGCCATGAAACATTACCACATCCCAGTTGTAGCCTTGCTTTTTTTGGGCAGCCTATCTCCGAGTATTGCTCAAACCAATGATGCCACCACGCCATTGCATTTAATGAAACCAGATTACCCAACGCCATATATAGTTCCACAAAAAGAGAGCATAAAAATGGTTTTGGATAGAGTCTATAACTTTTTAGATAAAAATTCGGCTTCTAAAATTATAAATGCGAACACAAAAGCCGAAATCACGAATTATAAAAAAGGCAATGAAGACATCATGTTTGAGCCAGGGTCGTTTCGATTGACAAGCTACGAATGGGGAGTTACTTATGCGGGAATGCTTTTGGCAAGTAAGGCTACTGGCGAAAAATATTTTGCCGACTACACCAACAAAAGAATACAATTAATCGCCGATATCGCCGAAAACTACCAAGAGAAAAACATCAAAGACAAAGACATGCTCAAAACCCTGCATCCTGAAGCATTGGATTTTGCAGGAGCGCTTTGTGCCGCTTTTATAAAAGCAAAACAAGATGGACTAAAAGCAAATGCCGATCCGTTGATCAACAATTATATTGACTTTATCAGCAACAAACAATTCAGGTTGCAAGACGGAACTTTGGCCAGAAACAGACCTCAAGACAACACGATTTGGTTGGACGACATGTTCATGAGCGTACCGGCACTTGCCCAAATGGGTAAATATACTGGCAATGTAAAATATTTTGATGACGCCGTAAAACAAGTCAAGCAGTTTTCGGGGAGAATGTTCAATAAAGAAAAAGGAATTTACATGCACGGTTGGGTGCAATCCATGGAAGACCATCCACAGTTTCATTGGGCTAGAGCCAATGGTTGGGCAGTAATGACCATGGTCGAATTATTGGAAGTTTTGCCTAAAGACCACCCAGGATACGCAGGGGTTTTGGCGCAATTACAGGCACACATCAAAGGATTGGCAAAATACCAAGATGGAACCGGTTTTTGGCACCAATTATTGGATAGAAACGACACTTATCTGGAAACTTCGGCAACAGCTATTTACACCTATTCAATTGCCAGAGCCATTAATCGTGGTTATGTAGATAAAATGACTTATGCACCAGCCGTATTATTGGCTTGGAATGCTGTAGCCTCCAAAGTCGATGAAAAAGGGCAAGTGGAAGGAACTTGCGTGGGAACAGGAATGGGATTTGACCCCGCTTTTTATTACTATCGCCCAATAAATGTATTCGCGGCTCACGGCTATGGACCAGTTTTATTGGCTGGATCCGAACTGATTTTGTTAATGAAAGACAGCCAATTCGAAATCAACGACAGTTCCATTCAATTAAAAATAAAAGGCAAAAACAACCAACTCAAATGAAAATTAAAATCTTTTTAAATACCATTATACTATTCGTTACGGCAACTGCTTTAGGTCAAATAGGCACTCGTTTTCCATCCGAAAAAAAGATAGTGAAAGACCCAGTAACGGGGCAAGAATTAATTTTCTTGACGACGAAATCGGCTGGAGATTCTAAAACCTATCCCACGCATCCACAATGGACATCCGATGGGGAATGGCTGATATTTAGATCAAACAGAGTTAAAGGAGAAGCTATGGCGGTTAATGAAAAATCCGGCGTAATGGTTCAAGTTACCGAAGGCGGTTACTCAGGGACGCTGTGCATGGCGCAAAAGTCTATGAAGCTGTACTTTATGCGTAAAGGACAAGAGGACAAAATGCAAATTATGGAAGTAAATCTTGCTAAGGTTTTCGAGGATAGTAAACTTGGAAAAGTGAAACCCGTTTCGGCTTACGAACGCGTTTGCGGCACTATGAGTCCAGAAATGGGAGCTTCCGGAGATATGGCATTGGATGCCGATGAAGAAAAAGTTTATTTCAGGGTTGGAAAAGAAGAAGCTGCCAGACATTTGGATGCTGGAGTTATCCTCGAAAAAAGTTTTGGACCCAGAAATATGGGAGCTGGCCCGGGTGGGATTGGCAGTATGAATCTGAAAACAGGCGAGTCGAAACACGTAATTTCAGTTCCTTTTCAAATTGGGCACATCCAATCGAATATCTGGAATCCAGACGAAATTATTTTTTGCTGGGAAACAGGAGGGAAGTCGCCCCAGCGTACTTGGACCGTCATGGCAGACGGTACAGGTTTACGACCTTTGTATTCTGAATCCGATTTTGAATGGGTTACGCACGAAGCCGTGATTGGTAAAGATGAGGTAGCGATAGCGATTATGGGACATCGAAAAATTGATATTGAGAAAGATGCCCCTGTGGAAGTTGCCGCAAACGGCGAGATAAGAAATCCTGTCAATCCGGGACAAGAAAGTAATTGGGGAGCCACTGGAACACGAGAAAAACCTACAGGTCTAGCCATTGTCAATCTAAGAACAAGACAGATGATTATTGCTGGGCAAACCAAAAGCGGCAGCGGTTTATGGCACGTTCACGGTTCAGCCGACGGAAGATGGGCAGTGGGAGACGATTTTTCGAGAAGTTTGTATCTAATTGACCGAAAAACAAACGAAATGATGATGCTCACAACAGGACATAAAGAAACAGCTGCTGACCATATTCATCCCACTTTTAACAAGGAGGGAACAAAAATTCAAATACAATCTGCGATGATTTCCGAAGACAATCGTACCATGAATATCTGCATTGTAAATGTGCCGAAGGAATGGTTGAAACGATAAGTTGAAAAAATAATTATGAAGAAAATAACCCGATTAGAAATAAAGAAATGAACTATTTTAAAACAAAACATTTACCATTTAGCCTGTTATTGCTGTTTTTGGCTTTGGCTACAAATGGTTTTTCGCAAGCGCGCAAAGTCACTAATTTTGATAATGGATGGCAATTTATAAAAGGGGAAGTCCCTGATGCAGAAAAACCTTCATTTGATGATGCCCAATGGAAAAAACTAAATGTGCCACATGACTGGAGCATTGAAGGAACTTATGATAAAACCTATCCATCGGCTCGTGGCGGAGGATATTTACCAACCGGAATTGGTTGGTACCGCAAAACATTTAAAATCGACAAGGCTGATGCCAAAAAAATATGCACTATCGAATTTGATGGCGTAATGGCAAATAGTGATGTTTGGATAAACGGCAAACATTTAGGCAAACGTCCTTATGGTTATATTAGTTTTGCTTATGACCTAACCCCTTATTTGAATTTTGACAAGGCTAACGTTATCGCAGTGAGAGTCGACAATTCGATTCAACCGGCTTCTCGTTATTATACAGGTGCCGGTATTTATCGCCACGTTCGTTTGGTTTCGGTAAACCCAACCCATTTCAAAAATTGGGGAACCTTTATTACCACTCCAATGGCTACAAACACTAGAGGAGTTGTGAATCTAAAGGTTGAAATTGACAACAAAGGAATTGCAGGCGATTACGAATTGCAAATCGAAATTGTGGACGCCAAAGGGAAAGTAGTAAAAACTGCCGAAAGCCTAAAAAACATTGCAGCGAACACGACCGGTTTATTTTCGCAAGACATCGAAATCACGAATCCAAAATTATGGAATCTTGACGAACCCAATTTATACACGGCAACCACCAAATTATATTCTGGAAAAAACCTTATCGATAATCAAACCATTCCATTTGGAATTAAAAAAGCAGAATTTATTGCCGAATCCGGTTTTTGGTTGAATGGTAAAAATCTCAAATTAAAAGGAGTTTGTTTGCATCACGATGGAGGAGCTGTTGGTGCGGCAGTACCTTTGGGCGTTTGGAAAGAGCGATTCAAAAAATTAAAAGAAGTGGGTGTAAATGCCATACGTACTTCGCACAATCCTGTGGCTCCAGAGTTTCTTGATTTGTGTGACCAAATGGGATTTGTAGTAATGGATGAAACATTTGACACCTGGAATTCTGCCAAGCATAATGGTGAAAAAGGCTATAATTTATATTTCACGGATTGGTGGGAACAAGACACGAGAGACATGATTTTGAGAGATAGAAACCATCCTTCGATTGTTATTTACAGTGTTGGAAATGAAATACATGACGACCTAAGTTATCCTGAAGGGTACAAAAAGTATAAAATGCAGGAAGACGTTGTAAAGGAATATGATAACACCAGACCTGTAACCATGGCTCTTTTTAGACCTGCAAATTCTAAAGTATATTTAAGTGGTTTTGCAGAACAAATGGATGTTGTAGGACAAAATTACCGTGAAAACGAACTAATCGTAGCCCATGAAGCAAACCCAAGCTGGAAAGTAATAGGTACCGAAAACACCCATGCCATTAGTCAGTGGCTTGCTTTACGCGATAAACCGTATATGGCAGGTCAATTTCTATGGACCGGTTATGACTATTTAGGCGAAGCCGATTGGCCGGAAACCACAAACAACCAAGGTTTATTTGACAGGGCAGGAAATTGGAAACAACAATCCTTGCAAAGAGACAGCTGGTGGTCTGATGAACCAGTGGTACACATCGTGAGAAAATCGGAGAATGCCGGAGCAGGAAATTGGACTGCCGATTGGACACCAAACGATTTTGATACCTACGACAATGCAAAAGTTCAGGTGTACAGCAATTGCGAGGAAGTAGAACTTTTCCTTAACGAAAAATCGTTGGGATCAGTAAAAAAACCTGCAGATGATTCCCCAAGAGAATGGAATGTCACTTTTGAAGAAGGCACCATAAAGGCCATTGGAAAAAATAATGGTAAAATTGCAGCTCAAGAAACATTTACATCTGCCGGGAAACCGTCAAAAATTATAATTACAAAAAGCAATCCAACGCTTGCCAACAATTGGGATGATGTCTCTTTTATCACGGCAACTATTGTGGATGAAAACGGAGTACCATGTGCAAATGCAGATAACCTAATAAAATTTACCATTACCAATTCAGGCAAAATTATTGGAGTTGATAACGGTAATATCATGAGTCATGAATCTTACCAATCTTCTGAAAGAAGCGCATACAAAGGGAAAGCCATTGCCATTATTAAAGCAACCCAAGATGTTGGTAAAATTGAGATAAAAGCAAAAGCAGTAGGACTTGAAGTAGGTTCAATAGCCATTGAAATAGTTCCTGTAAAAAGAAACTAATACCACACATTTAGAGTATTAAATAAAATAAATAAGAACATAATGAGAAATATTTTTAAATTGTTAATTTGCCTCATCGGATTTTCGCAAGTTACATTTTCGCAGGACTACAGTAAAGACACCTTTCCTGATGGAACAGTAATCCCAAATTGGTTTAAAGATTACACCAAAATTGAATTAAAAAATTTAGGCAAACAATACACGATTACGAATTATGGCGTAAAAATGGACAGCACAAAAGTTCAAACCGTGGCCATACAGAAAGTTATTGACAAAGCATCCAAAAAAGGGGGAGGCGTAATCATAATTCCTAAAGGCGTTTTCTTAAGTGGTGCTTTGTTTTTTAAACCCAAAACCCGATTGTATGTTTCCGAAGGAGCTACGTTGAAAGGTTCTGACGCTATTTCTGATTATCCAATCATGCCTTCTCGAATGGAAGGTCAAAATCTGGATTATTTTCCTGCTTTGGTCAATGCCTACGGAGTTGATGGTTTCTCTATTTCAGGCAAAGGAACCATAAACGGAAATGGTTCTAAGTATTGGGAAGCTTTTTGGGCAAGACGTAAAGAAAATCCAAAATGTACCAATCTTGAAGTTTCAAGACCACGATTAGTATTTGTTTGGAATTCGAATAATGTACAATTTCAAGATGTAAAATTGATTAATTCAGGTTTTTGGACCAATCATTTTTATAAATGTAATAATGTGAAAATATTAGATGTTTATATTTTTTCTCCACACATCGAAGCTAAAGCCCCAAGTACTGACGCCATTGATATTGACATTTGTTCTAATGTGCTTATAAAAGGCTGTTATATGTCTGTAAACGATGATGCGATTGCATTAAAAGGCGGAAAAGGGCCTTATGCCGATCAGGATCCAAACAATGGTCCAAATTCTAATATTATTATTGAAGATTGCCATTTTGGATTTTGTCATTCGGCATTAACTAACGGAAGCGAATCTATTCATAACAGAAACGTGATTATGCGGAATTGTAAAATTGATGGTGCTTCAAGATTGTTATGGCTTAAGATGAGACCGGATACGCCTCAAAAATATGAGTATATCAGAGTGGAGAATATAAAAGGAGAAGCAAAAACTTGTCTTGCTGTTTTTGCATGGAAGCAATTTTTTGATTTAAAAGGACGTCCAGATGTACCTTTATCTTATGGAGATAATATTACGCTAAAAAACATTGATCTTAAATGTGATACTTTTTTCGGAGTAGAAAATGACCCTAACGTTCGTTTATCCAATTTTACCTTCGAAAATTTGACTATTGAAGCCATCAAAACGGACATTGATAAAAGTTTGATAAAAGGTGTAACTTTTAAAAATGTATATGTAAACAAAGTTAAAGTTGACTAATTTTTAGAATACTGATCTTCCTGCAAGGTCTTTTTTTGACTTTGCAGGATTTTATTCCAGATAATTATATCGGCAAACCGGAAATTAAGGATTTTTCAACAGTGATATATCATCTGCATAACAAAAGGCTTTTGCAAATCCATCTGCCAGGAACCCAATGGCTATAGTGTTATTTTCAATCTTTACATTGTCAATTTTAATCGTTTTCCATATTGCATTTTCTTCGTTGACAGCATACTTCAGTGTTTTGCCGTTGCTTGTCGCATACATTTCAAGTTGGGCAAATTTGCCACTGTTCCTGATCTTAGCTGTTAGGGTATAATTCCCGTTTTCGAGCTTTACAAAAGGAGAAGAAGCTATTGTTTGGGATACTTCGCGCTTAAAATTTATTTTATCGGTTATGGCAAGACTTTTTTCACCGATGACAACTTTTCTGTCGCTTTCACTATTTTCATGGTTTAAATAGGGAGAACTGATCGTGTCAAAACTAATCGCATTTCCTTCAATGACTTTGGTATTCCAACCCGTTAATATTAGTTGTACGGGCTTAACCGGATTAGGGACGTTTCTGCGGTCAGCTTCAAAGCTGCCATTCTTTACATAATTATTGTCGGTGGCCACGTTCCATTCGCCCGTCTTGACATTCAAATTCCATGAACCAAGCGAATTAAAATAGGGGGTATGTCCATCAAATGAAAGTGGAAACCATTGGTTATATCCTAATCCATTGCCGGCAAAATTTGCCCAGCGGTCACCACAGTAAACTACGGTCTCCTGCTTGCTTCCTTTTACCGTAACGAAAAATCCGGTTTGGGTTACATGTGCGTAGTCATCGGAGGATCCATTTATCACCAACATGTCGTTAGTGGGCACATAAGGTCCCCTGATATTATCTGCCACAAGATAATAGGCTAAGGAAGAGTCCCAGCCATATATATTTGAGGCAAACAAATAATACTTGTTTTTATACTTAAGCATGCAGTTGCCTTCACGACTTGCGCCCCGAAAAACCTCCGTGCAGTCCAACAGGTTTACTTTACCATTTTTAATACCTATTTCCGAAACATATATTTTGTTTCTTCCCTGTCCGTAACTATAAATAAGGTAGGATTTACCAGTATCTTCATCGGTAAACACGGTTTGGTCGCCCGTGTTGGTTGTACCAATCATCTCCTTCATACTTATTTGCTGATGCCAGCTAAACTGCCCAGTAGGCGTGTCAGAAGTGGTAATCAGTACCTCACTGCCATGCTGAACAAACATGGCATATTTTTTTAATTCCGGAATATAGGCTACTCCTAATCGTCCTACCCAAGTTTTACGGTAATCATTCCGCTTCTTAAGTTCTTCTTTGGTCAGTACATCAGCCTCGAAAGTCCAGTTTACTAAATCGGTAGAGCTGTAACAGGTTACGGATATAAATGTATTCCCTTTCTGTGTTACTGAAGGGTCGTTGCGATAGGTGTCGGCTTCCTTATAGTAAACACCATACCAGTAATATTTATTTTCTCCTGTAATCGGATCGGCAAACTTGAATATACCACCTCCCTGACTGTTTATTGGAAGTCCGTTTTTGGTATACCAAAAAACATCATTTTTGATATTGAGTGCTTGTGCTTTTGCGGAATAAAAGTTACTTCCTCCTATTGTAAAAGCCAGCAAAAGCAGCGTAGTGATAGTGGAATGATTGGATCTCTTTCTTAAGCTTCTTTGTTTAAATACCATCATGAAATAATTAGTTAAAATAAGGTGTATAAATTTGTGAATCGTTTATCTAACTGTTTCGGGTAAAAGAGAATAAGGTATAGGATTGTTTTTATTCAAATTGATGTAAAAATAATCCAATGCAACTCCCTCATCAATCATGTAGATTTTTAAGGTGTTCATTCCTTTACTAGTTAATTTTAGGGCAACTGTTTTAGATGCTTTATTCGACAATACGTTTTGTTTCCACTCTTCACTTCTGCCAATAGTTGCAAATTCGATTATTTCAATTGGTCCTTGATTCCATTGTACACCAACACAAACACTATGCTTATTGGTTACAGGATGTGTAGGAAGTGCATAAAGTATTAATTCAGGATCCTGATAGGAATTTGCAATATGAATTTTATACTCCAAACAAGGTGCTTCTTCAGTCAAATTACTGATTTTTAAAGGCATTGAATTTAATGGTTCTGTTTGCATCACAGCTTTGCTATATCCTAAGCCGTCAACTTTCTCCCATTTGTACCGATTTCTGTTTTGAATTGAAGTATAATTTTGGGCATAAATAACGACTTTATCCTCCATTGCCACAAAGGATTTTTTAGCCACAGTAGCATTATTGGAATCAATTTCAAGGGTTGCCACTTTGGTTTTACCGCCATAATTGATGGTAAATTGGGCTTTTTTAGGTTTCTCTTTGTTCCATTTATTCCAATTAATACTGATTAGAATTCGCTCATTATTGCTTTCTTTGGCATTCAAAACACCATTCTTTTTATTGGCAATAACCCAATCAGGAAGATTTTGCAATTTCCACGATACAACAGCCTTTTTCTTTAGAAATACATCCACAAAATGGGAAGTATTCGAGTCTTGGGAATACATTGGCAATTTACTGTCGTTGGCACTTGAATTGGTTTCGTTTTCCACCAAAATACCTACTGAATCTACCACGTCTGCTTGCAAAGGAATTTCTATTGTCGGCATTTGAAAAACGGGCAATTTCCTTGGACTCATGTCCATCATGAAGTTCCATTTTCGGTTTGCAATTTGATTGTATTCTTGGGTAATTGATTTTATTTCGTTATACGCATTTTCAGATTTTAAGGTGTATCCCTTTGCATTCAGCCGCCCTTGTTTTCCATAAATATTCGCCTTGTCGGCATACAAAAACTTTTTGTTCATTAACGAAGAAGCTTTCACAGGATAATAAACCAACTGAAAATAAGCATCTTGAAGGTCTTTTAGCAACTTGTCTTTGAGTGAAGCAACCTGATTTTCTAAATGTTGATATTTGGTGATGCGCGTTTGATTTTCATCCCCAAAAAAGAAAGGATTATAAGCAATTTGCGAAACTTTTGTGGTAGGTTCGGTTTGGCTCCAACCCATAAATTCGGGTTTCCTTTCAAAAGCCAAATCATAATAAGACCATTTGATGTCAGCAATCGATTTTCCATGTTTTTTTCCAAAAATAGAGGAATAAAAATCAGCCATGTGTTTTTTGAGATTAGTTGCATCTTTAAAAGAAGGGGCATCGTAGCCCATATCCATAAAAAGTTGCATGTTGTATTCGGAAGGTTTGATGTCTCCAACATTCAAAATCCATATTTCTTTACAGTTCGCTCGATACGCCTTCATCATTTCTTCCCTTATCAATGCTGGGTGGGTTGTACTCAACCAAAGATAATCATGAGGTCTTCCCCAATAAGAAGCGTGATAATAAACGCCACCGCCTCCCGAACGTTTTTGTTCTTCGGCATTGCTCAATCTGCGGATATATCCATAATTGTCGTCAGTCCAGACTAAAGTTACGTCATCCGGAACATGCAAACCTTCATCATATAATTCCAACACTTCTTTGTAAACCGTGAAGGCTTGCGGGACTTTAGTCGCATCAGGATTGATGTGTTTTTGAATTAATTTTCTCTGATCGTCTAAAACTTGGGTCAAAAGTTCGGCTCCTTCTTTGTTATTCTTGACACCTTCCATTCCGCTATCGTGTATTCCTCGCATTCCCAAGGAATAAATGGCGTCCACATTCTTGCTTTCTTTGACTCTATCTTCCCAATATTTATGTACACTTTCCCGATTGGTAACATAATTAAAATGACCCATTTCTTTTTCTTTCCATTCGTCAACATTGTTGCGCAACATCGGTTCTGCGTGCGAAGACCCAACAACAATTTGGTACTCCTCGACTATTTTGGCATTTCCGGGAATTTTAAAAAAAGCCGTAGTTCCTTCGTGCATCGCTGGCCAAATCGTATTGGCTTTCAAGCGCAATAACAATTCAAATATTTTGGAATAGGTTTTGGGACCGATATTGCCCACTTCGGGTTCAAAAGTTTTGGAAGCCCAAGGTCGCAACCCCCAATCTTCATCGTTAAGGAATATTCCCCTGTATTTAACGGATGGCGATTTTGACTGAAATGAATTTTGTGTAAGCACCAATTCCTTTTGTTGGACAACGGGCACATCTGCCCACCAATACCAAGGTGAAACTCCAATTTTTTGGCTTAAATCAAAAACACCAAAAGCCGTTCCTCTTGGGTCAGTTCCGGCAATAACAAAAGCTTTAGCAATCTTTTTATTGGGTTTAAGAATCGTTTTGTAGAGATAACTTTCCCATTGCTTTTCAAAACCTTTCAAATCGTTATTTTTACCCAAAAAAGATTTTAGCAATTCCGATTGACAGTGTCCAATAACGATTACATTACCCGATGCAGTTGCAATATTTTTTGTAATCAATGGTTTAAAACCGGTAACTTTTAAAATGTCCTCCGATAAAGAATGCGCCAAGATAGAATCTAATGGTGTAGCACTATCATATAAAATTGTTGCTTTTTGATCTTTGGTAAACACCTCAAATTTTAATGCCGTATTATTTTGAGCCGCACTTTTTTGTAGCAACAATAAAATAAATAAAAAGGACACGATGGTATTTTTCATATATGACTAAAAAAAACGGAGTTAAAATGCTGTTACTAATTATTTTCGATAATTATACCTTGATTTAACGCACACCATCAAATTCAAAACAACCTAAATCAGGAGCTTTCCCCTTAAATGGAAATCCAATATTGGTTCCGGCATCGATGAGGTCACTGGATACATTTAATCTAAAGAAACTATTTTTAGGAAGGCTTCCATCGGCTTGCCTTGGAGCTGTTAAAAGCGTTTCATCCAAGCTTAAAAAATCGTATTTGTTAATCGTTAGATTTAGGTCGAAATAATTAGTGATACAAGTACAAGTGGACTTGTCGATGTCCGTCAATTCACTAGTTGTAGCTTCGTAGCCCAAGTTGTTGCTCAATACGTGATTCCAACCGGGAGAATCTGTAAGATAATCAATTGTATTTACTGCTTTTCTGTTCAGCATATTGTAGTTTCTCTTGTTGCGATAGGCCGAATTATTATACCAATTACTTCCGTTTAAATGATGATTGGAATAAAAGCCGCTTTGCTTGTTGCCAACCGCCAGGCAAAACTGAATGGTATTTCTCGGAATGGGATTGGGTAGTTTGTCAACCGCAGTTTTACCATACCCACCAGCCTTAAAGCCATTGCCGTCGCCGCGACTTACAAAATCAGACGTAAAGCCATTGTAAAAAGCCCAACAATTGTCTATTAAAACAGCTTCTGCATTATTGATTAAATCGAATCCGTCATCACTATTAAACCAAGCGCGACACCCTCTGAATATGTTGTATTTATTGCCAATAGCAGCGTGACATCCAAAACCATCCGTATTTCCTCCTTTACCACCTTCGGATACCGAATCCCAATTTCGATAGGAATCACAATTTAATATCAAGTTATTGGAACCTTTTGAAATGTAAACGCCAATAGCCATATTGTCGTACAGTTGCAGTTGTTCCAGCGTATTGTTGTTGCCTTGAACTTCAAAACATTCGGATTGGGTATGGGTTTTTATGGTAACTTGAACACCCGTTACTTCAATGCCTTTGATGCGAATATTGTTTCCACTGACATTAAATGCTATTATGCGATAATTGGTAGGTTTGATGTTTTTGTAATCAAACACAGGGATTTCGTTGGGAAATGCCAAATAGCTAATGCCGCTTTTATCCAGTGTGGTTACATAAGCCCAAATACTATAATATTGTGCTATTTGTTCTTCTCTCATCGCATAAATACCGCCTCTGATATGAACGATATCTCCGGAATTGGCTAATTCTTGTGCTCTTTTTATAGTTTCGACAGGCTTGTCAATACTTCCAATATTGGAATCTTTTCCATTGGGTGCGACATAAAATTCCGCTGCAAAAGAAAAAAAGCTGCTTAAAAAGAGTGTAAAGATTAAAACTGTATGCTTCATAAGGTAAAAATTTTTGAATTGCCTCCTACAAAAGTTCAATGTCATTAAAGTAAACATTTGTCAATTCGAGTGTTTTATTAAAAATGCGATAGCTTTTTTAATAAAATGTATCGAGAATACTACTTCTTATACGCTTCTCGATACAATCCCGCCCAAAAACGGGACCACTCGAAGTGACGGTAAAAAGGCTTAATTTTATTCCTCCAGCTAAATCTGGAGACAATTCAAATTTTAAAAACAAATTGGATGGATAGATTATAAATGAGTTTAAAATAGGAATAACACTATTATTTCGCAGGAATCTCGATATGGTCTTTGAGTTTGCATTCCTTTATTTTTTTTAGACTTTCCGCTACAGAAAGGGCATTAAGGTTTGCTCCTTCAAAACCAGTGTGTGTATGGTCTTTTGGAAAAAAAGGTTTTACTTTTTCTTTGCCTAAGGCTTCGTATTTCAGTGCTACAATTTCGTTTAAATCGATGTAAAAAGCACCCGCATTTGTTGCCGCTTCTTTAGACCATTTTCCATAAGAATCGCTTCTGCGTTCTACTTTGCCATTTGGCCATTCGTTTCTTGGGGTTTGGCTCAAAACAATTGGAATCGCACCTTTTTCTTTGGCTTCTTTAATAAACATTTCCATATACCAGCCAAAAGTATGCACCTTTTCGGTTAAACTGTCCCGAACCACTTCTTGGGTTTCATTGCCGTTTCCTTTGAGTGAACCCCTGAATTTTTCTTTGTCAACCGCTCCGGCATCGTTATGACCAAATTGAATCATTATAAAATCTCCCGGTTTCAATTGATTTTTTACCACATCCCACAATCCTTCTTTGGTAAATGTGCGAGTGCTTCTTCCTCCACGGGCTTTATTGATTACTTCGATTCTTGTGGTATCGCAATAGGCAGGGAAGGCAACACCCCAGCCCACGGCATTAGGATTGTTACCATTATTCGCCATTGTCGAATCGCCAATCAAATAGACTTTTTTCTTGGCTGGAAGTACGATTTTCGGATTTGCCAAAATATAATTTTTCAAGGAATTGTCACTTTTTTTCAATTCATTGATAATTACCGAAGCCGAAAGTACCGCTCCTTTTGCCGATGTATGCGTGTGGTCTTTTTTGTAGAAATACGTTCCGGTTACTTTTGCTTCGCCCAATTTTTCCATTTCGATGGCCAAATTATCGTTCAATTCGATAAAAGTCACTTTTTCTTTTTCGGCAATTTGTCTCGCCCATAATCCATAGGATTTATCATTTCGAGGCACTTTGCCTTCCTTCCAATCGTTTCTCGGAATCGAAGAACACACAATAGGAATGGCTCCTTTTGATTTGGCTTCACGCACCATTTTCTGGATATACCAACCATAGCTGTGTACCACTTCGTGTTTCTTGGTCAGCATATTGTCTATTTCCTGTGTTTCCTTTCCAATCCCTTTGATGGTACCTCTTGCTCGAAGACTGTCATTCAGGGGGCCATTGTCATTATGACCAAATTGGATCATCACATAATCGCCTTTTTTGAGTTTTTTATACACGGCTTCCCACAAGCCTCTGTCTTGAAAAGTTCGGCTACTGGTTCCGCCCAAAGCGTGGTTTTCGAGCCTAACCTTAGTCGTATCTAGAAACTGGCCTATGTAATCTCCCCAGCCCCAAAGTCCGCTAGAGCCATCGCCTCTGCCATTTTTTACGGTTGAATCGCCTACGGTATAAATAGTGGGTTTGTCTTGTTTTTTGGGCGTAAAATTAAAAAACAAGAATGCTAAACAAAGAATTGAAAGTATTTTAATTGACTTCATAATTTATTAAAATCTAAATTTATTTATCTGTTGAAACTCTAAAATCGAACCACAAATTCATTGAAATTCCATCATCACCGCTTTTGATACGGATATTGGTTGGCTGACTTTCTGGTCCTTGGTGTTCCAAAGGTTTGAAATCACGCATCGCTGGAATTTCATACATAAAGGAGATGTCACCCTCTGGAAATGCGGGCTGAGGGTTACTTCCCGGGAAACCATTTTTAGGTAAATCAGGGGTGAATACTCGTAAAAACAAATTTTCGGATTCGCTAAACACTTTAAATGATGACGCTCCAGCTTTTAGATTGGCACCTATAACATTGGCGTGATAGCCTTTAAATTCTGGATAAACCAAATTTTCAAAACTTTCTCCCGTTATGGTAGTGTTATAGTCTTTTTCCCAAACGCCATAAGTTGTTCCCTTGATTCTGTTTTTCCAAACATGATAAGGGCCTCTTCCAAACCATTTCATTCCCGTAACTCCTTTTTCAGGGAAGCTGAAGGTTATTCCGAACGCACTAATTTTATCTTCAAAAAAAGCTCCGTCAAAACCATCTCCACCAGTGGTGTTTTTTAGGGCAATCAATTCCATTTTAAATCTGCCGTCGGCTTCCATTATCCATTTTATGGAAGACAAACCACCATCATAGGATACTTTACAAATGGCTTTGTCGCCTTCTTGCGAAACTTGTACGTCTTTTACTTTGGCTTTCATTCCAATAGGTCGCGGACCATTTGTCAACGGAATTACTGAAGTGGCGTTTTGGACAGAAAGAATTTCGCCAGTTGTTTTATCCAAAGTTACGCTGATATCGCTTCCTTTTAAAGTAATCTCATTGCCATTTTGAACAGCAGCGGCTTTTGTCTTGGTCTTTTTGGCAACTAAAAACTTGTTGGCATAAAATTTGGCTTTGTGAATAGGCCAAGTCCAAGTATAAATTTCTTTTCCGTGGATGTCATTCGCCGTTATGGACAAAACATCTCCTTCGAAAAAGTTGGCAGGAACGGCAAATTTAATTTTGCGAGTTTCTCCGGGTTCGATGCTTGGAATCTCCAGTTGCCCGGAGCTTATTGTTGTTGGAACCCCATCGGTATAAAGAATATTGGCATCCGATTTCAGTACTTTATATTCCATTTTGCAGGAAGTCAGATTACTGAAAAGATAGTCATTGGTAACCAAAAAAGAACCGTCAAAACTTTCAGCAATTTGTTTTGGCGCAAATTGAATGGGTGCCCAAACTTCTTTCACCGTATAATAACTGCCTTCTTTTTCGCGGTGTGGTCCCAAAATTCCGTCGGCTGCGAGCGAACCTTTGGAATCAAATTTTGTGTCTCCTTTCCAATCCGAACGGAATACGGCTTCGTCCAGCATTGCCCACATAAATCCTCCTGCAAACAAAGGGCTTTGTTTGTAGCGCGTCCAGAAATCTTCCAAGGCTGCTCCGTGTCCGTTGTCGTAAGTTCCGTGCATAAATTCGGTTGGAAAAAATACATTTTCGCCATTATTAAAACGGTGCATCCCCGTCAAATAAGTAGGGTAGTGATGCGTATCCCAGCCATTAAAATCAGCCCAAGGATGAATAACAATTCTTTTTTGAGGATCGTTGTCTTCAAAAACTTTGTCCACATTGTAATTCCAACCGCCTTCGTTACCATTGTCCCAAATAATTACGGAAGAGTGATTTACGTCGCGAGTCACCATTTCGGTAACTAATTTTGTGCCTAATTTGGTGTCGTATGAATTTTGCCAACCGGCTAATTCATTCAAAACAAAAATTCCCAAGGAATCGCAAACTTCCAAGAAATGTTCGTCTGGCGGATAGTGACCACGTACTGCATTCATGTTCATGTCTTTGATTAATTTACCGTCTAATTCACTGATTCTCTTGCTGGTGCTTCGTCCGCCTTCCGGCCAAAAGGAGTGACGGTTGATTCCCTTCATTATGATTTTGGTGCCGTTTACGTAAATTCCGTCTTTCTTTTTGAACTCCAATGTTCGGAAACCAATTCTTTTTTCCACTTTATGTATGGCGGTTCCGTTTTGTTTCAAAACCAATTCCAAATCATACAAATTTGGGGTTTCCGTATTCCAGGGTTTTACTTTTTCCCATTGGGCAGCAATAGTTTCTTTGGTACTTTTGGCTTTAATTGGAAAAGTAAAAGAAGGAAAATTTTCTCCATCCAAACCTTTTAATGTAGCTTCTACAATGGTGTTTTTAGGGATGTTTTTAAGGTTCATGTCAATAGTGATAGAACCGTCCATTTTGGGGTTTACTGCAATGTGCTGAATCTGGGTTTTAGGAGAAACCTCCAACCAAACCGGACGGTAAATTCCGCCAAACAACCACCAATCGGTTTTGCGTTCGGCAGCATTTACAGTGTTGTTGCTCGAATGTTTCCAAACGTGAACTTCCAGAATATTTTTGGAGCCAAAGTTTAAAAGTGACGTAATATCATACTTAAATTCATAAAAACCTCCTTGATGAATTTCTCCGGCCAACTTTCCGTTTATTTTTACTTCGATATCGGTCATCGCACCTCCAAAAGCAATTAGGATATCTTTGCCTTTATAATTGGCAGGAATTTCGAATTCATATTTGTACAAACCTTCTTCCTTACTTGGTTCTTTTTGGTTCAATTCTTTGTACCATCGGCCATAAGTATATTCGCCAAAACCTTCCAATTCCCATTGAGAAGGAACATTTATTTTAGACCAAGTTTTACTGTTATTGCCACCGGTACAATAAAAATCCCATTGCACGGGATGTTCAAAGTCTTTTCCGGAAAGATATACTTTATCGGTTTGTTGTGCAAAACCGTTTAGCACAGAAAAAATAGTCAACGCAGCAATAACAAAAGAGTGAAATGTGTTTTTATGTAACATAATTAGTGTTTTCAAGAGATATTTAATTACCGTCTGGTTTTGCAATTTCAAAGCGGGCACTCATCGGAAGAGTCCAAGCTGAAATGTAATTCGGTTTTTTTGGATCGTAAGCTAGAGTTTCCTTAGTAATGTTCTTTTTTAAAGGAAGTTCCAATTCTCGAATTCCTTTTATCACGCAAAGGGCAATTTCGTTGGCTCCAAAACTATTGAAATGGGTGTTGTCTTCCAATGCTTTTTCCTGTCCCGGGAAAGTATTGGCGGGATATTGAACAAAGGCTTTTCTGGACATTTCATCGCCCCATTTCTCGTATAATACGGTAGTCATTTCGGTAATGTCGATAAGGGGAACATTCATTTTTTTGGCTACCGCTCGCATCGCATCAGGGAAATCGCCGTGGGTAGCTTTCAACGTTCCGTCGGAATTAAAAGCTCGGCGTTGTGTTGGCGTAACCAAAACTGGAATGGCTCCTTTGCCTCGTGCCGTTTCAACGTATTCCGATAAATATTTGGAGTAGGATTCCCAAGCCGTATTTTCAGGGCCTTTTAATTTTTCGTCATTATGTGCAAATTCAATGAACAAATAATCACCCGGTTTTAGCAACGAATTTATTTTTTTCAAACGATTGCTTCCTTTAAAAGAGCTCAAAGCCGAACCTGAAACAGCATAATTGCCAACCACAACTTTATTATTAAAATAGTTGGTTATAAATTGACCCCAAGACGCCCAAGGTTCCACATCTTGGTCTGTAACGGTAGAATCTCCGGCTAAATAAATCACGGGAATGGTCGTTACTGGCGTTATTTTAATGCTTTGAATATTGGCAACGCCCAAAAATTCAAGAGTTAGCTTATTATCCCAATTGAATGTATCTTTTTCCCTGTCTTTGAGACTTATATTGGTGGTAGCATCAATTTTTGGATTTCTAATATTGACATTGAAAGTCTGGGTTACTTGGCCTCCTTTTTTTACGGAAAATTGGTCTAGCATCAGCCTTCTGGATTCCGCTTTTATGGTAATATTTGAGGATTTTTCATTGCTTCCCATGGTTACTTCAATGCTGTAATTTCCTTCGGGAACGGCTACTGAAAAGTAGGTTGGTTTTTCAGTGCAAAAGCCTTTAGGAGCAATTTTTACATTCGAAGAAGAGCCAAAATCAAAACCATATCCCGTACTTGGAGTATAAAGTAAAACGGTTTTGATTAGGGTTCCTTTAGCAGGTTTTACGGCGGTGCCAAAATAAAAAAGTTGAGACTTGGTTGTTTTTTTAGCAGTATCCTGATTATTTACTACAAGCAGCGTTTTTTTTATAAAAACTTTAGAATGCATGGCAAAAAAAGTAGTAGGCAAACAAAAACAGAAAGCGACCAATAATAATAGTTTAATTTTTGACAATTTTAGGAAGTTTTAATTTATTAGATTTTCAAAACTAACCGTTTCTTTTTGATATACTGTCCTGTACTATATGGTTGCAAATAATTTTAAAAAAACGGCTTAGTCTCAATGAATTGAAATTATTTTGATTTGGGCGTGCCTCTACGTAAAAACTTTGGGTCGTGCTGTACATTCCCGCTTTTTTTCTTTATCAATAGCCAAGGGTTTAAACTTTTGGCTATTGATAAAGAAAAAAGAGCTCCACTACCATCACTCACGCGCAGCAATAATCGAACCTAACATTTATATAGCAAATAAAAATAGTAATTTCCGGTTTTAAAACAATCAGGTAGGTACAGGATGCTATTGCCACATAAAATACTAATATTAGCCATCCTAAATAATAAATCTGAATTTATTAGATAATGCATTTTATGAAAATTGAAAAACTTCCTGTTCAAATTTTAATTTGTGTATTTTTTTTATGCGCAGTGGCAACATTCGGGCAAGAAAAAAACAGGGTGGATCAGGTACGCAAAATTCATTATGCACCCGAAGGAAATAGTTTTGTACTAAAAAACGGCACTCGAAAATTCAATCGAACACTTTATGGAACCAATACTGGTTTTAGGGTGGAGATAGGTGATTTACCGGAATTTGCACTATATATGCTCGCAATGGGAGGGAACTTCAAACTAGGAATCCAAAAAGAAAAAAACAGCAAATGGATTACCGAAGCCAACGCAATCGATACCCAATATTCATTGGGAATTATGTACTACAAAATCCAAGATCCAATTTTAAGGAATGAACTTCTTCTTGAAGTAACCGCCCTAAAAGACAAGGAAGGTTTTGCATTAAAAGTTACTGGCAACAACATTCTGAAAGACGTTTCTCTGATTTGGGTTTTTGGCGGAGCAAGCGGCAAAAAATTCAGCAGAGATGGCGATATTGGTGCAGACCCAGAATCGGTGTTTTATTTGCAACCCAATTATTGCATAAATAATAAATATGCGTTGCAAAAGAACTCTTTTCTATTAGAATATGGTTCCGAAACCAACAAGCAAAAAACGGGAAACAACCGAAATTTAACTGGTTTTTATCCCAAATCCGAAACACATTTGTCAAATGCCAACAAACAGAATTTGCCATTAGAATTATATCGTTCGACTCCAGATTCCTTGACTGTAACTAATGGAAAAATAAATAGCATTCCAAAATCTGGTTTATTTTGGATGATAGAAACCAACACCAAAATCCTGAAACTGGTGGCCGACAGAACAAGATTATTTCACGGATGGTTTGGCTTTTACGACCGATGCCACAAAACCACCAAGAGTGTACTTGAAATCAGGAATCATTTCCAGAACTTTCGAAGATTTCAAACCCATAAAAGGATTCAGCAATTATGGTGTCGACTGTGTTGCAGCAACAATCTTGGATTTGCCCTTGAACAAAAAAAAACATTAAAAAACATCACTTTAAAAACCATTGCTAATGATGTGCTGATAGGACTTATGAGTGCTACACATATTAGATAACAAAAACAACTATGAATCTATCAAAGAAAATTTTTATCCTACTATTATTATACAATTTATCCGATTCTGTAGTGTTTAGCCAACGGCAAATGGAAAACTTGGATCGAGGAATCATTGCTGTAAAAGAAAAAGGCAGTTTTTATATTGGTTGGCGGGTTTTAGGCACGGATCCGGATAATCTCGCTTTTAATCTCTATAGAAAAAGCGGCACTAAAAATGCAGTGCTTCTCAACACTAGCCTTATTACTGGCGCCACTAATTTTGTGGATAAAGTTGCGAATTCACAAGAGGAAAATACTTGGTATGTAAAAACGGTGCTAAATGGTGTAGAAAAAGAAACATTTGGAAGTTTTACTATTGCCTCAAATAGTCCCGATAAACAGTATTTATCGATTCCTATAAAAGAAAAAAAAGGCTATATTCCTAATGATGTTTCTGTTGGTGATCTCAATGGTGACGGTCAGTATGAATTAATAGTTCATTTAACAGGGCGAGGTCGCGATAACGCTTCTAAAGGTATTACAGATCCTCCAATATTTCAAGCCTATTCATTGGAAGGGAAATTTTTATGGGAAATAAATCTAGGAATTAACATTCGTGAGGGAGCGCATTACACACAATTTATGGTCTATGATTTGGACGGAGATGGGATTTCGGAATTGGTATGCAAAACAGCGGATGGCGCTGTAGATGGTGTGGGTAAAATAATTGGAGATGCTTCTAAAGATTGGAGAGATACAAATCCTGATTCTGCTACATTTGGAAAAATTTTAGAAGGTCCAGAATACCTTTCTGTTTTTAATGGAAGAAACGGTGAACTAATAACCACAACTAAATATATTCCTGAAAGAGGCAATATTGGTACATGGGGAGGAAAAGGCGGAAATGGTAAAAATGATGCAACAGGAAATAGGGTAGACCGGTTTACAGCCTGTGTGGCCTTTTTAGACGGCGTGCATCCAAGTGTTATAATGGGTCGTGGATACTATGGTAGAACCGTTTTGTCGGCTTGGGATTTTAAGGATAATAAATTAACTTCCCGATGGGTATTTGACAGTAAAAACGGGGATAATCCGTACTCTGGAATGGGAAATCACGGGCTTTCTGTGGCTGACGTAGATAATGACGGGAAAGATGAAATTGTTTTTGGTTCAATGGTTATTGATGATAATGGAAAAGGAATATACACGACTGGTTTAAGACATGGTGATGCGTTGCATGTAAGCGATTTGGATCCTGATATAGCCGGTTTGGAAGTTTTTGGAGTACACGAAATTGAGGAAGGAACTAAAGGACCGGGAGTTGCCTTATTTTCAGCAGCCACAGGAAAAGTATTGTTCACCGCAGCTCTAAATGAAGATGTTGGTAGAGGAGTTGCAGATAATATTGATTCAACAAGAGTCGGAGCCCAAATGTGGTGGTCGGGCGCTTCTTCTCTATATGACATTAAAGGAAATAAAATTGGACAAGCACCTAGGTCAACCAATTTCTTAATTTATTGGGATGCAGATACTTCTAGAGAGTTACTCAATTCTAATTATATTGATAAATATGGCGCAGGAAGATTATTTGTCGCCGATGGAGCGCTATCTAATAATGGGTCTAAATCTACGCCTGCGCTTTCGGCAGATATTTTTGGAGACTGGAGAGAAGAACTTATTCTGAGAAGTGTCGATAATACTGAATTACGCATTTATACTACTACTATTCCGACTACGATAAGACAATATACACTAATGCATAATCCCCAATATCGAATGAGTATTATTTGGCAAAATGTAGGTTATAATCAACCGCCACATACTAGTTTTTATATGGGTAAGGGAATGAAGCCTGCTCCAAAACCAAACATAGAGCTGGTTCCCTTTCCTAAAACTTCCTTTTAATCTCTAGGTTTAATTCTCAAAAGCGCTGCTTCAAATGAAGAGATAATTTATAACTGATACCTCGTGGGTTCTGCCCCGAGGTAATTTATTTATAAAAAAAAAGAGGTAAACTTCAATTGATTTCTATTTAGTCATAATTTATATAAGTAAATCGTCCCTAATACAAGCTTACTTGAAAAATTGGTGTTTTTAATTATTCTCTAACATTTATTTAAGCAATTATATCTAATGATAAAACAGCTTAAATTGAATTCCTGTCGATGAAATTGAAAGGTACTTTTACCTTCCCTTTTTTACTGTCAATAATCATTTTGGCAGCAGTTTCTCCCATTACTTTAAAATCTGTTGAAATTACAGTTATTCCGAGCAGTTCTTTTAAAGGAGTATCATTATATGAAATTATGCCAATATCTTTTCCCAAAATAAATTCTTCGTCTCTAATTTGCTTTACTAAATTAACTAAGTCGGATTCTTCAATAGTAATAAATAAGTCTCCCTTTTTAAGGATCATATCATCATATACCTCATTTAGAATTTCAAAATTAATAGAATACTCTGTACAAAATTTTCTAAATCCAAGTAAAATTCTTCTGGGATAGGGATAGACAGCTTTTTCTGGATAGACTAAAATTAATTTTTTATAGGTGGCTATTTTTGCAAGACCCTCCTTTAACGCATTATAAATATCATTTTCAAAATCCTGATAGATCTCAATAATTTCTCCTTCCATTCCAAGCTTAATATTGTCCATGATAATCAGCTTTTCTTTTGGCAATTTTTTAATAGCTTCAGTGACTTCATCTGTATAACTGACATGTCTTAAATTTTCCGTTTTAAAATGTGGCATGATGATATAGTAATCATAGGCGCCTTTATATTTCTCTAACAAATTCAAAAACAAGGTCTCGTCACAATGATAAATGTGTAAATCTACATGTGAATTTACTCCAATACTATTTACAAAAGAGTTGTAAGTTCTCATTTTATAAGAACTCAGTTTATTTATAAAAAATATAATATTTAACTTAGATATAAGTTTTGTTCTGGAAATATAATATCCTTTGCCTCTAATAGATGAAATTACTTTTCGTTTTTTCAAAATATTGTATGCCTTTTCCACGGTATCTCTTGACATATAAAATTCCTCGCTAAACATATTTATTGATGGAATTTTCTGATTTATTTTCAGCGTACCATTAGACACGTTAAAGATTATAGAGTCTACAATTTGTTTGTATTTGGGCACCCGAGAATCTTCATCAATCTTAATAAGTTTAATCATATTCATACTTTAATAAATTATGCCCATAATAGGAGCTGTTTAATTTTTAAATTATTTTTAGGTTTATTAATACTCTTGCGCAGCAACTGAAAAATTGTCAATAATGTGATTTCGATTTAAGTTATGAATGTTTTTTAGTCTATTTTTAGAATTGAGGACTAAATCCAACATCTATTTTGACAGTAAATAATTTTCATAACAAAAAACAGACTGCTGCACAGCGCAATCGATTGCTAAAATATAAATTTAAAAACCAAATTTATATGATACTTGGGTTATATATTTTAATTAAAATGTATAAAAACAGATTGTATAAATAAAGAACAAATAAATTACTAAATCGATAAAATATTCACATAATTATGAAATGATAAAAAAGTGGGCTGGACAAAAAGTAAATTGCCCAGACAGTACTATTATTTTTAAATAAATTAAAAAAAATATTCCCAATACTATTCTTTCGTAAAAATTTGGCGGTTTAAAATCTAAGATAAAAAGCAAACGATAGATGTCCTATTAAGGTTGATGTATCTAATTTTATTTTCTCTACAATCGAAAATGAAAGGAAGAGTTAGTGTCGGCTAGTTCCTGAAATTCAATTTTTGAAGTAAATGTGATTTTTGTTAAAGGATAGTACAGGATAGTTTTGTTTTTTACTTTCTCTTATTTTACCACACTAGAATCATTAACCATAAATTACTAGAATTAAATGCAAGCATTACTCGGTATACTATTTCACTCCATTGGAGGATTTTCTTCAGGCAGTTTTTATATGCCTTTCAAAAAAGTTAAAGGATGGGCATGGGAAAGTTACTGGATTGTGGGTGGGTTTTTCTCCTGGCTCATTGTTCCCCCTATAGCTGCTTATTTAACTATTCCAAATTTTGCAGAAATTATTAGTGGTGCAGTACCAACCGTAAAAGCGGTTACTTTTTCAATGGGATTAATATGGGGAATTGGTGGACTTACTTACGGCCTTGGCGTTCGCTATTTGGGAATGTCATTAGGAAATTCGATCACCTTGGGCTTTTCATCTGCTTTTGGAGCTTTAGTGCCTTCAATTTATTATAATTTTTATCCCGTCGTCGGTAAAATTTCTTTTACTGATATGCTTTCCAATACCGGAGGACGTCTCGTTTTATTAGGTGTTTTAGTTTGTCTTATAGGTATTGCTATTTCTGGAAAAGCAGGAATGCGTAAAGAAGTTGATTTGTCCAAAGACAAAGAAAAGACGGATAAAGAATTTAGCTTAGTCAAAGGCCTGATAATCGCTGTCGTTTCTGGAATTCTTAGTGCATTTTTCAATTACGGAATCGAAGCTGGAAAACCAATGGCTGAAGAAGCCGTTAGACAGGGTTTTAATCCATTGTTTCAAAATAATGTAACTTATGTAGTATTGCTTTGGGGTGGATTAACTACTAATTTTATTTGGTGTATGTACCTTAATTTCAAAAACAAAACTTTCGGAGATTATACCAATACAAAAACACCAATTGCTAAAAACACGCTGTTTTCTGGAATAGCAGGTACATTGTGGTTTTTGCAATTTTTCTTCTACGGAATGGGCGAAAGTAAATTAGGCAACGGAGCCAGTTCTTGGATTTTACACATGGCAACCATTATTTTAACGGCTAATTTTTGGGGATTTTATCTCAAAGAATGGTCCGGTGTTTCTAAAAAAACTTTCAATACATTTCTTTGGGGTATTGGTCTTATCCTAGCGTCGATTGTGATAGTAGGAATCGGAAATTCGCTTTAAACCTATAAATAACAACATTTCTTTTCATTAAATATAAATATAAGAACGATGTCAAATATAAATATAAACAACATGACTTTTAACCACGTAAGCTACCTTTGGGATGAGACTAAAGCTGCCGCTTTAGCAGGAGATGAAGTAGCGCTTTTCATATATCGTTCTAATTTATTAGGAGCTGATTTAAGACTAACAAATTATGGAGGTGGAAACACTTCGGTTAAAATTACAGATAAAGACCCATTAACAGGAGATTCTTCTGAAGTGATGTGGATTAAAGGCTCTGGTGGTGACATTGGAACATTAACAAAGTCAGGTTGTGCAGCACTTTATTTAGAGCGATTGTTAAATCTTGAAAACGTGTATAGAGGAATTGAATTTGAGGACGAAATGGTCGAATTATTCAATCACTGCATTTTCGACTTGGCTTCAAAAGCACCTTCAATTGACACACCACTGCACGGTTTTCTGCCTTTTAAACATATTGACCACTTGCATCCAGATGCGGCCATTGCTATTGCTGCGGCAAAAGATGGAGCCAAAATCACCGAAGAATTATTCAACGGAGAAATCGGTTGGGTGGGATGGCAACGTCCAGGTTTCGACTTGGGATTGCAAATGCGTGCATGTCTTGAAGAAGCGGCTGCAAAAGGAAAAAAACTAAAAGGTGTAATGCTGGGTTCTCACGGTTTGTTTACTTGGGGAGACACCTCTTACGAAAGTTATGTAAACACACTTGAAGTAACCGAGAAATGTGCTGCCTATCTAGAAAGTAACTACGGTAAAAAACGTCCCGTTTTTGGCGGCCAGAAAATGAAAAATCTTCCAGAAGATGCCCGTAAATTGAAAGCGGCAAAAATAGCTCCAATCTTGCGTGGATTCTGTTCGTCAGAGCGTAAAATGATAGGTCATTATACAGATGATGCCAGAGTGCTGGAATTCATCAATTCAAATGATTTGGAAAAATTGGCTCCTCTTGGAACTTCCTGTCCAGATCACTTTTTGCGTACCAAGATCAGCCCTTTAGTTTTAGAATTAGATCCGAACGAAGATTTGTCGGATTTGGAAGCCATCAAAGCAAAATTAACTCCTGCTTTTGAAGCCTATCGTGCCATGTACTCGGAATATTACAATACGTGCAAAAAATCGAACTCGCCGGCAATGCGTGATCCAAATCCAGTGGTGATTTTATATCCAGGAGTGGGGATGTTCACTTTTGCAAAAGATAAAACAATGGCTCGTTTGGCATCTGAATATTATGTCAATGCGGTGAATGTAATGAAAGGTGCCGAAGCAGTTTCAGAATATACTTCATTGCCTCGTCAAGAAGCTTTCGATATTGAATACTGGTTATTGGAAGAAGCTAAATTACAACGTATGCCCAAACCAAAAGCCCTCTCAGGAAGAATCGCTTTGATTACAGGTTCTGCTGGTGGAATTGGAAAGGCTATTGCCAAGAAATTTGCCGAAGAAGGCGCTTGTGTTGTCATCAACGACATCAACGAAGAGCGTTTAGAAGGCGCTACTGCTGATTTTATGAAGGTTTTTGGAAAGGACGCAATTTCTAGCACCTTGTTGAACGTGACCGATGAAAACAGTACCGAAAAAGCATTGGATGCTGCTTGTTTGGCATTTGGTGGAGCCGACATCATCGTGAATAATGCGGGAATCAGTATTTCAAAATCTATTGCAGAACATACTTTGGAAGAATGGGATAGATTGTATGATATTTTGGTAAAAGGACAATTTATTGTTTCCAAGGCTGGAATAGAAGTGATGCGCAAGCAAGGATTTGGTGGAGATATCGTAAATATCGTGTCCAAAAATGCAGTTGTGGCTGGACCAAACAATCCAGGTTACGGATCTGCCAAAGCGGCTCAAGCACACTTAACACGTTTAATGGCCGCTGAATTAGGAGTCGACAAAATCCGCGTGAATACGGTAAATCCTGATGCCGTAATCTCTGATTCCAATATTTGGTCAGGCGGTTGGGCTGATGGTCGTGCGAAAGCATATGGCATTACGGTGGCAGAATTGCCAGCCTACTATGCAAAGCGCACGTTGTTGAACGAAATTATATTGCCGGATGATATTGCCAATGCTTGTTTTGCATTCGTGGGTGGCTTGTTGGGTAAATCAACAGGAAATGCTTTGAATGTAGACGGTGGAGTAGCAATGGGATTTTACAGATAATTGTTTTTACTTTGGTTAGTGAATAGATTTATCTAGCGTCCGAACTTTTCGGACGTTAGATTTATCTAAATTTCTAAACAATGCAATCACAAAGGAATTTTAAAATAAATTTTAGGTTCCAATAAAAGCGTAGTATAACTCGTTTTTATAAATAATATACTACTTTGGTTTGGTTAGTAGTTAGGTTGATTTTTCTAACGTCCGATATTTTGGACGTTAGATTTATCTAAATATGTATACAATAAAATCGCAAAGGTTCTTTTAAAAGCAACTTTAACCAAACAATCCTAATAAAAGAAATTTTATATTTAATTTTAAAAAAAAATATTATGCTAATTGATTCAAACAAAATAGCTTCACATAATGATGGGCTCTTAAAATCCCATAGAAATAAATTGGTTTTCACGGCTTCAGAAATTACGCAAACCGAAACCATTATCCAAAAATTAATTGATTTCCAAATTGCCATTCCATCTTGGGCCCTAGGTACGGGAGGAACTCGTTTTGGTCGTTTCCCCGGTGGTGGAGAACCTCGTTCTCTGGAGGAAAAAATCGAAGATGTAGGTTTGCTACATGCTTTGAATAATTCTTCTGGCGCCATATCGTTGCACATTCCCTGGGACATCCCAACGGATTACAATGCCATTAAAACATTGGCATCACAGCACAATTTAAAATTTGATGCAGTCAATTCAAATACTTTTCAAAATCAAGAAAATCAAGCATATTCGTATAAATACGGTTCGTTGCAGAACGTAAATAAAGCCGTTCGCAAACAAGCAATTGATCATAACATCGAAGTAATTAAACAAGGAATTGCTTTAGGTTCAGAATCCTTGACGGTTTGGCTAGCCGACGGGTCTAATTTTCCTGGTCAATTGAATTTCCGTAAAGCGTATCAAAATACTTTGGAAAGTTTGGAAGAAATTTATGCCGCATTACCGTCCAATTGGAAATTATTTTTGGAATACAAATGTGCCGAACCTAATTTTTATTCAACCACTGTGGGCGATTGGGGACAATCATATTCTTACGTGAAAAAATTGGGAGACAAAGCTTTCACTTTGGTTGACTTGGGACACCATCTTCCGAACGCGAATATTGAACAAATCGTATCTTTATTGCTTATGGAAGAAAAGTTGGGTGGATTCCACTTCAATGATTCGAAATACGGTGATGATGATTTGACTGCCGGTGCATTGAAACCATACCAATTGTTTCTGATTTTCAACGAATTGGTAGAAGGAATGGATGCTAGAGGAATGAATCACGCCAAAGATTTAGGTTGGATGATTGATGCTTCCCATAACGTAAAAGATCCGATGGAAGATTTATTGCAATCGGTAGAAGCGATTATGGCTGCTTATGCACAAGCACTTTCGGTGGATAGAAAAGCATTGGAAATTGCACAAAATGAAAACGACGTGGTTAAAGCACAGGAAATTTTGCAAAATGCTTTCCGTACTGACGTTCGTGCCTTAGTTGCCGAAGCGCGTTTGCGCTGTGGAGCGGCATTGAATCCAGTTGGATTATATCGTGATCTTGCTGTTAGAAGCGGTCTTATTGCTGAAAGAGGATTGAAAACAATAGCAACGGGCTTGTAAAAAGAATCAATAATGAATGTAGTTGCGATTTTTGATATTGGGAAAACAAACAAGAAAGTTTTTTTGTTTGACGAAAATTATCGAATTGTCTGGGAAAAATCAATTAATCTGGAGGAAACGGTAGACGAATACAGTTTTCCTTGCGAGGATATAAATACACTTAAGAATTGGATTTTAGAAAGCTTGGCAGAGTTAAAGGAGCTTTCGGAATATAAATTGAGAGCCGTTAATTTCAGTACCTACGGAGCTAGTTTTATATATGTGGATCAAGAAGGAAATGCCTTGACTCCGTTGTACAATTATCTGAAACCGTATCCGGAAGTGCTGAAAGAAGACTTCTATGCCAAGTATAAAGGAGAAAAAAAGTTCGCGGTCAAAACGGCTTCTCCTGTTTTGGGAAGCTTGAATTCCGGAATGCAAATTTATAGACTAAAAGAAGAAAATCCAGATTTATTTTCCAAAGTAAAATACTGTTTGCACTTGCCGCAATACTTGAGCTCACTTTCAACACATCAATATTTTACTGATATCACCAGCATTGGTTGTCATACCGGTCTTTGGAATTACAAGAAAATGAAGTATCATAAATGGGTAACCAATGAGGAAATAATAGCCAAGTTGCCGCCCATTCACAATGTTGAAGTAAGCATAAAAATCGACAATAGAATTTCCGTGGGCATTGGTTTGCACGATAGTTCGGCTGCCATAATTCCTTACATTCTCAATTTTACGGAGCCTTTTGTGTTATTGTCAACCGGAACTTGGAGCATTTCCATGAATCCGTTTAACAATACGCCATTAACTTTAAAGGAACTGCAAAAAGATTGTTTGTGTTATCTGCAATACAAACAAAAACCGGTAAAATCCGCCCGTTTATTTAGTGGAAATGAACACGAAGTACAAACAAAAAAAATTGCAAAACATTTTGGATTGCCCGAGAACTTCTACAAAGATATAACATACAACAAGGATGTTATTGCCGATTTGAGGATTACAAACTTCAAGGAAAGCTCGTTCAACACAGATACCTATATTGAAAAATGTCCTTTCGAGAATAGAAATCTTAATAGTTTCAAAAATCAAGAAGTTGCCTACCATCAATTGATTAAGGACCTTATCGCACAGCAAACACTCTCGACACGATTGGTCATTCATAACAGTCCTGTCAAGAAAATTTTTGTTGACGGCGGTTTCAGTAAAAACTCCATCTTTATGAATTTATTGGCACAGGCTTTCCCGGAAATGGAAGTGTACGCCGCTTCAATGGCACAAGCAAGTGCTTTGGGTGCTGCATTGGCAATTCACAACAGCTGGAATCCAAAACCGATTCAGAACGACTTGATTGATTTGAAATTTTACAAGCATTGATACAATTTTTCGCAACTGATGCAAAAAAATTAACCACAGATTCACGGATTTTACAGATTTACACAGATTAAAAAATAAATTTGGTTGGTTTTGTGGGATCCACAAAAATCCGTTGAATCTGTGGCCAAAAATATAGTTGGTTCGCTAAGCGGACAGTCATAAAACATTAAATAACTTACCATGAAAATTGGACTTTTTATACCCTGTTATGTGGATCAGTTTTATCCAAAAGTAGGTATCGCTACCTATGAATTATTGCAAAAATTAGGCTGTGACGTTCGTTTTCCAATGAAGCAAACGTGCTGCGGTCAGCCAATGGCCAACAGCGGTTACGAGCATTTAACCCAGGGTTGCGATGCCAATTTCGTGGCTAATTTTGCCGAGTTCGATTACATCGTTTGCCCTTCGGGAAGTTGTGTCTTGCACGTCAAAGAGCATTTGCACGATGAAAAAAACGAAGAATTGTCGGCCAAAATCAGGAAATCCGTTTTCGAATTAACCGAATTCATCACCGATATTTTAAAAGTAGAAAGCATCGAAGGCAAATTTCCCCACAAAGTAGGTCTGCACCAAAGCTGCCACGGACAACGAGGACTGAAACTTTCGCAAATGAGCGAATTAAACGCACCATTTTTCTCCAAACCCGAACAGTTGTTGAGCAAAATAAAAGGAATCAATCTCGTTTCCCTGAACAGAAAAGATGAATGTTGTGGTTTTGGAGGTACTTTTTGCGTGACCGAAGAAGCCATTTCCGTCAAGATGGGAAAAGACCGCATCAAGGATCACGAAGCTCATCAAGTTGAATATATTACCGGTTTCGACATGTCTTGCCTGATGCACATGGAAGGCATTTTGAGAAGGGAAAAAAGCCCCATCAAGACGATTCACATTGCCGAAATATTAAATTCGATATAACTTGATATGAAATGAGCCTAACGAAAAATTTAATTTTAAAATTATTTATCGGCGAATTACATATTCCGATAAAAAAACAAATAACATCTTCGTATGAAAAACAACTTGTCACATAGTGAAGCTGCCGAAATTTTTAACAAAGATGAAAAGCGGGTAGACTGGCACGATGAAACTCTTTGGTTTGTTCGCGAAAAAAGGGATAAAGCCGCTTTTCAAATTCCGGAGTGGGAAGTATTGCGGGAAACCGCATCGCAAATCAAGAACAACGTGCTTTCGAATATCAATAATTATTTGATACAATTTGAATCCAATGCACTGAAGAACGGCATCATTGTGCATTGGGCTGCCGATGGCGACGAACACAATAAAATAGTGCATTCGATTATGGAAAAACACGGTGCAAAGCAAATGGTCAAGTCTAAATCGATGCTCACCGAAGAATGCCACTTGAACGAATATTTGACTGAAAAAGGAATTGACGTCATCGATTCTGATTTGGGAGAACGCATCGTCCAACTTAGAAATGAACCGCCAAGCCACATTGTCTTGCCAGCCATTCATCTTAAAAAAGAAGATGTAAGCCAGACCTTTCACGAGTTTCTTGGAACCGAAAAAGGAAACAACGACCCACAATATTTAACCGAAGCAGCACGATTGCATCTCAGGGATACTTTTCTCACGAGAAAAGTGGCTTTGACGGGAGTCAATTTTGCCATTGCCGAAACGGGAGAAATCGTGGTTTGCACCAATGAGGGAAATGCCGACATGGGTGTACATCTTGCCGACGTGCATATTGCCTGCATGGGTTTCGAAAAAATAATTCCGCAACGCAAACACTTGGGCGTTTTCCTTAGATTATTGGCTAGAAGCGCCACGGGGCAGCCCATCACCACTTTTTCCAGTCATTTCAAAAAACCAAGAGACGGAAAAGAAATGCATATCGTCATTGTGGACAATGGCAGAACTACCCAATTGGGAAGAGCAGATTTCAGGAATTCATTGAAATGCATCCGTTGCGGTGCTTGCATGAATACTTGTCCCGTATACAGACGCAGTGGCGGACATAGTTATCACACTGCCGTGGCTGGGCCAATTGGTTCCATATTGGCACCCAATCTCGACATGAGCAAGAATGCCGATTTGCCTTTTGCCAGTACGCTTTGCGGTTCCTGTACCCATGTTTGCCCCGTTAAAATTGACATTCACGACCAACTCTACAAATGGCGTCAAGTATTGGTGAAAGAAGGCTACACGCCAACGACAAAAACCATTGCCATGAAAGGAATGGCGGCCGTTTTGGCGAATCCAACAGTGTTTGATTTGGCAGGAAAAGCAGGACGATTTGTGATGAGAAAGGTGCCGTTTATGCTCAACAACAGCCTAAATCCTTGGTACAAGAAAAGAGAAATGCCTGTGCCACCAGACGAATCCTTCAGGGAATGGTACAAGAAAAATGGAAAAGAATTTAAAGAAAAAGACAATGAGTAGCAGAGCCAGTATTTTAGAAAAAGTAAAACAAAACCAGCCTTCAGTGGTTAGCGAATTGCCAAATCTAACTTTTTTAGGCTTGGACACTTTTGACATCCTCGAAAAGTACAAAACTGTTTTGAAAAGCATTGGAGGCGATTTTGTAGAAGTAAAAGATTACGATGCCGTAATTGACTTTGTCAATAAAAATTATGCCGTAGGTAAACGCATGATTACCACCATTCCAGAACTGGCTGAAATCGCAACCTTGGATTGGTACAACGACGATCCCCATTCGTTGGAAAACGTTGAATTGACTTTGGTAAAAGCCCATTTTGGCGTTGCCGAAAACTCCGCACTTTGGGTAACGGACGATATATTGGGCCAACGAGTAGCTGCGTTTATCCCGCAATATTTGGCCATAATCGTCAACAAAAAAGATATTGTGGCTACGATGCATCAAGCCTATGAACGCATCGGCAGTCACGAATATGATTTCGGAACTTTCATTGCCGGGCCATCCAAAACTGCCGATATTGAACAATCATTGGTCTTGGGCGCTCACGGAGCAAGAGGGTTGACGGTTTTTTTGATGAATTAGTTTTTTGGACTTAGTAGGGTGTTTTTGTAAAAGTAAATTTATCAAAACCAACTTTAAATTGAAGTAAAAACGCCTTATGAGCCATTTGTAACCTTTGATTTTGCAGCTCAATGAGTAATAGCGTGTTTTTGTTGTGCATGCGGTAAGTTCATTTTTTACAGAATTCACAGATGCGCGTAATCTTCATGTTTGGACCCATAGAAATGCGGCTTTAAATGTAGCACTGTGACTATTTATGACTCAAAGTGCCATAAATTGGCCCAAAAAATATTTTTTGCATCTCAGATTTTCACGTATAAATAAGGTGCAAATTTAATTATAACACCCTAAATAAAAACGAGTTAAAATATTGTTTATCATATTTTAACTCGTTTATTAGTTCTTTTGTGATGTTTTGCTACTTCGCGATGCAATAAGTAACAGTCCTTGTGTTTAAAGGGTTAAGAAGGGTAGAGGTGTACAATAGAAGTACTTGTTTAACGGATTTAGTAGTAATAAAGGATAATAAAAATAAAAAACACCTTCTTATTTATTTCAACGCAAATCTTTAAAAATGTACGGAAAATATTCATTTCTAATAAAAACGAACGCTATTTTTTATTTACAAAAGTAAATAACAGGTTTTTAAAAGAGAAATAGATGAAGTAATTATTTTTTTAAAATCTTGTTTTTATTACAGGTGTGTTTTACCGCTTTGACAGTATTTAGCTCCTGAGTTTCTTTAGATACACAAGAAATCATAATTCAATGATATTTTTTACTGGCATAGCAGTAAAAAATATGAAATCTTTATGCTTTGTTTTCTTTATATTTTAAAATTATGTATTTTTACCGTAAAAACAGTAAAAAATGGATGATTTTGATTTAGGTGCTTTAATTAAGGAGCATCGAAAAAAAGCAGGATTGACACAACTTGAACTAGCCAACTTAGCAGGAGTAGGGAAGACAACCGTTTTTGATATTGAAAAAAATAAAGAAACACTTCGTTTAAATAATCTATTTGCAGTACTCCGAGTTTTGAATATCAAAATTGAGTTCAAAAGTCCTTTAAATAAATAATCATGAGAAGAGCAATTGTATTTGTACACGGAAAAAAAGCTGGAATTTTAACTGAAATGACCGCAAACGACTATCATTTTGAATATGATGAAAATTATAAAGGCGAAGCGGTTTCATTGACTATGCCTACATCTCAGCAAAAATATAATTATACATTATTTCCCCCTTTTTTTGAAGGGCTATTGCCTGAAGGCGTGATGTTAGAGGGATTGCTACGTATTGTCAAAATTGATAAAAAAGATTACTTTTCTCAACTGATTGCAACAGGTAATGATTTAGTAGGAGCAGTAACGGTTAAATTTATGGAAGATGAATAGATGTCCAATTACCTATGAATTGTGCGGTACAGAGAAGTACAGTGAAAAAGGACTTCGAATGATAGCTCCTAAGCTGACTTATTTAAATGATTTACCTTACACAGCAGTTGAACTTCGTCAAGAAGCTGCTAATAGAGCTAAAAAGCTATCCATTCAAGGGGTACAACCAAAGCTTAGTGCAGCTATTTCAATAGTGGATCAAGAATTTAAAATTGTTGATCAATTTGGAACCTACATTATAAAACCACAAAACGATTTATTTCCACAATTGCCAGAAAATGAAAATGTAACCATGCGAATGGCTAAAGTTTTTGGTTTAGATGTGCCATTTCACGGGATGGTTTATGGCAAAGATGGTAGTTTGTCTTATTTCATTAAACGTTTTGACCGTTACGGTAAAGGAAATAAGTTAGCGACGGAAGATTTTGCTCAATTAACAGGGAATACACGAGATACAAAATACCGTTTTACGATGGAGAAATTGATTCCTGTCCTTGACGAATTTTGTTCTTTTCCAGCTATTGAAAAAGCAGACTTTTTCAAAAGAATTCTTTTTTGTTATGTTACTGGAAATGAAGATATGCATTTGAAAAATTTTTCATTGATTACCAAAAATGGCAAAACAATGCTTACTCCTGTATATGATTTCTTAAATTCTACCATAGCAATTAAAAATCCTGAAGAAGAAATTGCACTGACTTTGAAAGGGAAGAAAAGCAATTTGAAAGCAGCTGATTTCATAGAATATTATGCAAAAGATAGACTGCAGCTCAATGATAAAACTATATCAATAATCTTAGAACAAATGCAACAAGCAATTCCTAAATGGAAAGAATTACTTGGAATCTCTTTTCTGTCAGAGGATATGAAAGAAAAATATTTGAATTTATTGGAAACCAAAACGCAAATGTTCCAATAATCTAAATTTAAAAAATGCGGTGATTAAGATGATTATTCACCGCATGTCTTAGATTATATATTTTTGCTTACAATAAGTATCCACTATGCAATTATTCTAAAAATTAGGTCTTATATGATAATGCGCATCCTCATAATCCCCAACTATAGCGGAAACCTTTTCTGGTTCTAAATGCTCTTCTGGTGTCAAAAAATCAAAACCAACTTTTTGTGTAGCTATATTTAATAAGTCATTCATTCTTTTTTCAGCTACTTCAAAATCTTTTTTTGTCATTAGAGTCCTTTTTGCATTATTTTTTTATCCAAACTGGAGCTAATTGAATATCATGTACCAAGTTACTAGATTTTTCTTTTTTTAGCAGTTCAATTATTTTCTTCTCTTCATCAATAGTAATTTGATCTATACCAATTTCTCTTAACGTTTGAAGTGTTAAACTACTAATTTCTCCTTTTACTAATAAGTTCTTGGGAGTTTTTTTTTAATTTTATTGTTTTGTTTCCAATTTTTATAACTCTAGGTGCACCATCAGTGAGGTATATTAGTTTCATTGGAATTTGTGTACTCATTCCTAATGCATTTAATGCGTATACTACAGTAGGAACGATTTTAATACTGTCCCTTCTTTTAATACCCATTGCCACTTCTTCTGCAGAAGGCACTACAGCTCCCTTTAGTTTACTTATTATTGGGCGTACATAAATTCCTTGGGCAATTCGGGTAATTACTACTTGTTTTTCAAGACGATGTAAAGCCAAACGCACCGCTTCCGAAGACTCTAAATTATTGTAATCCTCGGGAAATAATAAAACTCCTCTTTTTGTTTTTAAAACGGTCTTTTTTATGTTTTCTTGTATACTTTGCATCATCATAGGATTACTAAACTGTAATAAATATAGTTTAAATTTGTTACAAATTATTAATGATAAGAATAGATTTAGAAATAATATTTGAATAGGTATGAAATTAAATTACCAACTTAATCACCGCGAATATGCGGCGATTAAACTGTTTTTTCACCGCATACTGTTCAGGGGCTACGGTGAGTTTATTATAAAATTAAGCCGTTTTCGGATTTACCCAATTTTTCCGACACAAAACTAACTTCAAATTAAGCTTAAAACCTAAATTGCTCCTAGCATGAGTTAGCAGTAGTAACTCTTGATTAATAACCAAAAATATTGATCTCATATTGATTTTGAAGATAAGTTTCGGGCGTATATGAAAAGCTGTGATTTATTTCATCATACCGATTTACTACTCCATGGTCCATTTGTGTTTGGAATAGCAATGTATATAAATCTTCTTCAAACAGTTCTATAAAAGTTGTGTAATATAATGGCTCAAAATATACGTTTTCAGCGTGAGCTGCAATTATAATCGAGATATCGGATTTAAGTTTTTTTCTTTTGCGCATTTGTATGCCTACTTTTTTATATAGATGGGCATCTTCTTTAAAATAACTTAATAAAAAATAAGTCTTATTCTCCTTAATAACAGGAAGTAATGTGATGAAAACGTTTTCCATTCTACCTTCCGAATGCGGAATATCGACACCTTCAAAATCAAAATCTAAATAAAAAGATGAAGAACAAGCGATTGGGTAGAAAAGAGACAATTCAAAAACATCGGTTTTGATAATTGAATAATCTTTTTTTGCAATGGCATTATCAAAAATTCGACGATTTTCAATAATATCATTTTCTGCTTGTCCTCCAAAATTCATAAATGTTGAAACTTCCATTTTTTTATGGGATGCAACAACAAAACTGCGATATGCAAATAAGAAATTTTGCTCTTCGGTTTTTCGATATGGAAAATTTTCAATCGCATTAAAGATTGCATCATGTGTATTACAAAATCCCCAAAATATAGAAGCTACTTTCTTTTTAATTACTTTTCCTTTTAAACCAACTGTTTGAAACTTATATGTAATAACTTCATGGTTTTTGGATATTGTACTAAGAACTCCGTTATTTTGAATAGAATGTGCCGCACTGACGAAAATTTTGCCTGCCGAATCTAAGTTACATGATGCCCTACTTGCTTCAACATGCCAACAGAATTTTGAATCTTCAATAGATCTTTCCATTACTTCTTTCATCACAACCATTAAATCTTCAGACGTGATGTTAGTCAAATGAAATTTATTAAATACATGATATGCATGTGGTCCTCTTAATCGAATTTTTGGCAATTTATTTATAGTATTAATAAACTCTCCGTACATTTCAGGATTAAGCCCAGCTTTGCGGAAATCGCGCATAACTTCATAAATCTTTTCGTGATTTATTTGAGGGGTTTCGAGATATTTTAAAATGTTTGACATGGACGACTAAATTGAGATTTTTGTTATTGGTACTAACATTTTAATACGATCTTAATTACTCTATTTAAAGAATACTGATCTAATATCGAAAGATAAAGTTTTTTCAAAAGGAAAATTTTTTAGCCACAACGGAACTAGCCATTTTGGCTAGCAAAGGGTATCCGGTAATTCTAAAACTAATCGTCATTTTCTTTAAAAAGTTTTTCCATATCGACTTCAAGAAATTTGTACACCCAATTTCTAATCACACAATATTCATCCACTTTTGTTGTGTTCAATCGATCAACAGTTTTTACAGGATAACGATGGTCATCACGAATATGCAAAATAAAGTCTAACGAAAAGCTTCTCAAGCTTTTAAGCCCAATACTTTTAAAAGCTTCGTCAGACTCACTACTATCCTTAAAATTAATTTCAAATTTACCAAGGGGGGACTGGCGATATCCAAAACTTCCCCATTTGAGAATGTCGTCATCTTTCATATAAAAGAAATATTCATGAGGAATGGTTGCGTAAAAATCGAATTCGTCTTTATAAGTGGGGAAACAATACTCGACAAAGTCTTTGTAAGCCAGTTCTAAATGTCTAAAGAACTCTGAAACATACTGTTTTGCCTGAACTTCACTAAACTGCGCTATTCTAACATAATTCCAATTGTCCTTTCTGTTTTGCTCATAGAACTCTTTTGCTCGATTGATTGATACATCTGGTAGCGGTAAATAATGTTCAAGAATTTGATCATAGCCTTTTTCAATCAATATCTGTGTAGCTTTAAATAATTCTTCAAAAGGAACAACATCCCCACTTCCAGTAATTTTTGGAATATCAACATTCTCATGCAATGCTTTTTCAATTGTTTCCTCCATTACCGTACGATCCAAATTTTTATATTTGTAAAATTCGATCAGTCGAAATCTATTTATCCGATGCTGTAGGTCTTTTAAATCGATTGGATAAATCTCTTTGAATCTTGGCATATAAAATTCTTCAATTTTGATCTCAAAATATAGCCTTTTATGATAGTGATAAAGAATTACCGCAACTTCCTCCATTAATAGAACATCAGAATTGTACGCAGTAAGCCTACCTTTTTCAAGTATTTTCTTCAGTTGTTCGAATATATTCTTCTTAACGATTCTGTTTTGATCTTTGATAAGTAATGATGTATTACTACCATGTACAGTTTTAATTCCTTTTTCCCACCAAAAATCGTAGCCACTGTTTGAAAAATCGTTAAAATTTGAGTAAGCAATCTTTTGAGTTGAATTCGGAGTCATACGAAAAAGTGCATAACCATCATTTTTGATTAAATCATTGGGTAACATTATTCCAATATCACCATCCGTGTTAGGATCAAACTTATCTTTAAACTTTCTGAAATTTTCATCCAGATAGGAATTATGACTTATCACGTATTCCAATGATTTATCTTGTTTAAATTTTACTAAGGTTCTTAGATGAGAAGAACTTGCATTTTCGATATAAAAATCCAAAGCACTTTTACCAATGTGGTTTTGATAGAAATCACAAAGTACATTGTAGAATTCGTCCTCAGAAAGTTTATCAAGTTTATACGAATGAAAATAAATTATATAATCCCGAATTTTTGAATAGTAAAACGAAACATTATATGAATCTTCATTATTAGACTTAATAAGAATGTTTCTGGTAAATAAATCTTCCGGAATATTGTCATCAAGTGAAAAATCTAATTTTTCTAGAAGATGGTTCACATCTAAACCTTCGTTCTTATATGCTGCCCACGAATCGTATTTATAGTTAAGAATTATTTTTCCAATAGCCGAAAGTATTCTCAAACCGGAGATGTAACCAATATGTGTTTCAACTAATGATTGGTTTAAATATTTGTTTATTAGATCCTTATCATTGATTTTTTCTGGTATGTTTTTATTGCAGTATACCTGACTGAAAATTTTTAGAAAAAATCCACTTTTTAATTCCTTAAGCAAATATTGTGAGATAATGCCTTTAAAGCCAAATGCTTTTTGATACAGCGGAATTATCTTTTCTAGTTCTTTATCTGAAAAATCTTTCAGCAGAAAACCTGGACTATTATCTAAATTTATTATGGTATTTATTTAACTCTTCATAAAGATAAGTGGGCTTATTTTTTATCTTTAAAATAGCGTTCCAAATATTTGATTTACAACTTATAATAATTTTTACTTTATCAAGGTTTTTAGCAATCAAAGAAATTTCACTTAATTCTATTGCGATGTCAGGGTTTCTGCTTTCATCTATTGCATCAATAAATATGAGAACTGTCTTATTTGCAGATCTTCCAATTTGATCTAGTTTTTTAAGTACTACATCAGCTTCACTTCTGCTAGAAAAAGTAATATTTAAATCTTTTGTTATGCATTCCAAAGGGGATATTATTATTGCAGCGTTATAGAATAAAACAAACTTATCTTCTAAGTTTTGAAGCGCTAAAGAACAAATAGTATTTGTTTTGCCAACCCCAGCATTACCTACTAACCCAAATATAGATTCAGGAGAATTTAAAAAATTTCCAAATGCAATTTGTAACTCCTCACGTTGAACATAAAGTTCTTTGATAAATTTAGAATAATGGCTATTTACATTACCAATGATTGAACCCATTCTATCATATACTTGGGATTCGCAAAATATCTTTAAATTTTCGGCAGATAGCGAAATAAAGTTTTTCAGGGCTTCATACCTAATCCTAAGATCTTCATCAGTAGATAAATTATAGCCATTTGTCAAAAAAGTAGACTTCCTAGAAATGTTTCCGGTTAATTCTTTTCTAGTAATTGAGTCAAAAATCCTAGTTATTTTTCCATTGCTTATTATTGTAAATGGTGCTATATCATCTAGCAATAATCTAGCATACGAAATGCCTTGGTCTATATCATTCTGTGTTATTTCAATTGAATCATTTTTAAGTTCAATTACAAATAGATTTTTATCATTTTTTTTACAAAGTATATCTGCCCTTCCAGTAACATGTTTTCCCTTTCCTAGTCGTATGCTAAATGAATGCTCAAGAAATATCTCTGAAACATCAAATCCTAAATCATGTAAGTATGGTAATAATAGCTTACCTCTAATATCTTCTTCGTTCATAATTAAATATTTAATATAGAAAGCAAATTTTTTGATTTAATGAGAGTTAACCTCTTGGTACTACAACGGGATTTGCCAAGTCATCCCAAATACAAAACCAACTTTCCATTAAGCCAATTGGCTAAATTCGTTCTAATATGTGGTACTAGCAGGCACTTACTTTTTCTGATTATCTAGCAAGGAAACCAAATCAATGGGTCTAAAATTTGTACTACTAAAATTGCTATTTGTTCTAAAGATTATTCCTTGTCTTATTTTTGGAATTAAATCTAAATCTTCTGGTTTGATTGGAAAAGAATCGGTTAGCGTGTTATATTTGGGATAAGCAACTAGTAGATAATTTGTGTCTTCAGGATTTGAAAGATTTATTTTATCGTAAACGTGAAACCCTTTTTTTGCCAAAGAATCAAAATCCTGGAAGTATTGGCTTTTATTGTCAGTTTCCAAATCGATAATGAACTCTGAAACATTTTCATTTCTTCCACTATTGAAGCGTTCAGGAAGTTCATCTACTATATTATGAAATTCATCATTTCGATTTTCTTGCTCGAAAAGAAACTTCGGGAGAACTCCGCCACCTGACGTTACGACACACAAACGTTTATAATAATCAGCAAAATAATAATTTATGTCTAAGAAGAATTGCTCTTCTGAAAAATCTAAATCCATCATCCAAAAACTTGTTTACAATTTTGACATCTTCTAATAGTTTGACCTGTTCTTGGTCTAATTGCTCGGGTAAACGTTATATCCCCAATCGAAACACTTGGCCTCAACAAAATGATCTTATTTGATGCTCGAACTTCGCAGCAACATCCGACATAGTTATCAAGTCCTTTTTTGCCAAGAGGTGCAATTTTTACTAATTCTTTTTCCAATTTACTACAGATAGGATTTGGATGTTTTCCACTATGAGCAACCTCTTTATTACTTAGATGCTCAGCACCAATAATTGTAGCAGGTAGTTTATTCGTCCTTTTATGTTTAGCAAATAATTTCTCTGAAAAACTTCTCAGTTTTCTATTTAAAATTTCTGATGGCATATATGTATTTGTTATATTGTGGTACGTTAACAGTAACACATTATTTCCTTAGTATAAACAGAGTCCTTTTTCTTTGTCATAGCTGTACTCGATTAAGTTTATTGTAAGTTATTTCAATTGTTTTTCTTAAGAGATGATTGACTGGAATTAATAAAAGACTTTGCCTATCTTCAAATCCTTTATGTCCATGAAATAAATTGCATCGTATATAATAAAATAAGCTTAACACAGCTCTTACTTGTTTGTTAGTATTATCTGATCGAAGAGAATCTAAAAGTTGTAAATCTCTAATTCTTTGCGGTATTCCCCAATCTAAAATAATGTGAAACAATTCCTGATCTATTATTGTGCATATTTCAGCTAAATCATTGATGCTTTGTTCATCATTCAATAAATTTTCATGATAAAATGTAGGTTTCAAATATCTCATTACGTACTCTGTGGCTGCCGTTTTATCTTTAAAATTATGTGTAACGTTGCTGCCGTTTTTCATAAGTTCGGTAGTTACTTCCATATAAAGAGAATTGTAAACCACATACAAGGAAGTAAATTTATCAAAATGATTCGAAAGCGTATTACCATTATAAGCGTCTGCTTTTCCAAGCCAATTACCGTAGAAATTTCTGAATTGTTCTGTCATTATTTTATTATTTGGGCAATCTTCCGCATTTATGATAAACGTTTATATCCTCGTGACAAAATTGCGGCTGTAAAGCTGTACTATATAGATAGACACTATTGAGTTTCACATTTCAACTGCTAATTTATATTTAATTTATTACAAATCACATTTAATAATTAATATAGCATTCTTACAGATTCTAAGCCATCATCCCCTTCACAAAAACCTCCACAAACTCTTTCATTTTCGCTATAATTCGATCACCAATGGTTCTAGCTTGCAGGATGCTTGGTCTGTTGTCTAAGCATTGAAAAACTTCATCTTTTATGGGTTCTCTGCCGCTGTATATGTAGGCATCTATTAAAGATTTGAATTGTGCTTTATCCAAGTGTTCCTCCTCGCAGAGTTTGCCTAATGCCAAGACTTTTTGATCTTGCCAGTATTTTTCAAATTCGTCCTCAATAGAATCACCGTCTTTGATGTTGGGCATGTTTTCATCAATGAATTTTTGAATCAATTCTCGTTTGCTTCGTAACTGAATGTCTCCACCTAATAAATCAATGATGGCTTTCTTTTGTGCAGCAGCAGCGGTTGGTGTTTTCTCCCCTTTTAGTTGCGCTAACAATTTCAGAATGTACGCCACGTTGATTTGGTCGGTATGGATTAATTCTAATTCAAAATCAATGTCGTCCAGAATCGATGTCTTTTTCTTTTCATTATCCTGCTTCACCTTTTGGTAAATGTCAAGATACTTGGCTTTGTAATCTTCGTATTCTTGCTCATCAATACCTAAATCCTGCCAGTCAAAATCAGTGTAGGATTGCAATACATTCATGGCTCGCATCAACTTTCTGAACGCTTGTACAAATTGCGCATCTTCTTCTTCGTTTTTTAAATCATTTACACTTTGATATGTGGGCGTAATTTCTCTTAAAAGTTTCAAGGCCTCATCAAACTTCTCCGCAATTGCTTCATAATCGGGCATGGTAACTACTTCAACAGCCTCTTTATTCGAAAACAAAGTAATGGCATCATCAGTAGCTTTTTTAAGATTTCTAAAAGCCAAAATGTTTCCTTGTGACTTCTGTTCTCCTAATATCCTGTTGGTTCTGGAATACGCCTGAATCAATCCGTGTTGCTTCAAGTTTTTATCTACATAAAGTGTATTTACTTTTTTTGCATCAAAACCGGTAAGCATCATGTTGACTACAATCACAATATCCAATCGGTCTTTCTCGTGATTGAAGTTTTCTTTTTCCCGATCTTTTAATCGTTGGCTAATGTTTTTGAAGTAATTCTCAAATTGTTGGCTGTCCTTGGTCGAAAAACTGGTATTGTACATTTTGTTGTAATCACCAATGTATTTTTCTAGCTTGTCTCTGGTGTGTTTGGATTGATAACTGGCTTTTGGTTCTGCTGCCATATTAAAATCATCATCACTCGGCAAGAAATCTTGTGCTTCTTCTGAATCTTCATTGGTACCATACGTAAAAATAGTAGCAATGCGCAAATCGTGTACTCCAGCTTCTTTCTTTTGTTGAAAAAGGTCATAATACTGAATCACATTATCAATACTGCTTACTGCTAACAGTGCCGAATAGTCTTTATTGAATGTTTTTTGATCGTGATACGCAATAATGTAATCTACAATTTTATTGATTCTCTTTTCCGAATCCAGCACTTCTTGCTTGTCAATGTCCTCTACTTCTATGTCAATAAAAGCACTGCTCTTGTTCTTGTATTTCCCAACATATTCAATCCCAAAACGCAAAACATTTTGATCTCGAATAGCATCTGTAATGACGTATTTGTGCAAGCAGTTGCCAAACAAATCTTTGGTGGTGCGCTTTCCTAAATCATTCTTAGACGCATTTTCGGCAAAAATAGGTGTTCCTGTAAAACCGATTAGCTGACTTTTTTCAAAGAATTTGGTAATACGGTCGTGTGTTTCTCCAAATTGTGAACGGTGGCACTCATCAAAAATAAAAACGATTTTCTTATGTCGTAAAGCTTCTATTTTACCTGAAAACCGTTCCGAAATGGCATTGTTCAATTTTTGTATGGTAGTCAAGACTAGCTTGGTATTGTCAGTCAATTGCCTTACTAACGATTGGGTATTATTAGTAACATCGACACTGTCTTTTTTGAACGCGTTGAACTCGTTCATGGTTTGGTAATCCAAATCTTTTCTGTCGACTACAAAAACGACTTTATAGACTTCTGGCAATTCCATTAAAATTTGGCTGGCCTTAAAGGAAGTTAAGGTTTTACCCGATCCTGTGGTGTGCCAAATGTAGGCGTTGTCATTGGAGTTTTTGACTTGGTGAATAATCGCTTCGGTAGCAAAAAATTGATACGGACGCAAGATCATCATCACTTTATGGGTTTCGTTAATAACGATATAATGCGCAATCATTTTACCCAAATGATTTGGGTTTAAGAAAGCAGCTGTAAATTCTGTTAACTCGGTGATGTTTTTATTCTTATCATCAGCCCAAAAGAAGGTTTGTTTGACCGATTGCAATTTGTTGTTTGCCAAATATTTGGTATTAACTCCATTACTTATAACAAACAATTGTACGTATTGAAACACACCATGATTACTCCAAAAAGAATGATTTTGGTAGCGATTGATTTGATTAAAAGCTTCTTTGATTTCAATACCCGAACGTTTGAGTTCTATTTGTACCAATGGCAAACCATTTACCAAAAGCGTCACATCAAACCGGTTCTTGTAGCTTCCTTCCAGACTTATTTGATTAGTAACTTGAAATAAATTTTTGCTATTATCCTCTTCATTGAAAAAACGAACATAAAACGTAGTCCCATCTTCCTTGGTCAATTGCAAACGATCTCGAAGTGTTTTGGCTTTTTCGAAAACATTGCCTTTGGCTAAATGATTGAGAATAGCATCAAACTCCTTGGCTGTAAAGGTGGTTTCGTTAAAAAGTTCGAGCTGACTTTTTAGATTAGCAACTAAAGCGGAACCATCTTGAATTTTAACAGACGAATAGTTTAAGCCTATCAATTGCTTGATTAGGTTGTTTTCTAATAGGGCTTCGGATTGATGGCTCATATTTATTAAATTAATTCATCATATTTATAAATCTGGCCTTCGTTATAATCAAAGACATCAAGCACTTTATTTAATTTTTCTTCTTTTTTACAAAAATCATGAACTGTTTTCCATGAAATAAAATAATATCCTGTTTGATTAATCGCTGTAAAATCTTTGATCTCATTGACAGTTGATGGAATAATACCAACATAGTAAGCTTCCTCACATTCAATCATTTGAAAAGCATTTAAAACAATTTTATGACTTCCAATTTGTCTTTTACCTGTAAAATTTGTTTCTTTTAGTTTTTCAATTTTAATTTCATCCAAATTTGTGATTAGTAATTTCTTTAAATAAAGCTGTGAAAATAAATTTGACCAATAATTAGTCGGCTTTTGGATAATTTCATCCTTATTTAATTGAATGTGATTTTTATATTGAGTATTGATATTCCAATTCGATTTTAAAGTTTTCACTTTGCCTTCAATAAACAATACTTTTTTATCTTCTGGCTTTTCTTCTTTTGGATTTTTGTAATGAGTGATAATTACTAAATCAGCATCACCAAACTCTGAAAAAGATTGCTCTAAAAGGATTGTATAATTTATGGGTTCACCCAAGTCAAATGTTTCTGGTAAATTCATTAAACCAATAAATTTACCCATCAACTCATTATCATCACCAATGGAGAATATTAATGAATTAATTATACCACGCTCTGAATACCCTAATATTTTCATTTTCTAAAAAATATTTTATCTATTATTCCTTTCATTGATGGCTTTCTCTAATTCTTCTTCTGTTGTAACTCTCATTAAATTTGAATACTGACCAATCCACCCATCCAATTGCACAAGCCAAATAGGTTCCATCCATTCATAAAGAGTTACTTTATCTTTTTTTCTTTCAAATGTCTTATGTTCTTGTTTTGAAATTTCTTCAAACCCAAGTTTTTTTATTAAGGCGATTGTTAATTTCATTTTTTTTATATTTTATTTTTAAACAAACATTTGCTGCAATAAGCCTTTCTTGAAAGTTTGTGTTTGGTTAATTTGCTGATTAACACTTTCTATTTTAGCATCGATACTTGTTAAGAAATTAGCTGTTTTTTGTTGTTCAGGAAGAGAAGGAAGGTCTACAATAAATGTTCGGAAATCTTTAGTTGTGAAACTTGCTTGATTAACTGCTGGTTTAGTAATAGATTGAATAAAATCATTATATTTCTTCAAATTAAAATAATTAATCATAAAACGACTGGTTACCTTATAATTAAAACGTAAACGCATCAAATTTGTAGTGAAAATTGTTTTTCGTTTCAATAAATCCGAAAAGATAGCCACTTTACCTATCTGAGCGATACTATTAATAAAATTCACTAGTAAATCTCCTTCACACAGAACATAATTTTCCAAATTAGCTCCTTGATCATCTATTTCGAACCAATATTTAATGTCTGTTATATCTATTCTACCATTTTGTAAATTATTAGAACGAATTATAGGTAAGCCAATATCCGTATCACTCAACATTCTAGAAATACCACTTTGCATTAATGTTACTAAATCTCCCAACTTTTTCTCTTCCCAATCCGCATAATCTCTCCCATTCTCGTCTTTAAATCTCAATTTTCCAGAGAACAATTGTTGCATAACGCCTTTTTTATATTGCTCTAACAATTCCTTTTTTCGGGAAAGTTGCTGTATTTTTTCATCGACTGCACTTAAAAAAGAAGCTATTTTTTGTTGTTCTGGAAAGATGGGAATTGAAACTTGATATTGCAACAAATCAACAACAGTAATGTTAGCTTGATTTGCATTACCTCTTGCAATACTTTTCATGTAATGTTGGTATCTTTTAGTATTTATCAGCCCAATAATATATCTATTATCAACATTTTTAATGTTTTCAAATTTCAACATATTTTGATTTAATAATCCTTCATTATCATTTTGAATTAAGATACCTCTTCCAACAGCAGATTCAATCATTTCAGGTTTTGAGCCGACGGTAGTTATAATAATATTTCCTGACTTTAATTTATATTTATCATACAATTTAGATTTTGATTCATTAATATAAACCTTCTCATTATCATTCTTAATTCTATCAGAAGATAAATCAGAGACTCTCACAATTCTTACTCCATTTTCTTGATAATCTTCAGACTTAAATGCAAATCCTTTTACATATTTTGTAAGATCATTTAAGAGACAATTTTTCCATTCCCCTTCAAACTCTTGAAATCGCAATTCAGGAACGAGAGTTTTTTTCTTTTCGATATCTAATGTTACGGTACTCATTAAAATGGTGTTTCAATTCCTAATTCAGTACAAAATTCAGTAATCGTAGCATCGGTAGTATTTCCCAAGGCTGCCAATTCTCGTAATTCGGTGGTTATAGCTTTTAAATCTACCACATCTTCTTCTTCAAATGTATCTACATAACGAGGAATGTTCAGGTTATAATCGTTGGTGGCAACTTCGCTTAATGAGGCAATGTGGCTGTATTTATTTTCTTCAGTTCGGTTCTCGTAGGTGCTAATAATTTTATCAATGTCTTCGGTACGTAATACGTTTTGGGTTTTCACCTTTTCGTAATGTTGGCTTGCATCAATAAATAAAATGTCTTTAGCATGTATTCTTTTTTTCTTCAAGACCAAAATGCATGTTGGTATACTCGTACCGTAAAAGATATTAGCTGGCAATCCAATTACAGCATCCAAGTAGTTTTTATCTTGTATTAAATATTGGCGTATATGTCCTTCTGCACCACCCCTAAACAAAACACCGTGAGGTAAAACAATTGCCATAGTTCCATTATCATCCAGCTGGTGTACCATGTGTTGCACAAAAGCAAAATCAGCTTTACTGCTTGGGGCAAGTTTTCCATAAGCCGAGAAACGATCATCGTTCATAAACAAAGGGCTGGCACTCCAATTAGCAGAAAAAGGAGGATTGGCAACAATGGCTTCAAAACGCATGTCTAAATGTTGTGGGCGTACTAAGGTATCCTCGTTCTTAATATCAAAACGTTTGTAGTGTACATCATGCATAATCATGTTCATACGACACAAGTTGTAGGTCGTAGGGTTCATTTCCTGACCGTAAAAAGCACTCACATCTTTCACTTCTTTCGCCACACGCAATAGCAAAGAACCGGAACCGCAAGTAGGATCGTAAACACTCTTGAGTTGGTCTTTGCCAACGGTTACCAGTTGTGCCAAAATGCTGCTTACTTGTTGCGGAGTATAAAATTCTCCTGCTTTTTTTCCTGCACCACTGGCAAATTGCCCAATTAAATATTCGTAGGCATCACCCAAAACATCACTATCGGTATTTTCTAAATCAAAATCAATTTCATCTAAATGAACTAACACTTTTACAATCAATTCATTTTTGTCAGCTTCTGATTTTCCTAGTTTGTGGCTAGTTAAATCTAAGTCTGAAAACAAGTTACCAAAATCTTCCTCGCTTTCAGAACCCATCGTACTTTGCTCAATGTGCGTGAGGACTTTGGCTAAATCACCAAGAATGAAATTGTTTTTTCCACCTGCTTTGCCTCTTCGTGCCAATTCTGAAAACAAATCGGAAGGTTCTAGGAAAAACCCCAATTTATCAATCGATAATTGTTTAATTTCTTGCATCAAGACTTCTTCCTCAGGATGTCCTCCGATTTCTTGAAAAGTCAAATCGTCTGGCTTTAGGATAGTGTTGGCATACAAATCCATTTTTGTACTCAGGTATTTGTAGAAAATAAAACCTAATATGTAATCTCTAAAATCGTCGGCATCCATTTTCCCTCGAAGAGTGTTTGCAATATTCCAGAGTTGTTGTTCTAATTTTTGTTTTTGTTCGGCTGCCATTAAGCAATTATTGTTTTTGAATTTAATAACTGCTAAAGTATCGAATATATACGGAAGTGTAAAGAGGAAAAACGTAAATAGTGAAGAAATATCTTTCTTTTACTATGTTTTTAGTTGTTATAAAGTTATTCTGGGACTATAAGCTAGTAGCCGAAGTCGGTTTGGATATGCAAATAAAACCCGCAGTATTAGTTAAGCAACATTTTTAAAATTATTTTTCTGTTTCCAGAATTCTTCTATTGTTTTGTAATCTAAGGCGGAATGCCTTCTTTTTCTGTT
>NZ_JBLVPZ010000011.1:0-134047 GCF_048286555.1 Flavobacterium cryophilum | reverse complement strand
TTTTGTGAATATCTAAACCAATGAATATCTTTGGAATAGAAAAGGCGTCTTGTAATTGCATAATCTTCGTTTTTAGTACTCTCAAAGTTATGCTTTTACATAGATGCTTTGAGCTAGCTGGAGTTTAGTGGAATTACCGTTTCGCATCAAGTTTTCGTTAAGCCGAAAATTGAGCGGTTACGAACTTCCAGCCATCTCAAAGTGGCATAACGTTGTGGGCAAGTTTACCGAAGAAACTACGAAATCAACCCAAAAACCAAAATAAATTAAATCAATGGAATACCACGAAATTTTTGTGAAAATTGTATCAGAATGTGAAAAAACAGAAACCTACATTGGAACAGGAAATCCAAATAGTAAAATTTTAATTGTTGGAAAAGAAACCGCAACTGATATTGAAAACAAAGCAAATCTTGATGAACTTTATGTTAGATTTCAAAGAGAAAATTTACAAGATTTTAATGAAAATGCAATTAAGTGGAATTTAAATATTAAAAATAATGTTGAAGTAAATTCAATTCCTAATTGGATTGGCGGAAAAGATTCTCCTTTAAGTTCAAATCCATTATTTCCATTTAAAAGTTTACATCCAAAAATAAACAAACTAAAAGAAGGACATACTTGGAGCAAGTATCAAAAACTTCACGATTCTATTTTCTTAAATAATTTATCATCAACAAAGGAAAAAGAAATTGATTTTCACAATAATTTCTTTTTGACCGAAATGAATAGTTCACCAGCTAAATTTACAAAAGACGCGAACAAAAGTGGAATTCCAAGTAGAAAACAATTTTTTAAAGAAAACGAGTTTTTTCAAAATTTCCCAGTTATTATTTTAGCTTGTAGCAACTATATCAGTGGAAATGAAATAGAAAATATTTTCAACGTAAGTTTTGACAAACAGTGTGGAGATGGAAAACAATTATTTTGGACACATTATAATTCCGACAGAACAAAATTGGTCATTCATACAAGACAATTAAGTACAAATGTTTCAGATATCTTATTAAAAGAAATTGCAAACGAAGTTCGCAATTTCACAAACTAAAAATTAAAATTATGGCAGTTTATAAATTAAAAGCAAAAGGTAATTACGGGAATATGTCTAAAGGATATGAATTTCAGGTTAATTCTTCTACAATTCCGACTCCAAATGCAAATGACATCGAAAAAGAAATTGAAAGATTGGGGTTTAATTCTCAAACAAAGTCATATAAAAGCGCAGGAAATTTTGAAGTAACAAAACTTTAGTGCTAAAAACAAAACCTGCCCATAACAGCTAGGATTTCGTTGCGTGCGTAGCACGAACAATGAAGCCCGTGTTGAACGGAACCGAGTACCTGCCGTCAACACTATGGAGTTATCGTAAAGTTTTGAGAGAGAATTTCAAGAGGATTTTGTTCCTCTTTTTTTGTGGAGTTGTTTATCAGGTGGTTTTAATGTGTTTTCCATCACTTTCGGGGTATAATTTCCTTTACCTATAAGATTAATTTGTAGAGGTAATTGTATTTTATCTATCACCGAGATGATTGGATTAGGGGAAATTCCTGTGAAGAGTTGCATTTTTGCAATAAGAATAATCTTCTTTTTACACAAGTATTTTGTTATATTTGATGATAATACAACCGAAGTTTTTTCACAGGCTGACGTTAGTGGCAATTTTACCAAAAAACGAATTAGATGAAAAAAACATTAATTTTCTTATTTTTAGGTTTTATTAGTTGTAATTCAACCAAAGTAATTTCGAATTCAGAAAAAGAAAATATAATATCTGAATTGAATTACATATTTAATATTGACCAAAAATATGCAGGAGGTCCTTTTGATTACATATTTAAAAAACATGAGAAAAAGGAAGCTTGGAAAATTTTTGAAATGATAAGAGATAGTGTTGGTCTTGAGAATCAAAAAAAAATAAAAAAAATATATTCAAAATATGGTTATTTGGGATATGATAAAATTGGCAAAGAATACTCACGAAAATTTTGGATTACTATCCAACACGCAGACAATGATATTAATTTCCAACAGAAAATGCTTAAAGAATTAGCAAAAGAAATCGATAAAAATAACGCAGAAAAATCTAATTATGCAATGCTCGAAGACAGAATTGCAATTAACCTAAACCAAAAGCAGAGATTTGGTTCGCAAGTTACTTACAATAAAGCAGGACAAGCAATTCCAAAAAACGGATTAATTGACTCATTAAATGTTGACAATTTAAGAATTAACTATAATTTACCTCCTTTTAAAGAATATTATAATTCGTTAACAACTGATCATTTTGAAATGAACAAAGATTATTTTTTTAAGCAAGGAATGAAAGAACCAAAACTATATGAATAAAAATGCTGCCTAACAGCTAGGGTTCCTATGTAAAGCAGACTTACGTTATTAACAACTTTTTAAACTTAGCAATATATGGGCTAATTTAGTCCAGCGAAAATTCTAATTAGTATTATTGATAATATTATCATTGTTGCAGTTTGCCATTTTGTTACGCAATACCATCATATCCTCACTCACTTTTTTATCCAATATTTTAGCGTAGTGTTGTGTCGTTCTTATGTTTTTATGTCCCAACATTTTGCTGACGCTTTCTATAGGTACACCATTTGTAAGTGTTACAGTGGTTGCGAAAGTGTGTCGGGCAATGTGGAAGGTTAAATCTTTTTTAATGCCGCAAACGTCCGCTATCTCCTTTAAGTAGCTATTCATTTTTTGGTTGCTTAAAATAGGTAACAGTTTATCTTCATTTATGCATTGAGGGTGATTGGCATATTTCAGAATTAATTCTTCGGGAATAGGAAGGAGGGGAATGCGAGAAGCTGTTTCTGTTTTTTGTCGATGGGTGAATATCCATTTTCCACCATCAATACCTATACTGATATTTGATACCGTTAAGTTTTTGACATCTATGTAAGCGAGGCCAGTGAAGCAACTGAATACGAAAATATCACGAACAAGCGATAATGTTTCTGTTTTAAAATCTTTGTTGGTGATACTTTGGATTTCTAATATTACAAAATCAAATTGACAACATAATACAAATGACTTTAAATACCGATATTTACAATATAAAAATTTAATATAATGGGCTACGATTTAGTTGGATTTTCTAGAGCAGGAGATGTTTTTCATTATCGATGGGCTGCAAGACGTTCTCTAAAAATGATTTATCCAAACTCATTATTAGATTCCATTACCATAGAGGGCTCACCCGATGACGATAAGGCGGGGGAATATGTTATTGACCTAACTGAATGCTACCGAAAATCTGATGAACAACAACAACAACAACAACAACAACAACAACAACAACAACAACAACAAATAAAATATTATCAGCTAAAACACACAACAGTTAAAGAGAATACACCGTTTGTATTAAGTGATCTTAAAACTACCTTTGAAGGATTTGCAAAAAGATATACGCAGCACGCAGTAAAAGACGAACTTAAAGCAAAAGATATTTCATTTACAATTGTAACCAACAGGAAAATTGAGGATAACTTTAAAAAAGGGATTGCAAGTATTGCCAATAGTGCAACCGTAAATACAACATTTAAAAAAACTATCGTAAAATATACAGGACTAGATAGTATTCAATTAAAGGAATTTTGCTCAATCATCAATTTTGAAGACGGCGAAGGCAATTTTAATGATCAAAAAAATGAACTGAAGGTTGAGATGTCGCAGCTCATAGCAGGAACTTTTGACAATGCATATGTTGATAGTATAATCACGCTTATGCAGGACAAAGTATTACCTGATTCTAATGGTTTAATCGTTAAAGAAGACATTTTAAACAGAATTGCTGTTACATCGGAAAAAGCTATGTTTCCTGCTGATGCTATATGGGAAAATGTAGAAAAGACAATTACACGCCTTCAATATACAACTTTGGTTGATAAGATATTATTAGCAGATGCGCCAATCATTATCCATGCAGAAGGGGGCGTAGGCAAATCTGTTTTTGCAAGGCAAGTTTTATACTCATTGGTTGACGAATCAATAGGAATTGCATATGACTGTTTCGGTGCAGGAGGATATCGAAATCGCAGCACAACGCGTCACATGCACCGCACTGGATTGGTTCAAATAGCCAATGAATTAGCGGCAAAAGGCTTGTGCCCTCCACTACTTGTGCAAAGCACAACTCATGATAGTGAAGTGATGCAAGAATTCCTTTTGCGTATTGGTTCCGCTACCTCTGCCCTGAAAAAAGCAAATGAAAATGCTGCATTGGTACTTATAATCGATGCGGCGGATAATGCAGAAATGGCTGCAAAGGAATTTAATGAAACTTGCTTCGCGCATGAACTGATAAGAGAAGATTTACCTGAAGGCTGTAAAATTGTTTTCTTATGCAGAACAGAAAGAATTGATCTTTTACAGCCTTTAGGTAGCACCGCGACATATGAACTGGAAGGATTTAGTGCTGAAGAATCTTTGGAAAACCTCAAAAATTACTTTCCCGATGCAAAAGAACAAGATGGAACAGAATTTTACCGCCTTACTAATGGAAATCCACGTGTTCAGGCGAACGCCTTAGATTTTAAAACTGATTCTTTAGCTGAGTTATTAGCGAATTTGGGACCAGGCGGAACAAAAATAGAGGATCAAATCGAGTTACAACTTAGTAGAGCGGTTACAAGAATTGAGGATATGTATCCATCTGGATTTAAAAATCATGTAAAGTCAATCTGCTTTGGATTAGCGAGCCTGTCGCCACATATTCCTTTAGATGTATTAGCACGCGCAGCTGATGTGGAAATTGCCGCAGTTAAAAGTTTTGTCGCGGACATTGGCCGACCACTTTGGATTTCAGATTTGTCTGTTCAATTCAGGGATGAGCCAACTGAGACATGGTTTCGGAAAATTTTTTGTGCATCTACTCTGGACTTTCAAAATTACATTACCTTATTAGAGCCACTGGCTAATGATTCAACCTATGTTTCTCAAGTGCTGCCACAACTGTATCTTCAAGCTGAACAATATGATAAGTTAATCTCTAGTGCATTGTCTGATGAATTTTTACCAAAAGACAATCCAATTGACGCGAGAAATGTACGTGTATATCGTTTACAATTTGCTTTGAAAGCAGCATTAAAACTACGTCGCTTTAAAGACGCTATGCAATTGGCCATTCGAGCTGGAGAAGAAATGGCTGGAGAACAAAGGCAGCTATCATTATTACAGCAAAATGTTGATTTGCTCGTATTGTTGCAAAATCAAGAAAAGATAAAAGAATTAGCTTTTAAAAGATTGATTACTGGTGCTTGGGCAGGCTCTGAAAATGTTTATAGTTCATCACTTCTATCTGGTGTGGAAGGATACAAAGGTGAGGCGCGTGGATTTTTAAGGGCTGCAATGAATTGGCTAAACGTATACTTTGAACAATCAAAAAAAAAGAAAAAAAGCCCTCATCATCATGAGGAGGAGGAGAAACTGCATGACGACGATGTTTTGGAGCTTGCAAATGCACACCTAAACATACATGGTGTTGAAGGTTTCGCAAAGTTTATTACGGATTTGAAGCCTCATTCTGCAATATATAGAACGATCAAAGCTCTTTCTTCAAGGCTTATAGATAAAGGAGAATTTGAGCTTCTTACTAAAATATTAGAACAACTTAATGACTATCCGTATTACGTCGTTGCAATTACTGATGAACTAGGCAAAGTTGGACAATTTCCTGATGGAATACTACTAGAAAAATGTTTAAAAGCACTAAGTACTGAAAGAAATCGCATTAAGGTTGACGCTAATAGACACAACGATTCTATTACGCCGGGAATCCTTTCTTTTTTAGAGGCATGCTTACAAAGGAATTTGCCTGAAAATAGAATCCTGAAATCCCTTAACTACTATTTTCCTGAGCGAGCCAATCAAATGGTCTATAATGCGCATTTTAGTGATGATCGGGAGAAATATTTAAGGTCTTTGGCTGTCAGATTGCATATCGGTAAAAATGATACGGCTGATATCGACAGTGTAATGCCATCAAATTTAATCGAGGGAGAAAAGAAGCATCGGCAACATGATGATCAGAAGGAATTTGAATTTATAATTACTGCGTTACTACCAATGTATCAAGCACGCCTTAGCATTTTAATAAATCAGCCATCTACCATATTGTTGTTTGTTAAAGAAGTAGTACAAAAATCCAACCTGGCACTTAAAGGACGTTACAGATACAGTGATAATTTCCCATCTGAAATTGCAAATCTGCATATTTCTATTTTAAAATGGTCAAAAAATTGTTCTAATGAAGAGTTAAATAAATTTTTTCAATTCTATATTCAGAATAATGTTTCAATTAGGGTTAATCAAAAAATTAACCTAATAAGGATAGCCTATCGATTAGAACACCTTAAAACATTTGCGAAGGACTGTGAAAAAGTTACATTTAAACTTATTAGGTCAATTACTGAAGATGGACCAGATGAAGCTGCAAATCGCTATATAGCTCTATCTCGTGCTGTTGTAGTCGTATCAAGCGATGATGCCAGTGTGTATTTTGAGAATGCTATCGAAATAGTTTCTAAGTTCGGAGATGAAATCTACCAGCGATGGGAGGCTACACAAGCTATAGCTAAGCAGGCTGTAAGTAATACCAGTTCGTTTCCTGAACTTGCTTACCGCTTTATTAGGGTTGCGGAACTAGTGGGTGAAAATCTTCGGGAAAAACACTGGGACAGAGGCGAAGCTATACAAGTTTGCACAAGATTATCTACCTCTAGCGGAATAGCAGCGTTGAGTAGATGGCGTGAGAGGGAGGTTGGAAGATTTGAATGGGTTGATTCAGCTCTAATACAGGAATTACTTTATAGTGAAAAAATTTCCATCCATACCGCAATTGCTTTAACTACTTTTCTTAATATTGACCAGATTCGTACTATCATTGGGAACTTAATCGACAGTCCAATTCCATTGCAAGCCAAAAAAATATCAGTTGACCAATTAATACCACGTGTACAAAGAGAAGGTGCATCCCAAGAATATTGGATCTCGCTCAAAAAAGCAGTTGAGCACGCAGGTATTAAAAATGCAGTAATCGATGACATTACAAGATCATTTCCGATCGAGATCAAGATTGATTTAGAGGAGAAAAGAGAAACTAAAAATCTGGCAGAGAAAAAAGATAAATTTTTTGATTGGGAAAAGATATTTTTGAATTCTGATTTAAATACAGTTGATGGACTTAGTAAATCTCTGGGCACATTTGAGATGAAAATTGAAGATCGAAATCTTTGGATACCAAAATCCGAATTCTGGAAAAATGTCCTTAATCGTATTGAAGAAAACGACATATATAATTTTCTTGGAAATTCTATAAAGGTGCGAACCTTGTCACTGTATGACATCGAGGAAATTTTCCAGGTACTCCCATCAGATTGGAAGTCAAAAGTAAGTTTTAAGAAAAGGCTATCACCCCTACTATTTTCCATAGGTCAAAAATTTGCTCATGAACTCGTTATCAGCTGGCATTATAAATCGACGATTGAGAAACTGTCACTAAAAGCGAAACAAATTGTAGACTTACAAAATGGAATTTATGAAGGCTTGGCAGCCGGCAATGAATTTGTGGATGCCGAGGAGCTATTTGGATTTGTAGTTATTTCGAGTGAACAAATTACCCAAGGGGAAGCGGTTGATTTACTAGATTATACTCTTTCCAGATTTGAATTGCATATTGATGAGGGTTTTGGTGACGGATTACCGGATCCAACATATAATGAAATATTAGACATTTCTCGAAGTACAGCAGGTTTCATATGGTCCTCGCTTGCTTCTCCAAAATCAGAGATTCGATGGAAAGCCGCACATTGCGTTCGGGAATTGTACCACAATGATTGTAATGAAATAATTGACCAGCTTTTCTACTGGCTTGAGCAAGACTCTGCAGGACAGTTTGGTGTCAAAAATTATCCTTTTTACAATTTGCATGCCCGTCTATACTTATTTATAGCTTTAAGTAGGGTTTCTTTGGAAAAAGCTTCAAGTATCGAGAAGCATGCCACCATAGTTAAGTTCTACGCCCTCAATGAAAAACATATATTGATTCAAAAATTTGCTGCCGATACTGCCCTGAATATGATAAAGTATACTCCTGGAATTTATACAGCTGAGGAAGTTAATTCACTGAGCAAAGTAACGAAATCTGATTTTCCAATCGAAACGGTTGATTACAATTATCAAATTGATAGTTACCTACACGCGGAAAAAGAAGTTGATAAAAAAGATAATTTTTATTTTGGATATGATTTCGATAATTATTGGTTTAAACCACTAGGGGAGGTGTTCGCCATATCTGAAAAACATGTCGAAGATCTTGCGGCGATAGTTGTTGAGGAAAAATGGAAAGCTATAAGCGGAGGATATAATGAAGATCCGCGAGTTGGTTTGTGGAACAGTTCCAACGATCAAAGCACTTATAATTACAAGAGTAGCTACCCCAAAACCGATCGCCTAGATTTTTATATTTCATATCATTCTTTAATGATTGCAGCAGCACAGTTACTTGAAAAAATGCCAACTGTCATCAGACGAGATTGCAGTGATGATGATTGGAACGAATGGCTGTCAAGTCATTTACTTACAAATCCAGATGGAAAATGGCTTTCGGACTTCCGAGATCCTGTTCCAACTACCAGCCCATTGTGGGTAAAAAGTAATTACGGTGATGCTAAGAAGCTATTGATATCTGAGAATGAATTCATGGAATCGCTAGTTGAGCAACGGAATGGAGAAACTTGGTTAAATATACAAGGTTACTGGCAAGAAAGTAACAGCTCTACTAAAGGAACTTATAACATATCATCAGCACTGGTATCGCCAGATAGTTCAGAAGCTTTGCTAAATGCTTTATCAACATGTGTTGACTGTCACGATTATAAATTACCGTCGTACAAAGAAAAACGCATGGAAATAAAATCTATGCCTTTTATGCTTAAAGGATGGATAAAAGATAACAATATTTCAAAAAGACTTGACGAATTTGATCCTTTTGCCGGAGAAATCAGATTTCCTCCGTATGAACTAGGAAAGAAAATTATTAAAAAACTTAAGTTATCAGTTTCGGATGATAGCAAGAGATTATATGTTAATACATCTACAAAACCCTCAGTAATTAACTTGCTTTATGCAAGTTATAATAGTTCGCGCGATGACGAGCCACAACAAGTTGGTAACCGTATGATGGCAACTTTGCCGTTTTTAAAACAACTTTGCAATGATTATAAATGTGAAATTATATTCAAAGTAATACTGGGTCGAAATCAAATATATAGAAGGTATATGGATGACCACAAATACAAAGAATCAGTTAGTAAAATTTTTATATTATCACAAGATGGAAAAGTCAGAAGCATATCAGAAAGCCATCAACTTGGGTAAGTTGTTAGTTAACGAATTAAAATTAGAGGCCAGTGTCGACACATTAGGCAGATGGATGGCGCATTACCTTGCCTTAAAGATGAGTGAAACTGAAAAGGCTACTGGCAAAGAGAAAACAGAACTCGAAAAAGAATGCTTTGACATTATATTAAGGATTTGGAGCCATAGATGGAAAATGCCAGGAAACTCAAAGCCTTTTAAGAATTTCGAGCCCATCTTTGAATTTCTGGTTAAATTAAATCATGAACGACCGCGCTCTTTTTATTTTGATAATGCTCTTGCTGATAAGCATAAAGATGCAACTAAAAAAGCATCCAAAAGTGATGTATGGTTTGAAATAGCCAAAGATGTAGATAAATATGCCAGAATTTGTATAGACGAAGCTTTACATAATGCTGCTTTAGAATTAAGCACCAGTGAGCAGGAAGAATGGTTAAAAAATGCACCCCGATTAACAGAAGATATTGATGTTAAGATTATTAAATTTGTTCTTCACAAAGAAAAGGATTTTGACTTGATTGAGAGTACGGAAGAAAACAAGGGAGATTTAATGAAAAAAATAGAAATTGAAAAACTTAAATCTAATATTGACTTTCTGCAAAATTTTCAAAAAGTTCACAGTAAGTTATTAAAAGATCTAAAACAAAAATTAGCCGAAGTAGTATAGTGTTTGATACGGTAATTTACTATAATAGTGTTTGCATTTTATTTCAGAATTCTGGAATTCGTAGTGTTTGATTCTGGAATTAAATTAAATTATATCAAGCTTGAATTTGATTTCTGAGAATAATCAATTGTAAATTTGCTTTTCAAAACCATCATATCTTCACTCACTTTTTTATCTAATATTTTAGCATAGTGCTGTGTGGTTCTTATATTTTTATGTCCTAACATTTTACTCACACTTTCTATGGGAACGCCATTAGTAAGTGTTACAGTGGTTGCAAAAGTGTGTCGGGCAATGTGGAAGGTTAAATCTTTTTTAATGCCGCAAACATCTGCTATTTCCTTTAAATAACTATTCATTTTTTGATTGCTTAAAACGGGTAATAGTTTATCTTCATTTATGCATTGGGGGTGATTGGAATATTTCAGAATTAATTCTTCCGGAATAGGGAGGAGGGGAATACGAGAAGCTGTTTCAGTTTTCTGACGATGTGTGAATACCCATTTCCCACCATCAATACCTGTACTGATATTTGATACCGTTAAGTTTTTGACATCTATGTAAGCGAGGCCAGTGAAGCAACTGAATACGAAAATATCTTTTACTAGGTTTAATCTTTCGGTTACAAATACTTTAGAATAGATTTCCTGAACTTCTTCCTGGGTTAAATAATCTCTTTCGACTTCACGAATTTTTGATTTATAGTTTGCAAATGGATCTTTATCTAGCCATCCATTAGAAATACAAATCTTTACTATTTTCTTGAAATTCTTAATGTATTTGATTGCAGTGTTGTTGGCGCATTTGCGCACACTTCTCAGATAGAACTCATATTCTGTTATAAAAGAATGGTCTATTTTATTAATTTCAATATCGGATATGTTGTATTTCCACTGCATGAAGTCTTTGGTGTGTTTGAGTGAAGTTTTGTATCGCTCTAGTGTTCCAGATGCGTATTCAAGCCCCAAAAGCTCTTCTACTTTCCGGTTGTGTTCTTCGAAAATAGGGATGAGCATATGTTGATGTTCTTTGACACCGAGAAGTCTATTTTTGAATACTTCAATTGTGAGAAGTTCGTTGCGGTGTATTAATTCCATTTGGATGTCGAATATTTTTGATTTTACTAAATCAAGGTATTCATTTAATGAACGAGCGCTCTCTGTATTGCCTTTCATTTTTGACATCTCAGGTGACCATTTAGCAAAATCTATAAATTTTTTGGTACTGAACTCCATTCGATTTCCATCAACAGTTAATCGTACGTAGATAGGAAGTAGACCTGCAGCATTAGCTTTTGTGCTCTTCGCATAAAAGTGCAATGTAATTTTAGTTTTCATAGTGGTAGCCTTTTAATTAATTATTCAATTTAGATTTCTAAAGGATATCAAACAAGATGTTTAAATAGTGGACTAGTGATAGACTAGCCATTGAACAGGTTGTTTAAAATTTTAAGTTGATTTAGCGAGACCCTGATTTTAGAATTATTGTAGGGTCTCGATTTTGTCTCGTTAAGAATGAGATTAGATGAATAATTTGAATAATACATAAAAGCAAAAACCCCGTAAATCATAAGATTTACGGGGTATTGATACCATTTGTTTTTCTACTGGCGGAGAAAGAGGGATTCGAACCCCCGGACCTGTTACAGTCAACAGTTTTCAAGACTGCCGCATTCGACCGCTCTGCCATTTCTCCAGTATGTCGCTTTCATTATCCGATTGCGAGTGCAAATATAAGAACCTTTTTTGGTTTTGCAAATCTATTTTTAGAAAAAAGCATCTATTTTTAGGACTAATTTTTAAAGGTTTCATTCTCTTTACTTTAGATGAAACTTATTTTTATAAAAAATTAATGAATAAGTTCAATACTTTACATATTCGGTTATTTCTAACCCGTATCCAATCATTCCTACCCGTTTTGTTCCCTCAGTATTGGATACTAACCTAATTTTAGATATGTCAATATCATGTAATATTTGAGCACCAATACCAAAATCTTTACTGTCGATGATGATTTTTGGTGCTTTCATTACTCCTTCACTTTGCAGTAATTTGAGTTCAGCGATACGATTTAATAAATTTACCGCTTGCATGTCTTGGTTGATAAAGATAACAGCACCTTTACCTTCGTCATTAATTACTTGGAACATGTCATCTAGTTGTTGGTCTGCATTATTAGTCAATGTTCCTAATAAATCATTATTCACTTGTGACGAATTGATTCTTGTTAAAATTGATTCCCCCAAATTCCAAGTTCCTTTAGTCAAAGCGATGTGTATTTGTTTATTGGTCGTCTGCTGGTACGCTCTCAGTCTAAAAATACCAAAACGAGTTTCAATGTCAAAATCGTCTTTTTTAATAATTAAACTATCGTGTTGCATTCTATAAGCCACTAAAGCTTCGATAGATACTAATTTTAAATCGAATTTTTTAGCAACCTCCACTAATTGCGGTAAACGAGCCATTGAACCATCTTCGTTCATAATTTCTACAATCACACCTGCAGATTTAAAACCAGCTAATCTCGCGAAATCTATCGCGGCTTCGGTATGTCCCGTTCTTCTCAGTACGCCACCTTGTTTAGCAATAAGAGGAAATATATGTCCAGGACGTGCTAAATCATGTGGCTTAGTTTTAGAATCGACCAATGATAAAATAGTTCTTGCTCTGTCACCAGCTGATATTCCTGTGGTCACTCCATTGCCCCGTAAATCTACCGAAACCGTAAAAGCGGTTTCCATTGGATCTGTGTTGTTAGTTACCATTACGTGCAGTCCTAATTCTTTGCAACGGCTTTCTGTCAATGGTGCACAAATTAATCCACGTCCGTGTGTTGCCATGAAATTAATCATTTCAGGTGTCACTTTTTCGGCTGCAGCCAAAAAATCTCCTTCATTTTCCCTGTCCTCATCGTCAACGACAATGATTATTTTTCCTTGGCGAATATCTTCTATCGCCTCTTCAATTGTGTTGAGTTGAATGTTATTTGTAACCATTAGTGTCGTTAATTTTGTGATGGTAATAATTTTTTAATTACTTTTTGAAATGGAGCTAAAATAACGTCTAAATTAATTAATCCAATGTCGTTTGTAGCTCTGTATGTTAATAAAACAGCCAACGGAGTCAGGATAAATGAAGATAACCAAGATCCCATAAATGGTGTCATTCCGTTTTCCTGCGCGAGTCTTTTTCCAAAAGTATTTATAAAGTGAAATGTAATAAAGATTAAAATTGCAAAAACAATGGGAAGCCCCAAGCCACCTTTTCTAATAATTGCTCCTAGTGGCGCTCCAATGAAAAACATGAGAAAACAAGCAAACACGAGCACAAATTTATCGTAAAATGCCAATAAATGTTTATTAATATTCTTTTGTTTGTTGTCCAGTTCTGCTTTCGTGGTGTCAATGGAATAGACTATGCTGGCAAGATTGCTAACGGCTATTTTTAAAATTTCCGATTTTTGTTCAACCGTATATAATGACATAATATCTTTAGGAAGTGGTTTGCTTTTTGTGGCTTTTTCCAGTTTTTTATTTAGGGGAACACCAACGCGCATATTACTGCTTTCAGAAAATGCAATAATATCATTTTTTATATTTTTGTTTAAGGAATCTAAGGTATAATTTAATTCATTAACGTTCAGCATTGTATTAGTGTTAGCAACACTTTCATCGGTTACATCTGTGTTTAATTCAGACAAATCGATGTTAATAATTTGTTTTTTAAAGGAGCTTTTAGCAAAAGGCATTTTACTGCGATCTTCATATTTTTTTGGAACAATATCTTCGTAGTAGTATCCGTCGTTTAAAACTAACTGTAAAATACTGGATTGCTCACTACTGATTAATTCCCCATCTTTTGCCTTAATAACAGTTTTACTTCCGTCACCGATTCTAGATTTTTTGTGAATTGTCACACTAGTTAGAATATTACCTTGTTCGCCGGATTTTTTATTCACCTTAATGTTGTAAAAACCCACGTCATTAAACTGACCTTCGGCTATTGCCAATGCAGGTTTTACCTGTGCAATGTTTTTTCTAAAGTTAATGAATTTGTATTCCGCATATGGAATAACATTATTTGAAAAGAAAAAAGCAATAATGCTTAATAAAACGATAAAGACAGTCAAACTTCTCATGGCTCTTTGCAACGAAATCCCAGAAGATTTCATTGCTGCAAATTCATAATTCTCCGCTAAATTACCAAAAGTCATTATAGAGGATAAAAGTACAGAAAGGGGCAGTACTAATGGTACAATTCGAGGCATCGAAAATGCCAGAAATTTAATAATCATTAATAAGTCTAAATCTTTACCAGCCAATTCAGATATGAATAACCAAACTGTTTGAAGTATGAAAATGAAAAATAGGATTACAAATACGGTAGTAAATGTAGTCAAGAATGTTTTTAATAAGTATTTGTCAAGAATTTTCACCTAATAAATTAATCTAATTTGTTGATGTAGTAATTTGGATATTTACTTTCCGCAAATGTAAATTGATTTTTTGACAATGGTTGGTTGGTTTTGAAAGAATTAACCGTTAAAGTAGTTTTTGTCCCTTTTTTTCCAACTTCTATTAAATTATAGATGTGTTTTGTTTGAACATCGATTCCTAGTAATACTTCCTTTCTCTGATCTCTAGAATTAGTTGGAACCAATTTTATATACTGAATTTTTCGACCTTTTAAATTCTGTAAAATATCCATGTTGTATTTATAGCCAGTATTAAAAAAAGTTAGCAATTTTGATGGTGTAATGGCATTGTCATCTTTTTCGTAGACTTTAGATATAGTAATTTCCTCATCTTCCGGAACGATCGTGTACGTTTTTTTTCCATCAAAAATTTTAGTAACGCCCATGAAATTTAAAACATATTGATTTCCTTTCATGGTTACATTTCCTTTACTGTCCTGATTGATGTTTTCTTTAACATTGTTTAAAGAATACTTAAAATCAATCACGATTGTATTGTAACTTTTAACTTTAGCGGTAACTTGATCTAGAAGTTCTTTTGCTTTTTTATCTTGTGCTTGTATTGCGAAACTAAATAATAATAATACTGCTATTAAAAGAAATTTTTTCCCCATACTTTCTGTATTGTTTTTTTTAGATTCTTGAATTTTTGATTTCATGGTATTACTTGTTTTGTTCATTGTTGAAAAATTGATCAAGAGAACTCATGTCCAGAACATTTACACTACGCGCTTTACTTCCTTCAAAAGGGCCAACAATTCCTGCAACTTCGAGTTGATCAATCAATCGACCTGCTCTATTGTAACCTAATTTTAGTTTTCGTTGTAACAATGAAGCAGAGCCTTGCTGCGCATTTACAATTATTTCAGCAGCTTCTCTAAACAAAGTGTCTCTATCGGAGATATCCATATCAAGATTAATGCCACTTTCCTCCCCAACGAACTCAGGAAGTAAATAAGCCGTTGCATATGCTTTTTGTGAACCTATAAAATCAGTTATTTTCTCTACTTCGGGAGTGTCGATAAAAGCACATTGTACCCGTACTACATCATTTCCATTTGTATAAAGCATATCACCGCGACCTATCAATTGATCAGCACCTTGAGTATCCAGAATGGTTCTTGAATCAATTTTTGAGGTCACTCTAAATGCTATTCTTGCAGGGAAATTGGCTTTTATCAAACCTGTAATTACGTTAACAGAAGGTCTTTGTGTCGCAATAATTAAGTGAATTCCAATGGCTCGCGCTAGTTGTGCCAATCGTGCAATAGGGACTTCAACTTCTTTACCAGCAGTCATAATCAAATCGGCAAACTCATCAACTACAAGAACGATATAGGGCAAAAATCGGTGTCCGTTTTCGGGATTTAGTTTTCGAGCCTTAAATTTATCGTTATATTCTTTGATGTTACGCACCATCGCATCTTTCAATAGAGAATACCGATTGTCCATTTCCACGCACAGCGAATTCAGGGTATTAACCACTTTTGCATTATCGGTAATAATAGCATCATCCATATCTGGAAGTTTGGCTAAATAATGTCTTTCAATTTTATTAAAAAGTGTCAGTTCAACTTTTTTAGGATCGACTAAAACAAATTTAACTTCGGCTGGATGTTTTTTGTACAACAGCGAAGTCAAAACAGCATTTAATCCAACAGATTTTCCCTGTCCCGTAGCTCCAGCCATCAGTAAGTGAGGCATTTTAGCTAAATCCACCACAAAAGTTTCGTTCGAAATTGTTTTTCCAAGAGCGATTGGTAATTCCATTTCGGCTTCCTGAAATTTGGCAGAGCCAATAACACTTTTCATAGAAACCATCGTTGGATTCTTATTCGGAACCTCAATACCTATGGTTCCTTTTCCTGGAATAGGAGCGATGATCCGAATTCCTAATGCCGAAAGTGACAGCGCAATATCATCTTCTAAACTCTTTATTTTTGAAATACGAATTCCTGCTTCTGGTACAATTTCATATAAAGTAACCGATGGGCCAACGGTAGCTTTTATTTGGGCAATTTCTATTTTATAATTGCGAAGGGTATCTACAATTCTATTTTTATTTTCTTCTAATTCTTCCTGATTGATTGTAATTCCTCCGGTAGAATATTCTTTTAATAAATCAATCGTCGGGAATTTATAATTTGATAAATCCAAAGTGGGATCAAATAACCCAAAATCAGCTACCAGTCGAGAGGCTAAATTTTCCTCTATAATATCTTCTTCCGCAGCCGTTTCTATCACGAAAGATTCATCAACATTCGAAATAACTTCTGGAATTGCAACTGGCGTAACTACCATGGTGAGCGGTTTTACACTAGGATCTCTGTTAATATCAGAAGAATTGCTGATCGTAGGTTTCAATGCTTCTTTATTGATTTCAAATTTTGATCCATTTGTTTTTAAATGGATTTCGTCCAGTTCTTGCTCAGCAACAGCAAATTCTTCAAGATTATAACCGCTTTTACCATTATTTAATGGATTCTTGATTGAAACCGCTTTCATTTCTTTTTTGGAAGCAGCGAAAAAGGATTGAATGCTTTCTGGTGAAAGCTTAATTTTGAAAATTATATAAACGATAAGTCCGAAAAGCAAAATCAATAATGTCCCTGTTTTTCCAATATAATCTTGCAAAAATAAATTCAGTTCGTAACCAATTGTGCCTCCTAATTCAGGTGCTGAAGTGGCGAAAAATCCAAATAAAACGGATAAGATAACAATTACAAATAAGTCCCAAAACCAAATGCTTTTGAGCTTTCTTATAGAAATGCCAAGAATCATATAGATTCCGAAAAGGAAAAATAAGCGCACAAATATAAATGCAGCAATTCCAAAACCTCTGTGTATAAGTAAATCGGCTAAAAATGCGCCAAATTTCCCCAACCAATTCTGAACTATTTCATTCCTGTTTGTTAGTTCTCTAACGGCGCTTTGATCTTGTTGTCCGTAAATCAAAAAGGAAATAAATGCAAATAATAACGCTATTGAAAACAATACCAAAAGAGATCCAAAAACAATCTTATGTTGTTTGGTAAATTTTAATAAAGTATTTTCCCCAGTTTTAACGTCGTTTTTTTTATCTAAAGGGGCTGTTTTTTTTATTTTTGCCATTCGTGATTATAATAATATCTAAAGAAATATTGGGATATATATGATTAAACCGATTGCTATAGCTGTTAAAGCAGCAAAAAATACAGCTCCTGCTGCAATATCTTTGATGAATCCAATTCTTTCATGATAATTAGGATGAATAAAATCAGCTATTTTTTCAACGGCAGTATTTAAACCTTCAATACTCATCACTAAACCAATGGCTAAAGTCTGAAAAAGCCATTCTGTTTTAGAAATATCAAAATAAAATCCAGCAATGCTCATCAAAATCCCAATGGAAAATTGAACCATAATGCTATGTTCTGTAGTGATCAATTTTACGGCGCCTTTAAAAGCATACGTGACGCTTTTTAATCTTCCGGTAAAGAAAGTATTATCTTTTTGAAATTCCATTGGCTGCTGTTAAAGTACTGCTAAAGCAGCTTCGTAGTTTGGTTCATCTGCAATTTCAGCAACTTGTTCCGTATGTATAATTGTTCCGTTTTCATCAACAACGATAATAACTCTTGAATGCAGTCCAGTTAAAGGGCCGTCAGTTATTTCTAAACCGTTTGCCTTACCAAAACTTCCTTCTAAAAAATCAGATAAATTAACAACATTATCAAGTCCTTCGGCACCACAAAAACGTTTTTGAGCAAATGGTAAATCTCTTGAAATACATAAAACAGTGGTATCCTCTAAAGTACTGGCACTTTCATTAAATTTTCGAACTGAGGCTGCACAAGTTCCAGTATCAACACTTGGAAAAATATTCAACACTAATTTTTTTCCAGCAAAGTCAGCTAGTGAACTATAGGTAAGATCGGTTTTAACTAATTTAAAATCAGCAATTTTAGTTCCTACTTTTGGTAATTCTCCTGAAGTTTGTGTTGGGTTTCCCCCTAATGTTATTGAAGCCATAATGTTTGTTTTTTAATGAGGTTCAAAAGTATGAAAATTATTTAAGAATTTGTCCTCAAATGTCGTGATAAGTTTACCTTTTTGGTTCAAATTTTCAACCGGTAGATTCGAATGTGGTTTTGGTTTATGGTATAAAAAAACGCACTCATTGCGGAGTGCGTTTTAGAAATTTGGAATTAGAAAATCACTTTATTTATCGATAGAACCCATAACACGTTTCATGAAAGTGTTTAATGCATCTTTTTTATCAGTTCCGGTTTTTATCAGCTTATTTACTTCTAAAGCGCCGTACATATTAGAAATTAATTCCCCAATAACATCCAATTCTTCATCTTTCAATGACGAAATTTCAGTCATTGCTTCCAGAACCTCGATTGTTTCGATGATGTAATCTTCATCATTTTCTTCTATAAACTGGGTTAAATGCTTAATTACGGGTAATTTCATTTTCTTGTTGTTTATTTGGTTATTCGTTGATATGTTTATTTAAAAAGGGAATCGTTAATTTTAAACGATTAACCGAATTAACGAATAACCAAATTAAACGATTTCGTTTACTAATTCAATTAACACTTCTTGTTTATTTGTTTGAGTTTCGTTTACCAATTTACCATTCACAAAAGTGGCAAAAGTCGGCAAATTACTCACATTCGCTAATTTTCTGGATTCTGGAAAATTTTCAGCATCGACAAGAGCAAAAGTGATTGTTTCATTTTCAGACGCTAATTTTTTGAATTTTGGCTTCATAATTCGGCAATTCCCGCACCATGATGCCGAAAATTGAACCACTACTTTTTCGTCTTTTGCAATTAAATCTTGTAATGTATCTTCAGTTAATTCGATTAACATATTTTTTAAATTTAAAAAGTCAATTGCAGTACCAATATTCAATATTTATACTTGAAATTTGATATTGCAATTGACATTGTTATTGATTTAGTTTAAACTTAAGTATTCAGCAGTGCTTTCTCTGTCAGCGGTCATGGCTTCTTTTCCAGCTTCCCAGTTTGCAGGACAAACTTCTCCTTTTTCCTGAATGTGTGTGTAAGCATCAACCATACGTAAATACTCATTTACATTACGACCTAATGGCATATCGTTTACACTTTCGTGGAAAATTTTACCAGTTTCATCAATAAGGTAAGTAGCTCTGTAAGTAACATTTGAACCTTCGATAATGATAGAATCAGTTTCTTCGCTGTAGCTCGTTGATTCAACATCAAGAATTCCTAAAATATTAGATAAATTTCTGTTTGTATCAGCAAGAATTGGGTAGGTAACTCCTTCAATTCCACCATTGTTTTTCGCCGTATTTAACCAAGCAAAGTGTACTTCGTTTGTGTCACAAGAAGCACCTATAACAATTGTGTTTCTTTGTTCGAATTCCGATAAAACTGCTTGAAAAGCGTGTAATTCAGTTGGGCAAACAAAAGTAAAATCTTTTGGGTACCAAAACAAAAGTACTTTCTTGTTGTTTTTTGTTGCTTCTTCGAAAATATTGATTTTTAAATTATCACCCATTTCAGAGATTGCGTCTACTGCTATATTTGGAAATTTTTTACCTACTAATGACATTTTATTTACTTTTTTAAATTGTTTTTTTGTTAGTGCAAAAGTAGCGCAAACTAAAGGTAATCGGTATAAATTATGATTATAAATATTTATTTTAAAATAAGAATTTCTTATGCTTATTTTTTGCGAAATGCAAACGGTAAGCTATATACCACTAACCTCTACAGGTAGCGTTCCCTTACATTCTGTGTTTTCTAAAAGTTGCGCGGCGGCCGCTACTTGAAATTCTGGAAAATCTTGGTACATTGCTACAATTCCTGAAGCATGTTCCAAATTTGGGATTAATTGCAATGCATATGGATTTCCAAAAACATACAAAACACATTTTTTGGTATTAAATAAATCGCCTAAAAATTGAAGTACGGCGTCGTCAATATCAAAATTGTTCAAAGGTTTTGCTTTTGGAACAAATAAAGAAATGATTAATGTGTCAAATTTGTTCAGTTCTTTTTTCAAATCATTCAGAGCGGAATTACCGCCCGTTTCGTAACTAAATTCTGGTGACGGCAAAGCGTTATTTAAGGTATTGAAAAATACAGTATCGGTATTTTTATAGATGCTGATTTTGGCGAGACCTCCTCTGTTCTTTGCGTCAAAAACGGTCCCGGTATTGTAATTGTCCTTTATTTTTGTAATGCAGTTTTGAGCAATTTTAAGATTTAATTCCGAAGTAGTTTCAAAATCAAAGTCATTCCCTGAAAGGTTTGGCAAACATAGTTTTTCTTCTACAATTCCTGCTTTTTCTTTGCATTTCCAGATGCGCTGAAAACTGGCCTCAATTCTTTCGGAGGTTGCATTTTTTAGGATTTCCTGAATTCCTTCGGGAACATTTTCTGCAAAGCACAATACATCATTTCCGGCATTGAAAGCTTCCCATTCCAGTTGTCCTTTTTTATCGTATAATTTAGAAACACTATGCATATTCAACGCATCCGAAATCACTAAGCCATCATAGCCTAATTGCTTGCGCAAAAGCGTTTCGATTACTGATTTTGATAATGTCGCCGAAGTGTCTTTCCCTTCGTTTAAAGCGGGAACTGCCAAATGGCCAATCATAATCGAATCGACATTATTTTCAATTCCTTTTATAAAAGGATATAGTTCGTTATCTAATAATTCTTCAAGTGTTTCTTTTAAAACGGGTAGTCCTAAATGCGAATCGACATTCGTATTTCCGTGTCCGGGAAAATGTTTCAGACAACCTAAAATACCCACATCATTCATTCCTCTGAGATATTCAAGAGCAAAATCAGCTACTTTTTCTTTGTTTTGACCAAAAGAACGGTAACCAATTACAGGATTGTTAGGATTGTTATTGATGTCCGCTAACGGCGCTAAATTATAATGAATTCCAACGGATTTTAAGTCTAATCCTATCTGTTTCCCAACTTCGTAAACCAGATGTTTTTCACTGTCAGGCAAAGCACCCAGTGTTATGCTATAGGAGTATTGAGGTGTTTTTTCGACGCGCATGGCTAATCCCCATTCTGCATCAATACTCATTAATAAAGGAGTCGTAGCACACTTTTGAAACCTGACAATCAGTTCCTTTAATCGTTGAAAACTATCACTATTTAAAACTACTTTTTTCTTGGTTTCATAATTCGTCGCAGCGCTGGCTCGACTGTGAAAAAAAGTCAATCCACCTATATTGTGTTCTCTAATTAATCGTTCAGTAGCTTGAACGTTTTCTTCGGTATCATTGATAAAAACGGCGGGAAAAAAAAACTGACCTATTTTTTGTTCTAATGTCATTAGTTAGAATTTTATGCTTTTATAGTCTGCGGATTCGACGGATTTGCTATTGCGAAAATGCAGATAAAAACGAATTTTGTAAAACTGTTTTTATCGGTTTAACGCAAGTGCTTTTTTTATTTGTTTAAATTTTAATTTTAAGAATCTGTTTTTATCGGTGTTTCGAAGTATATCGGTATTCTTCACGTACATTCTGTCATTCGGTCTTTTTTCCGAAATCGGCAGGAAATATCAAAAAGCGTGATAATAGCAATCCTGGTATGGTGGCGCAAAATACCCAAATAAAGAAATTTCCATAACCCAAATATTCTTGAATAAAACCGCTCAACATTCCCGGCAGCATCATTCCTAAAGCCATAAATCCGGTTGCGATAGAGTAGTGGGACGTTTTTGATTCGCCATCAGCCACATAAATTAAATACATCATGAACGCGGCAAAACCAAATCCATAACCAAATTGTTCCACAATTACCGTTGCATAAATATAGAAAACCGAACTCGGATGAAAATGGGAGAGCAATATGAATCCTATTATGGGTAAGTGCATCGCTAAAATCATGGGAAGCATCCATTTTCCTAATCCATCTCTAGATATGACAATACCGCCCAAAATACCACCAACAGTTAATGAAATAACCCCGAAGGTGCCGTAAATAACGCCAACATCCTGTGTGGATAATCCCATTCCGCCGGAAGTTATAGGATCGATTAAAAAAGGCGTTAACATTTTTAATAATTGAGATTCCCCTAATCTAAACAATAAAATGAAAGCCAAAACTAAACCAATTTGTTTCTTTTGAAAAAAAGTAGCGAAAACGGCTCCGAAACTCTTATCTGCAGGTGATTCCGTTTTTGTTTCCACGATTTTTGCTTCAATTTTTGGAGTCGAAAAATAATTATAAATGGTAATTACAGTCATAATGACACCTACAATTACCATCGTGTAGGACCATGCTTTTTGCTTATCGCCATATTCTTGTTCTAAATAACCCGCAATAAACACGATTAATCCATTGCCGGTCAGCATGGAAAGTCTATAAAAAGTGCTTCTAATTCCAAGGAAAAAGGATTGTTGGTCTTTCTGTAATGCCAGCATATAGAATCCATCGCTGGCAACATCATTAGAAGCGGAAGCAAATGCAGCAACCCAAAAAACGGCTAAACTAATAACGAAAAAATTACTTAAAGGAATAGTTAAACCCACCACTAAAAAAGCAACAGAAATGAGTAATTGCATCGTTAAAAACCATTTCCTTTTAGTCGAATAGAGATCAATAAATGGGCTCCACAACGGTTTAATTACCCACGGTAAATACAGTAAACTGGTATAAATTCCAATATCTTCATTGTTGATTCCGAGGTTTTTATACATAATTACCGATACCGAAATAATGATGGCATAAGGCAATCCGGAAGCAAAGTTTAAAACGGGGATCCAATACCAAGGTCTATTGTCTGTTTTCATTTTTAACATATTCAATTCAATTTTATAGTGTAAAGTTGACAAATGTTGCTTCACTTTCATTACCATAAAAATCAATGAATGTAATGGCGCAGGAATTATTTTTATCTAATTTGTATGTTGGAATTACAACTTCAACTGCCGTTTTTTCAGTAAAGGCAATTTTGTTGATGATTTGACTCGGATCATTTACATCAATTTGAGTTTTGAGTGTAGATCCATAAACCATTACATAACGCACTTGGCTGTTCTCAGGATAATTGACATTAAAACTGGATGAAATCGGGTTTTTGACAAGTGAATTTACCGTAGGGACAGCTGCTACTTTTTTGACAAAATTAGGAACAACGTAAGGAAGAGCAGGATATTTGTATTGGTTATTTTCCAGTAATCGAGTCACACTTTGATTTTTGTTCAAAAATGATTTGGCACTAAAAAAAGCATTTCCTTGAATGTTCTTGTAGGATCTGGTGATGTCAATCTGATTCGGAATTTCATATGGATTATTCCATCTTTTATCAGAATCGGTATTTATTTTATATGTTCCGTTTCCAATGTAAATTGCGGTATTCGTTGAGTTTTCAGACCACCAACGCAATAATTTGGAATAGGATGCTTTAGGATGATCCATACTCCAGTACAATTGCGGAACGAGGTAATCAATCCATTTATTTTCCATCCACGCTAACGGATCAGCAAATAAATCATCGTAATTCGTTTGTCCTGCTTCTGTATCTGAACCTTTCGGATCCACTGATTTATTTCTCCAAACTCCAAACGGGCTGATACCAAATTGTACCCAAGGTTTTATATTTTTGATAGAAACCGAAACATCTTTTACAAAAGTATTCACATTATCACGCCGCCAATCTTCTAAACTCATTCCGTTTCCATATTTTGTAAAAGAATCAGTATCATTAAATGCTTCTCCTTTAATTCGGTACGGATAAAAATAATCATCAAAATGAATGGCATCAATATCATAATTTTGAACAACTTCTTTAACAACGGTCAATAAATGATTTTGAACTTCGGGCAATGCCGGATTGTAATAATATTTTCCACCGTATTTTATCATCCATTCCGGATATTTAAAAAAATCATGTTCCGGACTTAAAAGCGAGGTATTGTAATCCATTGTAGCTCTGTACGGATTCATCCACGCATGAAATTCAAAACCTCGGGCATGGGTTTCAGCAATCATCCATGCTAATGTATCAAAATAAGGTTTGGGAGCCTGTCCTTCTTTTCCGGTCAAAAAACGGGACCAAGGCGCTAATTTTGTTGGGTAAAAAGCATCGCCAACGCTTCTAATCTGAACGATAACGGCATTATAATTAAGTTTTTTATAAGTTTCTAAGATCTCAATATAATCCGCTTTTTGTTTGGCAACGTTATCAGTACTGGTTTTTGGCCAGTCAATATTTACCACGGTAGCAATCCAAACGGCTCTAAATTCATTTTTTGGATTTGTGGCTATTGCTTGTGCGTTACCATTCCAAAAAGATAGTAAAAGGAACATAATAAGCAATAGGGTGTACTTGCAATTTTTCATTAGAGTCTTGTTTAAAAAGTATTCAAAAATAGTTTTTTTAGTGAAATCTACCATTCAAAATGGTTTTAAAATTTGACTTATTTTAACAGCGCAATTTCTTTGCCAATTTTTTCTAAAGTTGTTTGAATGCCGTTTCTGACAAACAATAAAAGGATTTTAAATGTTTTGAATTTTTCTTATTTGATTTTTTATCTTATAATAAGGTATATATTTATATTTTTGAAAATAATATCAATTTACTACATTAAATGTCAATCACGCCTCACCTAGAACAATTATCTCAATCATTAGAAGGAACACTTTTATACGATGATCTCCATAAAACACTGTATGCCACAGATGCCTCTGCTTACCGAATTGTACCACTTGCTGTTGCGATTCCAAAATCAGAGGAAGATATTATAAATATTATTCGCTTTGCAGCAAAAAATAAAATTTCAATTACGCCCCGAACTGCTGGAACTTCCTTAGCAGGACAAACGGTAGGCAACGGAATAATCGTAGATGTTTCGAAACATTTTACGAAAATTGTCGCTTTTGATTCCGTAAAAAAAACGGTTACCGTACAGCCGGGAGTAATTCGGGATGAACTGAATTTATATTTAAAAGAACACGGATTGTTTTTTGGGCCCAATACTTCAACATCAAATCGCTGTATGATAGGAGGAATGGTCGGCAATAACTCATCTGGAACCACATCAATTCGGTACGGAGTTACCCGAGATAAAATAGTGGAAATTAAAGCAGTTTTGAGTGATGGAAGTTCAGTAGTATTTAAAGAAATGAGTTCGGCAGAATTCCTTGAAAAAACAAAGGGAAATACGCTTGAGAGTTCTATTTATAGGGCCATTTATGAGGAACTTTCGAATACAGAAAACCAAAAAGAGATTATAAAGGAATTTCCAAAACCGGAAATTCACCGAAGAAATACCGGATATGCGATTGATTTATTATTAAAATCGGACCTTTTTGGAGGAACAGAAAACACGATAAATTTAGGAAAACTCCTTTGCGGAAGCGAAGGAACGTTGGCTTTTACCACCGAAATTACGTTGAAAGTAGACGAGTTGCCACCAACGAATAATGTGATGGTAGTGGCGCATTTTCATACCATTCAGGAAAGTTTAGAAGCTGTTGTTACTGCTATGAAACATCATTTGTACACTTGTGAAATGATGGATGATACGATATTGGATTGTACCAAAACCAACCGGGAACAAGCTAAAAACAGATTTTTCATTCAAGGCGAACCAAAAGCGGTTATCATGCTCGAAGTGGCGTCGCATTACAGTATGGAAGATGCCGAAAGACAAGCTGATGATTTAATTGCTGATTTGGAAAGAAATAATTTCGGGTATGCTTTGCCAAAAATTTACGGAGCTGATATTGATAAAATAAATGAGTTGCGAAAAGCTGGACTTGGGCTTTTAGGAAGTATTGTTGGCGATAATAAAGCGGCTGATTCTATTGAAGATACCGCTGTTGAGTTGAGCGATTTACCCAATTACATTGCCGGATTCTCCGCTATGATGGAACGTCATGGACAAAGTGCCATTTATTATGCACATGCCGGAGCCGGAGAAATTCACTTGCGGCCGGTTTTGAATTTGAAAACAAAAGAAGGGCTGCATCAATTTAGAAACATCGCAACTGAAGTAGCCATTTTGGTAAAAAAATATAGAGGTTCGCTAAGTGGAGAACATGGAGACGGAATTGTTCGCGGCGAGTTTTTGCCTTTTATGATAGGCGACCAGAATTATGAATTGTTGAAAAGAATCAAACATGCTTTTGATCCTAACACTATCCTGAACGTTGGGAAAATCGTAAATGCGTTCAAAATGGATGAAAACCTTCGGGTGGAAGCGGGGAGAGCAGAACCGGATATACAAACAATTCAGGATTTTTCGGATAGTATGGGAATTTTGCGTGCAGCGGAAAAATGCAATGGTTCAGGCGATTGCAGAAAATTACCTTCGGCAGGCGGGACTTTATGTCCCAGTTACCGCGCGACCCGAAATGAAAAAGATACGACGCGTGCCAGAGCCAATGCGCTAAGAGAATATTTGACACATTCCGAAAAAGACAACAAGTTCGACCACGAGGAATTGTATAAAGTATTTGACTTGTGTGTGAGTTGTAAAGCTTGTGCCAGCGAATGTCCCAGTAACGTGGACGTGGCAGCGTTAAAATCGGAGTTTTTGTACCACTACCAAAAAGCTAATGGATTTTCATGGCGCAATAAAGTATTTGCGTTTAATGCTAAATTGAATGGTCTGGGAAGTATTACTCCCAAGTTTACTAATTTCATGGTTAATTTACCTTTGGTGAAAAAGAGCATGGGAATAGCCTCAAAACGAAAAGTGCCGCTTTTGGCTCCCATGACGTTTAGAAAATGGTACGAGAAAAATTGGAATCAGGAGCCAAGTGATTCTTTTGTAAACGGAAAAGTATGTTTGTTTTGTGATGAATTTACTAATTTCTATGATGTTTCGGTGGGAATTGATGCGTATGAGTTATTGACAGCCTTAGGATATGAAGTTATTTTGGTAGATCATGAAGAAAGTGGAAGAGCTTTTATTTCAAAAGGTTTTCTGGAAGAAGCAAAAGCAATTGCAAATATAAATGTTGCCGTTTTTTCGGGTTATATTACTGCGGATTGTCCGTTAATAGGAATCGAACCTTCGGCGATATTGACCTTTAGAGACGAATACATTCGATTGGCAGACGATAAAGTAGGTGCTGCAAAATTAGCTAAAAATGTATTTACGATTGAAGAGTTTTTTAAAAATGAAATTACAGAAGGTAAAATTCATGCAGAACAATTTTCTAATCAGGAGAAAACAATAAAAATTCACGGACACTGCCATCAAAAGTCATTGAGCACCATGGAAGCGACTTTTGCGATGTTGAATGTACCCAAAAATAGTTCGGTTACCATTTATAATTCGGGTTGTTGCGGAATGGCAGGTTCTTTTGGATATGAAAAAGAACATTATGATATCAGCATGCAAATGGGTGAAGATACGTTGTTTCCAAAAATTAGAGCAACCGAAGCGACTGTAATTATCGCTGCAGCGGGGACTAGCTGTCGTCACCAGATTTTTGACGGAACCCGCAGAAAAGCATTACATCCGGTGACAATTTTAAGGGAATGCTTGATATAATTAGTAAATCACAATACACCATAAAGCAATTAAAAAATTATTTTTTGGTTTAGTAAATTTTCTTTTTTTAAGTCTAAAATTGTTTTATTTGACTTTTTTAATCGCAAAATAAATCATTTTATTCGTATTAAAAAATAATAAAAAAAATAGTTACAGAAGCGACATTAGTTCAATTTGTTTTATACTTTTGATTTTTGAAGATAATTTGCATAATATCTAACATAAAAACATATTATTTACAGAATATTAATTTTTAATGATAAAATTTACAATATGGCATTTTTAGATTTATTTAGAAGAAAATCAACAACAACAATACTACAGCAAGGTGGTGATGGTGAGCATACGGAACTTCATAAAGTATTGACTGTTAGAGATCTTACTTTTTTCGGGATTGCTGCAATTATTGGTGGAGGAACTTTTAGCGCCATAGGAAATGCGTGTTTTTCAGGAGGCCCCGGAGTAGTAATTCTCTACATTATTTGTGCGATTGCTTGTGGATTTACCGCTATGTGCTATGCTGAATTTGCTTCACGAGTTCCAGTTTCAGGGAGTGCGTATACATATGCATATGTTTCTTTTGGGGAATTATTTGCATGGATTATCGGATGGGCATTGATAATGGAATATTCTATCGGGAACATTTATATTGCTTTTTCATGGAGTGGTTATTTTACGAATTTATTGGAAATTTTTCATATTTATTTGCCCGAATGGCTCACGATAAATTATCAATCGGCACATTCCGCCTTTTTGGAAAATAAAACTGGAGAGGGGCTTAATGCATGGCAAAACGCACCAATGTTGGGCAGCTTGAAAATTATTTTTGATATGCCAGCTGTTGTAATCAATTTATTAATCACTTCTTTGGTTTACAGAGGCACGCGGGAGTCCAGGAATATCAGCAATGTGATGGTAATGATCAAGTTGGTAATAATTGTTTTGATAATTATTGTCGGCGCTTTTTATGTAGATATTGACAATTGGAGTCCATTTATGCCAAATGGGTTCAAAGGCGTTATGGGTGGTGTTTCGGCAGTCTTCTTTGCCTATATCGGCTTTGATGCCGTTTCAACATTGGCAGAAGAAAGTAAAAATCCACAACGTGATTTGCCGCGCGGCATGATTTATTCCTTACTGGTTTGTACCGTTGTTTATATCATTTTAGCTTTGATAATTACAGGAATGGTTTCGTATACATTGCTGGGTGTTAGCGATCCGCTAGCTGAAATATTTGCTTTAAAAGGCGTGAAATGGATGTTGTTTATAGTTTCCATTGCCGCTGTAGTAGCTATGACCAGTGTAATGTTGGTTTTTCAAATGGGACAGCCACGTATCTGGATGACGATGAGTCGTGATGGACTGATGCCAAAGAAATTTGGAAAAATTCATCCAAAATATAAAACACCGGGTTTTGCAACTATTATAACTGGTCTAGTGGTTGGGATTCCAATATTTTTCACCGATGAAAACTTCGTATTGGACTTTACTAGTATTGGTACCTTATTCGCCTTTGTATTAGTGTGTGGTGGAGTTTTAATGTTATCTCCTCAAAGTGAAGCTGAAATTGCGGAACGTCAGACTAATGGAAAATTTAAAATTCCATATATCAACTCAAAGTTTATTTTCCCAGCTATTGTGATAGTTTCAGCCGTTTTAATACAGTATCTATTTCCAACATTCTTTTCGGATACCTTTGATTTCTCGTCGGATAATGTTGGAACAAATAGCACAATGATCATCTTTTTTATACTCTGTATAGCAATGGCGGTTCTAGCTTTTCTCAAAAACCTGTCTTTAATACCTTTATTGGGTTTAATTTCGTGCTGTTATTTACTGACTGGGATGGCAGTTTCTAACTGGAAATGGTTTGGTATTTGGTTATTGATCGGATTAGTGTTCTACTTTAGTTACGGATATAAAAACAGTAAATTGAATCTTAACAGGTAATTTAAAAAAGTAATACGTTGTTCATAAAAAACCGTCGCGTTAACAAACTCGACGGTTTTTTTGTGATTTTTAGGCAAGTATTAAAAAATGCTATGGAGCCCAAAATAATATTTATTTAAGATTGATTCTCAACGTTAGGTAGGTTTGATATTGCTTGCATGTCGATTTAAAGAAGTTGAATGCAGTGAGGCAAACGGTTGCAAATTTTGCTTTTTAGAGCTGCGACCGTACGATTAAAACAATCGCTACTAAAGCTAAAAACAGACCAATCAGGTTCATTTTGCTCAGTTTTTCTTTAAAAATTAAAACACCTACAAGACTCCCCATAATAATCACGCCCATATTCATACCGGCAAAAACGGTTGAGGGAGTGTTTGAAAATTCCTGATGTGCTTTAAGGTAGAATAGAATATTTCCAAAATTAAAAATACCTACTAAACCGCCAAAAAGTATGTTATTGATCTTTAATGGTACTTTTTTTACAATAACTTCATATGCAACCACAATAATCATTATTGTCATTGCAATTCCTAAGATTACAAATAGGGAGGTAGTATAAGGTAAACTGGTATGTGCAGCGATTTGTTTGAACAGAATGTCTATAACTCCAAAGCCAATCAAAACTGCAGCTGGATACCCCCATTTGTTTTTAGTATTTTCTCTGTTTTTAGTGAGAATAAGCAACAGCGCAGGAATTGCCAATAAGAAAGCCGAAATTTTAAGGATACTGAATTCTTCTTTAAATAGTAGCCAAGCTGCAAGGATAGGAATAAACAGGGAGAGTCGCTGGGCAGCGTCGGTTTTTACAATTCCCATGTGCTTTATGGATGCAGCCAAAAAAAGAAATATAGAAGGTAATAAAACACCTATTGCAATAAAAAGCCACCATGGTGCTGCAGTTTTAACGGTATTTAAATCTGGACGGAAAGAAATGTAGCAAAGTATACCTGCAAACACATAATTCCAAGTGATTATTTGGGTGTGGCTAACGGTGTATTTACGAGACACTTTAAATACAACGCCCACGGTCACACTGCAAATAATACTTAAAATTAGAAATAACATAGATTTATATATTTTTGCTGTAAAAATACTATTTATATGTTTGGTTTGCATAGACACTAACGGAAAAGGGAATCGTGTTTGTTTTTTGGTTTACTTTTTTTTAATTGGCATTTTTAATGGTAATATAGCACGGATACTGCGATAAAATCATAAAAAACCCCAATTTTTATTGGGGTTTTTTGATCTTTCAGGACTACTCCTATGTAGTTATAAAAAAAGCCCGCCTAGATTAAAATCTTTAGCGAGCCTTAAAAAAAAAAAAAACTTATTTCTGATTCTCTAAACGGTAAGAAGTTGTTTCGGAATATGTTTTTCCAAATTGATCTGTTGCTTTAATTTCGATGCGATGCGATCCTATTTCAAGATTCGTTGGAATTTTTCCTCTCCAAAGGTGCTTGCTTTCGATAGGATTAGATGAGCGTCTTCCGGGAATTAATTCTTCGGTTAAATCCCATTCATAAACCTCAGTCGCATAAGATGGATCTATTTCCTCTACATACAACATCGTTTTCCATTCGCCTTGGTCTACACGGTATTCGAGGCTGTCGTTTTTACTTCCCATAAAGAAATTCACATAAATTCCGGATCGGCTAGAACGGCCTTTTTCGACAACTTTGGGCGCGAAAACGTCCATTTGGTATGTTTTGGGTTTACCCGCAACTTTATACTCCAAACTGTATTGATTTCCGTTAAAATTAATAAAAGCGTATCCCTTTGGTGTTCCATCGCGCATGGTCGAAACCGGAACTCCTTCGGAATTCAGTTTTCCGGAATACCAGTCTCCGGAAGTGGTTCCAACATTGTAATGATGGTGCGGTTTTTCCTGTAACCAGCCTTCGGTTTTGCCAAAGTAATCCTGACGTTGAATGTGGGTATGAGCAGAAAGAGAAAGGGTATTTGGAAAATCTTTTAAAAGTTCGAATAGTTTTGCTCTATCCGCATCTCTGAATGAATCTCCCTCGGTTTCACTTATTGGAATATGAAAAGCCAGCACTATTAAATGCTCTTTTGGTACCAGTTTTAAATCATTGGCAATAAACTGCAACTGATTTGGTGTAAAACCACCCCAATATCCTTTTTGATTTCGAGGATCGGGATAAAGCACATTATCCATTACGATAAAATGCACTTTCCCGTAATTGAAGGCGTAATTGGCTGGGCCAAAATGTGCTTCATAAGTTTCATCGGCCATTTCATCTGTGGTTGCATCAAAATTAAGATCATGATTGCCCAGTAAATTGTACCACGGAATTCCTGCTTTTTTTACCGCTTTTATATAAGGATTAAAAAGAGCAAGGTCATTCCCCACCAAATCGCCCAAACTCAATCCGAAAGGAACATTTTTAATTCCTTCTACTTCAGCTACAATCCCTTTGGCAAAAAAGTCGACTTCAGCCTGTGTGTAGGGTTGCGGATCACCAAAAATAAGGGCTGTAAATTCTTGGTTTTCCTGTTGCGGAACTAAACCAAAATCGACTGATTTCGGTAGTTTTCCACTTGGGTCTACTCCTTTGAATTTTAATTCTGGAGAACCTTTAGGTTTGTGATTGTAAAAAAACTGCGGCAGATTATTTTCATTCACGCCGACTTTATAATTGGCAGGTTTTATAACGGCTATGATCGCATCATCATTAATCGGAAGGATGTATTTTCCTTTTTCATCGGTAAGGACCACTTCCAGACCATTGGTTACGGAAACATTAGCAATTCCTTTTTCTTTTCGTTCTTTTTTACCGTTTTCATTGTTGTCTTCGAAAACAAAACCCTGAACATTGGTTTGTGCCATAAAAGGGATCGAACACAAAAGAGTACATACGGACAGAAATATTTTTTTCATCGTTTATTTATTTTTAATTAAGATTTTTTATTTATCCCACCATACTTTAGTGTTAATATCATCTGCGCCCAACATTTCGACCGCTTTGAGGTAATTTTGCTGGTTGTTGATTTGAATACTCGTCGGATAGTAAAAACGGGACGGCATAAGTCCATTATTCTCCATAGCAGTCGTTTTTGGAAGTACAGGAAATCCTGTTCTACGGTATTCAAACCATTGTTGGTAATCAATAAAATAGAGGGCATAATACTTTTGAAGCATGATTTTTTCTAAGGTGCCATCATACGCTGCTGGCGAATTTTCGAAATAAGTAGTGGGTATTTGGGCTCCCAATTGCTCCATTGCTGCCTGAACTCCTTTTTTATAATGCAATTCGGCACCCGTAGTGAATCCTCTTTGTGCCATTTCGGCTTTTATAAATGCTACTTCGGCATAAGTCATCAAGAAAATATTCATGGGATTGGTGATTTGAGCGGCATTAAAAGTAGAAGCATTGTAGGTAAACTGAGATTCAGCACCGGCATAGGCACTGGGAATACCTTTGTAACCGATGGAAACATTGTTCAAGTCTCGGGCAACACTAGCGATAACAGGTCTTCGGGAATCTGCCATGGTGTTGAGATTGTCAATGAAAAAGGAGGCTATTTTTGTGTTTAAACTAAAATCCTGCGGTCTTCCCCACGGAGAAACGTTCGGGGTTACTCCAGTCACTTTCAGGATCGCAGATTCGGAAGTATTTTCAAAAACAGGGTATTGTGTTGGATTTTGAATCATCGTTGCCAATTTCTGAAAAGAATTGGTTTCCGTACGGTTGGATATTCTCAGCAACAAACGCATTTGTAGGGAATTAGTAAATTTTCTCCATTTCGTGACATTGTTCTGAAAGAGGATGTCACTGGCATAAATCATTGGAGTAGCGGTATTATACAGTGTATTTGCTCGTTCTAAATCAGCTAAAATAGTTGTGTAGATCAATTCTTGCGAATCAAATGCAGGGTAGAGGTTGCCTTCCTCTCCGTTTACGGCTTCGGTCATGGGAACCGGTCCAAAAATATCAGTAAGATTGGCATAAACCCAAGCATTTAACGTCAGTGCAATCGCTTCATAATTGCGATCTTCTGCTCGTATGGCTTCGGCCTTCATTTCCTTAATATTATTGAGCCATTTGTAATAATTTGCCCAAGACGAATACCCTATTTCCTGACTTAAATCATAGCGGTGAAGCCCTCCAGAAACGCTGGGGAAGGGCGTCGATACCTGCATCAAATCGAAAGTTACACTGGCACTCCGGTTGGCATTGTGTGTAGCCAAACCATAAATGATGGGGTTTATTAAAGTTCCCGGACTTATTTGGGCAATCCGATTTGGATCTTCATTGAGTTCACTAAAGTCGCCCGTGCAAGCAAAATTTAGCAGGACTAAGGCTAAAGTTGCAGTAAAATTTTTTATCTTTTTCATCTTTAAATAATAGTTTAGAAATTTACTTTTAAGTTAAAACCGTAGGTAGCTGGTGTAGGCATTTGACCCATTTCGATACCCGGTAAAATAGTATCTCCATTTAATGCTGCCGTTTCCGGATCGAAAATAGGAAAGTCAGAAAGAACCGCTAAGTCTCTACCGAAAACGGATAGATCTAAGCTTGTAATGCCGGTATTTTTCAGCCACTCAGATGATATGCTGTATTGAAGACTTACTTCTCTCAATTTTACATAGGAAGCTTCAAAAGAGTTGGACTCGACATTGGCTCTGCGGTAATACCGATTGTACCAGTCTGGCGTCAATGCTTTAGTGGTGTTTTGGGAATACGTATCGTCTGAATTTAAAACCACTCCTTCTCCTACAATCACTCCTTCTTCACGTCCTTTCATTGTGGACATTAGTTTTCCCATTTGGGTAAGTTTATGGTGCGTTTGCGAATAGATAATACCGCCAAGTTGACCATCGAGCATGACATTTAAACCTAGATTTCCAAATTTAAAACTGTTGTATAATCCTGCTCTCCAATCGGGTGTTGCATCGCCTATATACTGAATTTCATCTGGATAAGCTGGCAAGCCCGCCTTATCATATACAATTTGTCCGTCAGGAGATCGTACAAAACCATAACCATAAATTGCGGTTGTTGTCCCGCCCTCTTTGGCAATTAAAGTTGCTGATCCTCCTGATCCAATGGTTTGTTGGCCTTGAATACCATCGGCAAGTTCCATAACGCGATTCCAGTTTTTAGACCAGGTTAGCGTTGTAGACCACTTGAATTTATTTAGGTTGATTATTTTTCCGGTCAGGGTAAGTTCAATACCTCGATTTCGAACTTCGCCTGAATTCATAACCCCTGAGCTGAATCCCGTTGTGATGTCTAAGGGAACAGAAATGATTTGGTTTTTTGTCGTTGTTTGATATACCGTTGCATCAAAATTGATTCGGTTTTTGAATAATCGCCCTTCAAAACCAGTTTCAATACTGGTGGTGATTTCCGGTTTAAAATTCGCGTTGTACAGCGTTGACGGTGCTACTGCCGAGCTTGCGAAGGCAGATTGATCGTAGTATTTACTAGTTCTGTACGGATCAGTATCGTTACCTACCTGGGCAAGGGATAATCGGTATTTAAAATATTCTAAAGATTTAGGTAAGTTGAAAATTTCAGAAAGAATAAAACTGGTATTCACTGATGGGTAAAAGAAAGAGTTATTTTGTACCGGTAAAGTGCTGGACCAGTCATTTCTGCCCGTTAGATCCAAGAAAATTTGATCTTTAAAAGAGAAAGAGAACAGTCCGTATAAACTGTTGACTTTTTTATAACTGTCATTTACACTAATGATGGGATTGCTGATGCCGTTGGCCAATTTGTAAACATCAGGAACGACCAAGCCTTCAATAGCCGCATCCATTCTCTGGTATTTATAGCTCATGGCATTTCCTCCCGCCGAAGCAGAAAAAGAAAAATCTTTAGATAGTTTATTTTTATAGGTCAATAAAAAATCAGAATTTACTTCCTGCATAAAAACATCTTGAGTTCTAAAGAATCCTTTTGCGTAGCGATTGATGCTAAAGGGTCTTTTTTGTTCCCGATCCTGGTGGTAAGTGTTTAATGCGGTTCTCAGTAAAAGATCTAAATTAGGAGCCAACTGGATTGTAGCATTTAAATTACCCACGATTTGGTTACTCGCTAAAGAATTTGTCGCTTGATTGGCAATCAGATAGGGATTGTCAATATAACTGCTGAAAGGTTGCAGCTGTTGAATTTGGGTCTGACCTTGTTTCCAAATAGGTTTGTACCAATCGAGATCAACATTTGGATTTTGGAAAATAGTAAAGTAGCCAATAGAACCATTATTATATCCGGTGCTTGGTAAATTGTCACTGTCTCTGTTATTGTAATTAATCACCGAAGTAATTTTAATTTTATCCGATATTTTATAATCAGCATTTACAGAAGCCGTTATTCTTTCAAATCCGGTATTGGGCATAATCCATTCATTTTTTGAATGGCCAATAGACATTCTCATAGAGCCATTCTCGTCCCCGCCCTGAAGCGTAATGCTATTGTTTATAGTGGTTCCGGTACGCCAGAAATCTTTAATATTATTTTTGTAAGGAATCCAAGGTGTTCTTTCTACTCCCTGTGTTTCTGTCAAAGGATCGTATTGGAAGTAAGATTGTCCGTCAAATTTTGGACCCCAGGCGCTGCTGGTTGACCCGGTATTATTTCCGTCGGCAGAACTTAAATAGGAATAATACGGATTTTTATTTTTGTCAAATGATTTTCCGGTACCCTGACCATATTCATATTGGTAATCAGGCCAACGCTGAATTACATCAAAAGTGATTCCTGAGTTATAAGTAATTCCAAGCCCTTTATTTTTTTTACCGGATTTGGTCGTAATGATTAAAGCGCCATTCGCAGCACGGCTACCATAAAGTGCCGTTGCTCCAGGACCTTTTAAGACGGTTACATTTTCAATATCGTCCAAGTTAAGGTCTGAAATTCCGTTACCAAAATCAACAGGAGAATCGCTGCCCATATAAGCGCTGTTTGATCCTGAACTAGTTATTTTACTGTTGATGGGAACGCCATCTACAACGATTAAAGCATTATTTCCATTGGGGTTCAGCGAATTATTTCCTCTCAAGGTAATTTGTTGTGAATTTAAAGGACCGGATCCTGAGGAAACGATATTTAAACCGGCCACCTTTCCTTTTAAACCGGAAGACCAGTTGTTCGGAGCTGTTTGTGCCAGTTTATCAGCACTAATGGTTTGTTGCGAAAAACCCAATTGTTTTTCTTTTCTTTTAATTCCTAATGCGGTTACCACCACCTCGTTAAGCGCATTAGTGTTCTCTATTAAGCGTATTACTAGTAGGGCTGAATTATTCGCAGGTACTTCTTTGTCATCAAAACCCATGTAGGAAATCACTAATACCGTAGTAGCAGCGCTTGTGTTTAGACTAAAATTTCCGTCAAAATCAGTTGTGGTGCTATTTGTAGTTCCTTTTTCTAAAACGGTTGCGCCTGGTAGTGGCATCCCTTGAGAGTCGTTCACTTTACCGCGGATAAGTTGCTGGGTCGAAGTGGATTTCGTAACAGAAATAGTATTGTTGATTCGATTAAATTGGAAACCTGTTTGGGCTGTAATTTTATTTAAAATAGTATTTATACTTTCCTTGTTTGCCAATAAAGTTAAACGTTGTTTTGAAGAGGATATTTTTTCATCAAAAACAAAGGTGTAATTGGTCTTTTGCTCCAAGATATCAAATACTTCTATAATTTGGACTTCTTTTATATTGATAGAGAGATTTTTTTCCTCATATTTTACAGCACTAATGGCATAGGTTTCAGAAAATAGAAAGAGGAAACTGAACAGATACAGGTATTTTTTTAATTTCATGGAAAAAAGAAATTGGATTTTCAAATTCATTTTAATGATTTTTAAGTGTTTAATTTTTTAATAGGATCTCATTTCGAATGCAACTTAATCTTGATTTTAATAGCGAATTCCAGTAATTATTTCTTTGGTTTTTCTCGTATAAAAATTTTATTTGGGGTTTGAAAATCGATTTCTAATTGTTTTACCTCTGCAATACTTTTGAGGATCGTAGTGATGTTTTCGTCTTTAAATTTTCCGGAGATCCGGAGTTGTTGTAATTTCGGATTGTCAAAAAGAATGGTAACATTAAATTTATTTCTCAAAATTTCGGCAGTTTCACCAAGGCTTGTATTTTGGAGTATCACAATGTTTTTTGTCCAAGCCAAGAAGTCTTCACGAGAATCGTTTGAAAGCTGCGGCAATTGTAATTTTGTAAAGCGTAGTTGTTGATTTTTGGTTAAGAAAACGTTTTGACTCGGATTCTCTTTTGAATTCACTTCCACTTTACCCGAAAGAACACTGATGGTGCTGGGGTAATTTGCATGCGCTTTGATGGTAAAAGAAGTTCCTAAAACTTTGATTTTGAATTGTGGGGTCTCTACCGTAAAAGGACTTTTTGGATTTCGTACCACTTTAAAATAGGCCTCTCCTTTGAGGATTAGCGCTCGGTTGTCTTTGAAGTCAGTCGAGTACGTAACACTGCTATTGGCATTTAAAATTAACTCGCTCCCATCGGGTAAAAAAAGTGTTTTTATTTCTCCTTTAGCAGCAGATTGGGTTATGAGATTTTTATTTGTTGATTGGTTTATCAAAAAAGTAATCCCAAGTAAAACAAGTGCAATTGCTGCGATTTTAGCCGTTTTAAAATACAAAGCCCGAAGTTTCCCTTTTGGCTTATTTATTTTAGTATTTACTTTATGCAGTATTGCATTCCCTTTTTCTTCGGTTAACGAAAGGATAATGGTATTTTGTTCTTTCTCTATTTGTTTTAAGAAGAAGTTTTCCACTGCTTCTTTTTCGGATAAGGAACATTTACTTTGGGCATATTTTTGAGCTAATGCGATGAAGTCTTCTTTTTGCAAAATGGGTCTTTTTACTATAAGTACCCGCTTGTATACTTTTTACGTAGTAGAAAATTTAGTCTTAAAGATTTGTTAACAAAAGTGTAGGCAGATTAACATTGCAGCAACATTCCGGTAATGAAAACCGAGAATTGATAGGGGTCGATCTTCATTTTAAGCAATTTTAAAGCATCACTGATATGCTTTTCTACGGTGCGGACTGAGAGACCTAATTTTTGGGCTATTTCAATATTGGTGTAATGCTCCAATCGGCTAAGGATTAATACTTCCTGACTTCTGGGGGGCAATTTTTTAATTTCTCTAAAAATTCCAGCTTCAAATTCTTGGTATACTAAGTGCTTGTCCGTTTTCGTAGGATGCGGAATGTTTTGAAGTATTTCAAGGTGTCCAGAATCAAATTTTAAATCCCGAATGTGGTTGGCTACTTTGTATTTGACGGCTCGGAGTAAATAGCCTTCTAAATTGTCAATGGTGGTGTTAGTGGATTTTTCCCAGAGACTGATAAATATTTCCTGTACAATATCTTCGCAAATGGCTTCTTCTTTATAGATTTTAAAAGCAAAGCAATACAATCTTTTCCAATAACGGTCAAACAAGACTTCAAAGGCAAGCTGATCTTGGCACTGTAGTTTTTTTTGCAGTTCTGTATCCGATAATAGTAATAGTGATGTTTTCATTCTTTTGTAGTTGCTACAAATGAAGTCAATTTTAGGTGGTTGGAATTCGAAATGAGTTTAAGCTATGGTTAACGAATGTCGATGATTTGTGCCGATTAGGTAAGTGAAAAAAGTGTAGTTGTTCGTTAGGTACGATTTCTCTCATGTCTGCAACACTGCATGTTTTTAGACTGGCGGACCGTCGAAGAGTCAGCATAAATTCTAAGGAACACACAAAGAGTATGATTGGGTTATGTGCAAAATCATGTACATAATCTCTTGAGCTTAGAATCGGTAGGATTGTATTGGTGTCAAACGGAGGGAGGGAATCAATTACTATTTTTAATAAAAATAAGCCTCACTTAAGTTTTTAGAATTTAACTGTAAATGAGGCTTGACTCAAGCAAGTTATTAAAACAAAAAAAGAAAAAACCTTTGAAGTTTTTTCTTTTTTTGTTTTAATAATTGCACTTTTATTTTATGTAAAAACTTTATAATTTTTTCAAGAATAGTCCTAATTTAAAATCTTATGAGTGTCAGATTTTTTCAGGACTAGGCATAATCTAAAAATGGTATTTAGATAGCATTTACAATTGCTACAAAATCATCTGCTTTTAAAGCTGCACCACCAATAAGACCACCGTCTACATCTGGTTTTGAGAATATTTCCTTTGCATTTTCAGGTTTTACGCTTCCGCCGTAAAGTATCGATACGCTTTCAGCAATTTCACTTCCAAAAGCTTTACGAACTGTTTCTCTGATGAATGCATGCATTTCTTGCACTTGTTCCGGAGAAGCTGTTTCTCCTGTTCCTATTGCCCAAACGGGCTCATAGGCCAAAACTACACTATCCCAATCTTTTGATTCAATATGGAATAAACCATCTCGCAATTGGTTTTCTACCACATTAAAATGATTTTTTGATTGACGGTCTTTTAACTCTTCTCCGAAGCAAAAAATAACCATCATATCATGTTCCAAAGCAGTGTTTACCTTATTAGCAATCAAAACATCCGTTTCATGAAAAATTGCTCTGCGTTCTGAGTGCCCCAGAATTACAATATCTACACCAACACTTTTTAACATATCAGCTGAAATTTCGCCTGTAAAAGCACCGCTTTCTGTTTGATGTACGTTTTGTGCAGCAACATCGATATTTGTGAACTCTAAATGATCAACAGCTGAAGCCAAGTTTACAAATGTAGGAGCTACAATTACTTGTGCTATTGTATCAGTTGGAATTTTTGCTATTAATTCATTCAGTAAATCTTCAGTTTGCTCTGCATTTTTATGCATTTTCCAGTTTCCGGCAACGATCTTCTTCCTCATCTTAGTTGTATTATATTAGTTTTGGTTATAGTTTATCAATATTGCGATTGATCAGTGCAGTGTATTATTTTAAATTTTTAAGAGTCTCGTTGATTTTATCAAAATCAGTTTCTATGGCACGGTATAAAACAATCTTTCCATTTTTGTCTACAACAATGTATCTGGGAATCCAATCAAGATCAACAGCTTTTGCAAATACACCTTTCATTTGGTCATTTGCCATGAAATGATCTCCTTTCAGTTCGTGTTTTTCAATTCCAGCTTTCCATTTATCGGCAGTTTTGTCCATTGAAATAAATAGGTAACCAACATCCGGATTGTTAGCTTGTAATTCTTTTAGTTTAGGCATTGCTTTTACACAATCGCCACACCAGGAAGCCCACACTTCTATTACCAATGTTTTCCCTTTGTGTTTTTCCAAAATATCCTTAAAAGCAACTTGACTTCCATCAGTGGCTAAAAGGGTTTCAGATAAAGCTTCTTTGGAGAATTCAGTTTTTTGCGAATTTGAAGTGCAAGAGAGTGTCACAAACGCAATTAGTAATGTTATTATTCTTTTCATTATAGTATTGTTTTTAACAAAGTTAAACAAACAAATTGAATACATAATATACAACAAGGAATTATGGAAGTATTTTTAGTAAATGTCAAAGCAATATCGATATAGTTTAAAATACTTGCTTGATATGATACAAGGTTGTCTGAAAAATAGTTGTTATTCTTCCATGTATAAAGTCGTAAAGTTTTCTACGCTGACTTTACGACTCTATATTTTTATATTTTATTTTAGAATTTTAAATCGGCAATATCGTTGTGATGTACCTTTTGTAGGATTGTTCCTTTTTCAAGTAATACAATGCTTGGATTGGCTCTTTCAATTGTTTTGACCGTTATCGCATCACAAAAATAAAAGTCAAATGTTAATCCGAATTGTTTTTGTGCAGAAGCTATTTCTTCTGGTGAAGAAGCAGTCATTGCAACCACTTTATAACCTTTTGCTGTAGCATCCTGATTCAGTTTTTCTAATTTTAACATTCCACTGTAGTCGGATTTATCCAAATCGTAAGCCGTAATCAACATCAATTTAGGTTCATCTAAAAACTCCTCTTTATAATCTGAACCGTCCTTTTCCATTGTAAAATCATGAATGGGAGGAACGTAACCTTCTGTGATAACTTTGTCTTTTCGATCTACAAATACGGCACCTTCAGGAATAGACATCAAATCTTTTTCGGTAAATTCTTTATCAACACCACCAACTTTGTAAATAAAGACCATTTCTACAACTGATTTTTGTGCTCCATCAGGAATTCGCATTCCTTTTTGAATATTGTTTCCTACTTTATAAGGTCTGAAATCAATAAACGGTAAATGGTTTAAAACCCAAACTCCCATCAGTGAAGATAAAACGATACTGGCGTAAATGACTATGTTTTGGACGTTATTGCTAAACAGCGGTTTCATCATTTTTTTATTTAAAAATAATATCAAAATAAAGAAAAGTAAAATGATATCCTTACTGAAGGATTGCCAAGGCGTGAGTTTTAAAGCGTCTCCAAAACAACCACAATCTTTTACCACATTAAAATACGCGGAATAAAAAGTTAAGAAAGTAAATAGGACAATCAGGATCAATAAACTCCAAACAGTGAATTTGGTTTTGTAACCAATGAGCAACATAATACCTAAAACCACTTCTAGAATAACCAAAAACAAAGCGATTCCTAATGCAAATGGAACAAAAAATGGCACATTGAAAACGGGTTCGCTGAAATACTCCGCTAATTTATAGGAGAACCCAATAGGGTCATTCAGCTTGATTAATCCAGAGACGATGAATAAGATTCCAACGAAAATTCTAGAAAATTGTGTAATTATATTTTTCATATTTAGGGTTGCTTTTAATATTTATTTCCAAAATCCATTAAAATCAAGGCAAAAACCGAATAGTTTATCATATCCTGATAATTAGCATCGATTCCTTCAGAAACTAATGTTTTTCCTTTATTATCTTCAATTTGTTTAACACGAAGTAGTTTTTGTAAAATCAAATCCGTTAGTGAACTAACTCGCATGTCACGCCAGGCCTCCCCATAATCATGATTTTTATCTAGCATTAAATCTTTGGTCATTTTAACTTTGGCATCGTATAATGCGGTCGCTTTTTCGACACTTAAATCGGGTTGCTCTACAACGCCTAATTCCAATTGAATCAATGCCATAATAGAATAATTGATAATCCCAATGAATTCACCCGTTTCATCTTCAGCAATTTTGCGTACTTCGTTTTCTTGCAAGCTTCTAATTCTTTGGGCTTTAATGTAGATTTGATCCGTTAATGAAGGCAGTCTTAAAATTCGCCAAGCACATCCGTAATCTTTCATTTTGTTGATAAACAGCGCACGACAAGTCGCTATCACAGTATCATATTCCTTTGAAGTATTCTTCATTATTGGTGTATATTTGTATTCAAATTTTTTCAAAAATAAGATAATTTTTTTGAATGTAGAATTTTGGAGTCTTTAAAACTGTAAACAAATGATCATTAACTGCAAAGGAATACTTATTGACTTATCAACTCCCAAAGTAATGGGGATTTTGAATGTGACGCCCAACTCTTTTTTTGATGGTGGAAAGTATAAAAATGAAACCGAAATTGTTTCTCAAGTCGAAAAAATGCTACTTGATGGTGCGGATTTTATAGATATTGGCGCTTATTCCAGCAAACCAAACGCAGAATTTGTCTTGGAAAAAGAAGAAATTTCGAGAATAATTCCTGTTGTAGATTTGATTTTGAAACATTTACCAGAAACAATACTCTCGATTGACACCTTTAGAAGTGGAGTGGCAACAGCTTCGATTGAAAGTGGCGCAGCTATCATCAACGATATTGCAGCAGGAAATTTGGATGATAAAATGCTGGCGGTAATTGGTAAATATAATGTTCCTTACATTATGATGCACATGCGAGGAACGCCTCAAACTATGCAAACCCTCACGAATTATGATGATATTGTACAAGAAATGCTGTTCTATTTTTCGGAACGAATAGCTAAAGCAAGAAGTTTTGGAATCAATGATTTAATTATCGATCCGGGCTTTGGCTTTGCCAAAACAATAGCTCAAAATTACGAAGTTTTCCAAAAAATGGAATTGTTTAACATGTTGGAACTGCCCATTTTGATTGGGGTTTCCAGAAAATCAATGATTTATAAAACGCTTGAAACTACAATAGAAAATGCATTAAACGGAACTACGGTTTTAAATACGTTGGCACTGTCCAAAGGAGCAAAAATAATTCGTGTTCACAATGTAAAAGAAGCCGTGGAATGCGTTACATTATTCAATAAAATTAATTTATAAAAATGAAATATTTTACGCTGATTGTTCTTTTTACTTTAGTTTCTTGTGGAAACAAAGAAGCTGTTTTATTGCCAAAAGCCAATACAACAATTGTCAAAAATGTAGGTGATCTTTCGCCAATCTATATTTTTTTTAGAATCAAAAACAAAGATACACTGGCAGAAGTAAATCGGAAAAACAGTATTATTTCTACCAATTGGATTCTAAATATTGACAAACGCTTGCCGTTGCGAATTGCCATTCCAGAAATCATGAAGTTGCAACAAAAAAAACGACAGGAAAAAGCACATAAGAATGAAAAGGCCGAAAATTATTATTCTTACGCTGATACAATAGGAAAAAATTTGGCTTTTATTCCTTTTACAAAAATCTACTACAGAATCGAAAAACCGAAATCTGCAATGATTATTTTTTTTACTAAAAATAATCAAATTCTAGTCAATAATATAGCCGTAAAAAGAGAAGAACTGCAACAGTATCTCAATGCACTGTCAAGTGACGAACCTTATAAATACCTGTTTTGTTTTGCAAAAGACATGTCTTTTGGAAGCTATTTGCAAAATGAAATTTTGATACAAAGTCTAAAGCTCCAAACTTCGGAATTAGGTGCGGACAATCAGGAGTTTATTTACTAACAAAATAAATTGTTTAATAAGTTCCTCCTCCAGAGGTAGTCTCTTTAATAAGTTGTCCTCTTATTTCTCCAGCTTTATATGTGTCACTGTGTATGTTTACATAATAAAGCCCAGCTCTAAGGTCGTCTTCCTGTAATTGGGTCAAAACAGAACTTGTGTAGTTGGTTATTGGAAAAGTAAAACTTGAAGTGGGTGAAGGAAAAACTGGAGATCCACTTACTCCTACAGCACCTTTATGGATATGTGCCATTGTAGGATTTACAACATCGTGTGTTACCGTAAGTTTAAATATTTTTGTAGTATTATCGAATACAAGTGTCGCCTTTCCTGTTGCCGTTGTAGGAGTTCCAGGAGCAGGGACTTCACTTGAGCCATTTAAGTCTGCTTTAAAAGTTATCAAGTTTGTATTCGGATTTGGATTTGGATTATCGTAGCTATCACTGCAAGATGCTACGCTTAATATAAAAAACGGAATTGCTAAAAATTTAAATAAATGTTTCATAATAAATTTTTTTAAAGATTAAAAAAAATAATTTTCACCAGAGTTAGAAAGTTTTTCGATTAGTAAAGGTGTATATTATTTCCTGACGTAAGAAATTGATTTACAAGTCAATAAAGTTATCGTTTTATTTTTAAAATTCAAAAGATTTTGATTGTAAATTATTGGTTTTATTTGATGTGATTTTACTATAATGACAGAAGAAACCATTACATTTAATTTGGCTTTTAAACTGGTACTTTTTGAATGCTGAAAAATAATTTGGAGTTCATTTATTGAATGAAATTCTGTGACCGAACACTACTTTATTGGTGATGGTAGGGTTCGTTTTTCAAAATGGTGAATCCACGGTACAATTGTTCGATAAAAAATAATCGTACCATTTGATGGGAGAAAGTCATTACAGATAACGATATTTTTCCTTGAGCTTTGGCATAAACGGTATCCGAAAAACCATACGGACCGCCAATAACGAAAACCAGAGTTTTTACTCCAGAGTTCATTTTTTTTTGTAATTCTTCTGAAAAAGCTACGCTGGAAAAGTTTTTTCCGTTTTCGTCCAACAGAATAAGTTGGTCTGTCGGCGTAATTTTTGCCAAAATCAAATCGCCTTCTTTCTCTTTTTGCTGACTTTCGGACAAGTTTTTTACGTTCTTGATATCAGGAATAATATCTAAATCAAACTTGATATAAAAAGACAACCGCTTAGTATAATCGTCTATTAAAGATTGTAAGGCTTTGTTATCGGTTTTACCGATAGCAATTAATTTGATGTTCATCTTTGTTAATTTTCGGAGGCGTAAATATAGAAAATTGACAGTTTTAAAGCATATTCTTTTTGATGGAAATTAATATTCTGGCTTTAAAATTGTAAGTAAAAAGGTAGGGTGATATTTATTTTGCTTCAATGCTATCAATTAGAAATCGAAATGTTTCTTCTTTTTTATTGCCTATTAGGAAAGTGATTTCTTCTAAATTAGAACCGTCATAATTAGGCAGATTTAATTTTTGTCCTCTGAAAGCAGGATATAATTCCGTGATTGGAATTTCAATCGTTTGCCAATCTGTGGTAGTTGGAAAAGGAAATATATACGAATGGGAATCCATGCGGTGTGTCTTAACTCTAAATTGGTATTTTTTACCGTCTCCTTTTAGCCGAATGGAAAAATGTGTAACACTTTTTAAAATTAATGGCTCAAAAACATGTTTTACAGCGCAAAATCCGCCATTATTTTCTAGCGAAATGTTACCTTCAAAAGTCCCGTTTCCATTTGTATTCAGGTAGAATTTACTTGCGGATACACCGCCCATCACAGCATCATTTATAATTTTCCAATTGGCAAGGTCGCTTTTTAAATTAAAATCAAAAATTTTTATGGGATGCATTGTTGTTCGGTTTATGAATTATTTTTTTCTACAAAGTTCTGTTTTACTTTATAAAATGGCATCGATTCAAAAAACTAAAACTGGCATAAACTTTTTTGAATTTACGCCAGTTTTTATTTTGAGAAATCATTTTTTATTATGATTTAGGCAATGGTGCACCTACAGCAATATCACATCGGTGATTTGTTTGACCATGTGGTGGGTTCATTCCTTGTGCCGTTGCCGTTGGCGTTGATGTTGTGGTGACAGCAGCTGCAGGAACGGGTTGACTTTGTTGCTGAACTATTGGTTTGGCTGTCGTCGCGGCTGGCGGAGAATTCAGTGGAGCTCCTACAGGAATATCACAACGATGTGATGGCTGGCCGTGAGCTGGATTCATTCCAGCAGCTATAGGACCAGAAGTTGCTGTGGCATTATTAGGATTTACCGTGTTGGTTGCTTGCTGAACTTGAGTTGTCGCCGCCGCTTCACTCTTCATTTGTTTACCTACTTCAGTAAAAGGTACTACATTTGTTGGCACTGCGTTATTTCGTGGTTGAACTTCTTTTTTGCAAGAAGTCAATAGTATCGAGGATACAAAAAGAAGGCTTAAAAAAGTTTTCATAATCAGTTTTTTAGTTACTCGTTCAAATATAAGATTTTAAATAATACAGCACATCATATAAAAATTGATTTTATTAAATCAATTAGACAGAATACAGGATGACAATGCTAGATAGCAATAGTATTCTTATCGGAATCAAGATATAGTACGGTGTTGAAAGACATAGGGTTACCTCTTTTTTTCAAAGAACAAAGCGTACATATTTTCAAATCCACAAAATAAATCTTACTTTAGCATTCCATAAATTTCCTATAAAATGATTAGCGATATACAGTTTAAAAACGAGTTAGAGATACTGATACAAAATGCCATTCGGGAAGATGTAGGTTCTGGCGATTATAGCTCCATGGCTTGTATTCCAGCTACAGCAAATGGAAACGCGAAGTTGCTTGTAAAAGAGGACGGAATTATTGCAGGTGTGGCTTTCGCCAAAATGGTTTTTGAGTATGTAGACGCTAATTTGCAAATAGAAACTTTTATCGAGGATGGTACTCCGGTAAAAAAAGGAGATATTGTTTTTCACGTTTCGGGAAGTTCACAATCTATTTTGAAAGCGGAACGTGTGGTGTTGAATTCAATGCAAAGAATGTCAGCCATTGCAACTAAAACTAAAGAATACGTTCGTTTATTGGCTGGGACCAAAACTAAAATTCTCGATACGCGTAAAACTACACCAGGATTCAGAGCTTGTGAGAAATGGGCAGTAAAAATTGGCGGAGGTGAAAACCATCGTTTTGCTTTGTATGACATGATTATGCTCAAAGATAATCACCATGATTTTGCAGGTGGAATCACTTTGGCTATAGCCAAAACCAAAGCTTTTTTAAAAGAAAATAATCTGGATTTAAAAATTATTGTTGAAGCCAGAAATTTAGATGAAATCAAAGAAATATTGAAAAGTGACGGCATTTTTAGAATTTTAATTGATAATTTTAATTATAACGATACTGAAAAAGCGGTAGCTTTGATTGGGGATAAATGCCAAACGGAATCCTCTGGAAATATCAATGAAAACACTCTTCGCCATTATGCAGAATGTGGTGTGGATTATATTTCATCAGGAGCCTTGACACATTCTATTTATAACATGGATCTGAGCTTAAAAGCGATATGAGTAAATCAATAGAAATTAAATTACAAAGAATTCCAATCCTACGGAATCTGGTTAATGTGTTAAAAAAGATAAAGCTTCCTTGGTTACAAGGACTTTCGTTATATGATTTGTTGGAATTATACGGGTTAGGAATTGTCGAAAGCGCATTAACATATCATGCCAGTGCGATTGCATTTAGTTTTTTCATGGCATTATTCCCTTTTGCATTGTTTATTTTGAACCTTATTCCATACATTCCTATTACAGGTTTTCAGGATGATTTTTTATTGTTTGTTAAGGAAGGAGTGCCACCTAATACGTATGATGCTATTTATAAAATCATTACTGATATACTTAATAATAGTCATTCAGGATTAGTGTCTTATGGGTTTTTATTGTCGATTTTATTGATGGCAAACGGTTTGAATGGAATCCTTGGTGGATTTGAATCTTCCCGTCATGTTCTCATAAAAAGAGGGTTTATCAGGCAATATATCGTTGCTTTGGGAATGTCCTTATTGTTGTCCTTTTTGTTAATTGTGACCGTGGCAACAATAGTAGTTTTCGAAGTTTTTATTCAAAAAACAATACTAAGTGATCAAATTGCGTTAATTATATTGGGAAGATACGCATTTGTAATTTTAATGATTTTAGGAATAACGTCCATACTTTTCAAGTTTGGAACAAAACACGACAAAAATAGAGCATTTATATCAATAGGATCTGTATTTACGACCATATTGATTCTTTTGGATTCGTATGTTTTTGGGATATGGGTGGTAAAGTTTTCTAAATACAATGAATTATATGGGTCGATAGGAACATTATTAATTTTGATGTTTTATATTTGGATTAACTGCATGATATTGTTGTTGGGTTTCGAATTGAATGCCACAGTAAACAAATTAAAAGCAAAAAAAATATAATTATTTACAACAAAATAGTTTCAAATTAGGAGCTGTTTCCTGTTATTCGTTGTAATTTGGCATTGCGAGGAACAAAACAATCTTACGATTTGATTGTTTCGTTACGTGCAATGTTAGTATTCACAGGGCTGAAAAAAAAACAACAATGAAAAAAAGCATAACAGTACTCGCATTATTCTTTTCAATGGTTTTCTATGGTCAAAATCATTCCGTTATCGGGAAATGGAAGACTATTGACGATCAGTCCGGCAAAGCCAAAGCAATCGTAGAAATCTACGAGCGTTCCGGAAAAATTTATGGAAAAATCATCGATATATTTGATGCTGAAAAGAAAAAGAACTTGTGTGTAAATTGTCCCGGCGACGAAAAAAACAAACCTGTCCTGGGTCTTGTTATTATTAAAGGCCTTACAAAAGATGGTAATGAATATAATTCAGGAAAAATTCTTGACCCAACCTCAGGAAAATTATACAAATGCTTTTTGGCTCTTGAGGGAAATGACAAATTAAAAGTGCGCGGATATATCGGTGTACCATTATTTGGAAGAACCCAAACTTGGATTCGAGTAAAATAATTATAAATTGTGAGTTATGAGTTCAAAGAAAAGAACAGCATAACTCAAGACTCATACTAAAATAAATGCATTTCGTCGAAGTAATTTTACCACTTTCTCTAGCCAAAACCTTTACCTATAGCGTCTCTGAAGCGGAGTACCATTACCTAAAAATAGGAATGCGTCTGGCGGTTCCTTTTGGTAAAAGTAAAATTTACACGGCATTAGTAATTGAAATTCATCAAAACAAACCCAATTTATACGAAGCCAAGGAGATTCATCAAATTCTGGATGAAAAACCTATTGTAACTGAAATCCAAATTGCACATTGGCAATGGATTGCTTCCTATTATATGTGCGCTATTGGTGATGTCTATCGCGGTGCCATGCCAAGTGCACTTTTGCTGGAAAGCGAAACCGTAATTTCTCAAAAAACCGATTTAGCTGTAGATACAGGCCTGCTTTCGGATGATGAGTTTTTGGTTTACGAAGCTTTGCAACAACAAAGTTCTCTAAAAGTGCAGGACATTATGGCTATTTTAAACAAGAAGAATATCTTTCCTGTTATTCAAAAATTGATAGATAGAAATATAGTAGTACTTCAAGAAGAAATACAGGAAACGTATAAACCTAAGTTAGTTCGTTATGTTCGTTTGCATGCTAAATATGAATCAAACGAAGGATTGAGCGCGTTATTAGAAACACTAAAAAGTGCCCATAAGCAGAAAGAAATCGTATTGAATTATTTTCAATTAAGCGCTGTGGAAAAGACCCGAGGCGAAGCCGAACGGAGCGGAGCTAAACCTATTGCTGTTAAAAAATTGATTGAAGCAGCGAATTCTTCTTCGGCAATTATAAAGGCATTAATTGAAAAAGAGATATTTGAAGATTATTTTCTTGAAGAAGACCGAGTGAATTTTACCGGAAAAATACGAGAAGATCAATTGCAGTTGAGTTTAGCCCAGCAAAAAGCTTTTGAAGAAATCAAAACGAGTTTCACTCAAAAAGAAGTATGTTTATTACATGGCGTAACTTCGAGCGGAAAAACAGAAATCTATATTAAACTCATCGAGGAATATCTGGAAACGGGAAAACAAATCTTGTATTTATTGCCGGAAATAGCTTTGACTACTCAATTGGTTGGTAGATTGCGAACTTATTTTGGTAATAAAGTAGCTGTTTTTCATTCGAAATATAATAATAATGAGCGCATCGAAGTTTGGAATCAAGTTCTAATAAATTCTGAAAAAGCACAAGTGGTGATCGGAGCGAGGTCATCTTTATTTTTACCATTTTATAATCTGGGATTTATAATTGTCGATGAAGAGCACGAATCAACTTTTAAACAAGTAGATCCGGCGCCGCGTTATCATGCTCGCGATTCGGCCATAGTTTTGGCTCATTCGCATAAAGCAAAAGTACTTTTGGGTTCGGCTACGCCAAGTATTGAAACGTATTTCAATGCGAAATCAGATAAATTTGGTTTAGTCGAAATTTCGGAACGATTTGGAAATGTTATGATGCCTCGTATTGAATTGGTCGATTTGAAAGACAAATACTTTCGAAAAAAAATGACGGGACATTTTAGTGATGTTTTAATTGAAGAAATCAATATTGCTTTATCACTAGGTGAACAAGTAATTTTATTTCAAAACAGACGCGGATATTCTCCAGTGATAGAATGCATCACTTGCGGTCACGTACCACAATGCCAGCAGTGCGATGTGAGTTTGACGTATCATAAACATAAAAATCAGTTGCGTTGTCATTATTGTGGATACACAACGGCGAAACCTACACATTGTCATTCTTGTTCTAGTGTTGATTTGACTACTAAAGGCTTTGGAACCGAACAAATAGAACAAGAGTTGGTCGCTATTTTTCCCCATGCAAAAATTGGAAGAATGGATCAGGATACCACCAGAGGAAAATTTGGATTCGAAAAAATTATTGATAGCTTCAAGAATAGAGAAATGGATATTTTAGTAGGAACGCAGATGCTGGCCAAGGGATTGGATTTTGATAATGTGAGTTTGGTAGGAATCATGAATGCAGATAATATGTTGTATCATCCTGATTTTAGGGCTTTCGAGAGAAGTTTCCAAATGATGACTCAAGTTGCGGGAAGGGCAGGACGTTCAGAGAAACAAGGAAAAGTAGTGATCCAGACATATAATCCCAGTCATAATACAATACAGCAAGTTACTAACAATGATTATTTGGGCATGTACAAGGAACAGTTGTATGACCGTCAAATATATAAATATCCGCCGTATTTCAGGATTATAAAACTTACTTTAAAACAGCGTGATTTTGATAAATTAAAAGAAGGTTCGATGTGGTTGTATCAAGTGATGAGTCAGAACCTGAATATGCCGGTACTTGGACCTGAAGAGCCTGCTATCAGCAGAATAAGAAACGAATATATACGTACAATCATAATTAAAATCCCTCAGAATACATCAATTGTAAATACAAAAAAAATTATCCAGAAAATGTTGAATAGTTTTGAAGCTGTGGCGCAATACAGAGCAATAAAAGTTACGGCAAATGTTGATTTTTATTAAAATTCTGTTGTCTAGGAAAAGGCTAATGCTTTTACTAAATCTTCTTTTTTATGTCGGCTCAAAGGAATTTTTGTAACGCCAATTTCAGCAAACTTACTATTAAAACGTTCTACTTTGTCAATGTTGATAATATAGGATTTATGTACTCGTACAAATTTCTCTTTTGACAGATCATTTTCAAAAGATTTCATGGTAGAAAGTACAAGATTGCTGTCTTCTTCCGTAACTACTCTAACATAATCACCAAAAGCTTCAATCCATTTTATTTTTGAAGTAAATATTTTTAATTTTTTTAAGTTGCTTTTAATGAAAATATGTTCTCCTTCTTCTTCCTTGTTTTCTTTTTTAAGTTGGTATAAATCAATCGCTCTTTTAACTGAAGCGTTAAATCTGTCTATCGCAATTGGTTTTTGAAGGTAATCCGTAGCATCATAATCAAATGCTTTCATAGCATACTCCGCTTTAGACGTTATGAAAACAATTTGCGGTTTTATTTTTAAACCATCCAAAAAATCAAAGCCACTAATTACGGGCATCTCGATATCTAAAAAGATAAGATCTACATTGTGTATTGACATGCAGCTTCTAGCTTCAATTGCATTAGAAAAATTACCAATTAAATGTAAATTTTGATGATTATTAACTAGCTTTGCAATAATCATTCTCTGGATAGAACTATCATCTACTACAACACAGTTTAGTTTCATGATTTTAAATTTTAGATTTGGTAGAGTAAATATATTACTTTTTTTATTAAAAAAAACTAAGTAAGCCGAGTTTTTTTTACCATACGTCGAATTAAAAGAAATAAGACTTGTTTAATTAAAATAATTAATTACTTTTGCAGCCAAAATAACAAATAAATATATATTTATGAATCATTATGAAACTGTTTTCATTTTAAATCCCGTTTTATCTGAAGTTCAGGTAAAGGAAACAGTAAGCAAATTTGAAGATTTTCTTACTAGTAGAGGAGCAGAAATGGTGTCGAAAGAAGACTGGGGCCTTAAAAAAATGGCTTACGAAATTCAAAACAAAAAAAGTGGTTTTTACCATTTATTCGAATTCAAAGTAGCTGGAGAAGTTCTTATTGCTTTTGAGACTGAATTTAGACGTGACGAAAGAATAATGCGTTTCTTGACGGTAAGTCTTGATAAACACGCTATTTCTTGGGCTGAAAGAAGAAGAACTAAATTAAAATCTACAAAAGCTTAATTATCATGGCAACATTACAACAATCGGCTTCAGGAAAAAAAGACGGAGATATCAGATATCTTACGCCTTTGAACATAGAAACAAACAAACAAAAAAAATATTGTCGTTTCAAAAAATCAGGTATCAAATATATCGACTATAAAGATGCTGATTTCTTATTGAAATTCGTTAATGAGCAAGGAAAAATACTTCCTCGTCGTTTAACAGGAACTTCATTGAAATACCAAAGAAAAGTGTCAGTTGCAGTAAAAAGAGCGCGTCACTTAGCTTTAATGCCATATGTGGCGGATTTACTAAAATAAAAATTAAACTCAGTTGTTGGTTTTCTGAAACATGAAACCTAACTTCTATAACAAAGGACAACAACATGGAACTTATACTTAGACAAGACGTACAAAATTTAGGCTTTAAAGATGACGTTGTAACGGTAAAAAATGGTTACGGTCGTAACTTTTTGATCCCTCAAGGTCACGCGCATTTAGCAACTTCTTCTGCAAAGAAAGTGTTAGCTGAAAACCTAAAACAAAGAGCACACAAAGAAGCTAAAGTTGTAGCAGATGCTAAAGCATTGGCTGAAGCTTTGAAAGCTATTGAAATTAAAATCTTTGCAAAAGCAGGTGGTGAAAAATTATTCGGTTCAATCACGAATATTGATATCGCTGGAGCTTTGGCTAAAGGTGGACAACAAATCGAAAGAAAATTCATCACAAGCGGAATCGTTAAACGTACTGGTAAATATACTGCTAGTGTTCGTTTACACAGAGATGTTGTCGTTGAATTAGATTACGAAATTGTTGCTGAAAAAGCATAAATTTTTTAAATTTATACAGTTAAATCCCGATGGAAGTCGGGATTTTTTTTGTTTAATCTGAACTCGTTTCAGATTATTTACTCTAAATTATAACATATTAGGCACTTTTTATGTGCTGAAATAAATTCAGTATAAATGAAATACTCAAGATTAACAAAAGAACAATTTGAGGAATTGAATCAGGAATTCAGTACTTTTTTAGCAACTCAAGCAATTGATAAGGCCGAGTGGGATAAAATAAAAGCTACTACACCAGAAGTTGCTGAACAAGAATTAGATGTTTTTTCTGATTTAATTTGGGAAGGCGTTCTTTCAAAAGCAACCTATTTAGAGCATTTTTCTAAAAATCATATTTTTCTTTTTCACTGTTTTGATACCGATGTACAATCGATTGTTTTAAAATCATTGGTTCCCGAAGTTGATTTTTTAACCAAAGAAGGACTGCAATGGCTTAGCGATAATATGTTTACGGATACTATCGAAATGAAAGTAGGAAAAAAAGAGTTTACAGAAGACCGTAACACCTCTATTTTTGAATTAATACAGCAAGGTTCGTTTTTGAGCGATGGTCTTTTATACCAACAAATAAATACGATTATAGCATCGTAATTGTATTGCTATTTATTTTTAATTGGTTATTTTAGTACACTTTTTTAAAACTAAAATAGCCAATTTTTATTTTCTATGGATATTCAAAATACGATTCAAAAATTAAGGGATGAATTAAATCAACACAATTATAACTATTATGTGTTGGATACACCCATAATTTCCGATTTTGATTTTGATTTACAATTAAAACAACTTCAGGAATTAGAAAATAAATATCCAGAATACTTTGATGATAATTCACCTTCTCAACGTGTAGGCGGTACGATTTCCAAAAACTTTCAAACAGTGACTCATGAGCATCGAATGTATTCTTTGGATAATTCCTATTCTAAGGAGGAATTGATCGATTGGGAGAAACGTGTTCAAAAAGTTTTAGGCGATGTTCCTTTAGCTTACACTTGCGAACTAAAATATGATGGCGCCTCAATTAGCATTACTTATGAAAATGGAAAACTAAAACGTGCTGTTACTCGTGGAGATGGTTTTCAAGGCGACGATGTGACTAATAATATCAAAACCATAAAATCCATTCCGTTACAATTAAAAGGAAATTTCCCTTCTACATTTGATGTACGTGGTGAGATTGTTTTACCTTTTGCCGGTTTCGAAAAAATGAATCAGGATTTAATTGAAATTGGCGAACTACCGTATTCAAATCCTAGAAATACAGCTTCAGGAAGCTTAAAATTACAAGATAGCGGTGAAGTTGCAAAAAGGCCTTTGGATTGTCTGTTGTATTTTTTAATTGGAAATAATCTTCCTTTCAAATCTCAATTTGAAGGATTAGAAACGGCAAGAAATTGGGGGTTTAAAGTGCCAAAAGAAGCAAAATTAGCCAATAATTTAGCGGAGGTTTTCGACTTTATTGATTATTGGGACATTCATAGACATACCCTACCGTATGAAACAGACGGTGTTGTGGTAAAAGTAAATTCGTTTTACTATCAGGATGAATTAGGATTTACTGCGAAATCACCTCGTTGGGCAATTGCCTATAAGTTCAAGTCAGAACAAGTTTCGACAAAATTAAATTACATTTCGTATCAAGTAGGACGGACAGGATCTATAACTCCTGTGGCCAACTTAGCGCCGGTACAGTTAGCAGGAACCATTGTAAAACGTGCTTCTTTACATAACGCTGATCAAATGGAGAAACTAGATATTCGTGTCAGTGATACTGTTTTTGTGGAAAAAGGAGGGGAGATAATTCCTAAAATTATTGCCGTTGATTTTACAAAGCGCTCTGAAAAGTCGGAGCCTACAAAATACATTACACATTGCCCGGAATGCAATACAGAATTGGTCAGAAGTGAAGGGGAAGCAAATCATTATTGCCCTAATTTTTACGGTTGTCCGCCGCAGATTATAGGAAGAATTCAGCATTATATTTCTCGAAAAGCAATGGATATTGAAGGTCTGGGAGGCGAAACAGTGACCTTGCTTTTCAATAACGGATTAGTGCATAACTATGCCGATTTATATGAATTAACTGTAAGTCAAATTCTTCCTTTGGAACGAATGGCTCAAAAATCTGCTGAGAATTTAGTGAAAGGTGTAGAGAATTCAAAAAGTGTTCCTTTTGAGCGCGTTTTGTTTGCGCTTGGAATCCGATTTGTAGGTGAAACGGTCGCTAAGAAATTAGCGAAACATTATAAAAATATAGATGCATTGAGCAAGGCCACATTAACTGATTTGATTTTAGTGGACGAAATTGGTGAACGAATTGCACAGAGTGTAATTGACTTTTTCGAAAATCAAGAAAATAAAATTATAATTAAAAAGCTCGCGGGTTTTGGCGTTCAATTTGAAAGTATCGAAAAATTAAATCCAAATGCCACAGAGAAACTTTCCGGAAAAACCTTTGTTGTTTCAGGGGTCTTTGAGAAATTTTCCAGGGATGATCTAAAAAAGGCAATCGAAGATAACGGGGGGAAAGTAGGGAGTTCTATTTCTGCCAAAACAGATTATGTTGTTGCCGGAGATAATATGGGCCCCGCTAAACTGGACAAAGCTACAAAGCTAAACATACCTATAATCACTGAGGATGATTTTATAAATCTATTCAATATCAATTAAAAAGCGATTCTGATGCTACTTAAAAAAAATAAATTTTTACTAGAAAACGGAATTTGTCTGTTGTTATTTTCTTTTGTTATGCTGGAAGTTATCGCCGAGTTATTTTCATTCAAAGCAATTTTGTTTGCTTTTAGACCGGTTGTAGCTATTTTGATAATGTATCTTTATTGGATTACTTCTAAAGAAAGAAACTCATTTTTTTTTATAACGATGTTATTTTTATTAATGACTATTTTTTTTATTTTATCAGATTCGGAAACGGCTTTGATAATTGGATTGATTACTGTTTTGGCGCATCGATTGTTGGTCATTTTTTTTATAATAAAATTGAGTAAGGTTACTGATTTTGTGCCAATATTGATTGGCTTTATACCTTTCATTTTTATTTTCTCTTATATGCTTACCCTGTCAGATGAAATTTCAGAAAGTAGTTATTATTCTCTTATCATTCAAAATGTTCTGGTATCAATACTTGGTGGGATTGTTTTGTCTAACTATTTTATGAATGAGACTGAATATACGCCATGGCTGGGGATATTCGGGTTATTATCAGTAGCGCTCTATTTTACAGTTTTTGTTGAGAAATGTTTTTTATCTACGCTGCCACCCACTTATTTCAGGCCATTGGCAATGATTTTGTATGTTACAAGTTATTATTCTTTTTATCGATTTATTATCGATACAGAAACGATAAATGCTAAAAAGAAATCGATTATTATCATACAATAATCGATTTCCCCTCAAAAGCGTTAGCCTTATTGTTATCCAGATAAAAATCAATTCTTCCTAGATTTATACCATAACAACCCACTTGATTAACCAGGACTTCTTTACCGGCAAGGTTTTTTACAATGGTAGGTTTGTCTAGAAAAGTGTGTGTATGTCCACCAATGATTAAGTCAATGTCTTGCGTAAGTTCGGCTAATTTCAAATCACATATTTTATTAGGTTCATCTTTATATTTATACCCTAAATGAGACAAACAAATTACTAAATCACACTTTAGTTCTTGCTTTAAAATACGAACCATATCTTGAGCGGACTCTAGCGGATTGTTATAAACCGTTTCTTTATACATTCCTTTATCAACTAATCCGGCAAGCTCTATTCCAAGTCCAAAAACACCCACTTTGATACCATTCTTGTTGAATGTTTTGTACGGTTTTACAAAACCATCCATAACGGTGTTTTTAAAATCGTAGTTGGCTGATATAAACTCAAATTTAGCATGCGGCATTTGAGCATGCAAACCTTCAACACCGTTATCAAAATCGTGATTTCCTATCGTGGAAGCATCATATTGCATCATGCTCATCAATTTAAATTCCAGTTCTCCGCCGTAATAATTAAAATAGGGCGTTCCTTGAAAAATATCACCCGCGTCCAGCAATAACACATTTGGATTCTCTTTTCGGATCGTTTCAATCAGGGCTGCTCTTCGCGCCACGCCACCCATATTTGCATTTCTGGGATGATCTGCAGGAAATGGATCAATGTAACTGTGTACATCATTAGTATGTAAGATTGTCAAATGTCTTTTTTGCGAAGATTCAAAGCTGCTTAATGATAAACCTAAACTTAGTAAAGCTGAACTGGCAGCTGTTTTTTCTATAAATTCTCTTCTTTTCATTTTATATTTTTTTGGAGCTATTTACTTCGTCAATTCGCTTTGCTCGTGTCCCGCTTTTCGTTGCAATATTTTTTATCGTGAAAAACGATAAAAAATGATTTCCTCTTCACTCGGGACTACGGCTTTGTGGTTTTAAAATTACTTACGGTTGTTAAAAACGGAATTCTGCGACGGAAAACTGAACACTTATTTTTATTCAACCGTAATTCTTATATCATTTATCACAGGAATTGTGTCTACTGCTTTAAAATAATCAATAAGAATATTTCGTAATTTATAGTCTAAATCAAATTTCTGAATGCCTTTTTTAAAGAAATTCATGTTGTCGCCGCCATTAGATAAATAATCATTCGTTCCCACATAATAAACAGTCTCTTTTTTAATGAGTTTTCCTTGTATTAATATGTTTTTAGGAAGGTTGTTTTTGTCAATGGTAAATGTTACTCCAGCTAGTGGATGTGGTTTTTTTTCGGCTATAAAATAATCGACCATTTCAAGAATTTGTTCTCCTTTTAAAGCAATCACAACCAAACTATTTTCAAAAGGCATGATTTCAAAAGCCGTTCTTGCCGTCACATTTCCTTTTGGAAGTATCGAACGAATTCCTCCGCTGTTGAGCAAACATATATCAATGTTCTTTTTTTCTCGGGCTTGAAATACAGTGTTTCCTCTCATTAATGTAACATCAGCCATCAAATTACCAATGGTAGTTTGCCATTTACCGGTGCTTTTATCTAATGTTTCCGGACAATATGCTAGAATACTGTCTAAATCTTTATTGATGTGCTCTCTGTAAGGTTTGATAAAATTTTCAATTTGAGGAACTTGATTTTCCTTTTCGGTGATTGGAATTCGTTTCCCTTCTATCTTAGTAACGTAATAATTTTGTTTGCTGCAAGAAGCAACAAACAAAAATGTTAAGAATATAACAAAAAGTTTAGAAAAATCGTTATACTTTTTTAGATTTACCATTTTAAATGCAACTTAATTAATTAATTTTGTAATCAAGTAAAAGTAATATGTTTTGAATTATATAAAAGATTTTTTTGTTAAAAAAACATTAAAAAAAAGCTTTCAAAATTTAAAAAATAGTGAGTCAGTTACGGTTGTAAAAACAATTGGTTTGCTGGTTGATGCGACTCGTTTTGTCGAAACAGAATTATTGATTCAACAATTAGTAGCAAATGGAATTGCACGAGAAAATATAACAACAATTATTTATGCAGGTCTATTTAAGAAAACAGTAGAGAAAAAATATCTTGTATTTAATTCAGGAAATCTGCAGTGGAATGGAGAAATTTCTTCGTTGAAAATTAATACTTTTATCAGTGAGAAATTTGATTTGTTAATCAGTTATTACGATTTAGAAAAAGCATTATTGTTAAAAATTACTCATAATTCCAAAGCGCATTTTAAAGTCGGTTTTTCATCAATAGACAAAAGATTAAATCATTTTATAATTAAAACAGAGGTTCGCAATTATACACTTTTTGTAAGTGAGTTATTCAAATATTTAAAATTATTAAACAAAATATAAATTTAATATGCAATCATTAATAGGTACCGGTGTTGCTCTTGTAACCCCGTTTAAAGAAGATTTTTCAATTGACACCGAAGCATTAAAAAGAATTGTAAATTTTGCAATCGACGGAGGAATTGAATATCTCGTAGTGTTGGGGACAACTGCAGAAAATGCAACATTGTCACAAGACGAAAAAGAATTAGTTATTAGTACTGTAATCGAAGCTAATAATGGAAGTTTGCCATTAGTACTTGGAGTAGGAGGGAATAACACTTTTAAAGTTGTTGAAGAGTTAAAAACTAGAGATTTGTCTTCATTTGTAGCAATATTATCAGTGTCTCCGTATTATAATAAACCCACTCAGGAAGGTATTTATCAACACTTTAAAGCAGTTGCTGAAGCATCGCCAATTCCAGTGATTTTATACAATGTTCCTGGAAGGACGGCCAGCAATATGTTACCTGCAACGGTTATACGTTTGGCTAATGATTTTGAAAACATCGTTGCAATAAAAGAAGCAGCCGGAGATATCGTTCAAGCGATGCAATTATTGAAAAATAAACCAAAGGATTTTCTTGTGATTTCAGGAGATGATATGATAGCTTTGCCGATGGTTTTGGCAGGAGGATCAGGCGTTATATCTGTAATTGGGCAAGGTTTTCCCAAAGAATTTTCTGAAATGATTCGATTAGGTTTAAATCGGAAAGTGGATGAAGCATACAAATCTCAATACCTTTTAGCGGATTGTATTGATATGATTTTTGAGCAAGGAAATCCGGCAGGAATCAAACAAGTGTTTCTATCACTGGGTATTTCAAAAAACACAGTACGTTTGCCCTTAATAAAGGTAGACGATTCGCTAGCAGGAAGAATTGATCAATTTGTCAAAAAAGTCAATAAACAAGGGTAAAAAAAGAGTCTTTTTTTAAACAAAAAATATATTTTGAAGTCGCTAAATTAATAACTAAATTTGCCACCGAAACTTCGGTATGATTTCATGGGTTGTTTCAGCCAAGAAATCATAAAAAAAGTAAAAAAATGAAAAAAATACTATCTCTGTTGCTTTTTGTAGCTTTATTCAGTTCTTGTAACGAATACCAAAAAGCATTGAAAACCGAAGATGTGGCTATTAAATTTGAAATGGCTACAAAATTATACGATGAAGGGAAATATTCTAAAGCGATTCGTATTTTTGAACAAATTGCTCCAGCGTACAGGGGAAAACCTCAAGCAGAAAAATTGTTTTACATGTTTGCTCAGTCGTATTACAAAACACAGCAATATTATTTAGCAGGATATCAATTTGAGAGTTTTGTTTCAGGATATCCAAAAAGTGAAAAACTGGAAGAAGCAGCCTATTTAGGAGCAAAAAGCTACTCTATGTTGTCACCCGCTTACAGTTTAGATCAGGCGGATACTACTAAAGCATTAGATAAATTGCAAACATTTATTGATAATTATCCCAGTTCAACCTATTTAGGAGAAGCGAATGCAGCTGTAAAAGTATTAAGCGAGAAAATAGAGAAAAAGGTTTTCGAAAACGCTAAAGGTTACAATACAATTTCTGACTATAAATCAGCAATTGTTGCCTTAGATAATTTTGTAGCAGATTATCCGGGAACTCCGTTCAAAGAAGATGCGTTATATTACAAGTTAGATTCAGCATATCAATTGGCAATTAATAGTATTCCATCAAAAATGGAAGATCGATTAAATGTTGCAAAAACAGCACAATTGAATTTGATTAAATTTAAAGCAGACACTAAATACAAGCAAGTAGCTAACGATATGTTAGCGCGAATAGATAAAGATTTACAAAAATTTACTAAATAAATAAAGTCATGGATTTAAAAAAGACGAATGCTCCGGTAAATACAATAACATACAACAAAACTGTTATTGAAGAACCTACTGGGAATGTATATGAAGCAATAACCATTATGGCTAAAAGAGCAAACCAAATCAATTCTGAAATCAAAAAAGAATTGACTGAGAAATTGGAAGAATTTGCTACATATAATGACAGTCTTGAAGAAGTTTTTGAAAACAAAGAGCAAATTGAGGTTTCTAAATTTTACGAAAAACTACCTAAGCCACACGCTTTAGCAGTTCAAGAATGGTTAGATGGTAAAATTTACCACAGAGATTCAAATAAATAATAGGTACGATGTCAGTTTTAAGCGGTAAGAAAATTCTACTTGGTGTTTCTGGTGGAATTGCAGCCTATAAAACCGCAACATTAGTACGACTTTTTATAAAAGCAGGTGCACATGTCCAAGTGATAATGACACCTGCTTCTAAGGATTTTGTAACTCCACTTACATTATCTACCTTATCGAAAAATCCAGTACATTCCAGTTTTTATAATCAAGACGACGAGAATGAAAAATGGAATAATCATGTTGAATTAGCACTTTGGGCTGATTTGATGTTAATTGCTCCAGCAACCGCAAATACTTTATCTAAAATGACCGCTGGTATTTGTGACAATCTTTTGATTGCAGCTTATTTATCAGCAAAATGTCCAGTGTATTTTGCTCCTGCAATGGATTTAGACATGTACAAACATCCTTCTACAATTGCTAATTTCGCGTCTTTGACTCAGTTTGGCAATACAATAATTCCTGCTGGAAGCGGTGAATTGGCAAGCGGATTATCCGGAGAAGGAAGAATGGCGGAACCGGAGAACATTGTAACTTTTATCGAAGCAGATTTAAATAGTAAATTACCGCTCAAGGGGAAAAAAATATTAATTACTGCCGGTCCCACTTACGAAGCATTAGATCCTGTACGTTTTATAGGAAATCATTCTTCAGGAAAAATGGGTTTTGATATAGCAATTAGTGCTGCAAATCTAGGTGCGTCAGTGATTTTAGTTTCGGGACCTACAAATTGTAAAGTTTCAAATCCTTTAATAAATGTAATTAATGTTGTTTCTGCCGAAGAAATGTATGTGGCTTGTCATCAGTTTTATGCTGATGTGGATGTTGCCATTGCTGCTGCTGCCGTTGCAGATTACAAACCCAAGAATGTCGCACAACAAAAAATAAAAAAAGCTGCGGATGACTTTACAATAGAGCTCGAAAAAACAAAGGATATTTTAGCTTCTTTGGGGGAACAGAAGAAAAATCAGTTTCTGATAGGTTTTGCTTTAGAAACAGAAAATGAAATTGAGAATGCGACCTTGAAAATTCAGAAAAAAAACTTAGATTTGATAGTTTTAAATTCGCTGCAAGATCAGGGTGCTGGTTTTAGTAAACCAACAAATAAAGTTACCTTTATTGATAAGTATTTCAATATTGAGCCAATGGAATTAAAATCGAAAGAAGCTGTTGCAGATGATATTCTACATAAAGTGAAAATGCATTTTATGAAATGAGCGTAACGGATTTGTAATTCAAATACATTGTTTGAATTACACAGCCAAGAGATAAGAAATAATACAAATCTAGAGATGAATAAAATAATTATTTTTTTTCTGCTTTTTACTTTTGGGCTTACGCAAGCGCAACAACTAAACTGTACGGTTACGGTTGATTCACAAACATTGAGCGTTACCAATCAGCAAGTTTTTAAAACACTGCAAACTTCGATAAGCGAGTATATTAATAAAACGGATTGGACTGGACAAGCGGTAAAGCAAAATGAAAAAATTAATTGTTCGATGTACATTACTGTTTCTTCGAACAACTCAGATCAATTTACTGCGACTATTCAAGTGCAATCTTCAAGACCTATTTTTAATTCCTCTTATTCCTCTCCGGTATTAAATTATAATGATAAAGACTTTAATTTTAGATATACTGAGTTTGAAAATCTAATTTTCAGTCCAACTACATTCGATTCCAACCTAGTTTCTGTTATAGCTTTTTACAGTTACATGATTTTAGGAATGGATGCTGATACTTTTGTTTCTGGATCTGGAAATTCGTATTTTGAAACGGCGCAAAACATCTCGAATGTGGCACAACAAGGAGGTTCTAAAGGATGGAGTCAATCCGATGGAAATCAAAATCGCTACTTTTTGATAAACGATATTTTATCCCCAGCATTTAAACAAGTGCGCTTAACTATGTTCGAATATCACGCTGGCTTAGACTTAATGAGTCAGGATTTAAAAGCATCTAAAGAAAAAATAAAAGAATCACTAATCGATTTGGGTAATCTAAATACTTCCAGACCCAATGCATTTTTAACGCGTGTCTTTTTTGATGCTAAATCAGATGAAATCGTTTCTATATTTTCTGGTGGACCCAGTATTACAATCTCAGATTTAGCAGATAATCTGAATAAAATTTCTCCTTTGAATTCAAGTAAATGGACGCTGATAAAATATTAATTGATTTCCAATTTTTAGTTTAAATAAGCTTCACATCACAAAACAATATAGTAAATGATAACGTCACTTTCGATAAAAAACTATGCCTTAATAGAAAAATTGTCTATTGATTTTTCAAAAGGGTTTTCAATAATTACCGGAGAAACCGGAGCAGGAAAATCAATAATATTAGGTGCGATAGGTTTGGTGTTAGGAAAAAGAGCCGATTTGACTTCGTTAAAAAACAAAGAAGAAAAGTGTGTGATTGAAGCTCATTTTGAGATTTCTAAGTATAATTTACGTCCTTTTTTTGAGGAAAATGATTTAGATTACGAAAATGACACCATCATTAGGCGTGAAATCCTTCCTTCAGGAAAGTCTAGGGCTTTTATAAATGACAGTCCTGTAAATCTTCAGGAATTGCAGCAACTAAGCTTGTTCCTGATAGATATTCATTCGCAACAGCAAACCCAAGAACTTTCGGATGAAAATGTGCAGTTCGAAATTATAGACGCAATTGCCAATAATAAAGAAACAATTCTGGAATATCAAACGCTTTTAAAAAGTTATAAATCGGATAAATCCAAATTAAATTCGCTTTTGAAAAAACAAAGCGAATCTAAGAAAGAACAAGAATACAATACTTTTTTATTAGATGAATTAGTTGGAGCACAATTAAAATCGGGCGAACAAGAATCGCTTGAGACTGATTTTGAGAAACTGAATAATGTTGAAATTATAAAAGAATCTATTGATAAATCTTTGGCTCTAGCCAATGAAGAACAGATTGGAGTGCTGCATAGTTTGAATGAAATAAAGGTTTCATTACAAAAAATAGCCTCTTTTTCGATTGAATATCATACTTTGTTAGAAAGAATTACCAGCTTAACCATTGAGTTTGATGATATTTCGGATGAAATGATTCGCTGTTCAGAGAAGTTGATTAATGATCCGGAACAACTGGATTTAATTAGCCAAAAACTTCAGGTGATTTTTAATTTGCAAAAGAAACATCAGGTTTCTTCGGTAGAGGAATTACTGAAAATTCAGGAGAATCTAGAAAATTCAGTATTAGAATTAGGCAATATGGGAGAAGAAATTACTGCACTGACAATTTCTATTGGACAAAAAACAGCTGAATTAGATGTTTTTTCCACTACTATTCATGCTAATAGATTGGATTCTATTCCAGTTTTATCTCAAAAGTTAATTACGATTTTAGAAACTTTGGGAATGCCAAATGTTCGCTTTAATATTGATATTACTACTACCGAAACGTATTTCCAAAATGGAAAAGATGAGCTTCAGTTTTTATTCTCTGCTAATAAAGGAACTGATTTTGGTTTATTGAAAAAAGTAGCTTCCGGTGGAGAAATGTCTAGGATTATGCTGGCAGTTAAGGCGATATTGGCACAATATTCAAAATTACCAACCTTGATTTTTGATGAAATTGATACTGGTGTTTCGGGCGAAATTGCCAATAGAATGGGCGAAATAATGAAAGAAATGAGTCAGGAAATGCAAATTTTTGCGATTACCCACTTACCTCAAATTGCGGCCAAAGGAAATGCGCATTTCAAAGTGTTTAAATCAACTATAGGAGAGGACACCTTGTCTGAATTGAAGTTGTTAAATGCAGAGGAAAGACTGGTCGAAATTGCTCAAATGTTATCAGGAACTGTTGTTTCTGATTCGGCCTTAAATCATGCTAAAGCCTTGCTGAACTAATTTTTTACTATATATTTGTTTCCTTATAAAAGCAAGACTTTTGCATCAGCATAAAAACGATTACACGAATAAATAAAAAAACGAATAACCTAGAGTATGATTATTGAACCAAGAATGAGAGGATTTATTTGTACGACATCTCACCCAAAAGGATGCGAACAAAATGTTAAAAATCAAATTGAATATATTAAATCAAATGGACCTATAAACGGGGCTAAAAAAGTATTGGTTATTGGAGCTTCAACCGGTTTTGGTTTGGCTTCTAGAATTACAAGTGCTTTTGGTTCTGATGCAGGAACTATTGGTGTATTTTTTGAAAAACCTCCAGCAGAAGGTAAAACAGCTTCGCCAGGGTGGTATAATTCTGCAGCTTTTGAAACGGAAGCTCATGCTGCCGGTTTATATGCAAAAAGTATCAATGGAGATGCTTTTTCGAATGAAGTAAAACAACAAACATTAGATCTTATAAAAACTGATTTAGGTCAAGTAGACTTAGTAATCTATAGTTTAGCTTCTCCTGTTCGGATGCATCCAGTTACCGGTGTTTTGCATCGTTCTACGTTGAAACCTATCGGAAGTACTTTTACCAATAAAACCGTTGATTTTCATTCGGGCACAGTTTCAGAAATATCAATTGAGCCTTGCAGTGGTGATGATATAGAAAACACAGTTGCCGTAATGGGAGGTGAAGATTGGGCGATGTGGATTGATGCATTAAAAGCTCAAAATTTATTAGCTCCGGGCGCTACAACTGTTGCTTATTCATATATCGGGCCATCATTGACTGAAGCCGTTTATAGAAAAGGAACAATAGGTCGTGCCAAAGATCATCTTGAAGCGACTGCTTTTGCGATCACTGACAGTTTAGCGGCAATTGATGGAAAAGCATTTGTTTCGGTCAATAAAGCATTGGTTACTCAAGCTAGCTCTGCAATTCCTGTTATTCCACTCTATATTTCATTATTATACAAAATAATGAAGGAAGAAGGAATTCATGAAGGTTGTATCGAACAAATTCAACGCTTGTACCAACAAAGATTATACACGGGAAATGAAGTTCCAGTCGATGAAAAAGGTAGAATCCGTATTGACGATTTAGAAATGCGTCCTGATGTTCAAGAAAAAGTGGCTAAATTGTGGATTGAAGCTGTAACTGAAAATTTATCTGAAATAGGAGATTTACAAGGCTATAGAAAAGATTTTTACAATCTATTTGGCTTTGACGTAGCAGGAGTTGATTATAAAGCAGATGCAGACGAAGTGGTAAGCATCGAAAGTATTGCTTAATTGCTACTGAATTAAATATTTAGTTTCTGTAATGCATCTTAATTTCACAATGGTTTTATTCATTTCGAAATTAAGATGCATTATTTTTTAAAGTACAGACTTAAATTAATTGTATTATGTATAACTTATTAAAAGGTAAAAGAGGAATCATTTTTGGCGCTTTAGATGAAAATTCTATCGCATGGAAAACCGCAGAAAGAGTTTTTGAGGAAGGAGGAACTTTTGTCCTTACAAATGCTCCAGCTTCCATCCGAATGGGGACAATTGATGTGCTTGCGCAAAAAACAAATGCTCAAATTATCCCTGCTGACGCAACCTCAGTGGCTGATTTAGAGTATTTAGTAGATCAGGCTATGGAAATACTAGGCGGTAAAATTGATTTTGTTTTACACTCGATCGGAATGTCAGTAAATGTTCGAAAAGGCAATCATTACACCAATCAAAACTATGATTATACCGAAAAAGGATGGAATGTTTCGGCGGTTTCTTTTCATAAAGTAATGCAGGTTTTGTATAAAAAAGATGCTATGAACGAGTGGGGAAGTATTGTCGCGCTATCCTATATGGCGGCACAACGCGTGTTTCCAGATTATAACGACATGGCAGATAACAAAGCGTTTTTAGAATCTATTGCACGAAGTTTTGGGTATTTCTTTGGTAGAGATAAAAAAGTAAGAGTCAACACTATTTCTCAATCCCCCACACCTACAACGGCAGGACAAGGTGTAAAAGGTTTTGGCGGATTTATAAATTTTGCCGAAAAAATGTCACCTCTGGGAAATGCATCTGCTTTAGATTGTGCTAATTATACCCTTACCCTGTTTTCTGATTTGACCAGAAAAGTGACTTTGCAAAACTTGTTACATGATGGGGGTTTCTCAAATATGGGAGTAAGTCAGGAAGTAATGGAAATGTTTGAATAAAACGCAGCAACTTATTTATAAAACCATCAACTAATAGTTGATGGTTTTTTTATGGATAAAGATTACATTTGTTAAAATTTTTTAAGTTTAAAAAACATCTTTAATACCACATTTTTAATTTTATGCTATTTTCCCTAATTATACCAGTTTACAATCGTCCGGATGAAGTTCAGGAACTTTTGGAGAGTTTATCTCATATGACCTATAACGAAATTTTTGAAATTGTTATTGTTGAAGATGGTTCCTCTATAGTTTGTAAAGATGTTGCGCAGAGATATGGGGACAGATTAGATATTTCTTATTATTACAAAGACAATTCAGGTCCTGGTGATTCCAGAAATTATGGAATGCACAAAGCCAGGGGCGATTATTTTATTATTTTCGATTCGGATTGTATTATACCAACACAATATTTGTCAGAAGTTGACAAGGCATTAAAACAGGACTATGTAGATTGTTTTGGAGGACCTGATAAAGCTTTAGACAGTTTTTCAGACATTCAAAAAGCAATTAATTTCGCAATGACTTCTTTTTTAACTACGGGTGGAATTAGAGGTGGTTCGGAAAAAATAGATAAGTTTCAGCCTCGAAGTTTTAATATGGGATTGTCGCGAAAAGCTTTTGAAGCATCGCAAGGTTTTGGAAACATCCATCCTGGTGAAGATCCGGATTTGTCAATTCGGTTGTGGAACTTAGGTTTTGAAACTAAACTGTTTCCAAGTGCTTTTGTGTATCACAAGCGAAGAATTGATTGGAATAAGTTTTCCATTCAGGTAAATAAATTTGGCAAAGCACGACCAATTTTGAATAGTTGGTATCCAAAATACAACAAGCTTACTTTCTTCTTTCCTTCGGTATTCATAATTGGATTTTTTACTTCCTTTTTATTAATGTTGATTTTTAATTTTGATTTGCTGCTTCAATTGTATTTTGTTTATTTTGTATTACTATTTTTGGTGTCTTCGTATCAAAATAAAAGTTTAAAAATCGGGTATTTATCATTGATAGCTGTTTGGAAACAATTTTACGGTTACGGTACGGGTTTTTTAAAATCATTTTATAAAATTATCATTTTGAAGCAAAAACCTCAAGATGCTTTCCCGGAATTATTTTTTAAAGTGTAACATGGTAAAAATAATTGGTTTAACTGGCGGTATAGGAAGTGGGAAAACCACTGTAGCAAATTATATTAATTCATTTGGAATACCTGTGTACATTGCTGATGATGAAGCCAGAAAAATCATGCACTCTGCAATCATTACTGAAGCCATTAAAAGTACATTTGGCGACGCAGTTTTTGAAAACGAGAAATTGAATAGAGAAAAACTGGCTAAAATTGTATTCAATGACCCTGAAAAATTAGAAAAACTCAACAAGATTGTTCATCCTGCGGTAAAAAAGCATTTTGAGCAATGGCTTTTGCAACATAAAAATGTCCCATATGTCATTTATGAAGCTGCTATTTTATTTGAAAGCGGTAGTTACAAAAATTGCGATGTAATTGTAACTGTCACAGCACCAGTAGCGGTAAGAATCCAGAGAGTTATGGAACGTGATAAAACGACACGAAAACTTGTTTTGAAAAGAATAAATGCACAATGGACTGACGAACAGCGCATCTCAAAAAGCGATTTCGTCATAGAGAATACTTCTTCAAAAACTACAAAATTAGAAGTTGTTAAAATTCTTAAAATTTTAAAGATTAGGCAAAATGCCCTATAGGTGTTAATGTTTGGTTAATCTATTATTTAATTTATTGTTAAAATACTAAATTTGTTTCGATGAATAAACTATTTTTCAGGTTACTTGTTTTATTGATGAGCTTGTCTTTAATTGGGATAATTCTTGTTCAGGTGTATTGGTTTAATACCTCTTTTAAAAATAACGATGAGCAATTTAAATTCCATGTCAAGCAAGTTATTGGTAATGTGGCGGATAAAATTCAAAAACAGGAAGCATATAACTTTTACGATAAAATAAATCATTATAAAGACAGTACAGGAAAAGTACCAAAGAAGAATGATATATTAGAATTTTATTATGTTCAGAAAAACCCAAGAACCAATAAAACAATTATATATTCAAACAGTATAATTTCTGAAGATTACAACATTTCACCAACGTTCTTTGATAAAAAATTTGATAGTGAGAAATTCAAAAGTTTTAGTTCTAAACGGGTTACAGAAGTTTATAACAATAATTCTATTGATAAGTCGGGTGTTACGCAAAGTTTAATACCTGATGTAAGAGTAGAGAAAACTGGTAATTTAGATGTCTTAGACAATGCTTCCTTTGAAATATTTTATAAAGATTTCGCTTCTGTTTTACCTATTCAGGAAAGAGTTTCAAAAGAAACGTTGAGTAAACTTATCAAAAAAGAGCTCGAAGTATCTGGTGTAAATACTAAATTTGAGTTTAGTGTTTACAGTAGTAATTTAGCTACGAAAGTAAAATCTAATAATTTTAAATACGACAAAGAAGCCACTTATTCAACTCCAATATTTTCAGATAATGAAGGAAACAGCAAATACCAATTGTTGGTTACATTTCCTCACAAAAAGAAATTTTTACTGTCAGAACTTGTTAGTATAACAGTTCTTTCAATTGTTTTTACACTGATAATCTTAATTGCGTATTCAAGTGCACTGAATCAATTAATACGGCAACGCCAAATTTCTGAAATCAAAAATGATTTCATAAATAATATGACACATGAATTTAAAACTCCAATTGCTACTATAAATCTTGCTTTGGATGCAATTAGAAATCCAAAAATAATAGATGATAAAGAGAAGGTTTTGCGATATCTTCAAATGATTAAGGATGAGAATAAACGCATGCATGCACAAGTAGAAAATGTGTTGCGAATCTCAAAATTAGAAAAGAAAGAATTAGATATTACTAAGGAATCAAATAATATTCATGAAATAATTGAAGATGCAATAGATCATGTGAATTTGATCTTAGAAGACAGACAGGGTACAATTACCTGTTATTTTAAAGCGGTAAGAACCACAGTTTTAATCAATGATGTTCATTTTACCAATGTCATTGTAAATATTTTAGAAAATGCTGTAAAATACTCACCTAATATTCCTGAAATTGAAATTTTTACTGAAAATATCAAAGATATGGTTATTATTAAAGTAAAAGATAGTGGATTAGGAATGGGTAAAATAGCGCAGAAAAGAATTTTTGAAAAATTCTATAGAGAGCATACCGGAGATATTCATAATGTAAAAGGACACGGTTTAGGTTTAGCTTACGTAAAAAGAATCGTTGAAGACCATAACGGTCAAGTTTATGTAGAAAGTGAAAAGGGAAAAGGGAGTACCTTCATAATAAAATTACCATTAATAAATTAGAATATGGAAAATGTAAATAAAAAAATACTTTTAGTTGAAGATGACCTTAATTTTGGAGCAGTTTTAAAAGATTATTTAATGCTAAACGATTTTGACGTCACTTTGGCCAAAAATGGAATGGAAGGATTCGAAAAATTCAAAAAGGATACTTACGATTTATGTATTCTGGATGTAATGATGCCTTACAAAGATGGTTATACTTTGGCAAAAGAAATTAGAGAAAAAAATAATGAAGTTCCCATTATTTTCTTGACGGCCAAATCAATGAAAGAAGATGTGTTGAAAGGATATAAAGCAGGTGCCGATGATTATTTGAATAAACCTTTTGATTCTGAAGTATTGTTGATGAAAATTAAAGCAATTATCCAAAGAAAATCATCTGATACTAAAGCGGAACAAGTACAATTTGAATTTAATATTGGTAAATTTCATTTGAACTCAAAGCTTCGTTTTTTAACCTTCAATAATGAAGAGCCAATAAAATTATCTCCAAAAGAGAATGAATTATTGAAAATGTTAATTCTTCACGAAAATGATTTGATGCCAAGAGAATTAGCCTTGACAAAAATCTGGAGAGATGACAACTATTTTACGTCAAGAAGTATGGATGTGTACATCGCTAAGTTGAGAAAGTATTTGAAACTTGATGAAGATGTAGAAATTTTAAACATCCACGGAGAAGGATTCAGATTAGTTGTAAAGAATAAAGTAGTAGAATAAATAGACATAAGCCTCAAGAATTTGAGGCTTTTTTTTTGGATTAAAAAGATATTTATTTCCAGTTTAGTTGCAAGGCAAAACGCGTCTTGTCTTCTTTTGTAATGCTAAAAACAGTCTCTCTGTCGGAAATACTTTCATGGATAATCACTTTATCCTTTAGCGACAATTCCTTTAAGAAGTTCATCTCAAAACTTTTAATTTTTTGATGCAGGATTAGTTTTTCATCAATCAGATCCAAACACCATTCTAGATATTTGACATTATTGACATGCTTTACAATGTCTAAATCGGATAAAAAAACTTTCTTTTCAAAAACTATTTCTTTCTCATTATTGAAATTTATTTTAGAAAAACCCTCTAAAGTAGCTCTTTTTTCGGGAAATAGTTCAAAATGTTGATACGGCAAAGCTAATGCTTCCGGCCGACGTTTTTGAGTATTAAATACGGCCCAGAAAGTTTCAGAACCCACCATTTTTTCTTCATTTACGTGCATTTCCAGGGCCCGAACTGAACGGGAGTTCTCTAAGGAATTGATCCATGTTTTTACGGTTACAGTATCTCCCCATTTTGGTAATTTAGAGATTTCCACACGCATTCGGCTCAAAACCCAAGCTTGGTTAAATTCCTGCATATCGGTAAAACTGATTCCACCAATTTCTGAATGTTCCGCAGCCGTTAATTGTAAAATAGTACACAAATCCGTGTATTTTAAAAATCCATTTGGTGCACATTGTGTAAAATTGATTTCCCAGTCTTTGCTGAGAATGGAAGTGAAGTTAGGAGAGATGGGCATATAAATAAGTATAGGTTTGTTTTATTTTTTTGAATTAATATATTCAACAATATTTTTATAGGGAGTTTCAAAATCAAACCATTTGGTGTTTTCATTTCTTTTGAACCAAGTCAATTGGCGTTTAGAAAATCTTCGAGTGTTCTTCTTTATTTCTTCAATGGCAAATTCCAATGAAATTTCTCTGTCAAAGTATCTGAATAATTCTCTGTAACCCACAGTTTGCAGCGCATTCAATTCTTTATGTAGGAATAGTGTTTTTGCCTCTGCTAATAAACCTTCACTCATCATTATGTCAACGCGTTGATTGATTCGGCTGTAAATAATCTTTCTGTCTGCTTCTAAACCTATTAAAATAGGAGTGAAGTTTCGGTTGTTTTTTTTCTGGTTTAAGTAAGAAGAATACGGTTTTCCGGAACCCACGCATACTTCTACAAAACGCATCATTCGTTGTGGATTTTGCAAGGTTTGAGGATTCTCGGCAGTTAAAGTTTTGTAATAATCAGGATCTAAAATTTCGAGTTTTTGTTGTAAATAGCCAATTCCAAGTTTTTCATAATTCGAATTAATTTCTGTTCGTACTGATGCGTCTATTTCTGGAAATTCATCAAACCCTTTTAGAATGGCATCAACATACAATCCGGAACCGCCAACCAGAATGGCGTAATCATTGTTCAGAAATAATTCGTCAAGTTTTGCAATAGCTCCTTTCTCGAAATCACCAACGGTATAATTCTCGAAGATCGATTTGTTTTGGATAAAATGATGCGAAGCAGCTTCTAACTCGGCTTTGTTTGGTACAGCGGTTCCAATGGTCATTTCCTTGAAAAACTGTCGGCTGTCACAGGAAAGAATCGCGCATTTAAAATAATTGGCTAATACGATACTCAAAGAAGTTTTTCCTATAGCCGTGGGTCCGATAATGGTGATTAAGTATTTCATGTTGTCTAGCCCAGATGGAAACGGAAACCCCGGAGTTATGAAAGTTAGTTTTTCTTGGTGTAAAAGAGCGACCAAAGGAAGCTCCTTTTATGCCTTAGAAAAACAATTGAAATAACGAGGAGTTGCAGTGTACAGCTGGAATTGCTTCTAATTAATAAATTATAGTCCTTTGCCACAATGGTAGCAATATTTTGCGTTAAATTCGTGTACCTCGGCTCCACAATCTGGGCACGGATTGATTCGTGCGGCCTTTACTTTGTTTTTACGGTTGCTGTTTGCAAATTCAGCAGAGACGATCCCCGTAGGAACGGCTATTATTCCGTAACCCATTATCATTACTACCGATGCGATGGCCTGACCCAAAGGCGTTATAGGCGAAATATCTCCATATCCCACGGTTGTCAGTGTTACAATTGTCCAATAAATACTTATGGGAATACTGGTGAAACCGCCCTCACTTCCTTCAACAACATACATGACTGATCCTATTATGATGCTGCTGATTAACATGAAATAGATGAAAACTAGTATTTTTCCTTTGCTGGCAGTCAAGGCTTCTTTAAGATGAGTGGATTGGCTCGAGAATTTTGGGTGTTTCAAAATTTTGAATAACCGTAATAATCTAAGAGCTCTAACAACAGTTAGAACACTGGTTCCTACAATGAATAGCGAAAAATACATGGGTAAAGTCGCGATCAAATCAATTATTCCATAAAAACTAAAGATGTATTTCAACGGCTTTTTGATGGATATAATTCGGAGTAGATATTCTAAGGTAAAAAAAATAGTTATAATCCATTCCAAAACAATAAGTTCATTGTGGTATTGTAGGTCAAACTCTTTTACCGTTTCGAGCATAACGATCACCACGCTGACAAGAATAACACCTAAAAGAACAAGATCGAATAATCGTCCGGAAGCGGTATTGGTTCCGTAAATTATAATATTTGTTTTTTGTCTAAAAGCGGTGAATAGTGACTTTGTTCTTTGCATAATTATTTAGTTATTACTTTATGCGTTTAGAATTTTAAGGTCTTTATTGTTTTATTTTTTCGGATGTGTCCCTGGATTATATTTTTAGTATCACGGTTATTTTGCATTGGAATGATGATGTTCCTCAGTATTTCGATATTGTTGATTTGATAATTTAAATCATAAAAAGCATAGCCTTTATAAATTCCGTTTTCTATCAAAACTGCTGATCGTTCACTAATGGTTCTTCCTCGATCGATGAGTATCATGTTTTGATTTTCGAAACTGTTTTTCTCAATAAAACTAAGCACTCTTGCATTATATTCGTCGGGAGAAACGGCACCAATACAAGCACCGTCACACTCTTTTATGCTGTATTGAAAACAGTTTGTTTTTGAGACATATAAACCAGTTAGTTTTTGGCACAAATTATAATGGGAAGTGATGCTAAACAACGTATTTTTGCCTTCTTGCAAGGAAGTGAAGGAGGTAATTTCTTTTTTTCGACCATCCGCTTTTTGAAGTTTCAAATTAATATATCCTTTTTCATCTTTTTCAGCATACAAAGCCAGTTGAAAAATACTTTTTCGTTGGGCTCTGTTATAGATGGGTTTATTGATTTTAATTTCTTCACTTTCTTTTAATAAAGCAATCAATTCGCTCCCGGTTTCATCATACGTTACGGTGAAAACTTCGGCTTGAATTTTTTTACATTTAATAGAAGTGCCTGTAAAATGCTGGTTGATACGTTTTTTTATGTTTCGGCTTTTGCCAATGTAAATCAGATCGCCCTTTACATTATGGATGTAATAGATGCCTGTTTTTGCGGGTAAGCCAGCCACGATATCCAGTAATTTTGGCGCAATTCCTTTTTCGATTTCCAGCTTGATAAAATCTTTTACAATCTCTTTCTCTAAATCTTTTTCTAAAAGAATTTTGAATAATTTAACAGTCGCCAATGCATCACCACTGGCTCTGTGACGGTCTGCCATTGGGATCCCAAGAGCACGAACCAGTTTTCCTAAACTATGGGAAGGTTGCTCTGGCAGCAGTTTTTTTGATAATTCAACCGTACAAAGCGTTCGGGCTTCAAAATCATACCCCAATCGCCGGAATTCAGTTCGTAGGATTCTATAATCAAAAGAAGCGTTATGCGCCACAATGACACAATCGTTAGTCATTTCGATGATGCGTTTTGCTACTTCAAAAAATTTAGGGGCAGATTGTAACATGGCATTATTGATACCAGTAAGTTTCACTACAAATGGCTGAATTGGAATTTCTGGATTTACTAAACTGATGAATTGATCCACCACTTCGTGACCATCAAATTTATAGATGGCTATTTCAGTAATTCCTTCTTCGTTAAATTGTCCTCCAGTGGTTTCTATGTCGAGTATTGCGTACATTTTCAATATCAATATCAAAAATCAATGTCAATATCAATTTTTCAATTTCAATAAAAAAAGCAACTTTGATTATCAACTTCTAATATGAATTTTTGATAATTGTAATTGAATTTTGTTATTGCTATTGCAATTGATTTTTTGCCATTGCCATTGATTTATTTTTTGTTATTTATCATTTTTGAAGCGATGGCTATAAGTTCTTCAACTTCTGTCAAAAGCCACTTTCTTTCTTCTAAATCTCCTGTTTTTATATAATCAAGAACTTTTAATGAATTTCTGGACTCTTTGAGTTCCTTTACGTAAAGGGAAACTTTAAATATAAAATCTCTACTTGTTATTGTTCCTTGAGCTTCTCCGTAATTCAGTGAAGAACTTCCAGATGATCTTATCAGTTGGTTTTTATAATATTCAATTTCATAAGACTTTTCTAATTTTCTAACAAAGAAAATACATTCACCTGCAAATCGAACTAAACGGTCTTCAAAACTGTATATTTTTTCAAAATTAGGTTCGTTTATATGCGTTTTTATTGAAATTGAATTTCGTTATTGCTAATTTCTTCCTCCAAAGATACTACTTCCAATCCGAACCATCGTGCTTCCGCATTCAACAGCAAGTTGATAATCCCCTGACATTCCCATTGAAAGGATGGTAATTTGTGAATTTTGAATTGCAAATTGATCAAAAATAGATTTCAAATGAATGAATTCTTTTTTGATTTGATCTTTATTGGCTGTGAAAGTAGCCATTCCCATTAATCCAACGATTCTAATATTCTTCAGTTCCTGAATTTCGTTTGATGATAGGAGGTAAGAGAGTTCTTCCTTGTCAAGACCAAATTTAGTTTCTTCTTCGGCAATATGCATTTGTAATAAACAATCGATAATTCGATGGTGTTTTAGCGCTTGTTTGTTAATTTCCTGTAGTAATTTAAAACTATCCACGCCATGAATTAAGTTCACAAATTGCGCCATAAATTTGACTTTATTTGTCTGAACGTGACCTATCATGTGCCATTGAATGTCTTTGGGCATTTGTTGCCATTTCTCCGCCATTTCCTGGATTTTGTTTTCTCCAAAAATGCGCTGACCGGCTTCATACGCTTCCATTAAATCTGGAATGGGTTTGGTTTTTGAAACTGCAACTAAGGTTACCTGTTCCGGTAAAGTAGCTTTTATCTTTACTATGTTATTTGCTATTGACATTTTAATGTTTTGATTTTAAATAGTTCTAAATCCTAAAGTTCATACACTACCAATCCGCTTCTAAACTTCGGTTCTATATAGGTACTTTTTGGAGGCATAATTAGATTGGCATCAGCCAGGGCTTTTATTTCTCCTATATTTGATGGGAATAGTATAAAACCGATTTCAAATTCTCCTTGATCAATTTTATTTTTTACCTCTAAAACGGATTGTTTTCCTGAGAGGTATTCTATTCGTTCATCATTGCGTAAATCTTCGATGGCTAATATCGGCAGCAACACTTTTTTGTATAAAATTTGCGTGTCTAAACCATCCAAAGCAGTTAAGAAAACTTCATTTTCCTTTCGTAACACTAAGCTATAAAATGAATTGTCCAGATACATTCCAAATTGATGCTTTTGAGAAGGCTGAAAAGGTTGCTGAAATTTATTTTCAATAATGAAATTCTTTTCTAATTCTTTTATAAAATCTTCTTTCGAGAGACCGTTTAAGTCTTTTACTAAACGATTGAACTCATATATTTTGACATTATTTTCAGAAATTAAATAACTCAGAATATGATTTTTTGCAGTATTTTCTGGATCATCATTTTCCTCAGATAATAATTTCAGTGCTTCGGTGCGATGGTGACCGTCAGCAATATAAAGATTATTTGTCTTTTCAAATATATTTTGTAGCCAATTAATTTCTAATGCATCTTCAATTTTCCAAAGATAATGAATCTCCTTTTTTGTGGTTGAAAATTCAAAATCGGCTAATTTTTGAGTACAGTTATAAATCCAGTTTTCGATGGTTTTATTATCAGGATACGACATAAGAACCGGCTCTGTATTAAACTCTGAATATTTCATATAATCTTTGAGTAATCGGACTCTAAAATCAATAATATCTTCATGTTTTTTGATAATATTGTTGCTGTAATCTTTGATGCTTGTCCCTGCAATAATGCCCGTGAATGAATGCGTTTTGGTTACGATTTTATGAATATAAATCGCGGGCTTTTTATCTTTTACTAAAATGATTTCATTTTTGAAATCCACATATTTTTGATGTACTTGGCGGTATCTTTTTTCGAAAGATACCGTTTCCTGATTGGTGTAAGCTGGTTTTAGAATATGCAAAAACGATAGCGGATTAAAATCCAGCTGCGCCGCTAATTCAGCATTTACATATTCTTCGTAAGATCGACAAGTAACAAGGCAAACTTTATCGCGAGTGGGACGAACTGCTTTAAAAGGGATTATTTTAGCCATCTGATTTAGTTTTCAGTCAGAGTCGCAGTTTTCGGCTGATCGTAAAACCTGAAAACTGCGACCGAGAAGGGTGACTTTTATATAAATTGTTTAGAAATCTTCTCTGCTTTCTTGCTTTCAGAATAATCGTAGAAACCTTCACCAGATTTTACTCCCATTTTTCCGGCTCGAACCATATTTACTAATAATGGACAAGGCGCATATTTTGGATTTTTGAAACCGTCGTAGAGTACGTTTAAAATAGCCAAACATACATCAAGACCAATAAAATCAGCAAGTTGTAATGGTCCCATTGGGTGACCCATTCCAAGTTTCATAACAGTGTCAATTTCATAAACACCGGCCACTTTGTTGTACAAGGTTTCGATAGCTTCGTTAATCATTGGCATCAAAATTCTATTGGCAACAAAACCAGGATAATCGTTGACTTCAACGGGTGTTTTTCCTAATTTCTCAGAAAGATTCATAATGATTTTTGTTACTTCATCGCTAGTGTTGTAACCACGAATGATTTCTACCAGTTTCATAATTGGTACCGGATTCATAAAATGCATCCCAATTACACGTTCCGGATGGGCCACAACGGCTCCAATTTGAGTAATTGAAATGGAAGAAGTATTGGTTGCCAAAATTGTATCGGGAAAACAAGCTTCATTTAATTGCTTGAAGATATTTAGTTTTAATTCTACATTTTCAGTAGCCGCTTCAACCACTAAATCAACACCTACAACACCATCTTTAATATCAGTATAGGTTATGATATTAGTAATAGTTTTTGCTTTGTCTTCTTGAGTAATGCTTCCTTTTGCAATCATTCGGTCTAAATTAGCGGCGATAGTAGCCATCCCTTTATCCAATGATTGCTCTGAAACATCTATTAATTTTACGGTAAAACCGCTTTGTGCAAAGGTATGGGCAATTCCATTTCCCATTGTTCCTGCTCCGATTACAGCTATTGTTTTCATGTTATATGGTTTAAAGTTTTAAAGTTTAAAGTTTAAAGTTTTCTTGAGCAACTTTAAACCTTAAACTTTAAACAAATTTTATTTATTTTTTAAAACAATCAATAATTTGGTACGCCACTTTTAACGCTTCAGTAGCTTGTTCTAATGTTACGACTGGTTCTGTATTATTGATTACAGCGTCTGCAAATGATTCTAATTCGTCAAGAATTGCGTTGTTTTGCTCTACATCAGGATTGGAGAAATAGATTTGTTTTTTAACGCCTTCAGCATTTTGTAAAATCATATCAAAATCACCGGGAACTTCCGGAGCGTCTTTCATTTTTACCACTTCACATTTCTTTTCTAAGAAATCCACTGAGATGTAAGCGTCTTTTTGGAAAAAACGAGATTTGCGCATGTTTTTCATCGAAATTCGGCTCGCTGTTAAATTAGCAACACAACCATTTTCGAATTCTATTCTTGCATTGGCAATATCCGGCGTATCACTGATAACCGAAACCCCACTCGCATTTATATTTTTCACTTTAGATTTTACTACACTCAATATAGCATCAATATCATGAATCATTAGATCTAAGACTACAGGAACATCGGTTCCACGTGGATTAAATTCCGCAAGCCGATGGGTTTCAATAAACATAGGGTTTTCGATCATGTTTTTAGTAGCTATGAATGCAGGATTGAAACGCTCCACATGCCCAACTTGACCTTTGACATTGTATTCTGCCGCCAAAGCGATAATTTCTTCGGCTTCTTCGACCGTATTTGAAATTGGTTTTTCTATAAAAACATGCTTGCCAGATTTGATGGCTACTTTGGCACATTTGTAATGAGAAAGGGTTGGTGTTACAATGTCAATTACATCAACTGCATGAATAAGAGTTGCAATTGTGTTAAAATGTTTATATCCAAATTCTTTAGAAATCTTTTCGGCATTCTCTTGATTTGGATCATAAAAACCGACTAACTCATATTTCTCAGATTGTTGTAATAGTCGCAAATGTATTTTTCCTAGATGACCAGCACCTAATACTCCAATTTTCAGCATAATGATGTAATTTTTACAAAAATAGCAATAAAATGATTAATCTATTATTGATGTGGGACAATTATTCAGTTTATTTAAAATTTAAAATCCAACATTTGAATTCAGAAATTGTTTTCTATTTTTACCAAAATAAAACAGTAAATTTTGAAAGACACAGCCAAGCATCAAGGACTTCGGAATCAATTAGTAAGCGTTTTAGAGCAAAAAGGGATTACTGATAAAAGTGTTTTGGATGCCATAAAAAAGATTCCGAGACATTTATTTTTAAATTCCAGTTTTGAAGACTTTGCGTATCAAGATAAAGCATTTCCTATTGCAGCTGGCCAAACGATATCACAACCGTATACTGTAGCTTTTCAATCTCAATTATTAGAAGTAAAAAAAGAACATAAAATTTTAGAAATTGGAACAGGTTCTGGATATCAAACTGCTGTTTTATGTTTATTAGGAGCCAAAGTATTTAGTGTTGAAAGACAAAAAGAGTTGTTTAAGCAAACTTCTATTTTATTTCCAAAATTGAATATTCGTCCCAAACATCTTTCTTTTGGAGATGGTTATAAAGGATTACCAAGTTACGCTCCTTTTGATAGCATTATTGTAACGGCAGGTGCGCCATTTATTCCGCAGGCTTTGATGGCACAGCTAAAAATAGGAGGAAGGCTCGTTATTCCATTAGGAGAAGAGGTGCAAATAATGACTTTGCTAATCAGGAAAAATGAAACGCAATTCGAAAAACATGAGTTTGGAGAATTTCGATTCGTACCATTATTAGAAGATAAAAATTAAAACCGCATTCCCAATCCATATCAATGAGCAACAGCGAACTGGCGAAGCAAAGGGAAGGGAGCTGAAGATGTATTTTTATTTACCAATAATGTTTAGATACCGTTCTAAACTTTCTTTTTCTATTTGAGCAATAAACAGCAAAAAATCTTCTTTGTTGTTTTTAGTTTGAGCCGTTTCAAGTGTTTGATAATATTGCATTCGAGTGTCATAATCACCTTTTATATTAGCAATGATATAGCCATGTTGCAATAAAACCAAGTTCATAACCAAGCGGGAAGTTCTGCCATTCCCATCAATAAACGGATGAATGGTAACTAAACGCTCGTGTATTTCAGCAGCCAAAACTATTGGATGAAGGATTGATTTATTAGTTTCATACCAAATAAAAAAATCCTCCATTTCTTTGGCAACAAGAAAAGGTTGTGGAGGCATATAACTGCTTCCTTGAATCATAACTTGTACTTTCCTGTAGCGACCTGCATCTTCAGGATGAATCCCTCTCAAAATAAGATTATGGATAGACAGTACTTCGCGTTCATTTATGGAACTATTTCTTTGCATTAAATCTTTGATGTATGCGATTGCTTCTTGATGATTAATAACTTCAAGATGTTCCCGCATACTTTTTCCTGAAATTGTTAAACCTTCATTGATAACCAAATCAGTTTCACGCAGCGTCATGGTATTCCCTTCAATTCGGTTACTTTCAAAAGTATATTCTAATTCTAACGCTTGTGTAATACGATAACTGTCAAACTGTCGAAAACTATCCAGTTTTGTTTTTAATGTATCTATTTCATCTAAAATTTTCTGAAGTGTAGTTGATAATTTTTTCTTGGAAGGCTTGCTTTGATATCTTATTTCTTCTTCTGCAACCAGTAATGCTTTTAGCGCAAATTCATCTTCTCCAATTTCATAAAGAATTTTTTCTTTAAGCCAAACTACCATTATTGTTCCTAAATCTATTTCCAGTAAAGAAGCTAGCTTTATAACTTGTTCTCTGGTAGGTTTTCTGCCTCCACTTTCAAATTTACTGATTAAGGCTTGATCAATTCCTAAAAGTTGAGCCACTTCTCTAGTTTTGAGTCCTTTTTGTTCTCTGGCGTTTTTGAGTAGTGTTTTCATTTTTAGAAATGTTTTAAATTGTCTTGACAAATTTAGTCATTTTTTAAAGCAAAAAGTAATTTATTCAATATTTTTTTAATTTAAAATGATTTTTTGATTCTGTCTAGATCGCGTTTGGTATCTTGTTCTTTAAGAGATTCACGCTTGTCATAGGTTTTTTTTCCTTTACAAAGACCAATTTGTAGTTTAGCCATTCCTTTTTCATTGGTGAACAATTTCAAAGGGATTACGGTTAATCCTTTTGCCTGAACGCTTTTAGCCAAGCTTTTTAATTCTCTTTTATTTAAAAGTAATTTACGTTCGCTTCTTGCTTTGTGGTTAAATTGATTACCAAAAGTGTACTCTTCAATATAAGTATTGATCGCAAAAAGTTCGTTATTGCTAAATTCACAAAAACTCTCTGTAATATTTGCTTTTCCTAATCGAATGGATTTGATTTCAGTTCCGGCTAAAACAATTCCAGCAGTGAAAGTCTCGATTATTTCATAGTCAAATCGAGCTCTTTTGTTTAATATGTTTATTGTTTTTAGCATAGTGCAAATGTAACAAAAATTAAAGGTTTAGCAATAACTTATGGCAATTTCAAAAGTTGGTATGTGATCGAGTCGCCTTTTATAGTTACAATATAAAGATTACCAAAAGTGGTGTCTTCAATAGCTGCATATTTTTTTTGATTAATAATTTGATTGACAAAATTTGCTGTAGTGTTACTATGACCTACAATCAAAACTTTTTTACCAAGTGTTTCTTTTTTAAATGAATCAATGGATATAGTTTTAGGATTGTATAATTTAATTTGAATCTTCTTGGCTGTAGCAGTAGGAGTTGCTGTTTGTGTTGTTCTTTTATAATCGGTGGAATATATTTCATCAAAATCAATTTCAGAGAATATTTTTTTCCAAAGAGTAGCTCTTTCTAAACCGATTTCTGATAAATCGGGATTTTGAGAATTATCTACTTTTTCAGCATGACGTATAAAGTAATAAGTGGTGGTGTTTTGTTGTCCAAAGCTAATTTGTAAAACAAATAAAGCGACTATTAATAGATATTTTTTCATTTGAATAAATTGTAAAATTAGTATTTATCGATTTTATATATTTGCAAAATGGAAAACTTAAAATCGAAAGATCCGCTTCACGGAATTACGCTTCAAAGAATTGTAGAACAATTAGTGGATTATTATGGGTTCGATACTCTTGGAGAGTTAGTGAAAATTAAATGTTTTACAGATAAACCAAGCATTAAATCCAGTTTAACTTTTTTAAGAAAAACGGATTGGGCAAGAAAGCAAGTAGAAGATTTGTATATAAAATCAGAAGCTAAATTTTCCAAATGATTTTAGTTTAGCTTATAGGAAACCATAAAACCACCTCTATAAGGAAACCATTCCCCACTCTTGTTATAATCGCCAGCTCCTTCATAACGTTCGCCTGTGCTTATTAAATAGCCTTTGTAAAAACCTTGATGCCAACCGCCACCTAGGAAACAATCCAACATGAATTTGTCATTGATTTTTACTTGATAACCAATAGTTGAACCTATAAAATATCCAACACCGTTTTCATACATGTCAGTGTTGATATAATTCCATTTTTGAAAATTAAAAATACTCATACCAATATGCGCACCGGCATAAAAACCATTGTGTTTCTCTTTAAAATGATATCTATATTCAGGTGTAAAAGTGTAAAATTCTCTAGGTTTTCCATCTACCGATTTCCAAAAAGAAGCCAACACATCAAATTGTACAGTAGATTTTTCTCCAATACTAGTTTCAATACCAACATTTGGAACCGTTAATAAAGTAGTTAGAGCATTCACTTTTATATAAGTTTGACTTTGTAATAAAAAGGAAAAAAACAGAAAAGTAATAGCAAATAATTTTTTCATAATTTTTTTGTAGCGTAATCCAATTAAAAAAGAACCGAATTTGGCGCAAATGTAAAAAATAATGTTTGATTTCTTTTGTGTTAAACGTTAAAAATGTCAGTTTAAACGTATTTTAACATTGTAAAAGTAGACTAGAAAAAAGACTATTTGTTTAAAATGGAATAAATTACGGTATCCAAAAATTGACCATCAAAAAATTCGTTTTCCTTTAAATGCGCTTCTTTAACAAAACCATTTTTTTCTAAAACTTTTGCAGATCCATGGTTTTTAGGATCTAAAATTGCTTCAATAGAATGCAACTTCATTGTTTTAAAGCCATATTGTACCGCTACTTTCACTGCTTCAGAAATAATTCCTTTTCCATGATATTCCGGAAGTAACATATAGCCAATTTCGGCACGAAAATGCTCAGGTTTTATTTTGTAATGACCAATTATTCCAATTAATTTTGGATTATCTTTGAACGTAATCGCCCAATTGATACCTTCATTAGTTTCTATTTTGGTATCAATCATTGCAATATGTTCCAAGGCTTCTTCATCTGTTTTTAGCAAAGGTCTTGGAATATATTTCATGGTTTCTGGATTAGATCGCAATGCAAAAATCTCTTTTATATCATTTGCGTCTACTCTTCTTAAAAGCAAGCGTTCGGTTTCTAAATTTGGAAATGGACTAAAGTTTATAGTTAACATATTTTACAATTAAAGGATTTCGATACTGAATTTTGAATGGAAAGTTTCATTTGATTCTAAAATTTGAATGCCTTCTTTTTCAAATAGATTTCCGGAATTTTCAGTGGTATCCGAATAACCGAACCAAGGCTCAATACAAATAAAAGGGGCTTTCATTTTGGTCCAAATTCCTAAACTTGGAAAATTTTCAAAATGTACGGTTAACAGTGGATTTTCATTTTCTAAAATTGTCACCGCTTTGGATTTGATTGTTTTAAAAATCAATGCGTCGTTTTCAAATAATTCATACGCGAGCGGAACCTGTTTATTATGAGCTTCTATTTTCTTCATTTTATTAGAAATTAAATCATTCTCCAAAAGATAATATTCCAAAGATTCTTCTTTTTCAAAAGCAATAGCATAATTTTCAAATTGATTTGGTAAAGCAAAAGCAGGATGTGCACCAATAGCAAATGGCATTCTAGATTTTCCTTTATTAAGTACTTTATAAGCAATAGATAAATTATTTTTTTCCAATGTGTAAATGATTTGCAATTCAAATTCAAAAGGATACACTTTTACTGTTTCTTCAGAAGATTGTAGGGAGAAAGCAGCACTATTTTCGGTCGCATAGATTAATTCAAATGCCATGTCTCTGGCAAAACCGTGTCGCGATAGATGATATTCGATTTCATTATGATGAAAGGAATTATTTTTTAAGGTACCAACAATTGGAAATAAAATAGGAGAGTGCTTGCCCCAAAAATCTGGATTTCCTTCCCAAATGAATTCTTTATTCAGATTCGTTTTTAAGGAAATTAATTCAGCACCAAAATGTTTGATTTCAGCAGAAAGATTCGAGTTTGTTAGCGTAGTTGTCAAAATTATCTTTTCGAATTAATTTATTAATAGGATTATGGCGTAAATATATTTTATAATTTTTAATTCTAATTGGCTTTCTGCATGATTTTATTGTTTTAAAATGGAATCAATTTTAATTCAATAGTTAGAAATTCTCTTTTTTTTCATTAATTTGTGATATAAAATACAATAAAAAATGAAAAATATCCGCTTCAGAGTCTATTTACATTTGACTTTATTATTAGGAGTTGCATCTATTTGGGCGCAACAAACCCCAGTAAATGTATCTGGTACCGCAATTTCAAAGTACGATTACCATGATGCATTTGCTCCGTTTTTTTATTCAAAGAATGGAACAAGTACGCGTTCAGCTAGTGGTCAGCCTGGAGCTGAATATTGGCAAAACAGTGCCGATTATAAATTAACGGCGAAACTGGATGAAAAAAATAACGAAATCTCCGGAACGGGAATTATCACGTATACGAACAACAGCCCGGATAAAATGGCTTTTGTTTGGATGAATTTAGACCAGAATTTATTCAAAGCGGATTCCCGCGGAAATGCAATTGTTCCTTTGACAGGAAGCCGAAATGGAGCGCAAGGCCAAGTTTTTAATGGTGGACATGTAATAAAATCGGTGAAACTGGTAAGTACAGTCAAAGGAAAATCAACTGAGGTTGAAGCTAAGTATGTAATTACCGACACCAGAATGCAGGTTTTTCTTCCGCAAGGATTGAATGCTAAAGGAGGTTCTGTTAAAATCAAAATCGATTTTTCTTTTATTGCGCCTTTTGAAGGCTCGGATAGAATGGGAATTTTGGAAACTAAAAACGGTAAAATTTTCACCATTGCGCAATGGTATCCGCGCATGTGTGTGTATGATGATGTAAGAGGTTGGAATACGAATCCGTATTTGGGAGCTTCGGAATTTTATCTGGAATACGGTGATTTCGATGTGAGCATTACGGCGCCATCGAATCATATTGTGGTTGCTTCCGGCGAATTGCTAAATCCTACAACAGTTTATTCTACTGTGGAGCAAAGTAGATTAGCGCAAGCGAAACAAAGTGATAAAACAGTTTTTATCCGTACTGCGGCAGAAGTTGAAAATTCGTCTAAAATTATTACAGCAACTACTAAAACGTGGAATTATAAAATCAAAAATGCACGAGATTTTTCTTGGTCTTCGTCAGCGGCATTTATTTTAGACGCAGCAAAAATAAATTTGCCAAGTGGAAAAAAATCGTTTGCAATCTCAGTTTATCCAATCGAAAGTGCCGGTGAAGCAGCATGGGGACGTTCAACAGAATATACGAAAGCTACCATAGAGAATTATTCTAAAAGATGGTTGGAATATCCGTATCCTGCAGCTACGAACGTTGCCGGTAATGAAGGCGGAATGGAATATCCAGGAATTGTTTTTTGCAGTTGGGAGTCTAAAGGAGCTGATTTATGGGGTGTTACGGATCATGAATTTGGACACATTTGGTTTCCTATGATTGTTGGGTCAAATGAAAGATTGTTTGCTTGGATGGATGAAGGTTTCAATACTTTTATAAATTCATTGAGCTCCATAGATTTTAATAATGGCGAATACAAAGACAAGCCAGTTGATATGCATCAAAGAGCTGAAGCGTATACAAGTCCGAATCTTGAAACCATAATGAGTTCTCCGGATAATATGAAAGAACGCAATATAGGTCTTTTAGCCTATTCAAAACCAAGTTCGGGATTAGTGATTTTGCGCGAACAAGTATTGGGATCGGAACGTTTTGATTTAGCATTGAAAACCTATGTAGAGCGTTGGGCATACAAACATCCACAACCAGACGATTTTTTCAGAACAATTGAAAATGTTGCAGGAGAGGATTTAAGTTGGTTTTGGAGAGGTTGGTTCCAATACAATTGGCGTTTAGACCAAGGAATTAATTCGATAAAATATGTAAAAAATGATCCTAAGAAAGGCGTTATAATTTCGATTGAAAACTTCGAAAAAATGGCAATGCCGGTAAGTTTAGATGTGAAATCGAAAAGCGGAAAAATAACTCGTGTTAAATTACCGGTTGTAGTTTGGCAAAAAAACAAAGCTTGGTCATTCAAACATAATTCTACGGAGGAAATTGAAAGTATCACGCTAGATCCGGATCATGTTTTACCAGACAGTAATGAAGGAAATAACACCTGGACAGCAAGTAAAGGTTTGATTGAAAAAGATGTAATTCTGGATGGTTATTTAGGAACATATTCTACTAAAATGGCGCCACTAAAAATTACTTTTTCAGAAAAAAATGGTGCGTTAAATGTTTTGATAACGAATTATCCGAGTTTCACGGTGGAACCTACAGGAAAAAATAGTTTCGAGTCGAAACAAGCGGGACTTAAATTTCAATTTGATGACAATCTAAACGGATTTGACATGACTGTTCCCGAAGGACAAAAAATACCTTTTACAAAAGATAAATAGTCACTAAATATTATAAAAAAGAAAAGACTTGTAGGAATTAAATCTACAAGTCTTTTTTATTTTATTTAACCCGTTGGGTGTAATTCAATTTGTTTAATTTTTTAACCACATAGAAACATCGATTTTAAAATTATTTAAGGCGTTTCACTTTTTTAGAGAAAACTATAGCTAGGTGAACCCAAGTATTAGGCTATCCTATTCTTTTTTTCTATGTTTCTATATGGTTCAATTTTTTTATTTAAGATTAATTGAAATTTTTATTAATTACACCCAACGGGTTTATTTATTTTAAATCTATTCCGGAATTTGCTGACTCAAGCAGTGCAATGTTCCAAAACCCCATATAAAATCAGTTGCACTAATTCCGATGATTTCTCTATCAGGAAAACATTCTGAAAGGATATTCAGCGCTTTTCTGTCATTACTGTCGTTAAAAGTTGGAACCAGAATACAATTGTTCAAAATCAGGAAATTAGCATAACTGGCAGGCAATCTCAAGCCATTAAATTCCAAACGTTTTGGCATCGGTAATACCACAATTACGGGTGATTTTCCATTTTCCAGTTTGGCGTTTTGCAATCGTTTTAAGTTCTCTTGCAACGGTTTGTAGTTCTTATCGGTTGGATCTGTTTCCACAATAGTCACAATTGTATCTTCGTTGACAAAACGGCATAAATCATCAATATGCCCGTGTGTATCATCGCCTTCAATTCCGTCACCTAACCAAATCACATTCGTAATTCCAAGGTATTCTTTGAAAACGGCTTCGTAATCGGCTTTGGTGAAATTTGGATTTCGAACCTGAATATCAGGATGCATCAAGCATTCTTCGGAAGTCAGTAAAGTACCTTGACCATTGGTGTCTATCGCTCCTCCTTCTATTGTAACTGGTTTTCCTTTATAGCGTACTTGAGTAACTGGAATATTTAAAAATTCGCCTACTTTGGCAGGAACAAATTTGTCCAGCTGAATGTTTTTATATTTGGCCCAGCCATTAAAATTAAAATTCAAAGCTTCTCTATGGGTTCCGTTTTTTACAACAATTGGGCCCGAATCACGCATCCAACTTCTATTGGTTTTATGAATAATGTACGAAACATTAATCAATTCAACATGAGCTGTTTCTAACATCGTATTGACTTTTTCTTTTTGGTTTTCATCCGCAACTACTAAAAACACGTGCTCGAAAGTAGCCACTTTTTTAATGAATTCCACAAAAGCCCATTGAATCGCTTCATATTTTCCTGGCCAATCCTTGCCGTTGTGTGGAAAACAAAGTAAAATTCCTTGTTGCTTTTCCCACTCAGCAGGGAATCTTCTGTTGTTACTCGTTTTCATAATTAGTCAATCGCTCTTTTTGTAATATCACCAAAAGCGTCTATTCTTCTGTCTCTAAAGAAAGGCCAGTTCTGACGCACATTTTCTTGTAAGTCTAAATCTACTTCGGCAATAAGAATTTCTTCTTTATCGTGTGAGGCTTGCGCCAAAATTTCGCCTTGTGGTCCCGCAATAAACGAAGATCCCCAAAACTGAATTCCCGCCGTATCAGGCAAGTATTGTTCTAAACCGATCCTGTTTGCCGCTGCCACATAAACGCCATTTGCAACGGCGTGACCTTTCATCACACTCATCCAAGCACCATGTTGGTTTACTCCATATTCATCTTTTTCACCTGGATGCCAGCCAATTGCTGTTGGGTAAAATAACACTTCTGCACCTTGCAAAGCAGTTAAACGAGCCGCTTCCGGATACCATTGGTCCCAACAAATCAGCGTGCCAACCTTTCCTTTTTTAGTTGGAATTGTTTTAAAGCCCAAATCACCGGGGGTGAAATAGAATTTTTCATAAAAATGTGGATCATCCGGAATGTGCATTTTGCGATACAATCCTGCTTCTGAACCATCAGTGTCAATGATGTATGCACTGTTATGGTATATTCCTGACATTCTTTTTTCGAAGAAAGGAACAATAATTACCACGCCTAGTTCTTTGGCCAAAGCGCTAAAAGCAATAAACGAAGTGCTATATAATGGTTCTGCCAAAGCAAAATTATCTACATCTTCGCTTTGACAAAAATAATGACTGCTGTATAATTCCGGCAACAAAATTACTTCGGCACCACGGTTGGCGGCATCACGAACCCAACTGATACATTTTTTCAAGTTGTTTTCGGCAATATCATTAAGATTCAATTGAAGGACCGCTATTTTGTATTTTTTGTTTGGCATGACTAAAATTTTATACCGCAAAAATAGTGAATTTTATAAAGAGTAGAAAATGGGAGTTAAGTGTTTTTTAGATTTTAAATAGTTTAGGGATCCATTGTTTTGCATTTTTAAAAGCTACACTGAAGGGGAGCGTACTTGTCTCGTGGCTATAAAGAATATTTCTCATTTCTATCAAGACTTCGAGGGGCGTAAAAATTAATATATAATTGGCACTCACAATGTCACGGAGGGTTTATTTTTGTATCAAGTATAATAGACGATAAAACTGGTTAAGTTTTGCAATAATACTGTAATTTATAATTTAAATTTTCCAATTATGACAGAGGAATTCAAAATCATCGATAAAGAAGACATAGCTTTTCTTAAATTTCCACAAACAGATGTTCTAAGCGATGTTGACGAAATAAAAACTAGAATAAGTGCTATTAATAGGGCTTTATCATTGGGTAATTTAGAGCATTCAAAAATTAAAATTTTCTTTGAAGATATCGAATCCAAAAAAATAGTAGATACCACGGTTTGGGGTGTTACGGACAAGAATGTTATCTTAAAGCAAGGTGTGATGATTCCAATTCACAGAATATATAAGTTGTTTTAGGATATCATAATCTTAAATTATTTAGAACTGTACTTTGTATGAATCAGAAGCATGCGGCTCGTGCCTACTACAAATTTATAGTTATTCACTTTTGTTAATGTTCACGAGCGGGACTGAAATGTCTTCAATTTTTTGTTGCTTACTTTTTGCCAATGATCTTTTTGAACAGTTTTACAACTCCCAAAACAAGGAGTCCGACTACGAGTCCAATTATAAATTCGGTTACAATGGAGGGTAATTGGGGTAAAACATCATGTAAAAAATTAATGTTGTGTACAAATATACCTCCTGCTACTAAGATCAATGCAATGGTACCTATGACGGATAAACTTTTGATGACTTTAGGCAGCGCTTGCACCAAGATATTGCCTACTGTTTTTGTAAAACTACGTTCTTTAGTGCTCAGTTGCATCAGTTTCAAACCTGCTTCGTCCATTCGGACAATTAAGGCTACAATGCCATAAACACCCACTGTTGCTATTATTGCAATGAGAGAAACAACAAGTATCTGTGATGAAATGGGTTTTCCAATTACCGTACCTAACGCGATAATTACGATTTCTACGGATAAAATAAAATCGGTTACTATAGCTGATTTTATTTTTTCTTTTTCGAACGCTAAAATTTGTTCTTCGGTCATCGGTTCCAACGAAATTTCGAGCTGGGAATGCTCGTGAGGAAATATGTACTCGTATATTTTTTCAGCACCTTCGTACGCTAAATACAGTCCGCCTAGCACTAAGATTATAATAACAGCCACAGGTAAAAAAGCACTCAATAGAAAAGCGATGGGTAAAATGATTATTTTATTAACGAAAGAACCTTTTGCAATTGCATATAATACAGGAAGTTCTCGGGATGAAATAAATCCGGACGCTTTTTCGGCATTTACGGCCAAATCATCACCTAAAATACCCGCCGTTTTTTTGGCTGCAATTTTACTCATTACTGCAACATCATCCATGATTGCTGCGATATCATCTAATAGTGCGAAAAAACCTGATGCCATTTTGATTGTTTTTAAACTGCGTGGATTTTGGTATTGCTATACTGAAATTTAATCTGCGCGTACTGATTGTTTATAGATGCGAAGCTACTGCTTTTTGATTTACTCTATTTATAAAAAGGGTAAATTTTTAGTTAATATTCACCCATAATCTTTCTGTAGTAGCAATACTGTTTTTAATTACTTTTGAAATAAAAATAAGTATGCGATTTAAACATCTATTTAAAGCTAAATTAGATTGGCTTTTTTCCAAAAATGAATCGACGACGTACACTAAAAGTCATACTATAACTATCGACGGTAAGGCTGTTTTAAATGTTTCGGCTGCCAAAGCTTTCAAAGGAGATCCAGTTTTGTATAATCCTGAAGACCTATTGTTGAGTAGTGTGGTCTCCTGTCACATGATGTCTTACTTGTATGTTTGTAAACAAAATGATATCGAAGTGGTGTCTTATACGGACGAAGCCGAGGCAACTCTTGAAGTTTTGGAAGACGGTAGCGGCCGTTTTATAGCCATTAAACTGAATCCAAAAGTTCGTATTACTAACAAAGAAAAAATAGAGGAGGCACTCAGCTTGCATAAAAAAGCAAACCGACTCTGTTTTATAGCCAATTCGTGCAATTTTCCAATTCTGCACTTTCCAATATGTGAAATTGTAGCTCTAGATTAAAATGGTTACGTATTTTTACTGTTTTGCGATACGGATTACAGAACAGTAATTCAATCAGCTGGTTTACCCCTAAAAAACTTTAAGACATAAAAAAACACCAGCCTTTCGGCCAGTGTTTTCATAAGTTTGAATGTTCTAGATTCTAGAAACTAACTCGGTTTGGTTTCTAAAAACTAATTTGCCATCAAATGCATCTATCAATACAATGCTGTCAGTGGTTATTTTTCCGGATAGAATTTCTTTGGATAATTCATTGAGCACATCTCTTTGAATCACTCTTTTCACGGGTCTCGCTCCAAATTGCGGATCGTATCCTTTCTCAGATAAATACGCAATAGCTTCCGGAGTGGCGTCCATCGTGATGCCTTGTTGCGCCAGCATTTTGGTCACGCTTTTTAGTTGTAAACCTACAATTTGGGCTATATTTTCATTAGTCAATGGCGTGAACATCACTATTTCGTCAATACGATTGATGAATTCAGGACGCACCATTTGTTTTAGTAACCCTAGAACTTCTACTTTGGCCAATTCAGTGGCAGCTTCCACACTTCCTTTGAGGTTTTCGAATTTCTCTTGTATTATCTGACTTCCCATATTAGAAGTCATGATGATAATGGTGTTTTTAAAATCAGCCAAACGTCCTTTATTATCCGTCAAACGTCCTTCGTCTAGGACTTGTAACAAGATGTTGAACGTGTCTGGATGCGCTTTTTCAATTTCATCCAATAAGATGACAGAATAAGGTTTTCTACGTACGGCTTCGGTCAATTGTCCGCCTTCATCATAACCCACATATCCTGGAGGTGCACCCACCAAACGGCTTACGCTGTGGCGTTCTTGGTATTCACTCATATCAATACGGGTCATCGCATTTTCATCGTCAAATAAGTATTCTGCCAAGGCTTTCGCCAATTCGGTTTTTCCAACTCCCGTAGTTCCAAGGAAAAGAAACGTACCCACCGGTTTTTTCATATCTTGCAATCCGGCACGGCTTCTGCGCACGGCATCACTCACGGCCTGAATTGCTTCTTCCTGTCCTACCACTCTGTGATGCAATTCATCTTCCAGTTTCAATAGTTTTTCTCTTTCTCCCTGCAGCATTTTCATCACTGGAATTCCGGTCCATTTAGCCACTACTTCGGCAATGTCTTCACGAGTAACTTCTTCTTTTATCAACGAAGTTCCAGATTGGTTTTCTTGTAATTCTTTGAGTAAAATGGCTAAACGTTCTTGTGCTTCCTTGATTTTACCATACCGAATTTCGGCTACTTTTCCATAATCGCCATCCCGTTCCGCACGTTCCGCTTCGTATTTAAAGTCTTCAATCTCCGTTTTTACGGCTTGAATGTTATCAACGACATCTTTCTCTGATTTCCATTTGGCGTAGATTTCGTTGCGATCTTCTTTGAGATTGGCCAGATCCATTCCTAAGATTTTAAGCTTACTTTCGTCTTTTTCGCGTTTAATGGCTTCAATTTCAATTTCCAATTGCATGATTTTTCGATCCAAAACATCGAGTTCTTCGGGTTTCGAATTGATTTCCATACGCAGTTTAGAAGCGGCTTCATCCATTAAATCGATGGCTTTGTCCGGAAGAAAACGGTTCGTAATATACCGTTGTGATAATTCGACAGCGGCAATAATCGCATCGTCTTTGATTTGGACTTTATGGTGTGTTTCGTATTTTTCTTTGATTCCGCGCAAGATTGAAATAGCACTTTCAGTATCCGGTTCTTCGACCACAATTTTTTGGAAACGTCTTTCGAGCGCTTTGTCTTTTTCAAAATATTTTTGGTATTCGTCCAATGTTGTGGCTCCAATAGCGCGTAATTCACCACGAGCCAACGCTGGTTTCAGAATATTGGCAGCATCCATAGCGCCTTCGCCACCACCGGCACCCACAAGTGTGTGAATTTCGTCAATGAATAAAACAATATCACCTTCAGCAGCAGTTACTTCTTTCACCACGGATTTCAATCGTTCTTCAAATTCCCCTTTGTACTTGGCACCGGCAATCAATGCTCCCATATCAAGGGAATACACGATTTTATCTTTCAAATTGTCAGGAACGTCTCCATCTACAATTCGGTGTGCTAATCCTTCGGCAATGGCGGTTTTCCCAACACCGGGTTCTCCCACTAACATCGGGTTATTTTTAGTTCTACGGGTAAGAATTTGTAACACTCGACGAATTTCTTCGTCACGACCGATAACGGGATCAAGTTTCCCTGCTCGAGCTAACTCGTTAAGATTTTTGGCATATTTATTTAAGGAATTATACGTTTCTTCAGCAGATGCCGAAGTTACCCGTTCTCCTTTTCGTAATTCTTCTATCGCGGCTTTCAATCCTTTTCCTGTGACTCCCTGATCTTTTAATATTTGAGCCGTCTTTGTTTTAGAATCAAAAATTGCTAAAATTAAATGCTCAATTGAAACGAATTCATCATTCATCTTTTTGGCAATAATTTCCGCTTCGTTCAGCGTAGTGTTTGCAGTTCTGGAAAGCATAATTTCGCCACCAGAAACTTTTGGAAAACTTTGAATCGTACTGCTTAATATTTGAAGAAACAGGGGCACATTTACATTCAGTTTTTTTAAAATAAAAGGCGCCACATTTTCATCTACTTCAAAAATAGCCTTGAAAATATGTTCGTTTTCTATTTGTTGTTGCCCCTGGCTCTGCGCCAATTGCTGGGAAAGCTGAATGGCTTCCTGGGATTTGATTGTAAATTTATTTATGTTCATGATGGTATATTGTTTTAATGCTTTTACCTAACTTTGCGAATCATATTCAATATATATTCCAATACAATAATACAGACAAATTGACGGAAACTTCATGATTGTTATCATACTTTAAAGTCAAAATGTCTTAAAAAAAGACAATTATGAGTTTTTTCAAAAATATTTTTAATAGTTCAGAAGACAAGGATTTTAAAGAAAACAAAATCAACTGGAATGAACTAACTGATGTGGTACAACTGGATGAAATTATCGCTATTTCGAATGAAAAACCGGTGGCTATTTTTAAACACAGTACGCGATGTAGTGTTAGTAGAATGGCGCTGAAACAGTTTGAAAATGAATTCAATAGTTCAGATAAAGTTACACCTTATTTTTTAGATTTAATAGCGCATCGCGATATTTCTAATGCTATTGCGGTTCGATTTGGTGTGACGCATCAATCTCCACAATTGATTTTAATTAAGGACGGAAAAGCTATTTACAATGTTTCGCACAGTGATATTGATGCTGAGTCCTTGAATACCAAAGTATAATTTTCTTGTAAGCTATATAATTTGCCATGAAAGCCCTTAATAAAGTATTTTAAGGGAGTTCGTGGCATTTTAAAATTCTATATCGAAGAGTTTTACGCGATGTGAACTATTTTACATTCGTTTTTCATCTACTCACCTCACTATTTTTATTTCAATTATTCTTGTAAAATTATATTTCTAAACTTGATTACTCCTTTCCATTTAAACAATTATTTGCAAAGATACATCGCTTTCAATTCTTAAAAAGTGTATGTTAAATTTACATGACAAAATCATAGTTAATAATAATTCACACTCATTAATCCATAAAATTTGATCTAAATTATATAATAAATTACTTTAATAATATAATTTTACGCAAAATTAATTGAGTAACTTGTCATATGAATTTTATAGATAAGTTAACTTAGTATGATAGATCGTTTTTTAAGAATCAGAGAAAATTCAGAGCAACTTTGTAAACCTTTATATATTGAAGATTATTCTCTTCAAGCTAGTGAATTTGTATCGCCTCCAAAGTGGCATTTAGCGCATTCTACTTGGTTTTGGGAAGAGTTTGTACTTACAAAATATGATACAAATTACATTCTTTACAATGAAGACTATCATTTTTTATTCAACAGCTATTACAATAATGTAGGAAAAAGAGTTTTACGCCCGTTAAGAGGTTTAATGTCTAGGCCCTCTGTAGCTGAAGTTTACAGTTATAGAAAGTACGTTACTGATGCTATGGTTACTTATTTAAATACACTTCCAAGTGAAGATATTTTAGCTGTAGTAGAAATCGGAATCAATCATGAAGAGCAGCATCAAGAACTTTTAGTATGTGACATTAAATATATTTTTGGAAACCAACCTACTTTTCCCGTCTATCAAGATAGTTTGAAAACTAAACTTGAAACTCAAGCAGCCCAGTTTATCCCCTTTAATGCTGGCTTGTATGAAATAGGGCATCAAGGAAATGGTTTTTGTTTTGATAATGAATTGGGTAGTCACAAAGTATATGTTGCTGATTTTGAAATATGTGACAAGCTAGTTTCAAATCGTGAATATTTAGAATTTATTGTGGCTGGAGGTTATATAAACTTTGATTTTTGGCACGATGACGGCTGGAGTTGGATAAATAGCAATAAGATTGAAGTGCCATTGTATTGGCATAAAATAGATAAGGAATGGTGGAACTATACTTTGAATGGTTTACAGAAATTAGATCTAGATTTACCAGTAATGCACCTTAGTTTCTATGAAGCTTTTGCCTTTAGCGAATGGAAGGGTTGCCGTTTACCAACCGAATTTGAATGGGAAATCGCAAGTGATAAATTCAAGTGGGGGCAACTATGGGAATGGACAAACAGCGCTTATTTAGCTTATCCGGGATTCAGTAAATTACCGGGCGCGTTAGGCGAATACAATGGTAAGTTTATGATAAATCAAATGATTCTTCGCGGCGGTTCAGTTGCAACGCCCGAGGGACATAGCAGGAAAACATATCGTAATTTTTTCCCGCCAGATATGCGTTGGCAATTTAGCGGATTGCGACTAGCAAAATAATTAAATATCAATAGTATGAAAGCAATATTTAACAAAGTAGTGATCGCTGAAAGTCAAGAAACTGTGGTCGTTGAAGGAAATTACTATTTTCCTTTTACAAGCGTGAATTAGGATTATTTTACAGAAACGAATAACCATTCAACTTGCCCTTGGAAAGGGAAGGCTTCTTACTGCACTATAAAAGTTGACGATGAAATAAGTGATAACGCTGCTTAATTCTACAAAGAACCAAGAGGCAGTTATGGGAATAAAAGAGCACCTAGCATTTTGGAAAAATGTCACAATCGAAGAATAAATTTTTTACTTAAAATAAACTTATGAAAGAGTTCGATTTTATCATTATTGGCAGTGGGCAAGCGGGAGTACCTTTGGCTTTTAGCCTTTCTAAAAAAGGAACAGTTGCACTGATAGAAAAAAGTTTTATTGGTGGAACTTGTGTTAATACTGGTTGTGTTCCCACAAAAGCGTATGTTGCCAGTGCACGGCGAATATGGGATAGCTTACACGGTGAAGAAATGGGAATCGAAATTCCAGCTGGTGCAAAAGCCAATCTTGAGAAAATAAAAGCAAGAAAAGAGATTTTAGTAAACACTTCGCGTGAAGGTATTGAGAAAAGTATTGCTGAAAATGATAAAATTACTCTTTTTAGGGGGGAAGCTTATTTTATTTCAAATTATCAAATTGAAGTTGATGATTGCAAAATTAATGCAAAACAAATCTTTATAAATGTGGGAGCAAGAGCGATCATTCCTAAAGAGTATTTGAAGGTAGATTATTTAACAAATGTCGATATTTTACAGTTGACAAAGCTACCGGAGCACTTAATAATCATTGGCGGAAGCTACATAGGATTAGAATTTGGTCAAATGTTTAAGCGTTTTGGTAGCAAAGTAACCATAATTGAAAGCGGGGATCGACTCATTAGTAAGGAAGATGAAAATGTAAGTAAAGCTATTGCCGAAATTTTGCAAGAAGAACAGATAACTATAGAATGTAATGCTAAAGAATTAAGTGTATCTCAAAATGATAAACTAATTTCAGTAAAGATAAATGGAACCAATAAAGAAATTAGCGGTACCCATATATTACTGGCTATCGGTCGGTTACCAAATACAGACACATTACATGTAAAAAACACTTCAATTATTTGTGATGAGAAAGGGTATATTACAGTTGATAATTATTGTAAAACTAATGTAGAAGGTATTTTTGCGATAGGAGATTGCAACGGAAAAGGTGCGTTTACTCATACTTCTTATAATGATTTCCAAATTGTAGAAGACTATGTTCTGGGAGCTAAAAAAAGGAAAATTAGCGACAGAATTATTACTTATGGATTATTTATTGATCCACCATTAGGAAGAGTAGGTATGACAAAAAAAGAAGCAAAGGAGAAAGGTTTTTCTGTTTTAATTGGGCATAGATCTATGGATAAAGTAGGTCGGGCCAAAGAAAAAGGAGAAACTAAAGGATTTATGGAAGCGGTAATTGATGCAGAAACAAATCAGTTTTTAGGAGCTTGTGTTTTAGGTGTTGGTGGTGATGAAATTATTAGCGGAATTACTAATTTAATGTATGCTGAACAGCCTTACACGGTTTTAAGAGATGCCATTCACTTGCATCCTACTGTTAGTGAACTTATACCTACTATGCTAGAAAATTTGACATCAATCACTAAAGAATAAAGTTTTGATTAAAAAATTATATGGTCATTCAAGTCAAAGCAGCTTGCTATTTTATGGAGCGTCATTTGGCTTATTCTTCTTTCTGACTGGTTTATTTGCTCCCACTTTTTTAACGGAAGTTTGGAACAATGTGAACAAAGTTTTATTATCTTTTTTTAGTACTTATTATTTGTGGGTGGGATTGATAAGCGTTATCGCAGCAGTGGTTATTTTGTTTATGCCTTTGCGAAAGCAACGTTTAGGTAATGAAAAACCCGCTTTCTCTTATTTTAGTTGGGTTGCTCTATTATATAGCACGGGCATGGGTTCAGGATTATTGTTACGTGCAGTGCAAGAGCCAACTTACTATTTAAACAATCCTCCCGTTGCAACAGTAAATGGTAAGGTTACTGCTTTGCAGTATACTTTTTTTCATTGGGGTTTCACGCCTTGGGCCATGTATAGTTTGTTTGGTTTAATTGTGGCATATAATCTTTATGTAAAAAAAACGCCCAATTTATTAGATGCCATAGTCCCCTATACTAAAAATAAAACCGTAAAATACATCGCCACAATATTCATTGTATTAATCACAATAACTGGTGTTGTAGCTTCTTTAGGATTAGGAACTGCACAAGTTGTAAATGGTATTGAATATGCGTTTAAAGTAGATTATGGAACAAATTTTTTATTGTTAATGGTCGTTCTTATCGGAATTGTTTCAACATATTCGGCATTGACAGGATTAAACAAGGTCATTAAATTTTTAGCTGATTTCGACTTCACCTTTTCGATTATACTTATGTTGTTTATTGGTTTTTTTCTCAATTTTAAGACTTTTTTGTATCAAACTGCCGCAGCTTTTTATAATTATGTTATTCATTTTGTAGAAATGAGTTTGTCACTTGGAAGCTACAAAACTGCTCCCAGCTTTACACAAGAATGGACCGTTTTTTATTGGGCTTTTTGGTTAGCTTGGGTTCCATTTACCGGAATATTTATCGCAAGAATATCTAAAGGTAGAACGATAAAAGAGTTTTTAATTACAACGATTTTTATTCCAACAATAGCAACTATTATTTGGTTTTCAATATTTGCAAACTCAGCTTTTGAGATTCTTGCTTTAGGGGATAAAACGCAGTTTGATAATGTTTTTATTTCATTATTTGTGTTTCTAGAGCATTTTCCGTTTTACTCCATTACATTTTTTGTTGCAGGATTATTGGTGCTTATTTCTATTATAAACTCTATTGATTCGGCAATATTTGTTCTGGGTATGTTTAGCGATAATGGAAATGAAAATCCTTCTAAGAGCCATAAACTGGGCTGGGGATGTATAATTACTTCAACGGCTCTTGGACTTACCGCTCTGGGAACTAGTGAACTCCTGAATGGTGTTAGCAGTTTATTGATCATTATGGCTTTACCTTTTAGTTTTTTATACGGATGCATAATTTTTACATTTTTTAAAAATATAATTGCAAATAAAGGATCAACAATTAAAATAGAAGGGAACTGATAAAGTGCTTACACATGGAAATTAGAAACATTATATTAAATAGAGATGACTGAAATAAAAACGATAAAGAAAATTGAGGACGACACTACTGCGGTTGATTATTTCAAAAAAGAAATTGAGGAAGGATTAAGCAATATTAACAAGTCATTGCCATCCAAGTATTTTTATGATAAGAAAGGCGATGCCCTGTTTGTTAAAATCATGCATTTACCTGAGTATTATGTAACGCGATCAGAACATGAAATTTTTAAAACAAAAAGTCAGTCTATTATTGACGCTTTACAATTGAACCCCAACACATATTTTGAGTTAATAGAATTAGGTGCTGGAGATGGTTTAAAAACTAAAGAGCTCCTACGAGAATTAAACCGATTAAATTATAAGTTTGATTATATGCCTGTTGATATTTCTCAAAATGCATTAGACAACTTAGCGAAAGATTTAAATAGAGAAATGCCAAGCCTTTCTATTAGTAAGAAACAAGGTGATTATTTTGAGGTTTTAGAATCATTAAACGAAAATCATAAACCTAAAGTTATTCTGTTTTTAGGGTCAAATATTGGAAATATGTCTGATGAGGTTGCTACTAATTTTATGTCGAAATTAAGTGCAAATTTACAAAAGAAGGATAGGTTGTTCGTAGGTGTTGATTTAATTAAACCGGCCTCCATCGTGCTTCCAGCTTACAATGATAATCAAGGAATTACTGCCGCCTTTAATCTAAATCTACTTGAGAGAATAAATAAAGAATTAGGAGCTAATTTTAATTTAAAATTCTTCAAACATCAACCCGAATATAAGGAGAGCGAAGGAATTGCTAAAAGTTTTTTAGTTAGTACCAAAGCGCAACAAGTTTACATTACTAAAATTAATAAAAGATTTGATTTTTATGAAGGTGAAAAAATTTTGATGGAAATATCTAGAAAGTATAATGATACAATCTTAAACGCAATTTTAAGCAAAACCGATTTCATTATTAAAAATAGAATAACAGACAGCAAAGTTTATTTTGCTACTTATATTTTAGAACGTAAATAAAAGGGAGCATTAGATAAACGCAGTCGTAAATTTTACAAGTTGAAAAGCTCTTTTTATAGTTTAAATATAATCTAGTTTTAATTTTTAAAAGTTGAATTTATTTGCTTGACCAAACAAGTTGTCAAACTATATTTTAATTTTGTTTCTATAAATCTAACTCTTTAAATTTTGTTTCATTCTAAAGTTAGAAGTAATAAAAGCACTATTATTTATAGTGCTTTTTGATATGATGAGGTTATTGATTTTAATAAGCTCTTGTCATTTTTTCTTTAATTTCTTTTAAACACAAATTATTAATGCTTCCTTCGTGAGTGTGCTTGGTTTCTTTTGGAGATTGAAATGTACCATTTTCCAGTTGTTCAGCAACCGCTTTATAGGCATCTCTAAAAGGTATTCCGGCTACCACCATTTCGTTTAAGGAATCTACCGTAAACAAATAATCGTATTTTTTATCGTCCAAGATATGTTCTTTAACCTTGATGTCTTTAATCGCAAAAATCGCAATATCCAAAGACGCTTTCAGGTTTTGAATTGCTGGAAACAATCCTTCTTTCAACAATTGTAAATCCCTGTGATAACCGCTTGGGAGGTTATTCGTAATTAAAGTAATTTCATATGGAAGCGCTTGAATCTTGTTGCATTTTCCACGGATCAACTCAAAAACATCAGGGTTTTTCTTATGTGGCATGATGCTCGAACCTGTTGTAAGATGGGCAGGTAAACTGATAAAATCAAAATTCTGACTCATATACAAACAAACATCCATCGAGAATTTCGATAGGGTAGCAGCCACGCTACTCATCGCGAAAGCCACTGTTTTTTCTGATTTTCCACGGCTCATCTGTGCCGCAACCGAATTGAATTTTAAGGTTTCAAAACCTAATTCTTTAGTCGTAAATGTTCTGTCAATAGGAAACGAACTTCCATAACCTGCAGCTGAACCTAATGGATTTTGGTCTACAATTTTCAAAGCGGCATTCAGTAGCGTTATATCATCAATCAAAGTTTCAGCGTAAGCGGAAAACCACATTCCGAAAGAAGAAGGCATCGCAATTTGAAGGTGCGTGTATCCTGGTAACAATACATTTTGGTGCTTCTCTGCTGATTCCATCAGTAAATCAAAAAGGCTTTTTACTTGCTCTTTTAATTCTTTTACGACATCTTTCAGATACAAATTAACATCAACTAAAACTTGGTCGTTACGAGAACGAGCGGTATGGATTTTTTTTCCGGCATCGCCTAATTTTACAGTTAACAGATATTCGATTTTAGAATGTACGTCTTCAAAGCTGTCTTCAATTTCGAATTTTCCGTTTTCAACGGCTTTTATTATTTCTTCCAAAGCCAAAACCAAAGAAACAGTTTCGGAGTCTGTTAAAAGCCCGATTTGGCCCAACATTTTTGCATGTGCAATAGAACCTAATGCATCATATTTTGCAAGAACTAAATCCAGTTCTCTGTCGTTTCCAACGGTAAAATGTTCGATTTGTTTATCGGTTGGTATTCCTTTTTCCCAAAGTTTCATATGTGGATAATTAGATTTTTAGACTGTTCGATTTTTAGCCCCGATAGAAGCGACATCCTTTTTCTGGCTTTTTTAGCCAGGAAAAGATATAGCGGATAGCGGGATTAGCTCCTCCTTCGACTGCGCTCAGGATAATTTTTATTGTTTGAAAAAAGCAGTTAATATTTTGATATACAACTGAATTCCCTCTTCTATTTCATTTATAAATATAAATTCATCTGCCGAATGTGAACGTAGGGTTTCACCAGGTCCTAATTTCAAGGATTGACAACTCAAAACCGATTGATCCGAAAGGGTAGGTGAGCCATAAGTGGTTCTTCCCAGTGCGATTCCGGCTTGTACTAATCCGTGTGCAACAGGAATTGATGATGCGTTTAAGTGCATCGAACGCGGATTGACTTCGGCGGTCAAATGACTTTTTACGGTTTCTAAAATTTCGTGATTGCTGTAACAATCATTCACGCGAATATCGACGACCAAATGACATTCCGCGGGAACCACATTGTGTTGTTTTCCAGCAATAACTTGCGTTACGGTCATTTTTACGGGACCTAAAACCTCCGATATTTTTTCGAATTGATAGCTGTTAAACCATTCGATAACGGGTATCGCATTGTAAATAGGATTGTCAGGATTGTTGTGTGCGGCGTGACTGGCAGTGCCTTTTACGATGACATCCAATACCAATAACCCTTTTTCGGCTACGGCCAATTGCATCAAAGTAGGTTCTCCCACAATGGCACATTCCAGTTCCGGTAAATCTTTTAATACGCTGTTTAATCCATTTTTTCCGCTGCTTTCTTCTTCGGCTGAAGCGACCATCACAATATTGTAAGGCAGGTTATCATTCGAATAAAAATATACAAAAGTGGCTAAAAGCGAGACCAAACAACCTCCCGCATCATTGCTTCCTAATCCAAATAACTTTCCGTCTTTTACGATGGCTTCAAATGGATTGTTGGTATAGCCTTGGTTTGGTTTTACGGTATCGTGGTGTGAATTCAGTAATAGCGTTGGTTTAGTCTTGTCAAAATGCTTATTGAAAGCCCAAACATTATTATTCTCTCTTTCGAAAGGGATACTATTTTGTGTAAACCAATTTTCGATTAAAAGAGCTGTTTTATCTTCTTCATTTGAGAATGAAGGCGTTTCAATCAGTGCTTTTAATAGCGCAATGGCTTCTTGTGTAAGGATTTCTATGTTTTTCATACTTGTTTTAGCCACGGATTCATAGATTTTTTTTTAAATTGAAATAAAAAATTTTGTGCAAATCTGTGAAATTTGTGTTTAACTTTTTTTATAATTTGATGCGTGTACAAATTGCGTTTGAATCTTTCAACATTCGGTGATGACCAATTTTTATTTTTTGAACTCCTTTAGATAAACTGTTAAAACAGTTGTCTAATTTAGGAATCATACCGGAATGTATGGCTTTTTCGGCTTTTAATTTGGAATAGAATTCTTGATTTATGTTCTCAATTACCGAAGAATCGTCTTCGGCATCATATAAAACGCCCGGTTTTTCGAAGCAATAATTCAAAGTGACATCAAAAACTTCCGATAAAGCAATTGCTAATTCGCTGGCAATAGTATCCGCATTCGTGTTTAATAATTGTCCTTTACCATCATGTGTTATCGCACAAAATACAGGAACTATTTCATTAGAAAGCAATATTTCCAACAAGTTTGTATTCACTTTTTTGACATCGCCCACAAAACCATAATTGATTGTAGGATGGTTTCTTTTATCCGATTGAATTAAATTCCCATCAGCACCAGAAAACCCGATCGCATTGGTGGAATTAGCTTGTAATTGAGCAACGATATTTTTATTGATTTGACCTGCATAAATCATCACAACTACATCAAGCATAGCGGCATCGGTAATGCGTCTTCCATCAATCATTTGAGGAACTAAACCAATACTTTCGGCCATTTTAGTAGCTGATTTGCCACCACCGTGAACAAGTACTTTACGCCCTTCAATTTTAGAAAAATCAGATAAAAACTGTGCTAATTCCGTTGGGTTGTCAATAATATTTCCACCAATTTTTATGATTGAAAGGGATTTTAGGTTCTGGGTTTTGGGTTTTGGACTCATTTTTAATATTTTAAAAATATTTTCTCTACTTTCTACTTTCTAAAATCTTCTGTAACACTAGTTGTGCGGCATAGGTTCTATTATTGGCTTGTTCGATAACAATTGAATTTTCACTGTCAATCACATCATCCGTAACAATTATGTTACGTCTTACCGGCAAACAGTGCATGAATTTAGCATTGTTAGTCAGTTTCATTTTATCGGCATTTACGGTCCAATTTGGGTCGGAATTTGTAATCTGACCGTAGTCGTTGTAATTGCTCCAGTTTTTGGCATAGATAAAATCGGCATTTTCGAAAGCCTTATCTTGGTCGTGTTCAATCTTGGAGTCTTTCGTGATTTCCGGATTCAATTCGTAGCCTACAGGATGCGTAATTACAAAATCAGCATCTTGTAACTGCATCATTTCCACAAAGGAATTGGGTACCGCTTGAGGTAAAGCTTTAGGGTGTGGTGCCCAAGTCAAAACTACTTTTGGACGGTGTTCTGTTTTGTGTTCGGCCATAGTAATCGCATCGGCAAGGGATTGTAATGGATGTCCTGTCGCACTTTCCATATTAACAATTGGCACAGTGGCGTATTTTAAGAAACCCATAAGAACCGTTTCGGCATTGTCTTTTTCTTTGTCTACTAATCCTGCAAAAGCTCTGATGGCAATAATATCGCAATATTGAGAAACAACCGCAGCCGCTTCTTTAATATGTTCCGAAGCACCGGAATTCATGATGGCTTCATCTTCAAATTCTAATGTCCAACCTTCGCTGGTAAAATTCATTACCATGACGTTCATTCCTAAATTTAAAGCTGCTTTTTGGGTACTCAAACGCGTTCTTAAACTGGAATTAAAGAACAACATTCCCAAGGTTTTATTTTTACCCAGTTTTTTGTTTTTAAGTGGTTTTTTCTTGATTTTCAATGCTTCTTTCACCCATTTGTTGAGCGAATCTATGTTTTGTATGGAGATGTAGTTCATTTTAATTGTGAGTTATGAATTATGAGTTATGAATTGTCTAAAAATCTAACAATCAATATTCGAATTAAATTATTTTCGTAAAAGGAATTTCGTTTTTTAAAGCTTTCAAAATAAAATTGTCTTCCAAGCCATTGACAATCCAGGTTTCGATATTAGCGGCTTTGGCAATTGCCGATGCTTCTATTTTAGATTGCATTCCACCAGTTCCGTGCGAAGATTTAGAATCGCCAATCTCTTTTTCCAATACTTTTAAATCGGTTACCAAAGAAATAGTTTCAGGAACGGCATCATGGATGGATGCTTTGGTGTAAATCCCATTCGTATTGGTAGCGATAATCAGAATGTCAACATTTAATAAAACGGCGGTCAAAGCGGCTAATTTATCGTTATCACCAAACTGGATCTCATCCGTTGCCACGGTATCATTTTCATTTATAATTGGAATATAACTGTTTTTGACCAACACATTGATTGTGTTTACAATATTTACTTTGGATTGTTCTTTTTCGAAATCAGAATACGAAAGCAAACACTGCGAAATCAGTAATCCTAAATCACTGAAATTTTCATGATAAATCCGCATTAAATGTGGCTGGCCAATAGAAGCCAACGCTTGTTTTACAAAAACATCTTTGTCTTGATTTTCCAATTTTACAAATTGTTTGGCCGCAGCAATCGCACCGGAACTCACAATGATAAACTCGTAATCGTCTTGTAAAGCGGCTATTTGCATACCAATATCTTCAATCTTTCCTCTCGAAATGTGATTGGTTTCCTTGGTTAAGGTATTGCTTCCTAACTTTAATAAAATTCTTTTTTTTGCCATTTTTATTCTTTATTCTAAATCCTTCTTTTTTTCATTCTTTCGACTTTATGACTATTTTCTCATTTGTCCATTCCCGTAAATATACCACTTATTAGTAACTAAATGTTGCAATCCAATAGGCCCACGTTGGTGTAATTTGTCTGTACTGATCGCCAATTCGCCACCTAAACCAAATTGTCCTCCATCAGTGAATCGAGTAGAGGCATTTTGATAAACGGCTGCAGTATCTACATTTTCCATGAATTCCTGGGCAATTGCATCATTTTTTGTGATTATTGAAGCGGAATGTCCGCCACAATATTTATTTATTTTGTCAATCGCTTCTTGATCCGAGTTGGTTGTTCCAATAACAATTTTATAATCTAGAAACTCTTCGTACCAAATTAAATCGGATTCAATCTGAGGAACATTTGTTACTCTTGAGATATTTTCATCTCCCAAAACAGTAACGTTTCTTTGTTGTAATTCCTCAGTTATTTTTTTTGCAAAAGCTTCCCAATTTTCAAGATTAGTATCAATTAAAACTTTATCTAAAGCATTGCAAACCGATATATTTGAGGTCTTTGCGTTAATAATAATGTCAAGTGCTTTTTTTAAATCGGCTTCTTTATTCACATACACAAAATTATTTCCGCGACCACTAATTATAACTGGACATGTGGCATGTTTTTTTACAAAAGCGATTAATTTATCGCCACCACGAGGAACGATTAAGTCCACTTTTTGTGTTGGTTTCTCTAAAAATGCCTGCGTTTCTTCCCGATTGTAATTCAAGTATTCCACCCATTCCGTTGATACATTGTTTTCTTTTAAGGCTTGGTGCCACAATTCCACAATTTTCAAGTTGGATTGCAAAGATTCTTTTCCGCCTTTTAGTAGAATTTTATTTCCGGATTTAAAAGCGATTCCGCCTGCTTCAACAGTAACATCGGGTCTGGATTCATAAATAATCATTATAGTTCCAAAAGCCGCTGTTTTATTGATGATTTTCATTCCGTTTTCATGGTCGAAATTAAAACGCTCCACGCCAATAGGATCTTCCTGACTTGTTAATTGTAGCATGGATAAAATCATGCCGTCAATCTTGGCATCATCAACTAATAAACGTTTTTCCATAGCCAAATCATTCCCAGAATAATTATTGATATCCTGTTGATTCACTGTTTTAAGGTTGCCTCTTTCTGCTTCCAAAAGTTCGGACATACGGCTTAAAACGGCATTTCGTTTTTCTATTGGTAATAAGTGGTTCATTGCTTTTGGTTATTGGTTAATGACGAATTAATAAAATTAAAATTTAAACCATGTAAGGAATATAAGTTCATTTAAGCGTATTTAAATTTTGATTTATATGTCCTTATATTTCTTATATGGTTAAAAAAAACCAAATGATTTTGCTTTATCATTTAAATAATAATCTTACTACGATTTTAATTCAATTAAACTTTCTTTTAAAGCTACAATAAAGGTATCAATTGCTTCTTTCTTGATTGTCAGTGGCGGAAGAATTCTTAATAAGTTTTTATTGTTCGCATTTCCTGTAAAAATATGTTTGTCCATAATCATTTTTTTACGAAGATCACTTACGTCAAAATCAAATTCTACACCTAGCATTAATCCTCTTCCTTTTACCTGGATCACTTCAGGAACTTGTTTGATTGCTTCTAAAAAATAGGCGTAAACGTCAGTTACGTTATCCATTAATTTTTGGCTTTCAATCACATCCAAAACTGCTATTCCAGCGGCGCAAGCCAAATGGTTTCCACCGAAAGTAGTTCCTAATAATCCATAACTCGCTGTGAATTTTGGAGAAATCAAGATTCCGCCAATAGGAAATCCGTTACCCATTCCTTTCGCCAGACAAATAATATCTGCTTTGATGTCATGATGTTGGTGTGCAAAAAACTTTCCGCTTCTTCCGTACCCTGATTGTACTTCGTCTAAAATCAAAACGGCATCGTAAGCGGCACATATTTTTTCTAATGCCTGAAAAAATTCAGTTGTTCCTTGGTCTAAACCGCCAACGCCTTGAATTCCTTCAATAATTACAGAAGAAACATCTCCTTTTTTCAATTCATTTTCTACCAACTCAATGTTATTCAAGGGTAAAAAAGTAACGATTTGTTGTGCATTGATTGGCGCCACAATTTTTTTATTATCTGTTACCGCAACTGCCGCCGAAGTTCTTCCATGAAAGGAATTATCAAAAGCAATTACACGAGATTTATTATTGTGAAAAGAGGCTAATTTCAAAGCGTTTTCATTGGCTTCAGCTCCAGAACTGCACAAGAATAAAGTGTAGTTTTCCAATCCTGAAAGTTTACCTAATTTTTCTGCTAATTCTACTTGCAATGGATTCTGAATCGCATTCGAATAAAATCCAATATTATCCAATTGATTTTTTAATTTGGCTACATAATTCGGTTGTGTGTGTCCAATGGAAATTACTCCATGGCCACCATATAAATCTAAATATTCCACTCCTTCTTCATCTGTAATAGTACAATCCAGTGCTTTTACAGGTGTGATGTTGTATAATGGGTAAACGTCAAATAAGTTCATAATAATCCTCCCCCTAACCCCCTCCGAAGGAGGGGGAATAAAAACTTGCAACGGGGGGTGTTGTTTTTATATTTATACTATTTTTTGCATTTCGTCTCCCTCCCCTTCGGGGAGGGTTGGGGAGGGGATTAAAATCCGCTTGGTTTCAAATGTAATCCTGTGGTTTCATCCAATCCAAACATTAGGTTCATGTTTTGTACGGCTTGTCCGGAGGCTCCTTTTGTTAAATTATCAATTACTGAAGTAATCAATAACCGGTTTCCTTTTTTCATTAAACTAATAATACATTTATTCGTTTGAACCACTTGTTTCATGTTGATTTCAGTGGTCGTAACTGTTACGAAAGGTTGGTCTTTGTAAAAAGCCTCATATTTTGCCACTACATCTTCTAAATTTTCTTCGATTGTTGTGTATAATGTTGCGAAAATCCCTCTTGCAAAATCCCCTCTGTTAGGGACAAAAATCAATTCGTTTGTATAATCCGCTTGCAATTGATTGACGCTTTGGTTTATTTCGCCCAAATGTTGGTGTTCAAAAGCTTTGTAATGTGACATATTATTTGATCTCCAACTAAAATGCGTCGTTTCCGAAGGTGAGACTCCTGCTCCCGTGCTTCCGGTTGTGGCATTGATATGAACATCAGTCGTAAGCATTTCGTTTTTGGCCAATGGCAATAATGCCAATTGAATCGCTGTGGCGAAACAACCTGGATTAGCGATAAATTGAGCGTTTTTGATACCCGCTTTATTCAATTCAGGTAAACCATAAACGAAAGATTTACCATTGAAATCTTTGTCTTTTGTTAATCGAAAATCATTTCCTAAATCGATGATTTTGGTATGACTCGCAAATTGGTTTTGCTCTAAAAATGATTTTGATTTACCGTGTCCTAAGCACAAAAAAACTACATTTACATTTGGATTTACAGTATCGGTAAAATTCATTTCGATATCGCCCATCAAATCATGATGCGCAACCGAAAGTGGTTTTCCAGCGTTTGTCGTGCTGTACACAAAATTAAGTGTTGCATTGGGATGAAACATCAATATTCTGATAAGTTCGCCCGCAGTGTAACCTGAACCGCCAATTATTCCAATATTAATCATAATCTTATTTTTTAAACGTACTAGAATTAATCCTTGTTGGAGTAATTCGATTTGTATTATTTTTTAACCACATAGATACATAGATTTTATTAATTTTATAAGGCGTTTCACTTTATTGGAGTAAAATGTAGCTTTGTGTAACCAAGAATTGGTCTATGTAGTTCTTTTTTCTATGTTTCTATGTGGTTAAATTTTATATTTATTGATTAATTCAGAATTTCAATTAATCATAATTCTGATGATTTACAGATGAAAATATGTTTTGGGCATTCCCAAGAATTTTGATAAATCCTTTGGCATCGTCAGATGTCCAAGCGTTGTTCATTTCCCCGTATTGACCAAAAGTGGTATTCATCAAATCATTTTCAGATTCAATTCCGTCCAATGTAAAATGATATGGTTTTAAAGAAACGATAACGGTTCCGTTTACAGTGGCTTGGGTATCTTCCAGAAAAGCTTCGATGTTTCTCATTACAGGATCCAAGAATTGTCCTTCATGAAACAACATTCCGTACCAGTTTCCCAGTTGTTCTTTCCAGTATTGTTGCCATTTCCCCAGCGTATGTTTCTCTAATAAATGGTGTGCTTTGATAATGATTAAAGGTGCGGCGGCTTCAAAACCAACTCTTCCTTTAATTCCGATAATGGTGTCGCCCACGTGCGTGTCTCTGCCTATCGCATATACGCTGGCTAATTTTTCTAAGGCAACGATATTTTTTGTGGGTGTGTTTAATGTACCATTGATGCCTACTAATTGTCCTTTTTCAAATTGTAGAGTCACTTTCTCTTCTCCGGTTTTTTGCAATTGCGAAGGATATGCTTCATTTGGTAAAGTTTGATTGGACGTCAATGTTTCTTTACCGCCTACGCTTGTTCCCCATAATCCTTTATTGATAGAATATTGTGCTTTTTCCCAAGAATAATGAACTCCATTTTTAGATAAATAATCAACTTCTTCCTGTCTTGATAATTTTAAATCTCTAATAGGAGTGATGATTTCAATTTCGGGAGCAATGGTTTGAAAAATTAAATCAAAACGAATTTGGTCATTTCCTGCACCAGTACTTCCGTGAGCGATTGCTTCGGCACCAACTGATTTTGCATATTTAATCGCTTCGATAGCTTGAAAAACACGCTCAGCACTTACGGATAATGGGTACGTATTGTTTTTTAATACATTTCCATAAATCAAATATTTAATGGCTTTGTCATAATATTTATCGACGATGGTAAGATTTGTATGTTGTGCACTTCCTAATTCGTAGGCTCTTTCTTCAATAGCGGCTAGCTCCGTTTCATCAAATCCGCCTGTATTTATAAGAACGGTATGAACTTCATATCCTTTTTCGTTTTTTAAATATTTTAGGCAATAGGAGGTATCTAATCCTCCACTATAAGCTAGTACAACTTTTTTCATAATTATTGTTTTTTTCCTCCCCCCAGCCCCCTCCGAAGGAGGGGGAGCCGAAATTGGCAAAGGGGAATTTTTTGTTATGATTATTTTATTTTTTATTTTTCTCTTTGGCTCCCTCCCCTTTGGGGAGGGCTGGGGAGGGGATTATTTTTTTAAGAACAATGCTTCTTTAATTGATTTCAAGCGGTTTAATACTCTAACGTTAAATGGATGTTTGGGCGGGTCTTTAAGTTTTTCTTTTGGATCATAAAGCATTCCGGTACACAAACACATTTTATTGTCTTTACTTTTTAGGATTTCATAATTGGTACAGGTTTGACATCCTTTCCAAAAACTTGGATCGCTGGTCAATTCTGAAAACGGTACAGGTTTGTATCCCAGATCGGAATTGATTTTCATTACAGCTAAACCAGTTGTGATTCCAAATACTTTAGCCTCCGGATATTTCTCTAAGGAGTAATCAAAAACCTTTGATTTGATTTTTTTAGCCAAACCTAAATTTCTGTAATCAGGATGAACAATCAAACCAGAATGTGCTACAAATTTACCATGTTGCCAACTTTCAATATAGCAAAAACCGGCAAATTTCCCATTGTCTAATGCGATAATGGCATCCTTATTCTCCATTTTTTTCTGGATGTAATCAGGAGTTCTTTTAGCAATTCCCGTACCTCTTAATAGTGCGGATAATTCTATTGTATCGCATATTTCTTGCGAATACTTATAATGTTCTTCCTGAGTTATAATGATAGAAATATTCATTTCAAAAGCTGAATTTTGAGTTATAAAATGATTTTTGTATTTGTTTTTGAAACACATTTTTGGCAAATTCAAATACTATATTAAAACAATTAATGGTCGTGCAATAAATTGAACTACACTGGCATAGTAATAACTGAGTATTGGAATTTGGATTTATTAATCCAATGAAAAATAATGGTAATTTCAAAACAGAGAAAATGAAAAATGAATAAAAATACGAAACAGCTCTTGGGTACTATAGTGATAGCATCCGTACTTCGGGAGAAGTGGTAAGTCTGTTTGTCCGCGACAAAGAAGTTATATGTAAACTTGATTTATTCATTGGTACAAAAGTACACTTATTTTTAAAACACAACACTGCTTTTGTGTTTTGTAACAAAATATTGAAGTATTGTTGTTTTTTTTTTTAATTAAAAAATTTCCCGATCTATTTAATAATCAGGGATTTTACTGAAATCTATAGCTTTGATATTGATTAATTTCTAAAACTGTTTCTGCTGATAATATCTTTTATTTTCGTCTTTAAATCTTCTCCGGTATCATGAACAATCTCTTCATTGGTAGGAAAAGCTACCGCTCTTTTATCAAAATATGAGAAATAATTCTCATCAGACGCACCTCGATCTCCTTTAAAAGTAGCATAAATATTTTCGAAAATAAATTCACTTGTAATAGGAAATGATTGTAATAACTGATTGTTAGCAATAGTGATGTAATCAACTTTAGCTGTAATCTGACAGGATTTAAACTGTCTGAATTCATAAATTTGTACCGTTGCATTTCTCATATTATCCACGGTCACCACTTTTCCTTTTTCGTCCAGAACTTCTTTACCATTGGCATCAATTAATTTTTTGACACCATCTTTTATAACGCGTTCTTTTACAAACTCTCGTTCTTTTATTTGCTCAGGCGAAATATAAATATGTCTAAAATTGATTATCATTCCATAATCATAGTCGATCTCTTTTTGTTTATTACTGTGATAAATAGTCCATTTGTCGTTCAATCCATAAGTGCTAAAATCTAATAAGTCATTTTGAAGACGAGCAGGAATTATAGTATTAGTTTCGTTTTGGGTGTAAACCCAAACGTAATCAGAACCTCTATATTTTGCATCGTCCATAAGCTGTACAACGTTTTTATAATCTGGATTTATCTGGTTTAAATAGTCCATATCATCATACGCTTTTCGATAATTCATTTTATCTCGAGTTCCTATTAATTTTTTTGCATTGGTATACAAATAAGCTGATAAGGCATTTTTACTCTCAATGATTTTATCGTTATAATTGTCAAATGGGAAAATTGCATTTCTACCTTCGTTAATTAATTTCAAAGGAAGTACCGGTTTGATTTTTTCCTGACGGGAATTCAAATGTAAATAAGTGTTATATATTTTTTCCAATTGAGCAGGATTGGCATCTTTCGCAAGCAAAGTTAAAGCATTCAAATCACGATCTTTTGCCTTGGCGAAAGCCTCTTCAAGCAAGTAAACATAGTCTTGCTTGCCTTTTTTATCTTTATTGGTTCGTAAATTTAAAACAGCATTGTCAATTGCCTGATCATAATTCCCAGAGCCTAGTAAATTTTGGGTTTGTTTCACTCCACAAGCGAAAACAAGAAAAAACAAGGATAATAAAAGAGTAATTTTTTTCATAAAAGCGACTGTTAAGTATATGATTTCTTGAAACAATTTCTGCTGTTTTTAAAGCAGATTAGCTGTTTTTTTAAATCAATTCCAAAAAAAAACCTAACAAAAATAGTATAAATGTTAGGCTTTGAAAAGTATCTTTTTAATTTTTTATTTTCTCACGAACGGAGGAAGCAACTTACTGGAAACTTCACCAAAACCAATTCGAAGCTGACCATTTTGGCAAAAACCTTTCATGATTACGGTGTCGTTATCATTGATGAATTTACGCTCTGTCCCGTCACTCATTTTTATTGGGTTTTTACCGCCCCAAGTCAATTCTAACATGGAACCAAAACTATCTTCTGTTGGACCTGAAATAGTTCCGGAGCCCATCATATCACCAGAATTTACACGACAGCCATTTGAAGTGTGATGTGCTAATTGTTGGCACATTGACCAATATAAATATTTAAAATTCGACTGTGAAACGACAGTTGGTTGCGCCTTTTCAGGTTGAATTGCCACTTCTAAATTGATGTCGAAAGAGTGTTTTCCTTTTTGTTGTAAATAGGGAAGAGGAGTAGGTTCTTGTTGTGGTCCTTTGGTTCTAAAAGGTTCCAAAGCATCCATCGTAACAATCCATGGTGAAATTGAAGTAGCAAAGTTTTTTGCTAAGAATGGTCCTAAAGGCACATATTCCCATTTTTGAATGTCGCGGGCACTCCAGTCATTCAGCAAAACCATTCCGAAAATATAATCTTCGGCTTCATTTATAGGAATGTTTTCGCCCATTATGTTGACATCCGTAGTAATAAACGCAGTTTCAAGTTCAAAATCGACCAAACGAGAAGGTCCAAAAACCGGTGTCGTTTCTCCATTTGGTAGCATTTGTCCCATTGGTCTGTGAACCGGGATTCCTGATGGAACTATGGTAGAGCTTCTCCCGTGGTACCCCACAGGAATATGCAGCCAGTTTGGTAATAATGCATTTTCGGCGTCACGAAACATTTTTCCTACATTTGTAGCATGCTCTTTACTGGAGTAGAAGTCAGTGTAATCGCCAATAAGCACCGGCAATTGCATTTCTACATCTTCCATGTTGAAAATTATGATATCTCTGTCTTTAGTATTATCCTGTAATTTCGAATTTTTCACATCAAAAATATCGGCAATCCGGTTTCGTACCAATCGCCATGTTTTTTTGCCATCCGAAATAAAATCATTCAAAGTGTCCTGTATGAACATATCATCGGTCAGTTCAATGCCTTCAAAATAATTTAATTGTTGTAAAGCTCCCAAATCAATTGCGAAATCACCAATTCTTGTTCCTACGGTTACTATATTTTCTTTGGTAAGAAAAACTCCGAAAGGAATATTTTGAATAGGGAAATCACTATTGATAGGTACTTCTAGCCAGGATTTTCTATTGGTATCGTTCGCTGTTATTGGCATATTTTGTTAATTATTTTGTTAAAAAATTACTCATCAAATATATTATAATCTAACTATTAACCAAACGTTTTTTTGTATTTTTGCATCAAATTAACGAAAATCAAAAAAATGCAACGCGACGAACAAATTTTTGACCTTATTCTAGAAGAACAAGAAAGACAAATTCACGGATTAGAACTTATCGCTTCGGAAAACTTCGTAAGTGACGAAGTAATGGAAGCAGCCGGTTCTGTTTTAACCAATAAATATGCAGAAGGATATCCTGGCAAAAGATATTATGGCGGTTGTGAAGTTGTTGATGTTGTTGAACAAATTGCTATTGACAGAGCCAAAGAATTATTTGGCGCTGCTTATGCAAATGTACAGCCGCACTCTGGCTCACAAGCTAATACCGCAGTTTACCACGCTTGTATCAAACCAGGCGATAAAATTTTAGGTTTTGATTTGTCACATGGAGGACACTTAACCCATGGTTCACCAGTTAATTTTTCAGGACGTTTATATACACCTTCATTTTATGGTGTAGAGAAAGAAACAGGAAGGTTAAATTATGATAAAATTCAAGAGATAGCTATAAAAGAACAACCAAAATTAATCATTGCAGGAGCTTCGGCTTACTCTCGTGATATGGATTTTGAACGCTTCAGAGTTATTGCGGATAGTGTAGGTGCTATTTTATTGGCTGATATTTCTCATCCTGCCGGACTTATCGCTAAAGGATTAATGAATGATCCATTGCCTCATTGTCACATTGTTACTACTACAACGCACAAAACGTTACGTGGTCCTCGTGGGGGTTTAATTTTGATGGGTAAAGATTTTGAAAATCCGTTTGGTTTAACGACTCCAAAAGGAGAAATTAGAATGATGTCGTCTTTATTGGACTTGGCTGTTTTTCCCGGAAATCAAGGGGGTCCGTTAATGCATATTATTGCTGCTAAAGCAGTAGCTTTTGGTGAAGCTTTGAAAGATGAATTTTTTACCTATGCGTTACAATTACAAAAAAATGCTAATGCGATGGCTGATGCTTTTGTAAAAAGAGGCTATGAAATTATTTCTGGTGGAACGGATAATCACATGATGCTGATTGATTTGAGAAACAAAAACATTTCTGGAAAAGATGCTGAAAATGCGTTGGTAAAAGCAGAAATTACCGTAAATAAAAACATGGTTCCATTTGACGATAAATCACCATTTGTAACTTCAGGAATTCGGGTAGGAACTCCGGCTATTACCACTCGTGGTCTAGTTGAAGAAGATATGGAAACTATTGTAGCTTTAATTGACAGAGTTTTAATGGACCATACGAACGAGGATGTTATCGAGGCCGTAGCAAATGAAGTAAATGAAATGATGAGCGAAAGAGCTATTTTCGTATATTAAATAAGTCTTAAAGTTTTTAAAGTCATAAAGTCGAATGTCTTGAAGTGGAATTATAAATTCTATCTTTTTTGATTATTGATTTTATGACTTTTCTTTTAGCTTTATGACATTCGACTTTCTAACTTTAAGATTAAAATTATGTCAGTACTGAGATTAAAATTACCAACTGACCCGAGATGGGTTAATATTGTAGAAAAAAACATTGAGGAAATCTTGACAGATCACGCTTGGTGTGAACAAAAAGCAGCTACAAATGCCATTACCATTATCACGAACAATTCAGAGCATCAAGATTTAGTGAAGGACTTGTTGGCTTTGGCCAAAGAAGAAATTGATCATTTTGAGCAAGTTCACAATATCATTATTAAACGCGGCTTAAAATTGGGGAGAGAACGCAAAGATGACTACGTGAACGAATTGTATTTAAACATGAAAAAAAGCAGTAACGGAGGCAGAGTGTCCAGTTTAGTGGAACGGTTGTTATTTTCAGCAATGATTGAGGCCAGAAGTTGTGAGCGTTTCAAAGTGCTTTCGGAAAATATTCAAGATGAAGAATTATCTGTATTTTATAGAGATTTGATGGAGAGTGAAGCAGGGCATTACACTACTTTTATTACCTATGCAAGGAAATATGGTGTAGGAATTGACGTTGAAATGCGCTGGAGAGAATGGCTTAAATTTGAAGAAAATATCATAACAAATTACGGTAAAAATGAAACAATTCATGGCTGATTTTTACTAAGGATACTTTAGGGGCTAAGTATCAGCAAAAAACAAAACATTTAAGAGCCATAATAATTAGTTATTTATATTTGATGGATCCAAAAAAAATACTGTTTTGTTCATAAATTAAATTATTTGTTACCACATTAATTTTTTTTGATTTACATTTATAATTAATTTTAACTCTAATACTTGTTTATTGATATGAAACTCAATTTTAATTATGATGGAAATATTGCTTGCAAGGCAATATTGCAAGATCAATTAGAAAAATTCGATATTAAATATCAACTGTTGGATTTAGGACAAATTGAAATTGGAGATAATGTTCCTGACGATGTTTTATCAGAACTTCAAGTTAGTTTATCAAAGTATGGCATTCAAATTATTAATAATCCAAAAGGACAACTAATTCAAAAAATAAAAGACGCGATAATTGAGATTGTCTATGAAAAAGAGAAGTTTCCAAACATTACAATTTCTCAATATCTATCGGATAAACTAAACTATAGATACGGGTATATTACTAATGTTTTTTCGGAATATACATTTACATCTATCGAGAATTTTATTATTATTCAAAAAATTGAAAGAGCCAAAAAACTGATAATAGAGGAGAAACTCACGTTAACCGAAATTTCTCATGAATTAAACTATAGTAGTGTTGCTTATTTATCAACTCAGTTTAAAAAAGTAACCGGATTAACACCTTCAACGTTTAAACGAATCGTAGGTAAAAAAAGAGAGTTATCTAATAACGATTAAATAAAAGTATAAAAACACCCTATATTTTATGATTACACACCAAGATTCAATGCACATTCTTTTAGCTGACGATGACGAAGATGATCGCACTTTTTTTAGTGAAGCTATACAGGAGCTTAAAATGAACAATAAGTTGACTTTATTTAAAGATGGTAATGATCTAATGGATTATTTAGTACATCCTGAAATTAAGTTACCTCATGTTTTATTTCTAGATTTAAATATGCCAGGAAAAACAGGAATTGACTGCCTGAAAGAGATTAGATCAAACACTCGTTTTAAAGATGTTTCGATTGCAATATATTCGACCTCTTCCTCTGAAAAAGATATTGAAGATACTTTTATTGAAGGCGCAAATATCTACATTAAAAAACCCAATGATTTTTCTAAACTAAAAAAAGTAATCAAGGAGGTAGTAAATATGAATTGGCAATTTCATACCTCAGGTTTAAATATTGAAACTTTTTTCTTTAGCATATAATAAGGAATAAATGAAAATTCTTGGACTGTATAAAAATTCACAAGTTTTTAAAATAGCTTTAGCGATTGCAATTGTCGTTGTTTGCTATATAGCCTCGATGTTTTATTCTCAAATGAAAAAGCTTGATTCAACGGTTGAATTAATTGCAAATTCAAATCAAACACAACTCGAATTAGAAAAACTTTTGGCCGTAATCAGCAATTACGAAACGAGCCTGCGAAGTTATATCATTACAAAAGAAGACACCTACCTGCAAGACCGATTTTTAAGTAGAGGTAAAATTGAAGAAAGCGTTACAAAGCTAAAGTTGTTAACCGTAAATAATACCGCCAGAGGTAAAGATGTAGACCAGTTAAAAAAACTTATTGATCTTAGATTTAAACTATTCAGGAAAACATTACTTCTAGCAAAAAGTAAATATTCTAGCCCGGCAGCATTAAACGAAATGTTACTTGAAAGCAGCCATATTACTGAAAAGATGAAATCCTTCGTCACTAAAATAATATTCTCTGAAAGTACAAAAACGGAATTTGAAAATAACAATCATCAATTTGAATTGCAAGATTCAATCATTACCGCTTTTTTATTAGTGATTCTGTCTCTTTTAATATTGTTGCTTTCGTTCCAAAAAATGAATGTTGATATTGAAGAACTTAAAAAGGCGAATGACCAATTAAAATTAGTGAATGAATCCTACAATACTGCTGAAATGACAGCAGGTTTTGGACATTGGATGGTCAATGTAGGGACGAATAAATACACTTTTTCGGATAATCTTTTTCGGTTAATGGGAGTCAGTCCCAATTCCTTCGAACCTAATGTTGTAAATGTAATACCTTATATTCATCCGGATGATTTAGCATATGTGACTAAAGTACACACTGATTCGTTAATAAATCATCAATCTACTTCTATGATATTTCGATTTTTGACTCCAACAGGGGATGTTAAATACATTATGGGCGTTGGAAGTTTTACAAAGAATGGGAATGGAGATTTGATAAAAATAGGCGTGAATTATGATATTACAAATCAATATAAGAAAACCCTTGAATTAGAAGCGAACAATAAAGAACTTAAATATATCAATACAGAACTTGAGGCTTTTAATAATATTGTAAGTCACGATTTGCAGGAACCGCTTCGCAAGATTCAAATGTTTATTTCCAGATTAGAAGAAAAAGAATTGAATTTGCTTACAATACAAGGAAAAGAATATTTTTCTAAAATTCGTGTAACGGCGAATAGAATGCAGACACTATTAATTGATTTAGTGAATTATTCCAGAACAATAAAAGGCGACAAAGTTTTTGTAGCAACTAATTTAAACACAGTCCTAGAGGAAATACTTCAAGATTTGTCTTCTACTATTGATGATAAAAAAGCCAACATTACAATTGGAAATTTACCTGTAATTAAAGGGATACCTTTTCAGATTAAACAGCTATTTATCAATTTAATTATTAATTCTCTTAAATATAGTAAAGAAAATATTGCTCCCGAAATCAGTATTAGTGCTAAAAAAATCACCGATAAAGAAATGCAGGATTATAAAATTGCTAGTAAACAGGATTACTATAAAATTGTTATTTCTGATAACGGAATTGGTTTTAAACAAGAGTATTCAGATAAAGTATTTCTGTTGTTCAAGCGCTTAGAAACCGACCCTAAATATGCAGGAACTGGACTTGGGCTGGCGATTTGTAGTAGAATTGTAGAGAATCACAAAGGATTTATAAAAGTAAAAGCAAAACCAAATGTTGGAGCTAAATTTTATGTTTTTTTTCCAAAAGGAGATTTGCTTTAATTGTAATAATTTACGTAAATACAGTACAATGATTTCATTAAAAGAAGCTTCAATAGCAGATATAAGTACAATTCAAGATGTTGCTAATAAAACTTGGCCGATAACATATCATGAAATTTTGTCTAAAGAGCAATTAGAGTATATGATGGATTTGATTTATTCAGATGAATCTTTAATTAAACAAATTCAGAAAAAAGAGCAATTGTTTTATGTGGCTTATGAGAACACTTCAGTTTTAGCATTTATTGCGATCGAACATAATTACAAGAATGCAGCTGTAACCCGAATTCATAAAATTTATATTTTGCCAGAAGCGCAAGGAAAAGGAATGGGTACATTATTAATAGATTCGATACAAAAATTAGCCAAAGAAAATAAGTCCACATCACTTTCCTTAAACGTAAATCGCTTAAATAAAGCAGTAGCTTTCTATCAAAAATTAGGTTTCGAAATCATTGTCGAAGAAAATATTGAGATTGGCAACGGGTACTTGATGGAAGACTACAAAATGGAAAAAAAGCTGTAACTACTGCACTATAATTTCATGCTTGTAAAGCAATCCTTTTAATCCTTTTAAAGCGAAGACCGCTTTTTTTAATTTTGTTGTTTTTGGATCAATTGTATAGTTATAGCTCGTTCTGAAATTGGCTTTATTGGCAATTGCTTTTGCAAATTCAGAACGGTATAAATCGCAATTATCAAAAAGAACTTCGGTTAAATCAGTGCTCATAAAATCAACTGCAATAATACTACAATTAGTGAATGAAGTCCCTTTAAGTTTTAAGGTATAAAATTTGGAAAAATCCAAAATACAATTATTAAAAGCAATCTCAAAAATTAATTTATCGCACATGGAAAAATTGACGTCTTTGATTTCACAACGATTGAAAGTCACAGTTCTAAAGGCTACATAATTTATTTTGGCGTTACTAAAAGTACAATCAGTAAAAGTACAGTCAATAAAAGTTACTGCCAGAAATATACATTGGGAGAAATTACAATTGGTAAATGTGCAGCACTCAAATTCCTTAAAATTGACTTCTTCTTCGTTATAAATGAGGTTTTTGTATTCATTATCTAGAAAATATTCGGGCATTTATAGGCTTTAAATTCAAGGTTAAGACAATTTTTTTGCACAACAAAGAAACAAAATTCCGTAGCTAAACAATTCAGAATTCGAGAAAAATATTCTTAAAATATTAAACTCGGTCGTAATCTGCTTTCCAATTCTTAATGGCTTTTTTAATTGCTGTTCCTGAAAGCGCTTCATCGAACGCTCGTTCCACAAGAGTAGGAAGCTGTTCATCTGGTGCAAATCGCAAGGCAAACAATTGGTCATCATTTAATTGGTATTCAAAATCCTCCAATCGTTTTCCTGTTATAGAAAAGTAGCGGTACCGAAGCTCTAGCCGAACTATTCGGTTTTGCAAAGTCAACGCGTAATGTTGGCGCAACATAAAGGCTAAGCAAAAAAGAACGACAAAGATTCCACTAATAAAAGTCCATATCAATTTGTCTTCGGAAGTGCAACTAAAATACACGCTGAAAGCTAGCAATGTCATTATTATCGGGTAATATACAAAATGATGAGGTGGGTAGTACCGGATATGATTTTTATATGATTGTTTTTCCATGATTGAATATTAAAGTTCTTTAAAGATAGTCAAAACAACTTGTTTTGACGAGAGCATGTTTTTTAATTATAAGAATAATCAAAATTATTTCAGTTTAGGAATGGTGAACACGAAAAAAACAATAATTGAATTACACGAAATTTAATTTTGGTTGCATTAAATTATTACTAGATGTCTTCATTGAAAACGCAGAAGATTTACAATCGAATACGACATCAGAAATAAAAATGAAAAACCAGTATTACCTTTCTTTCGAACGCAAAAAAAAGCCCTGTAATTTTATAATGTACAGGGCTTTTTATAAATTTAAGATTTAAATTCCAACAGATGCACGTATAAGCATCAGTTGCTTTTATTTTTTTTCAATCGATCTTTCAAAAAACTCATAAGTTCGCAGCATTTGATCCATACGTTGGCGATTGTCACCATTTCGAGTAATTTCATGAGTTGCACCCGGATGTACTACAAATTCGACTAGGCGATCTAAAACTTTTAGACTACGAAACATCATTTCTGCCTGGATAAAACCGGTTCGGCGATCGTTGCCACCATGAAAAATAATGAACGGTGTTGTGATGTTTTGAACATAAGTTATGGGTGATTCACGAGTGAGAATTTCTTTCACTTTTGGTTCCCATGGATACCCTCCGAAATAATTTGGCACTAATCGCCATGCGTTTCCTTCTCCAAAAAAGGTATTAAGATCATATACACCTCGTTGCGCGCAAGCCGCTTTGAAACGATTGTCATGACTTATGATCCAAGCGGTCAGGTAGCCAGCATAGGACCCTCCTGTAATAAGTAACTTGGAGCTGTCTACCCAACCTTCTTCAACGGTTTTGTCTAACGCTGTCAGTACATCACTTGCAGGTCCTTTGCCCCAATCATTGATATTGCCTCTTAAAAATTCCAAACCATATCCGCCCGAACCTCTTGGATTACTATAAACGATGCCGTATCCTTTACTACAAAAATATTGGTACTCGTGCCACATACTTTCTTCACCAGGACCCCACATTGCCGCTGGGCCGCCATGAATTTCTAACAATAACGGGTGTTTTTCATCTGGTTTGTAATTGGATGGTTTCATTACCCAATATTCTACAGTCATTCCTAAATCATTGATGAATGTTTTCTTTTCAGGAATGGATATTTTTTTATTTGTAACCCATTCATTAAAATTACTTACTTTTTTTTCCTTTTTAAAATTGGCATCAGCAAAATATAGTTCAGAAGGATTTGTCACCTGAGTTTTAGAATATACAATCGTATTATCTGCAATGTCGAAACTAGAAATACCAGCATCAGCGCTGGATAAAGCATCTATTTTTTTTGTTAATCGGTCCATTCTGTGCAGTACATTGCCACCGTTCATTTGAGAGGTGAAATACAGGTATTTGTCATCTTTACTCCATATAAGATTCGATTTATTTCGATCAAAAGGGATTGTTACAATATCTTTTTCGGTACCATTCATAGGCATTATGGACAAGGAAGGAACACTAATAAAAGAAGTAGTACTGGACAAGAAAGCCAGCCATTTCCCTGATGGAGATATCGTGGCGCCACTGTATCTTTTCCCGTTTTCGCCTAGAATCATCTTAAAATTTTCGCCATTGGTATCCACCATAAAAATCTCACTTTCTAATGACCGATCAGGATTTTCAGTGCTGTCGACATCTCCAGATAAAAGTATTTGTTTCCCGTTTGGTGTATAATCAGCAGTACTAAAACTATAAAATCCTTTAGTAATTAAACGAGGTTCTGTACCATTAGAAACATTTATTTCAAAGAAGTGATTGAAATTCATTTCTGAAGAAACATTTGATTCACTTTGAAAGTTTAATTTGTTCAAGACAATTGCTTTTTTGTCTGTTGCATTTTTATCTAAATAAGCTCTTATCTCTGATAAACTTCCATTAGGATTTGGTTTCTCTTTATTTGGTAATAAGTCTTCATTTTTACTAAAACCAGGTTTTTCTATGTTCCATGTAGGAACTGTATTTAATTTGTTTAAAACAGAGTCTTGAAGGAACTCTCGTAGTGGGATGCTTGATGAAAAAAGTATGCTTTTACCGTCTGGCGACCACTTTGGATTGGCAGCACCGTACTTATGTTTTGTCAATTGTATGGGTTCTCCACCCTCCATCGACAATATAAAAATTTGCATTTTGTCCGCTACAGAACGGATGAAAGCAATTTGTTTACCGTCGGGACTCCATGCCGGTCGAGTAGCACCATCTGTAGTTGTTGTAAGTTGTACGGGTACAGAATTGTTCAAGGTAGCGGTAGTAAAAATTTGGGTGCGATACTTGTAATCTAATCTATTATTTTCATCAGCTTCAATGGCAGTCACTGTAAAAGCGGCTCTTTTTCCATCGTGTGTCAAGGTTACATTACCAACAGTTTTGATTTTCAACATGTCTGTAATAGTAATAGGTTCTGTTCCATTTTGAGCGACTGTAGATTGTATTTGTATTAAAAACAGTAGCAGGATTGAAAATTTTCTCATGGTTATGGTTGTAGTTGAGGGGATTGTTTGTTACCAGTTATTATTTTATTGAGGCCAATATACTTTTTATTTATGGATTTGATTGACCACATATTATATTCTTCTGTAGTGAAATATTAAAAGCCTGTGATTTGTATAATTTCCTTCCCAGTATTTATTGGTACGGAGAATAGCGCTAATTATAAATTTAATGAATCAATCAGATTTATTTACAAACGTTACAGAACCCGAATTTTACTGCACTAATTAATTTTAAAAAGAAAAATAAATAGTTAAGTATGATTATAGTCATAATTAATTCCCTGATCTAATCGCACATTTGTTAAACAAATTTAAAACAATTTATATGTACAAATTAACTTTTTTTGTAGTTGCATTCGTAATGTTAACTTCATGTGGTGATAAAACCAAAACCAACGATGATTTTTCGAAAGACAGTGCCGCGCCTACTGAGGAATCCGCGACAACTTCAAGTGATCCATCCACGTATGACCCAAACAGAGGTCTGGGAAAACATACATCAGTTGATTTAGGCGATAAATTGGATCAGGCAATGGCAGCCGAAGGAGAAAAAATTCAATCTGTTAAATGTTCTTCTTGTCATAAATTAACTGATGAAAAATTAGTAGGTCCAGGATGGAAAGGAGTTACTGAGAGAAATAAACCAGAATGGATTATGAATTTTATCACTAATCCAGACCCAATGATTGATAAAGATCCAAAACTTCAAGCACAATTGGAACTTTGTTTGGTTCGTATGCCAAATCAATCTTTGACAGATATTGACGCAAGAAATATACTCGAGTTTATGCGTAAAAATGACGGCGTAAAATAATTTAACCCAAATAAAATGAACAATATTTTTATAAAAACAAGTCTTTCAATAGTCTTGGTAAGTGCATTTTTTGGTTCTTGCAGACCTAAAGATACAGGCGATGCTGTAAGTGGAGATGCAGCTCAAAAAGTCTATGTAGCTCCAGGAAAATATGACGAATTCTATAATTTCGTTTCAGGAGGTTTTAGCGGACAAATGAGCGTTTATGGTTTACCAAGTGCACGATTATTGAGAGTAGTTCCAATATTTTCTCAAGATCCTCAAAGTGGGTATGGATACAGCGAAGAAACAAAACCAATGTTGAATACCTCTCATGGTTATGTGCCTTGGGACGATCAGCATCATCTAGATATGTCTCAAACTAATGGTGAGGTAGATGGTCGTTGGATTTTTGCCAATGCCAATAATACTCCCAGAATTGCCCGTGTTGATTTAAAAACGTTCAAAACAGTTGAAATACTTGAATTACCAAATAGTGCTGGAAATCACTCTTCTCCGTTCATTACTGAAAACACAGAATATGTAGTAGCTGGAACCCGATTTAGCGTTCCTACTGATAATGCTAACGGGGATGTGCCTATTAACACCTACAAAGAAAATTTTAAAGGATATTTGAGTTTTGTAAAAGTAGGTAAGGAAGGTCAGATGGATATTGCTTTCCAAATTGAAACTCCTGGTTTGAACTGGGATTTAAGTCATGCTGGTAAAGGCAAATCTCACGGTTGGTTCTTCTTCTCTTGCTATAATTCAGAACAAGCCAATACTTTGCTGGAAGTGAATGCCTCAAAGAATGACAAAGATTTTATAATGGCAGTAAACTGGAAAAAAGCCGAAGAATATATCAAAGCGGGAAAAGGTAAAAAAATAAAGGCTAAATATGTTCATAATACATGGGATGAAAAAACACATACAGCAAAATCTGAAATGAGAACTGAAGTATTAGTATTGGATTCTAAAATGTTAAAAGATATTTGTTATATGATTCCTTGTCCAAAATCACCTCATGGATGTGATGTGGATCCAACAGGTGAATACATAGTAGGTTCAGGAAAACTAGCTGCTTTAATTCCTGTCTTTAGTTTTGACAAAATGAAAAATGCTATTGCCAAAAAACAATTTGATGGCGATTATGAAGGTATTCCGGTTATCAAATATGAGGCAGCTTTGTACGGAGAAGTTAAAAAACCGGGATTAGGACCCTTACATACTGAGTTTGATGGAAAAGGAAATGCATATACGACTTTCTTTGTATCTTCAGAAGTGGTGAAATGGAATATTAAATCATTGAAAATTTTAGACAGAGTACCTGTTTATTATTCTCCTGGACACCTTTCTATTCCTGGTGGAGACAGTAAAAAACCATATGGTAAATACATGGTAGTTTACAATAAAATAACCAAGGACAGATACTTGCCAACAGGCCCGGAATTAGCGCAAGCTGCCCAGTTATTTGACATTAGTGGCGATAAAATGAAGCTTCTGCTGGATTATCCAACTATTGGTGAAGCACATTACGCACAATCTGCGCCAGCTGATTTAATCAGAAACAATGGTCAGTTGAAATTTTATAAAATTGAAGAAAACAATCACCCATATGTTTCCAAAGGGGAAAAAGAAACTAAAGTAGTCAGAGAAGGCAAAAAAATTCATGTATATATGACCTCTATACGATCTCACTTTGCTTCTGATAATATTGAAGGGGTAAAATTAGGTGATGAGGTGTATTTCCATGTCACTAATTTAGAGCAAGATTGGGATGTGCCACATGGTTTTGCTATAAAAGGTGCTGATAATGCCGAGTTATTAATCATGCCCGGTGAAACAGCCACTTTAAAATGGATACCAAAAAAAGTAGGTATTTTTCCTTTCTACTGTACTGATTTTTGCAGTGCACTACACCAGGAAATGTCAGGATATCTGAGAGTTTCTCCTGCAGGAAGTAGTGTTCCCCTAGTCTCTAGCTTAGGAACCAATATGCCAGCTAAATAAGAATTACTTCAAATTCACGAGGGAACAAATTATTTAGTTTGTTCCCTTTTTTAATCAAAAAATCATGAATAATTCAAAAATTTCAACGCTTTCAAAAGTGATGCTTTTGTTGGTGATGGTGCTATTAGTGTCATCTGTTTTTGTTCCCATGTGGAGAATTGAATTGTCAGCTCCTCAATATCCTGAGGGTTTAGTATTGCAGTTGCATGCTAATAAAATCGCTGGGGATGTCGAGATTATTAATGGATTGAACCATTACATTGGAATGAAGACCTTGCATAAAGAGGATTTTGTCGAGTTTACCATATTGCCTTATATCATTGGTTTTTTCGCATTTTGTTCTTTAATAGTTGCAATAATTGCTAAGAAAAAAGCACTTTATGCGTTATTCATTTCATTTATTCTTTTTGGAATATTAGCAGGAGTAGATTTTTACCGCTGGAACTATGAATACGGACATAATCTGGATCCGAATGCGGCAATCAGAGTACCGGGCATGTCTTATCAGCCGCCATTAATAGGATACAAGCAACTCCTGAATTTCGGCGCTTATTCTATTCCGGATATTGGAGGATGGATGTTAATTATTTCAGGATTTTTATTGTTTGTAATTGTAGTCAAAGAATCTAATCTATTACAAAAATTTAAAAAGCATCAAACAGCAACAGTTCTAATACTGTTTTTGTCTTTATTTTTTATGTCCTGTTCGAATTCTACCAAAGCTGATCCCATAAAATTAAATGTGGATGACTGCGATTTCTGTAAAATGACTATAGCCAGCGGGAAATATGGGGCAGAAACGATTACTGAAAAAGGTCGTATCTATAAATTTGATGATATCATGTGTATGGTTAATTATGGAAAAGAAAATTCCAGTACAAAAGTAGCCGTCTATTATGTGAATGATTACACGCAAGACAATGTTTTAATTCCTGCCAAAACCGCTTTTTTTCGTTCCGGAGGCACTATTCAGAGTCCTATGAGAGGCTCAATTATCGCTTTTTCTTCTGAAAATGAAGCAACGGAATTTGGAATAAAATTAAACGCAAAACCCATTACTTGGGAAACTGTACTTACAAAATAAACCAGTCGTTTTTTGAATCATTTAGAAATTACACATTGTGTTTATAAATTAGATTCAGATGGTTTTCTATTTAAAAATAATGAAAAATATTCTCTACATATTCCTTTTTTTTTCTTCATTCCTTCATGCGCATCTGATTGAAGTAGGCGCTAATAAACCTATAAAATCAATAAAAAGAGCCCTTAGTCTGGCTAAACCAGGCGACACCGTTTTAGTTCATAAAGGAGTTTATCGCGAAGGCAATATTATCATCGATAAAAGAATTGTTTTTCTGGGTAAGGGATATCCAATTTTAGATGGTCAAAAAAAATACGAAGTACTTTCTATTAAAGCGGATAGCGTAGTTGTACAAGGTTTTAAAGTGATAAAATCAGGTTATGCTACACTGGAAGATCCGTGTGCGATTAAAGTGTACAACAAAAATAACGTTATTATTCAGAACAATATTCTAGATGATAACTTCTTTGGAATTTACATCCAAAATGGTAAAAACTGCCTGTTAAAAAACAACACCATTGCAGCGTATGGCATAGAAGAACAGCAAATAGGCAATGGAATTCATTGTTGGAAAAGTGAGAATCTCCAAATTATTGCCAACACGATTACCGGTCATCGGGATGGGATTTATTTTGAATTTGTTACCAATTCGATCATCTGGAGAAATATTTCGACCAACAATATCCGTTATGGCTTGCATTTTATGTTCTCTCATAACGATTCTTACATTACTAACATTTTTAAGAAAAACGGCGCTGGAGTTGCGGTGATGTTTACCAAAAATGTTAAGATGTTCAATAACTATTTCGAAGAAAATTGGGGCGATGGTGCATATGGATTGTTCCTCAAGGAAATCACAGACAGCCATATTATTGGAAATAAATTTTCTAAAAACACGTCTGGAATTCACATGGAAGGAACCAATCGAATACGAATTGAAAAAAATGTATTTGAAGCCAACGGTTGGGCGATGAAAATCCTAGCCAGTTGCGTAGACAATGAAATCGTGAATAATAATTTTATAGGGAATACTTTTGATATGGGAACTAACGGAAGTTTAGTTTTAAATACGTTCGACACCAATTATTGGGATAAATACGAAGGATATGATTTAGACAAAAATGGAGTTGGCGATGTGCCGTATCATCCGCTGAGTTTATTCGCGGTTTTGGTTGAATATAACCCTTCGGCGATGTTGTTGTTCCGGAGTTTCATGATAACGCTTTTGGATAAATCCGAGAAAGTGTTGCCCAGTATAACTCCAGATAATTTCATAGACAATTCGCCATTAATGCACTCTTTACCATTATGATTGAAATAAAAAATATATATAAAAAATTCGGAAAATTAGAGGTTTTAAATGACATTAATCTTTCCTTTCGCAAAGGAGAATGCATTGCTTTAATTGGTCCAAACGGCTGTGGAAAAACAACTTTGATAAAAAGTATTTTGGGAATGGTAATTCCTTCGAAAGGAGATATTTTATTCAATGAAAAATCAATTTTACAACAATTTAAATATCGGGAACAAATAGGATACATGCCGCAAATAGGCCGTTATCCGGATTATATGACAGTGGGGCAAATCATTGAAATGATTAAAAAAATTCGAAATTCGGTTCAAGTTTTAGATGAAGATTTAGTCCAAGCATTTGAACTCGAAAAAATACTGAACAAACAAATGCGGACACTTTCGGGTGGAACAACGCAAAAAGTAAGTGCTACGTTGGCTTTCTTATTTAATCCTGAGGTGTTAATCTTAGACGAGCCTACAGCTGGATTAGATCCATTAGCTTCCGAAATATTGAAAGATAAAATTATAAAAGAAAAAGAAAAGGGAAAACTCATTTTGATTACGTCCCATCTTTTGAGCGAACTGGATGATTTGATTACCCAAATCATTTATATGCAAGATGGAACGGTACATTTTCATCAAACCATCGCTGATTTATTGGCATCCACAAACGAACAAAAAATATCCAAAGCAATTGCTAAAATTCTAAAAAACAAAAGCAATGAATCGAATCATTAAAATCATTTTTTTAGACATTCTGAAAAACAAGATTATACTGGCATACGCAATTATTTTAGCCATTCTTTCCTGGAGTTCATTTGGCCTGGAAGATAATTCTGCCAAAGGATTACTGACAATTTTAAATATTATTTTATTTACCGTTCCTTTAGTTTCGATCCTTTTTGCGACCATTTATTTATACAATAGTTCCGAGTTCATAGAACTTTTGTTGAGCCAGCCGATTAAAAGAAAGAAAATATGGCTTAGTTTATTCTTGGGATTGTCTTTGTCAATGGTTTTAGCCTTTTTTATTGGGGCAGGAATTCCGCTTTTAATTAATGCGCCAGATACAATAGGAGTTATGATGCTGATTATCGGTTGTCTCATTACTTTAGTCTTTGTGGCTTTGGCATTTTTAAGTTCGATACTGACTAGAGACAAAGCAAAAGGAATAGGAATTGCCATAATGGGCTGGTTGTATTTTGCATTGCTTTTTGATGGAATAATTTTGTATTTGTTGTTTCAATTTTCAGATTATCCAATCGAGAAAGCAATGATAGGCGTTACGGCACTAAGTCCAATAGATTTAGCCCGAATTCAAATTTTGTTACATTTGGATGTTTCCGCAATGATGGGGTATACCGGAGCTATTTTCAAAGATTTTTTTGGGACTTCTTTGGGATTGCTACTTTCTTTTTCGCTGTTGTGTTTGTGGATTGTTATTCCATTTTTCATTTCATTAATCAAATTTAAAAACAAAGATTTATAATGTTTAAAGATATTCTTCAAAAACTGGAAAATGCTGTTAATCCAGTAGCGCAAGTTGTTCAGAATACGACTTGCAGTAAAGTATTGGTTATTGCTTTCAAAAAAGGAATGACGTTAGCAGCGCATAAAACAGATGTTCCCGCTAAATTAGTAGTGATAAAAGGAAAAGTGATTTATCAAGAATTGAATCAGCAAGAAAAACTCTTTTTATATGATGAAAAAGATATTCCAGTAGCAGTTTTGCATTCGGTTGAAGCTATTGAAGACAGTTTGTGTTTATTGTTTAAAGGATAAAATCTCCAGATGAAAACAGATATAGAAAACAGAGCCGATATTGAAAAGCTCATAAATGCTTTTTATGATAAAATAAAAATTGACGCCAAAATTGGGTATTTTTTTACAGAAGTAGCTCAGGTAAATTGGGAGAAACATTTGCCAAAAATGTATGATTTCTGGGAAAATATTATGTTTTCGACAGGTAATTTTGTCGGAAATCCTATGGCCAAACACAAGGAATTACATCAAAAAAGTACAATGACAAAAGCGCATTTTCAACATTGGAATAGCTTGTTCGACGAAACGGTTGATGAATTATTTATTGGAGAAAAAGCATCGGAAATAAAACAAAGAGCAGCAAATATTGCCACTGCTATGATGTATAAAACATTAAATTGAAAATACATAAAACAACATAAACATTACAAGAAGATAAAAAACTAAAAACAGGAAATTATTTTTTAGAGTTCTTTAAAACGAAATTACTCAAAGATTAAATGATTGAGGATATTACTAAACATAATCTTATGGATAGTGAAGGAGAGTTAACCTGTAATTTTCAAGATTATGAAATCTAATTACATGACTAACTTTGATAAGGTTCAAAGGAAATGTCCGGTCCTGAAATAGCGATACATAAAAAAGATCGTTATGGAAGCGAATTCAAATTATGGTAAGTGGATATGCAAATAAAAAGTGCACATTAAGTTAAGCTACATTTTTGTAATTAATTTGATTGTTAAATTCTTCAATAGTTGCATAATTCAAAGCAGAATGTCTCCTTTTTCTGTTGTACCAAATTTCAATGTATTCA